>NZ_CP159289.1:3125000-3760000 GCF_040448675.1 Dyadobacter sp. 676 | reverse complement strand
CGGGAACCGGATAGAAGTTGAGGTCGATGATCTTGTTCAGGTTGCGTGTTACCACTTTTGTGATCTCATACAACTTTTGATGATCGAAACGCATGAAACCATCCTCGCCTTGCTCTACGAATTTTGGCAGTGCGATAGACGCCAGGTTACAAACCGCTACTTCGTCAGGCGCAGTGTACTCGATGATTTCAGTACAAAGGTTCGACGATTTAATGGTACCCAGGTTCTGCTGGTTCGACTTGCTGTTCGCATGGTCCTTGTACAACATATAAGGAGTGCCCGTCTCGATCTGTGATTCCATGATCGCGAACCACAGGTCCTGCGCCTTGATGGTCTTGCGTGCCTTGCCTTCGCGCTCGTATTGCTCGTACAGCTTTTCGAATTCTTCGCTATGCGTATCGGCCAGCCCCGGGCATTCGTGCGGACAGAAAAGCGACCACGTATCGTTCGCTTCGACGCGCTTCATGAACAAATCCGGAATCCACAATGCATAGAAAAGGTCGCGCGCACGCTGCTCTTCTTTTCCATGGTTCTTTTTCAGGTCCAGGAAATCGAAAATATCCGAATGCCAGGGTTCAATATAAATCGCGAAGGAGCCTTTGCGCTTACCGCCTCCCTGATCTACGTAACGGGCCGTGTCGTTGAACACGCGGAGCATCGGTACGATACCGTTAGACTGTCCGTTCGTTCCCTTAATATAAGTACCCGTCGCACGGACGTCGTGAATGCTCAAACCGATACCACCGGCCGACTGCGAGATCAATGCGCAGTTTTTGAGGGTGTCATAAATGCCGTTGATGCTGTCTTCCTTCATCGTGAGCAGGAAGCACGACGACATTTGCGGCTTCGGCGTACCGGCATTGAACAGTGTAGGCGTGGCATGTGTAAACCATTTTTCCGAAAGCAAATGGTATGTTTCGATCGCCGCCTGCACGTCGTCCTGATGAATACCGATGGCCACGCGCATGAGCATATGCTGCGGGCGCTCGACAATTTTCCCCTCAACTTTCAGTAAATACGACTTTTCAAGGGTTTTATAGCCGAAATAATCGTAGGAATAATCGCGGTCATATATAATAGTAGAATCGAGCAGCGATGCATTCTGGCGGATCACCTCGTAAACCTCCTTCGAGATCAGCGATGCGTTTTCGCCTGTTTTGGAATCTATATATGTATAAAGACGCTTCATTGTAGCCGAAAACGACTTCAATGTATTCTTATGGAGATTTGAGATAGCGACGCGGGCTGCCAGAATCGCGTAATCGGGGTGCTTGGTGGTCATCGAAGCGGCGGTTTCGGCAGCGAGGTTATCCAGCTCGGCAGTGGTAACGCCGTCATAAATGCCGGAAACAACCTTCTTGGCTACTTCCACGGGCTGGACGTACGTGGCATCCAGGCCGTAGCTCAATTTCTCTATGCGGGCAGTCACCTTGTCGAATTTCACGGATTCGCGGCGACCATCACGCTTTATGACATACATAGACATAGTAATGTGGTGTTTGATAGAACGTTAGTGATGTATATTGTTGGGAGAACAGTCGGAAATGACCTTCAAAAATCTCTTGAAATAACACTAAAGAAATCAGATTCGCAATCGGGATTCTGCTATAAAACCGGGCCTTATCAGCATAGTCCAAATTACTAAATTGTTAAGAAACTAATAACTAGTTGTTTACGGAAAGCTTACACTAAATTGTTTCAAAGAAAAATTTTTAAGAAAAATGTGTTTCAATTTTTGCAAACTTTTTTGGAAGAAAATTTCTAATCAAACTAATGCCACAAAAACGGTATCCCCTGCAAATCAATGCATTAATTCGATTTTCATTATTTATAGTCTTTCTAAACTCGAAAACTTTATAGCGCCTAACCTGTTTCATTTCAACACAAAATATCAATCATTAGCAAATAAAAATTCTCGGATATGAGCACGATTATCGAACAGGCCGACCGCCGGACATTCCTCAAAACGACCTCAGGGCTGGCAGCCGGCCTTGCACTGGGCGGGTCGCTAACAGACGCCGTGGCCAAAGTCGTCGGAAATGCAGCTTACAGCATCCCGCTGGGTGTGTATGCGGCCTACGACAAAGCCGACTTTTTACGCAAATCGGGGTGCGCGTATATCGAAGAGTCCGTGGCAGGCTTCCTGATCCCCGAGGGCGGCGATGCCGGTTACGAAAAGAACCTTCAGCAACTCAAAAGCGAACATTTTCCCATCAGATCGTATGTGATCCTGTTGCCCGCAAGCCTGAAAACGCTTGGTCCCGACGCAAACCATGAAGCAATCCTTCAACGGACCGACACAGTCCTGAAACGTGCCAAAGAATGCGGCTCCCAGTTTATCGTATTCGGTAGCGGTGCTTCAAGAATCATACCCGAGGGCTTCGACCGCGCGAAAGCAAAGGCGCAGCACATCGAACTGACACAAAAAATGGCGCCTCTTGCCGAAAAATACGGGGTTACCATTGCGGTGGAGCCGCTCAACCGCGGAGAAACGAACTTTATTAACAGCCTGGCAGAAGGCGTCGAGATTGTGGATGCCGTAAAAAGCCCCCGTGTGAAGCTGCTTTGCGACATATATCATATGTTAAAGGAAGACGAGCCGGCTTCGGAGATCGTCAAATACGGCAAACACATCGTGCATTGCCACATTGCCGAGAAGGAAAAGCGCACGCCGCCAGGCGTGGCAGGCGACGATTTCAGGGCATACCTGGCCGCTTTGAAGAAAATCGGGTATAAAGGCGGGCTCTCCATCGAATGCTTCGTATACAACGACTTTGAGAAAGAAGCCAGACGTGGCGTGGAGGTGCTCAAACAGCAACTCAGTGAAGTTTAGGCCATTAATTTTCGCCGTATTGTATTAATATTAAAAAAAGATAGCGTTCCGATGCTTGATTTACTAATCAGGATTTTTTACTTTTGCAATCCTTTTGAAAATCGTATCGAAACAAATAATACATATACCGATGAAAAAAGATATTCATCCCAATTACAGAGAAGTAGTTTTCTGGGATCTATCAAGTGACTTTAAATTCCTTACGCGTTCAACCATAGACACTAACGAGACCATTACCTGGGAAGACGGCAAAACCTATCCTGTGTACAAAGTCGAAGTTTCGTCTCAGTCGCACCCTTTCTATACCGGCAAAAACGTACTTGTTGACACAGCCGGCCGCGTCGACAAGTTCAGAAAGCGTTACGGAAAATAAGCGACGCTTGCGGCGGTTACCTGCGTGGTCGAACACAGCAGAGAACGCGAAAAATACAGTGGCAGTCTCCCGACAAATATGCTCGGGAGACTGCTTCTTTTTTTGCCGTAACCAATAAAATGCCCGAACTTTGGTGCGCACATACGTTTTAAAACATGCCAGATATCATTCTGTTCGACGATCCAACGCTTAGAGTTCAACTTTTACCTTTTACATACACAAGACCTGTCGCAGGCATCCGCTGCGGCATTCATACGCTGGCCGAGAAGTGGGCCGACAGGTGCCATTCCCCGGTTTCGTTTCAAACCGAAACCTATCTTTCAGAGAAATATCCGCAACACACCTCCGACGACAACCTGTACATCAACGGCGCATTATGTCCGGATGAGCATCTTACCGGCATTGTCAAAGGATTGCCCTATGGTACGGCCCTTGTTTCGAAACAGGACGAAATCCTGGCCGTCAGAACCCATGCCGCCTGGAATGTATTGAAGGGCACAAGCGGTCTTTCAGTGGTGACCTATGAAGAGCCGTTTACGATGATCCGCCGGCTATGGGATATATTCGGCCAGAATGGGGCACAAATCAAAGCCGATTACGAACGCATTGTTTCCCTTCGGAAATCGGCGGGCATTAATGACCCCTTTACGCATTGCTACGAGCCGGAGCGGATATTCGTGGAAGAGGGCGCGGTAATCAAAGCCTCGGTATTGAATGCGGAAAACGGCCCGATTTATATCGGCAAGAATGCATTGATCCAGGAAGGGTCCATGATTCAGGGGCCATTTGCGATCGGCGAAAACGGCGTTTTGGCGCAGAGCACTAAGATCCGCCCGAATACGACTGTCGGGCCGTTCTCGAAAGTCGGCGGGGAAGTGAGCAACTGTGTGGTCTTCGGTTACAGCAACAAGGGCCACGATGGTTACCTCGGCAACTCGGTGCTGGGGGAATGGTGCAATCTCGGGGCCAACACTAATAATTCGAACCTCAAAAACGACCATACGAACGTTAAACTTCATAGCTACGTCACCAATGCGCTGGCCGACACCGGGCTGCTGTTCTGCGGGCTCATGATGGGCGACTATTCCAAAGCGGGTATTTCGACCATGTTTAACACCGGGACGGTGGTGGGCGTGAGCGTGAATGTGTTTGGCGGAGGATTTCAGGCGAAACATGTGCCTTCGTTCACTTGGGGAGGAGCGGCCGAGGGATATCGCGAATACCGTTTCCCAAAGGCGGTTTCCGTAGCAAAAGATACTGTGAGCCGTCGCGGCGCAACATTCGGAGAAACAGAAGAAGATATTATGCGGGCGGTTTTTGAAAATACGCAAACCCAGCGCGGCCAGTAGGCATTTTTCACCCATTTATCAATTGATTTAAACCGTGCTTTTCAGAGATATTCCGGGACTTGACCATATCAAATCGACGCTCAGGCGCTCGGTCCGGAACAGCCATTTAGCCCATGCGCAGCTATTCGACTACTCCGCCGGAGGCGCTGGTCTGGCGATGGCGCTGGCATTCTCTACCTATATTAATTGTGAAAACCGGGGCGAGGAAGACGCCTGCGGCACGTGCGCGTCGTGCGTGAAGATGGGCAAGCTCGCCCACCCCGATTTCCATTTCATATTTCCCATTGCCACCTCCAAAAAAGTGGATGGCAAAACCAGCGAGGCATTCCTGCCGCTCTGGCGCTCCTTTTTACTCGAAAACCCCTACCGCGTCCTACCCGACTGGCTCGACCACATCGGTGCAGATAACAAGCAGGGCAACATTTCGGTGGAGGAAGCACGCGGGATTTTGCGAAAATTATCCGTTAAAGCGTACGAAGGCGAGTACAAGATTTTGCTGATATGGAAGGCCGACATCATGAATGCGGCTTCTTCCAACGCTATTTTGAAAATTCTCGAAGAGCCCCCTGAAAAAACCTTGTTCATTCTGGTAAGCGATCAGTCGGATAAGTTACTGACCACCATCATTTCGCGGACCCAGCGCATCACGATTCCCGCATTCACCGATCCGGAAATCAAAGCATACCTGAAACAGCAGGACGTGACGGACGCCGCCGCCAGCCAGATAGCCTACCTGTGCGACGGAAATATGGCCGAAGCGTTGAAACTTGTTCAGGAAGAGCAGGATGACCGTTCGGCATGGTTCGCCGACTGGATGCGCTCTTCATACAAATTCGATGTGGCGCATCTGGTAAAACTGGCGGATTCCTACGACGTCATGAGCAAGGAAAAGCAGAAAGGCCTGCTCGAATATGCGTTGCGGTTGTTCAGGGATATGCTCGTGTGGAGTCATGGCGCCGGTGAACTTTTGCGCGTTCCGCAGGAAGAACTTACATTCGTGCAGAATTTTTCCAAAACCGTCAATTTCGATTCGCTGGAAAGAATGATCGGGGAAGTGAACACGGCCTATTACCATATCGAGCGGAATGTACGGGCCAAAATGGTTTTTCTGGACCTGTCGCTGACGGTCGCACAGTTTTTCCAGCGCAGATGAAGCGGCCGCTGGAAACCATAGGCGCAACCGATATAGCGGATTTGCCGGAACTGGGCTGGTACAATGTGCCCGTCAGGATCGATTCCGGTGCCGCAACTTCGGCCATCCATTGTTCCCGCGTGAAACTGGTTGAAGCGGCGGGACGCAAAGAGCTCCACGTTTACCTCGACGCCAAACGCGGAGCGCCTCAACATTTCTTTATAGTAACCGATTTCAAACAAACCGTAATCCGAAACTCGTTCGGAGAAGAAGAGAAGCGATTTGTGATCAAGACACCAATCAGGCTGTTTGGCAGGAAAATACGTACCGAATTTTCGCTGGCCAACCGGCAAAAAATGAATTACCCCATTCTACTCGGACGCAAATTGCTCAAAAACAGGTTCATTGTCGATGTTTCGAAAAAGAACCTGTCGGCTGCAAGGCATTCGCTGACACCAACCCGTTCCCAAAATTAACCAGGACCGAATCCGGGTGCGAATCCCGGGACCAACCTCCATTTTTCTGAAACATTTATGAAAATCGCCGTATTATCCACCAATCCGGATCTGTATTCGACCCGGCGGCTTGTGGAGGCTATCAATCAAAAGGGACACGAAGCGGTTGTAATCGATCATGTCAAATGCTCGGTCATGATCGAGGGCGGCAAGCCGTCCGTTATCTACAAAGGCAAATCCGTGATAGGCATCGATGCCGCCATTCCGCGCATCGGGACGTCAGTGAATGCCTTCGGCTGCGCCGTGGTGCGGCAATTTGAGCTCCTGAAAGTCTTTACCACCGTGAAATCACAGGCCATCCTGCGCTCGCGCGACAAGCTGCGCAGCATGCAGGTGCTTGCGAAGGCCGGTATCGACATTCCGAAAACGGTTATTGCCAAAAACCCCGCCCAGGTCAACGAGCTCATTCACCTCGTAGGCGGCCCACCGGTGGTAATCAAACTGCTCGAAGGAACACAGGGGGTAGGCGTGGTCTTGGCCGAAACGATCAAGGCTGCCAAATCGACCATCGAGGCATTCTACGGACTGAAAGCGAACTTCCTGATCCAGGAATACATCGCCGAATCCAAAGGGGCGGATATTCGTGCATTCGTCATCGGCAATAAGGTGATCGCCGCTATGAAACGGCAAGGCGCCGAAGGCGATTTCCGCTCCAATCTCCACAGGGGCGGCTCGGGTTGCATGATCGAACTTTCGCCCGAAGAAGAGCACACGGCCATTGCGGCAGCGAAGGCATTAGGTGTAAAAATCGCAGGCGTGGATATGCTGCAATCCGCCCGCGGGCCGCTTGTGATGGAAGTGAATTCTTCGCCCGGCCTGCGAGGCATTGAAGAAGTTAGCGGAATCGATATCGCATCGCTGATCGTGTCCTACATCGAAGACAAAATCGTGACCGATGAGGGCGACACGGTTGGCGTTTGAAGGAATAGTGAGCGAATGAGTGAATTGGCCGCGGTGGAACAGAAATGGGTTTGATTGTTTAAAAGTCAATGGGTAACGTGATTTCCGGGAGCAGTTTTTCCAGATTGGCCAGTGATTTTCCGAATTCGGCTTCCATTTTATCTTTTTTGAAGAACCTGAATGAAAGTTGTTTCAACGGGTCTTTTTTGAGATAATATTCCAAACTGAGACGTGTCCGGTTTTCGGCCAGCTTATCCAGCACAAAATAGCACACGCCGGTAAATTTCTCGTCCGATTCGCTAAAAATGACCCGTGATTCGGGATCGTACGAGAATCCGCTGGCATACATGATCGTTTCCGAATCCTCGCGTACGCACTTGTGACGCGACCCGATACCGGGGAGAAAGTGGTCCAGCTCTTCGATGGATTTCACGCCGTCCTGCCAGCGGGGCCGCAGTTCGAGGTGGCCCGAGGTGAAGAATACCTTTTTAATATCCACGTCATATTCCCTTGAAACAGACACCATTTTGACCTTTTCTTTCGGTTCGAGCAATGGCGGTTTATAGGGCGGAATGCTGTTCTTCAACGGGCCTATCTGGGTGTATTGAAAAGGGATCTGATCGTTTTCCGTCGTTTTCGAGCCGGGGTGCCATTGCATCCAATCCGTAAAACCGTTGGGGGCCTGCCCATTCAACAGGTTTTGGGTTACCAGCCAGTATTCGTGCTGCTCGATATCGTTTTTGAGCAACTGATGCGCAACGATAATGTCTTTTCCAATCAGTTTTCTAAAATTCTTGACCTGATAGGTCGTAAACTCGCCGTAATGCGCCACCACTTTCAATGTGAGATTTACGGCCGAAATACAGGATTTACATTGACAAAACCGGCGGTTATCGTAGGCGATCAGGTATTTGTGAAAATCACAAAACATCCGCTCTACCTGCCGGTACAGCGTTTCCAGCTCCGGCGCTTGTCCGAATTTGAAGAAAAGGATCGCATCTCCCTCTATTTCCGAAATCTCCAAGCCGATCTGGTTCGCATTCACGAGCGTTTCCAGCAACTCCTGGATAATCTGCCGGCCATGCTGAATTTCGATTTCATGCATAAACTGCGTAAAACCGCTGATATCGGGAATGAAGATGAGGCCTTTATTTTCCATGGTGCTGAGTTTGATCGGTTAATTTACGGGTAATTTTTAGTCATTGTATCAGATGTCTGTCTCAAATAATTAGTACAATTGTCAAAATCGGGCTGGCTCGTCTTGGCATAAACCAGTAACTTCGCCGCCTGAAAAAGAAGCACTTTAATTACTGCAACGATCGACGTTCATGGACATACCCCAAAGCGGAATAATCGCCGCTTACCTGGGACCAGGAGGCCGAATCCGCCGAATGGAATTCTCCGAGTGAAATGAAAGAGCAATACCCGAAATGCGTCGGTGCTCAGCCGGAAACGGGTGGTGTTCAACATCCACGGGAACCTTTACCGGCTGATTGTGGGTATTGAATATAGATCAAAAAGCCGGAGGTGCTTTCTATTCTCGGTTACCGGTCGCGCTAAGTCTGAAATTCTTTCAGGCAAACGAAAATTGAGTTTAAGTACGATCCGCAGGCTGAATGAGAAACTTCATATTCCGGCGGTGATTTTAATACAGGCCTATTAAAACAAAATCCGGCCTTACATTATAGAAATAATCATGCATATCAAAATAGGGACCCGCGGAAGCAAGCTGGCGCTTTGGCAAGCGTATTACGTCGAAGAGCTTTTGCAGCAAGGCGGGATTGAAACGGAAATCGTCATTATCGAAACAAAGGGCGACAAAATCCTCGACCGCTCGCTGTCCAAGATCGGAAGCAAGGGGGTGTTCACCGAAGAGCTGGAAGACCAGCTCCGGAGCGGCGATATCGATATTGCCGTCCATAGCGCCAAAGACCTGCAATCCCAGCTCGACGACGCATTTGAAATCATCGCGTTCACCGAGCGCGAACATGCCAACGATGTGCTCGTAAGCCACGATACCAGCTTATCGCTGAAGAGCGGCGAGTCATTTACCGTAGGAACGTCGTCCACGCGCCGGGTAGCGGTTTTGAAGCACTATTATCCGCATATCAAAACCGTGGACATGCGAGGCAACCTCCAGACGCGCCTGCGTAAACTCGAAGAAGGCCATTGCGATGCGCTCCTGCTTGCATATGCGGGCGTGCACCGCATGGAGTACGACGATAAAATTGCGGAACATTTGCTACTCGACGAATTCACTCCGGCTGTGGGGCAAGGCAGTGTGGCCATCGAATGCGCGGTTTCCCTTCCTTCCGAAAAGAAAAACAAACTCAGGGAATTGCTCAACCACGAACCAACCGAGATTTGCCTGCTGGCCGAAAGGGCATTCCTGAAACGCCTTCAGGGTGGTTGCAGTATTCCGGTTTTCGGTATGGCGACGCTGCACGACGACGAAATCCGCATGACCGGCGGCATTATCAGTCTCGACGGCACCGAACTGATCCGAAAAACGGGAAACGGCGCGCCGGCATTTCCTCATGAACTGGGAACAGCATTGGCGGAAGAACTGCTGGAAGCGGGAGCCGATCGCATTCTGGCTAACATCAGGCAACAGAACGCTTCGCTATAAAATCCTGGAAAAACAAAAGAAGCCCGGTTGATGCTAACCGGGCTTCTATAATTTATGTTCTCTGCTAATTTTTTCGGGTGGAGTCAGCCGGGGTAACCGGTTTCGCCGGAGATGCGGTGGAATCCGCAGGAACTGCCGGGCGGCCGGTACTGTCGGGCTTCACCGTGCTGCTATCCGGACGAATGCGGGTAGAATCCGGCCTGAATTGCGTTGAATCACGCTTCATGGTCGAATCGGGGCGTGTTCCGGGCTGGCCTGGGAAGCCTCCCACGCGGGCCGGACGTGCGGTACTATCCGCAGCTGCCGGTCGCACACCTTGCGAACGACCCTGCCCGCCGTTGTCGCGTCCGCCCGCTGCCGGCGTAATAGCTGGAGTAACAGCAGGCACCTGCGCACCTCCGCCGGCATCCATACCGCCGCCGTCGCTCTTCTGGTCGTCGTTATTTACCGACTTTCTTCGGCGTGGCTTTTGCTCCACGAAAGTCATCTTACCGAAGCGATAAGAGAAATTTACGCGGAAACCGCGGTTATACAGATAATTGGTATTGTTTTGTGTAAATGTCTTCGATTCCAGACTGGTCTTCATTTTGAAAGACGGCGCGAGGAAGTTTTCCATTCCAAAACCAATGCTTCCGCGTTTGTTCTTGAAGTCTTTGCGGATACCGAAGTCGTACATCCGGAAACCTGCCTGCGTACCTTGCAACTGCACATCGCGGCCGCGCATGAAGCCACCCGCCTGCAAGCCCCAGCCATCTTTGATGTTGAGGCTCGTGCGGAAACGGCCGCTCAAAACAAAGCCGCTATTCGAGTTCTTCAATGCGGGATCGGGGCTGTTATTGGAAAGATCGGCATAGTAGAAGTCAAATCCACCGCCCAATTGCCATCTTTTAAAGAATGTCACGTTTCCGAAAATGTTGGCACCATAGTTCTTTTTTGAACCGATGTTGCCATAAGTAGTCGTGATCACCCCGTCGGCGCTGGTTGTACGGATGCTTTCAATGGAGCTATTGGTGAAACGGGCGAATGTGGACACGTTGATGTACATCGTGTTTTTGAAGAAACTCGTCCCCAACTCGATCTGATCCGTGAGTTCCGGTTTCAGGTTCGGGTTACCCACTGTTACGTTTTGCGGGTTGGCGGCATTCAGGTTAGGGTTCAGGAACTGGATTCCCGGGCGCTGCAGACGGCGGTTGTAGGCCAGTTTAATGGTTTGCCCCTTCCCGAACGTCTGCGAGAGGTTAATGCTCGGCACGAGGTTGCCATATGCAGGCAATTTGAGATCTCCCGATTCTCCCTGCGTGGCATCGATACTCGTATACTCGTAGCGCGTGCCGGCTTTTACGGTAAATCGGCTCTTGGTGGTGAATGTATAGGACAAATATCCCGCCGCCACATTCTGGTCGTAATTCAGATTGCTGGCTGGTTGTGCCTGTCCGATCTCGCTGTAATAATCAAAATTACTCACAACCTGCCGGAAAATGCCCTTACCACCGATTTCCAGCATCTGGTTGTCCCTGATAGGCGTTTGATAGTCGACCTGTACGGTGCTCTCCTGGTTATGGCTGCTATTGTTGTTGCCCAGCGCGCCGAGTAGTTCTTTCAGTTGGGAATTGCTCAAAGCATAAACATCGGCGTCGTAATCGTTCGTGCGGTTATTCCGGCTGTATTGCGTCGAAATACTCAGTTCCTGGCCCGGTTTAGCCAACGTCTTCATATAATCCACATTCACGTCCCACGTACCTGAAAGGTCTTTGCTGCTCACGTCGCGGAAACTGGTCCGGGTGGTATCGTTTACGGTATTAAACGTGTAAAGTTCCTGGTCGGCTTTGTTGTTACGCATTCCGTAGCGTACGCCGGCCGACAATGACGTTTTAGAGTCGATTTCCCAGTCCCAGCCGAAGTTGTACGAACCGAATGCCATTTTGTTCTTGGAATCGCTTTTCTGCTGAACCGAGAAATCACTCAGCTTACCCACCTGCAAATTCTCCGATTTACCCGGCATATTATAGTTGAACCGGCCGAAACCGCCTAGACTGAAACCCATCTTGCCTACACGGTAGTTGCCCCGCAAACCCAGGTTGGAACCACGGTTACCGATACCCGTATCGAGATTGAGCGTACCGCCCTGGATAGTGCTTTTTTTAGTAATGATATTGATAATACCCGCCGAACCTTCCGCATCGTAACGCGCCGACGGCGAGGTGATCACCTCCACCGACTTGATCATATCCGCGGGAATCTGCTTCAATGCGTCGGCCACACTGGTTGCAATGATAGTCGAAGGTTTATTGTTAATCAGAACGCGCACATTGGAACTACCGCGAAGCGAAACGTTGCCATCGAGGTCGACGGTCAGCATCGGCACTTTCTTCATCACGTCCGAAGCGTCACCGCCTCTGCTGGTAATGTCTTTTTCGGCATTATAAACGAGCCGGTCGACCTTCTCTTCTACCATCTGCGCCATGCCTACCACCTCGACTTCATTAAGCTGGACCACATCCGGTACGAGTGTGACCGTCCCCAGGTTCAGCTCCGTCCTGCGGTCGATTTTGACATTATCGATGGTCTTGGTTTTATAGCCAATAAAAGAAATCAGGATCTTGAAATTACCCGACGCGACTTTCGTCAGGGTAAATTCCCCCTTCTCGTCGGTGGTCGTACCGTCGATAGGGTTATTGGTTTTGGTATCGACCAGAGATAATGCTGCAAATTCTACCGGTTTTTTGGAAGTCGAATCCACGAGCACGCCGGTGATTTTTCCGTTACCTTTAGGAGTATCTTCTGCCGTTCCCGGAATGACCGTCTGTCGCTGCTGCCTGTTGCCACCACGGAAATCTCCGCCACCACCGCCGCGAAAACCGCCCCCACCGCCTCCTCCGCCCGGAAACTGGGCGAAAGCCGATGTAAGCCCCGAAAACACAGCCAGGAATGTTAGTTGTAAAACAAGTTTCATGGTTTGGGTTTTAAAAGTGTACTATTCGAATTTCAAAATAACAACCTAACTATTTGCGATAAAAAAGGAATAGATGGATAGGTTAGATGTACCGATCAAAGGGCATTTTCGGACGATATATTCCTGGAAATGACAGGCCAGGCGTTCGATCGCGGCAAAGTCACGGGGTATCCGGAGTTGACACCGGGGGCACGTGTCGCTTGTTGGTAGATTGCAGCGCGGTATCGGTCGGTATTCGGGGTACTTTGATCGATTGAAATAGGGGATTTGCCAAATTCCCCGTAAGATTGCAGCGATGTGATGCGTTCAATGCACATTGAAACTAACTAATTGTTAAATGGATACGCGTGCTGCACGGAAATATCCTCCGTTATTCCTCCATTTGTTGGGATGGAGTTTTCTGGCCCTGTTCTTAATGTGGCAACCGCTGAGCTGGCAAATCCAGTTTCCCGTGAGTTTCTGGATCAAACAGGCGGTGCTGTTTTCGTTGCTCATTATCATATTTTACCTCAATTATTATTACTGGTTCCCCCGTTTCCTTGCCAGGAACAGATATTCGCGATTTATTCTTTTCAACATCGTGTCGGTGGTAATGCTGGCGGTGATCACCGAGCAGGTGAAAATCGCGATCAACCATGGCGAGCAGATGGACCGGGCTTTCAAACTCGCCCGTGAAGCAAATGGCGACAAGAAGCGCCACGACAGGCTGGATTACTTCGCGTTATTAACCGCCCTGATGATCATCGGGTTGAGTACCAGTGTGGCAGCCGTGCGCACTGCACAACTCGATAAACAATACCGCCAGAACCTCGAAAAGGAGAAAATCAACTCCGAACTGTCGTTCCTGAAAGCGCAGATCAACCCGCATTTCTTTTTCAATACCCTAAATAACATTTATGCACTCACTGTGATCGACGTGGAGGCTGCGCGGGAGGCATTGCATAAGCTCTCCCGCATGATGCGTTATGTCCTGTACGAAACGCAGCACGGCACGGTGATGCTGAGCCAGGAAATCGCATTCGCACAGGATTATATTCAGCTTATGCAACTGCGCCTGACCGACAAGGTTACGGTACACCTCGACCCGCCTAACCCGCTCCACGACGTTTCCATTGCCCCAATGCTATTCCTGCCCTTTATCGAAAACGCATTCAAACACGGTGTAAGCGCCGTGCAGCCCAGCCGGATCGACATCCAGATCCGCCAGGAAGGGCACAAGATATTTGTAGAAGTGAAAAATACCCTGTTTACCGACAAGCGCGCCATTCTCGACGAGAGCAACGGCATCGGCCTGGCCAACACCCAGCGTCGCCTCGATCTTCTTTACCCCGGCAAATACCAGCTGGAAGTAACGGAGAACAAGGAGGAAAGGGAGTTTGAAGTGCACCTTGAACTGGAAACGGCATGAGCATAACATTGGAATGCATTGCCGTAGACGACGAGCCGCTCGCCCTCGGGCTGGTGTGCGCATTTATTGAAAAAACACCTTTTCTGAACCTTGCAGGACGGTATTCCAATGCCGTGGAGGCGTTGCAGGTGATCAATACCAGGCCCGTCGACGTTATTTTTCTGGATATTCAAATGCCGGACCTGACGGGTATCGAACTCGCAAGAGTGCTTGAAAAAGCGGGAAACAAAGCGCCAAGGATCATTTTTACAACCGCATTTAACCAATACGCGCTCGATGGCTTTCGCGTGGACGCTATTGACTATCTCCTGAAACCCTTTAACTATGAAGAGTTCCTCCGTGCCGCGTCGAAGGCGCAGGCTTATGTAGAGCTGGTGCAAAAGGCCTCGTCGGTCGGTTCTACGGAACCAAAAGATGAGTACCTGTTCCTGAAAGTGGAATACCAGCTGGTACGCATCGCCTACGACGACATTTTGTACACGGAGGGACTCAAAGATTACGTGAAGGTCCATCTCAAATCGGATCCGAAGCCTGTTCTCTCGCTCACGAGCCTGAAAGCACTGGAGGAGAAATTACCAGCCTCGAAATTCATGCGGGTACACCGTTCGTTCATTGTTAATCTCGACAAGATCAGTGCCGTAACGCGCAATACGATCCAAATAGGTGCAATTTCGATCCCTGTAAGCGATCAATACAAAGACGCGTTCAATCAGTTCCTGAGCAAGTGGATGTAAACGAAAAACGCCCGGTATAATTCCCCGCCACAGAAAGTCTTGATCGACCCGGTTCCGTTTTGAGTGAAATAGAAGTCCGTTAAATACAAAATGCCCCGCATTCGCTGGAATGCAGGGCATTTCAATATATAAGGCATCCTACTTCAATTCTTCCTGTAAAAAGTAGCCGGTAAAGCTGCCCTTCACTTTTGCCACTTTCTCGGGGGGTACCTTCAGCGATAATGCGCCCGCCCTGAGCTCCACCTTCGGGGCCGACGTCGATGATATAGTCGGCGACCTTGATCACATCGAGGTTATGCTCGATAATCAAGACGGTATTTCCCTTTTCAACCAGTTTGTTCAGGACATTGAGCAAATGGCGGATGTCCTGGAAATGCAGGCCGGTGGTAGGCTCGTCGAGAATGTACAGCGTCTTGCCGGTGTCCCTTTTCGACAGTTCTTCGGAAAGCTTTACACGCTGTGCTTCGCCCCCCCGACAATGTGGTGGCATGCTGGCCGAGGGTGATATACCCCAAACCTACATCGTTCAATGTCTGCACCTTACGAAGCAACCGCGGCTGGTTTTCAAAGAACTCCAAAGCCGATTCTACGGTCATATCCAACACGTCGGCGATCGATTTCCCTTTGAAACGAACTTCCAGCGTCTCGCGGTTGAAACGCTTGCCTTTACAGGTCTCGCAATTGATATGCACGTCGGGCAGGAAATCCATTTCGATCTTCTTCATTCCCGCGCCTTCACAATCCTCGCAGCGGCCGCCTTTGACATTGAACGAGAACCGGCCCGGTTTGTAACCCCGGATTTTCGCTTCGGGCAATTCGGCAAAAAGTGTCCTGATATCGGTAAACAGATTGGTATAGGTCGCCGGGTTCGAGCGCGGCGTGCGGCCGATAGGCGATTGGTCCACTTCGATTACCTTATCGATATGCTCAAGCCCTTCTATGGACTTATACGGAAGCGGCTCCCTTCTCGATTTATAGAAATGCTGGTTCAAAAGCGGGAACAGCGTCTCGTGGATCAGCGACGATTTACCGCTGCCGCTGACGCCCGTCACGCAGATCATCGTTCCCAATGGAATCGAAACCGAGACGTTTTTCAGGTTATGCCCTGTACAGCCTTTCAGCACGATCGATTTCCCCGTGCCTTTCCGGCGCTTTTTGGGCACCTCGATCGTCTCTCTTCCGGCCAGATAATCGGCCGTCAGCGAACCGTTATTCAAAAATTTCTCCGGCGTCCCGGCCCCAACCACACTTCCACCATGGCGCCCTGCCCCGGGGCCAATGTCGAGAATATAGTCCGAAGCCAGCATCATATCCTTGTCGTGCTCTACAACCAAAACGGTATTGCCCAGGTCCCGGAGGCTTTTGAGGGAATTGATGAGCCGAACGTTGTCGCGCTGATGCAACCCGATGCTCGGTTCATCCATAATGTAAAGTACGCCCGTAAGTTGCGTGCCGATCTGCGTTGCGAGGCGGATGCGCTGCGCCTCCCCGCCCGACAATGTTCTCAGCGAGCGGTTCAACGTCAGATAATCCAGTCCTACATCCAGCATAAACCCGACGCGCTTCCGGATTTCCTTCAACACCTCATGCCCGATGACGCGCTGTTTTTCTTCCAGGCGATCTTCGAGGCCCACGAGCCATCCGGCCAGGTCGCGTATGTCGCTGTCCGCGAGTTCGGCGATGTCTTTATTATCAATTTTGAAATGCAATGATTCCTTCCGAAGTCGCTTACCTTTGCATTCGGGGCAGGTTTGCGTCACCATAAAGTCTTTGAGCCAGTCCTGGATCTTCTCGTTCCCCGACTCCTGCTGGCGTTTCAAGAAATTGATAATCCCGTCGAATTTGGTCTCCCACTCCGTTCCCGGATATTTCTTCGAAGGCACGGGAACCGCCTCTTCGCTTCCATAAAGCACGAGCTTCAATGCCTCCTCGGGGAATTTTTCAAGCGGCGTCGTGAGCGTGATCTTGTATTTTTTCAACAAGACCTCCAACTGCTTGAAAATCCACGCTTCGCGGTATTCGCCCATTGGCGCAATGCCCCCCCCGACTAATGCTCAGGGATTTATCCGGCATAATGGAATCTTCGGTGATTTCTTCGATGATGCCCAAACCCTGGCAGGTAGGGCACCAACCGTAGGGCGAGTTAAAGGAGAATGCGTTCGGCGCCGGGTCGTCGTAGCTGATCCCCGACTCCGGGTCCATCAGGTTTTGGGAAAAATAATGCGTATTCCCTTTGGCGTCCAGCACCATTAATGCGCCCTTACCCTGCTTGATGGCCGTCGCCACCGACTGGCTCAGCCGGTACCTCGACTGCGGGTCTTCTTCTTCTTTTTTAGGCACTACCCGGTCGATTACAATCTCGATGTCGTGCACCTTATAGCGATCGAGCTGCATTTTCGGAGTAATGTCCTGCACCTCGCCATCGACCCGCACTTTGGTATAACCCAGCCGTGCGATTTGGACGAAAAGCTCCCGGTAATGTCCTTTACGGCCTTTTACCGCCGGCGCGAGCAATATGATCTTTTGCCCGGAAAACTGCGTCATGAGCTGGTTCACGATCTGGTCCTGCGATTGTTTGATCATCCGCCTGCCCGTCACGTACGAGTACGCCTCGCCTGCCCGCGCGTAGAGCAGCCGCAGGAAGTCGTAAATCTCGGTAACCGTCCCCACCGTCGAGCGCGGATTGCGCGA
This sequence comes from Dyadobacter sp. 676, assembly GCF_040448675.1. Lineage (NCBI taxonomy): Bacteria > Pseudomonadati > Bacteroidota > Cytophagia > Cytophagales > Spirosomataceae > Dyadobacter > Dyadobacter sp. 676. Next base: position 3,742,483 of record NZ_CP159289.1, on the reverse strand, counting down.
CGTGGTTTTCTGCTCGATGCTGATCACGGGCGACAGGCCGCTGATCTTGTCGACATCGGGGCGTTCCATCTCGCCGATAAAACCCCGGGCATAGGAGGAAAAACTTTCCATATACCGTCGCTGTCCTTCTGCGTAGATCGTGTCGAATGCGAGCGACGATTTCCCGCTTCCGCTGATACCTGTCACCACCACGAGCTTGTTGCGCGGAATGGCTATGTCGATGTTTTTGAGATTGTGTTCGCGGGCGCCCTGTACCTCGATGAGGTCCTGTTCCGCCACTTCGAGGCCATTTAAGTATTCCAAAGTCCTGTGATAGTTTGTGAGTTAGTCTGTATGATGATAAAGCGTAATCAGATAACCGCAAAAATAAGGTTTGAGTTGCAAATATTTTTGATGCCGGCACATTACGTATAGCATTGTGGGGATTGATTCTTTCCAAGTTTTGACTCTGGATGCAATCGTTTGCACAGTTATACTTTTCAAAGAAGCAATAATTAGTAACCAACAGTTCATTAATATTTATTCTCAAAATCATACCAAAACAAGTCATACTTGTCACCATATTTTGTAATTTCATATCAAAAACCATCAAAATACAGTCAAATTCTATCAATCCACTTTTACCATTTGTTTTTATGCGCAAACATCTACTGCGAAAGCTTTTACGTGCTTTTGTAATGGTTCTTGGTGTAGCCGGGGCCTTTACTGCACAAGCCCAGGATCGCCGGGTTACCGGCAAGGTCGTTGCAGCTGCCGATGGCCAGGGGCTACCGGGTGTCAACGTTCAGGTGAAAAACACCACCACCGGGACCGTGACCGACGCGAACGGAAGCTACACCATCGACGTCAAGTCCGGTGATGCGGTCCTGGTTTTCTCCTCCATCGGTTTCGCCAAACAGGAAGTCACTGTCGGCTCTCAATCCATTATCAACGTTTCGCTTGGCGATGACGTCAAAAGCCTGAGCGAAGTGGTCGTGACGGGTTATGGTACCCAGTCCAAGCGCGACATTACGGGAGCGGTGGCTTCCCTGGATGCCAAGCAACTGCTCACGACGCCATCCACCAATATCGGCCAGGCTTTGCAGGGCAAGGTAGCCGGTGTGACGGTCGGCAACGAGAACAGCCCCGGAGGCGGCGTGATGGTCCGCATCCGCGGGTTCGGTACGATCAACGACAACTCTCCCCTTTATGTCGTGGACGGCGTTCCCACCAAAGGCAACCTGAACACCCTTAATCTGAACGATGTGGAAAATATGCAGATACTCAAAGATGCATCGGCAGCTTCCATCTACGGTTCAAGGGCGGGTAACGGCGTGGTGATCATCACGACCCGCCGGGGCAAGGTCGGCAAACCGGTATTTACCTACGATATGTACTTCGGCACCCAGCGTCCGGGCAAAATGCTGGACCTGGTGGGTACCGAAGACTGGGCGAACATCTACTGGAAGTCGAAAATCAACTCGGGCGACCTGAAAGACGGCAACCCGAGCAGTGCCCAGTACGGCAACGGGCCTAAACCCGAAATCCCCGATTACATTTTCCCGACCGGCGTTAAGGAGAACGATCCCAGGGTAGCCAAGGACGCCAACGGCAACTACGTGAATTACAGCAAGGACATCGACGCCGCTACATTTAACTCTACGAAATGGCTTATTACGAAGGCCAATAAAGAGGGTACCAAATGGCTGGACGAAATCTTCGATCCCGCACCCATCCAGAATCACCAGCTGGGCGTTTCGGGCGGCAATGAGAATGGTCGCTACGCCATGACGCTCAACATGTTCGATCAGAAGGGTATCATGATTTACACCAAATACAAGCGTTACAGCCTGCGCGCCAATACCGAATTCGATATCAACAAGCGCATCCGGGTCGGTGAGAACTTTCAGATTGCATACGGGCAACGCGTGAACCAGCCCGAGGGTAACAACCACGAAAGTAACCCCACCACTTTTGCCTACCGCATGCAACCTATCATTCCGGTTTATGATGTAACAGGAACCCAGTTTGCGGGCGGACGCGGTTCGGAGCTGGGTAACAGCCGTAACCCGGTGGGCGACCTGTGGCGCAATAAAGACAATGTACAGAAGGAAATGCGCCTGTTCGGGAACGCCTATGCCGAGGTGGATATCTTGAAGAACCTGACAGCCAAGACCAGCTTTGGTATCGATTATAACAACTATATCTTCCGGAACTTCACGATCCGGGATATCGAATCGCCGGAAGCCAGGGGTTCCAATTCCATGACGACTACGAATAATAACGAGCTGACATGGACCTGGTATAACACCCTGACTTACAACCTAAATCTGGCGGACAATCACCGTTTGAACATTCTACTTGGTACGGAGTCCATCAAGAGCCAATTCGAAAACTTCGACGCGAGCCGCACACGGTTCCTGATCGAGGACCTCGAAAACCGCTATCTGAGCGCAGGTACAGCCGGCCAGACCAATAACGGTTCCGGTGGCGGCTGGGCACTGGCTTCGGAATTTGGAAAGATCAATTATGCATTCAAGAACAAATACCTGATCGATGCGACTTTGCGCCGCGACCGCTCTTCGCGTTTCGCACCTGCCTACCGCGTAGCGTATTTCCCGGCTGCGAGCGCGGGCTGGATTGCCTCCGATGAAGAGTTCATGAAGGGCGTCAACTGGCTTTCTTATCTGAAATTACGCGCGGGATGGGGACAAACCGGTAACCAGGAAATCGGTAATTACAACTCCTACACGCTTTTCAGCCTGAACCCCATCACCTCGTTCTATGACCTGAACGGCTCGCGGAGCTCCGCCCAGCCGGGTTATGAGCTTACTCAGTTCGGTAACATAAAGGCAAAATGGGAAACTACGACGTCTACCAACCTCGGTTTCGACGCCCGCGTCCTGAATAACAAGCTGGACGTAGTGTTCGATATTTACCAGCGTATTACGACGGACATGTTGTTTCCGGTCCAGCCGCAATACTCGCTGGGTGTCGCTACCGCGCCGTTCCAGAATATCGGTAAAATGCGTAACCGCGGTTTCGACCTGGGCCTCAGCTACGACAGCAAGCTCACTTCGGATTTCTCATTCACCGTCGGCGCGAATATCAGCCTTTACCGAAACCAGGTGTTGAAAACAACCGGTAACAAGGAATCCAAATACTTCGGGATCAACGACGAACGGATCACCGATTTCGTCGTGACACAGGAAGGCCATCCGCTTTCCTCGTTCTATGGATATATTATCGACGGCATTTTCCAGAGTGACGAAGAGGGTAAGGCGGCGCCATTGCAATTCGGAAGCGTTAACGAGAACAAGGCGGGACGCTATCATTTCCGCGACGTAAACGGCGACAAGAAGATCGACCAGAACGACCGCACTTTTATTGGCAACCCGCACCCGGATTTCTCATATGGTTTTAATTTAACACTGAATTACAAAGCATTCACCCTCGCGTTCTTCGGGCAGGGAGTACAGGGTAATGATATTTTCAATTACACCAAATACTTCACCGACTTCCCCACCTTCCTCGGTGCGAAGAGCCGCCGTGTTTTGGAACAATCGTGGGAACCCGGAAAAACGGACGCGATTCTGCCGCAGCTGAAAACCTCAGATCAGGTAAGTATCCAGCCATCGACCTACTACATCGAAAACGGCTCCTATTTCCGTGCGAAGAACATCCAGCTGACATACAACCTGCCTAAGGTAGTTACCTCGAAGCTCGGCCTGGGCGCCAGCCGGATTTACGTGCAGACCCAGAACCTTTTCACTATCACGAAGTATTCGGGAATGGATCCGGAAGTTAACCTGCGCAACTATAACACAGGTAGCGACCGCCAGATCGGCGTAGACGGAGGCGCTTATCCGGTGGCGAAACAATTCATCGTCGGTGTAAATCTGAGCTTCTAATCCAAACAAAAGCCATTAAAATTCTGAATCAATGAAAAAGATTGTCACTCTAACCATACTTCTTTCCGTTGGGCTGATCAGCTCTTGCAGCGACTCGTTCCTGGACGTCAAACCACAGGGATCGCTGGGTGAAGCCACTCTCACCAACAAAGCCGGTGTCAACTCCCTGCTCGTGGGGGTATACTCCCTGCTCGATGGCTGGGCAACCTCCGGTGGCCAGTTCCGGTCGTACCAGGTAGGTGCCGATAACTGGGTTTACGGCAGCGTAGCGTCGGATGATGCCTATAAAGGCACCAATGCCGGTGACCAGCCCGCTATTTCGCTGATCGAGCAACACCAGATCCTGCCGGCCAATATTTACTTTCTCGGAAAATGGCGGGGAATGTACGATGGTATCGCCCGTGCGAACGATGTGCTGCACGTGCTGGCAAAGGTGACCGACGCAAGCGATGCCGAAAAAGCGCAAATCACAGCCGAAGCACGGTTCCTGCGCGGACATTTCCATTTCGAGCTGAAAAAGATGTTCAATATGGTGCCTTACATCGACGAAAAAATATATAATCCGAACGACCTTGAAAGCACCAAAATCCCCAATGACAGGGACATCTGGCCGAACATCATCGACGATCTGAAGGCTGCTTACGACGTACTTCCCGTCAACCAGGCTCAGCCGGGACGCCCTACCAAGTATGCAGCGGGCGCAACGCTGGCCAAAGCATATATTTTTCAGAAAAAATACGAAGAGGCAAGGCCATTCCTCGAAGAGATTGTCAAAAGCGGTAAATACAAGCTTATGGACAAATACCATGACAATTTCAAAGCTGTGACGAACAACAATGCAGAGTCGATTTTCGAAGTACAATATTCTGTTAACGATGGCGCCTCCGGCGGCGAAAACGGCAATATCGGTTCCACATTGAACTACCCTTACGGCGGAGGTGGTGTGACTACCTGCTGTGGCTTCTTCCAACCATCGCAAAACCTGGTAAATGCATTCAAAACCAAAGACGGCTTCCCGATGCTGGATGATTTCAATAAAGTCGACGTAGTCAACGATCAGGGCATTCCTTCCAACAATCCTAATTTCACCCCGGAAACCGGACCGCTCGACCCTCGTCTGGACTGGACCGTGGGACGCCGCGGCATCCCTTATCTGGACTGGGGCGTGCATCCGGGCAGCAACTACATTCGCGACCAAGCCTACGCCGGCCCTTACTCGCCCAAGAAACACGTAATGTATCGTTCGGATGTCGGCTCCAACACATTCAGCGGCAACCCCCGTCTGAATGCGAACAACTATCGTATGATCCGCTATTCGCATGTTTTGCTATGGCTGGCCGAAGTGGAGGCGCAGGCAAACAATCTGGAGAAAGCCCGTGAGTACGTGAATATGATCCGGAAAAGGGCCGCCAATCCCGACGGTTTCGTAAAAACGGCTACGGGACAGGCAGCAGCCAATTACTCGATTAAGGAATATCCGGCAGGACATCCCTACTTCGCTTCGAAGGATATGGCTATGAAAGCAATCCAGTTTGAACACCGGCTTGAATTTGCGATGGAAGGACACCGCCGTTTCGATCTGGTTCGCTGGGGCATTGCGGCGCAAACGTTGAACGCCTATTACGCCGTGGAAGGTAACAAGCGTACCTACCTGAAAGGCGTTCAGTTCGAAGCCAACAAGCACGAGTACTTTCCGATTCCTTCGGACGAAATCACTTACAGTCAGAAAAACGGGCAGAATGTTCTGATCCAAAATCCGAACTATTAAGCGCTTCGAACCCGGATAAAGCACAAAACCAGCCAGGCAGGCTGGTTTTGTGCTTTATTACATAATCGGTAATTTTACCCGCTAACGGATCATAATATGAAAATTACGAACGAAACCGAATACGAAAAGGCCGCCGAACGGGCCGATGCCTTGGAAGGTGCGAAGAAGGGATCTCCGGAAGAAAAGGAGCTGAAAGAGCTATTGAAAGCCATGAAGGAATACGAAGACGATTTCGTAAGAATGCTTCGTGACAACAACTAACCGAGAAGTTTCGCCTCCAGTCCGTCGACTTTTCCCACGCGCGCCACAAAGCGCTCCACGAGCGTAGTTCGCACTTCCACCACCATTTCACATTCCATTTCAAAAGATTGCTCCCTCACCGGCATTTCCATTTCTTTTACAATCCGCATTACGTCGTTCATCAGCACATATTGAAAGGTCAGCCGGTAAAGATTCATATAGTGCCGCGTAACGATTTCCGCAGAATCCAATGCAGCTTCCGTTGCGGTTTTATACGCGTTGATCAGCCCGGGCACGCCCAGCAAAGTTCCGCCGAAATAACGCACAACTGCAACGAGCACATTCGTCACGTTTCTCGAATATAATGTATTAAGAATTGGCCGCCCGGCTGTTCCTGACGGTTCGCCGTCGTCGCTCATGCGGTAGCTCATTCTGTCGGCACCGAGGCGGTAGGCATAACAATGGTGGACCGCTTTCGGATGCAGCTCATACAAGTCGGCGAGGTGCGATCTGGCTTGCGAATCGTTTTCGACGGGAAATGCGTAAGCAAGAAATTTACTGCCCTTATCCTTGAAAATTCCTTCCGCCGGGCTCGCGATGGTTTGATAGGTATCGTCAAATAACACGGGCGCGGCGCTTTTTAAACTGATAGATTATTGTTGTATAGGCAAGCGCCGCCAGGGCGAATGCGGCCATGCAGGAAAACACCAGCGGGAGATTCTGACGTTGGTTCCCAAAAAGTTCGGCTGAAAGGAATGCCCCCAGCCCGATACCGGCTTCGAGCGAAATAAACATCGTCGCAATTGCCCGGCCACGGTTGTCGTCGCCGCTCAAATCGACCGTCCACGCGGAAAGTACCGGCGAGAGAATGCCCATTGCGACGCCAAAAAACGCGGCGCCGGTCAGAAACATCGTCACCGATTCGGCGAAGCCCGTGATGACCATCGCGATGATCAGAACGACGCATCCTACGATCGTCACGGGCATCCGGCCATGACGGTCGGATATTTTCCCTGCGAAAAGGCGGACCATGATCGACGATATCGTGAACATCATAAAATACAACCCACGATTCTGCAGGCCCAGGTACCGGCTGAAATCCGGGGTGATAGTGGCCACTGCGCCGAAACCGAAGTAACAAAGAAATGTGACAAGCGCCGGACTGAACACATTGGGCTCGAAAATGTCCCGCCAGGTAATTTGAAACGACTTTAAAGACAGCCGCTGCTTTTCCTGCAAAGTTTCCTTCATATTTAAAAGAATACCGATGGAGAGAAATGCGAGAAGCGACGAAGTATAGAAAAGTGCGTTCAATGAGAATGCCTGGCTGATCATGCTTCCTATCGCCGGCCCGAACGCCGAGCCCACGCTCATGCACATCCCGTGGATGCCCATTGCCTCGCCCCGCCTGTTGGCCGGCACGATATCCGCCACGTAGGCGGCTGTGCCGGTAGGTTTAAAGCCGGTCGAAAAGCCGTGTACGAGCCTGAGCAGCAGAAAGGGCATTATAGTGGTGAAAATCGGGTATAAAAACCCGCATACAAAACACACCAGCGATCCGAACGCCATTACCGGAACGCGGCCAACACGGTCGGTAAGCCGGCCGCTGAATGGCCGGGAAAGTCCAGCCGTCAAAGTAAACAAACCGATGATTGCGCCCTTGTATTCGTCACCGCCCATGCTGGAAAGGTACGCCGGGAGCTCGGGAATCAGCATATTGTAGCTGGAAGAGAATAAAAACGAGCTAAGGCCCAGCAACCAGAACTGCGTCGTCAATATTCCCGAAGAAGCTGTATTTTGCATTACACAAAAATACGACACTTTACAGAAAGACCGGAATTTACTTTGAGTTATCGTCGAGTATGGCTTTTTTTCCCAACTTTAACCCATGGTACGCATATTCTACAGAGACGGCAAAGTCATTAAACGCGAGAACGATATTCGCGAGCTTGGAAAGATTCAGAACCTGGTTTGGGTGGATTTGCAGTCGCCAAGTGCAGAGGAAGAGGAATGGGTCGAGAATAAATGCAATATCAGCTTCCAGACACCGCAGGAAATCGTGGAGATCGAAAGCAGTTCGCGTTTTTTCGAGCAGAACGAAACGATCAATGCCAACTCCAACTTTCTTAAAATCGAACGCGAAGGCTACGAAACTTACCCCGTATCGTTCATACTCCACCAGAATGTGCTTTTCACCTATCGCCGCGGCGACTCGAAAACTTTTGCCGATACGGTCAAGAAGATGAAGGTAAGCCCCGAAGGCATTCAGGGAGGCGTCGATTTTATGCTACTCCTGCTCGAAACGCGCATAGAAGCCGACGCGGACGCGCTGGAAGGCATTTCCAGGGACATTTCCGCAATCAGCAGAGACCTGACACACGAACAGAAAACACGGCAGGAAACGCTGATCCGGATCAGCGGCTTGCAGGAAATTACGATGATGCTCAGGGAAACCAGCATCGACAAGCAGCGTGTGCTTTCGGGTATCCTGAGGAGCCAGTATTTTCCCGAAGACCGCAAAGAGCACCTTCGCATTATTCTGAAAGATATCAACTCCCTCCTCGAATACACCACATTCAATTTCGAACGGCTCGAATACCTTCAGAACACATTCATGGGCCTGATCAACCTCGAACAAAGCCAGGTGATCAAAATTTTTACGGTGGTAACGATTATCTTCATGCCTCCGACGCTCATAGCGGGGATCTTCGGCATGAATTACGACCATATACCCTCTACCGGAGAACCATGGGGGTTCTGGCTGTCGCTGTTCCTGATGATCTTCTCATCCCTGGTTGTTCTTTGGTTTTTCAGGAGAAAAAAATGGATTTAGCGAAGAATATCGCGGTATACATACCTTTTTCTTAACATTATACGTCACGGGCATAACTTTAATACAGCCATTTATGTTATGAGGAAATACAATAAAAAATTCATCGTAGTGTTAGTATAGAAGTTATATTTCGGCAGCCAGGTTCATATCTGGAACAATCGACCCTCTTCCAACCATTTCCCTAACAATAGAGTCATAAGTCCAGGCAGCGGAGCTCGACAAACGCTGGCTTGATATTTGTACAGAACGTATCCGCAACGGGTATTGGAAATGAGCTATATAATTTCACCAAAGGAGAAGACCATGAACGCCATCCTGTTAAAAGGAAGTATTAAAGAATCGGGTATTGAAAAACTCTCAACTAAATTGATAACCGATTGTCTATGAAAAGTATATCAGTAGTAATCCCCAATTATAACGGGAAACACCTGTTCGAGAAATATTTTGAGCATAATTATAAGGTCCTTCAAAAACTTGAAACCAGTGTTCAGATTATTGTAATTGATGATGCATCCACAGATGATTCCGTGGCATATTTACAGGAACATTACGGCGACAAAATCACTCTGATCCGCAAAGAAACCAATTCCGGATTTTCAGATACCTGCAACATCGGCATCCAGAATGCCACAAACGATTTGATCTTTCTCCTAAATACCGATGTAACCCTTGAACCCGGTTACATGGAAAAGCTTTATAAGTATTTTGAACTCGAAGATACATTTGGCGTAATGGGACGGGTTATCGGCATGAATGATGATCTGATCCGTGAAGCAGCGAGAGAACCCAAAATTTTGGGAAGAAAAATAAAATCTTCGGATTTCTTTCATTTGCAAAACATTAATGCCTTTACACCGACATTTTATTTATCGGGCGCGATTGCATTAATGGATACCCAAAAGTTAAAGGCGATCAACGGATTTAACGAAATGTTCAATCCGTATTATGGCGAAGATCAGGAGCTTTCGATCCGTGCCTGGCGATTGGGATGGAAATGCTATTACGAACATGATGCCGTTTGCCGTCATGAAGTTTCGGCCAGCACCAAAAATCATAATCATAAGAAAGCAATTAAAAGAATCCATTTCAGAAACCGGTACTATGTCCATTACCTACACTTGCAAGGTATCGACCTGAAATTGTGGCATTTGCAAATCCTGCTTTGCGACGTATTGATAGGTTTGCTGACGTTGCAGTTCTTCAAGGTAGAAGCCTATTGGGATTTCCTTAAAAATCGCGGAAACCTGCAAGCGAAGAAGGTAGCTTTTAACCGCGAAATGAAAAAGCACCAATCGGATATCGGCATTATCGATGTGATCAATAACTTCCGGATGATGCTGAAATACCAGCAGGTAATTAAACTGAATTAAACCAGGCTACGATATAACGTCAGATATTCGGAAGCTGCCCTGTCCCAGGAAAAGAATCTTGCCCGCTCTTGGATTCTTTCCCTGGGTTTTGTTTGGTTATAGTGTTCGAGGCTTTCTTTCAGGACGCGGCGCATGTGATCCGGCTCGAAACTATCGAAATAATAAGCGCAATCCCCCCCGATTTCCGGCAACGACGTACAGCGCGACAAAATCACCGGTTTCCCGTAATACATCGCTTCGATTACAGGTAACCCGAAGCCTTCCGCAATGGACGGAAAAACAAAGGCCGTACAGTTACTGAGGTACCATTTCTTGTCATTTTCCGATACAGGTCCCGTGAAAATAACCCTGTCCAGCACGTTATTTTTTTGCGCTTCCCTAATTATTATCTTCTTATATTCCTGGCTAGTTTCAACGCCGGCAATAACGAGTCGAAAGTCATTGTCCTTCAATAATGCGGGCAACACGTGAAAGTTCTTTTTCCCGGCTATCGTACCGATCGTAAAAAGGAACGGTTGTTCGATGGCCCGTTCCGGCGGGGTTATCACACCGCTTTCGTCAATATTACAGCCATTATAGATCACCGACGTGGGTTTCTCTCCCAGGTTTAGGTGCCGTTTCAAATCTTCCAGAACAAAAAATGAAATGGCAACGATGTGATCTGCCCTGTCTATTTTTTGCTGCAACTTGTTCAGATATCTGTTGATACGTTTTTCGGACCTGCCGCCGTCATAAAGAAAATTAAGGTCATGAACCGTCAAAACCACGGAAACTTTTTTTCCGAAGGGATAATATTTTGATCCCTGATACGTGCAATGCCAGATATCGACCGATTTTGTATCGGGAAAAAACAGTTTATGAATAAAATGCTGGGATACGTAATTGGCCTTCTCCCCAAAAACATGCTCCGCCGAGTTAGGTAAATAGAAGGCAATTTTTTCCTGATCTTCGCCGGCATTTTTCAGAATTGAATTTCCGAGTTGAAAACAATAATGATAAAGCCCGGTATGAGGATGCCTCATTCTTTCACAATCAATCAGAACCCTTTTTAACATAAACTGACCATTCATTTTTTGTACGCTTCCAGGGCATAACAAAAACCATTTATGGGACTATAATTCACATCGTATCCCAATTCGCAAAGATATCGGCCAAGCTTCCGGACATTATATTGATTGTCAACATGATGTACTTCAATCCGCATGGTTTCTATCCTACGAATCATATCTGGCGGCGTATTTAAGATAATTTCATACTCGCTTCCCTCACAATCCATTTTCAATAAATCGATTTTTTCCCGTGGCATTCCGGCCATGATTTCCGACAAAGAAATCGCCGGGACCCACAGCTCTTTTGTATTGTCATTATTAAATTCCTTTAACGAAGAAGCGACGACCTGATTATCCTCCGTGTCCTGTGCGTATATCCGTAACATTTCGCACGCCGCGCCGGTCACGGCAAAGGGATTGATGATCACGCTTTTATCAAATATGCGATTGGAGGAGGCTATGGAACGCATTCGTTCGACATTACTGCTCAGCGGCTCATACGCATAAATTTGGGCATTCTTTATCTTAGATAAAAGCAATATATCAAAAAAACCGGCGTTCGCCCCGACATCGATCACAAGAGCGTCGTCAGGCAGTACGCTTTTCAGGCCCCGGATGTTGTACACATCGGCCATGAATATTTCCTTGAACACCTGAAAGAGGCTCGCCGGGACTTCAAAATCCAGCTTGTTGGGTTTCGTAACAAAATGTAGCGTTCTGCTACGGGCATAAAGCTTGTCCAGGACGTATTCCAACGGATTGCCGATGTTACGAAACAAATTGAGGTACCTACTCGGGCCGGTGGCGGGCATAAGCGCTGATTTTACAAGATACGAATGAAATATTCTCGGGGTAGTCAGCCAAAGAAACACCTCCGCCCTATTATACCCGGATCGCCGTTCGCTCACCGACTATAATTACCTAACGGACAAAATCATCGTCTTTTTTCGACAGCCGCAACCCTCAACTTTATTTGAATTCTAGCCCAAAGCATGTAGCTTTGTTTTCTTCCGTCCCGGCCTTCAAAGCCATCGGCAAGTACTAACGTTATATCATTCAGATCCCCGTAAAATACTCAAGTTAACTATGTCACAAGAACTTACCAGACAGGAGCCCTTGCTGATCGAAGATCCATTGCGGTTTGTTTTGTTCCCCATCAAACATTCCGACATATGGGAAATGTACAAACGCCATGAAGCTTCTTTCTGGACAGCCGAGGAAATCGACCTGTCGCAGGATATGAAGGATTGGGAAAACCTCAATGACGGTGAAAGGCATTTTATTTCCCACGTACTGGCATTCTTCGCGGCATCCGACGGCATCGTCAACGAAAACCTGGCGGTTAACTTTCTTAGTGAAGTGCAATATGCGGAAGCTAAATGCTTCTACGGCTTCCAGGTGGCGATGGAAAACATCCATTCCGAAACCTATTCGCTGCTGATCGATACTTATATCAAGGACCCGATTGAAAAGGACAGGCTGCTGCGCGCGATAGAAACCATTCCCTGCGTGCAGAAGAAGGCCGAATGGGCCTTGAGGTGGATCAACAGTCCCGTTTTTGCCGAGCGCATCATCGCGTTTGCGGCGGTGGAAGGGATTTTCTTCTCCGGGTCCTTCTGCTCGATCTTCTGGCTGAAAAAACGCGGCCTCATGCCCGGGCTCTCGTTCTCGAATGAGCTGATCTCCCGCGATGAGGGCTTGCATTGCGAATTCGCATGCCTGCTTTATACCAAGCATATCGTGAATCAACTTCCGAAAGAGCGCGTGATCGAAATTATGCTCGACGCCGTGGCCATCGAAAAAGAATTCGTGAGCGAGGCGCTTCCGGTGTCGCTGATCGGTATGAATGCCGACCTGATGAAACAATACATCGAATACATCGCCGATTTCTGGCTCGAAAGGCTTGGCTGCCCGAAACAGTTCGGTTCAGCTAACCCATTCGATTTCATGGAGCTGATTTCGCTTCCCGGCAAAACCAACTTCTTCGAGAAACGCGTGGGAGAATATCAGAAAGCAGGCGTCATGAGTGGTGTAAAGGACAAAGAATCCGCGCATAAGATTTCGTTCGATTCTGATTTCTAACGGTTTGTCGCCCCGGGGCGGAGTTGAAGCACTTGCGCTACGCAATTACCCTTCGACTTTGCTCGGGGGGCGACACCCCTCATAGTTCCCCCAACTCCTTCCACACCAATTCGCTCTCATACCCTTTTCCGAGCGCGAACCTTACCAGTTTTTGTTTTAATCTGAATGTATCCGTTTCTGTTTTCGAAAGCAAGGCTTTCTTTTTTGCCAGAAGCTCCCGTAACCCGGTAATGTAATCCTCGTCACCGATTTCGTCCATTCCCTTTTCGATACTGTATGCGCCCAGTCCGCGGCGGTTTAGCTCCTGCCGGATTTTCATACGCCCCCAGTTTTTGACCCTGAACTTGCCTCCGGCATATGTTTTCGCAAACCGTTCCTCACTCAGATAGTTCATGGAAATCAGCTCGGCAATGATCTCATCGGCTTCATCGCCCCACACGTTCCATTTTTTCAGACGTTGCTTCACCTCATCCTGCGTCCGTTCCTGATAGGCACAATACGAAGCCGCTTTTTGCAGAATCAGCCGGTCCATATATTCCGTTTTTTATTAAATTATTCTTAACAACGTGCAAGATTAAGGAAAATATCACGGATGAATAACTATTTTTGAAATAACAAGAAACCCCTGTTCCCGTTCATCCAAACCCATTAACTTATGACTTTCCAGCGTCGGTCTTTTTTAAAACTTCTACCTGCATTATCCGGAATTCCCTACTTGTCCGAAACGGCCAAAACGCAGCCTGCCGCGAATATCGCATTGCGGTTCATCGTCGCGTCGGACGGGCATTACGGACAGCCCGGCACAGAATTCAAGACCTTCCATTCGGATCTGGTGAGTTGGGTAAATCGCGAGAAACTGCAAAAGGGTGTAGATTTTCTGTTTCTCAACGGCGATCTTATCCACGACGATCCCACTTTGCTGTACGATTTCAAAAACACGATCTCGAACCTCAGCGTGCCTTATTACGTAAGCCGGGGCAACCACGATAAAGTAGGGCTCGACGTGTGGCAAAGCACTTGGGGTTACCCGACCAATCACAGCTTTGCGAAGGGCGAATATGCATTCGTGGTGGGCGATACGTCAAATGAGAAAGGCGAATATGTGTGTCCCGATGTAGCCTGGCTGCGCACGGAACTCGCCAAATACAAGGATAAAAAAGGCATTTTCGTATTCCTGCACATCACGCCGGCCAAATGGACTGTAAACGGCATCGACTGTAAGGAAGTAATCGAGCTTTTAGAAAACACCCCGAATGTGAAAGCCATTTTCAACGGGCACGACCACGATCAGGACAGCACGAAGATCTACGGAAAAAAGCCCTATTTCTTCGACGGCCATTTCGGCGGCAATTGGGGCACGGCTTACAAGGGCTACCGTATCGTGGAAATCTACAATGACCATTCATGGCAATCGTACCAATACAACCCCACGGCCGCACCGGTTCTGAATACTTTTTCGGGAAAGGGCTGATTTAATCGAGAAGGTTTTCCAGGTCGCGCAAATCCTGTGGGCGGCCTGCCGCTCTTTTGTGTAGCCATGTCTGAACATTACTTTCAATAATTTCTCAGCATTCTCGTCGGTAGGATTCACAAAAATGTCGACGTCGCCGGTAGTCCGCAAGTAGCCATGCGCTATCACCGCATGCCCTCCCAATACGACATATTCAATGTTTTCCTCGTTCAATAGGCGTATCAGATTAAATATTCCTTTTCCATGATTTAATGGCGGATTGAGCGGGTTGGCATTGTAAATTGCCCTGGCACGCAGGATGAGCTGCAAAGCGGCATCTAAACGCTCTTGTGGCGTTTTTGATCGCCAATATGCCTTTTCCCTGGCATTTGCTTCTCCGAATATTGCCGATTTAATTATCATGTATTAAATATATGATATTAAAGATGAAGCTCAGACCGGTGTACAGAATTTTAACCATCCAATTCATCAAACCAGCTTAAACTCGCGATGGATCTCCTCAGTGGCCAGCCTCATTGGTTTTATAAAAACGGGGCATTGCATGCTTACCCCGCTTTGTCAGAGAACCTAAAAGCGGAAATCGTGATCATGGGCGGCGGCATTACCGGCGCATTGCTGGCCTGGTACCTCACACAAGCCGGTTTTCCGGTAGTTGTCCTGGAAAAACGGCACATCGGAATGGGGAGCACTTCCGGTTCCACGGCATTGCTCCAATACGAGATCGATACCATGCTGACCGATTTAATAGGACTCGTCGGCGAAAAACATGCCGTGCGCAGCTACTTGCTTTGTGTCGAAGCGATTCACAAAGCAGGTGCAATTGCGGATTCACTGAGTGCCAAAACAGATTTCTCGTTTGCAAAAAGCATATACTATGCCTCCAAAAAGGAAGATTTACCCCTGCTGGAAAAAGAATTTGAAATACGGCGAAAGATAGGCATCGATGTGGAATGGTGGGACCGCGCCACTTTGCGTTCACATTTTCCGGGTATTCATAAAAGCGGAGCGGTCCTCTCGCACGATGCCGCGCAGGTAGACGCCTACATGCTCGCGCACGCACTTTTCCAGGCGTGCATAGCCAGGGGCGCACGTGTATACGACACCGTCGAAATCACCGACATACGACATGAGCGCAAAGGTGTGTCGCTCGTCCTGGACAATGGGAGCGTTGTCAGGACAAAAAAGCTGATCGTGGCCGCAGGTTACGAATCCCAGAAACTGATTTCGCATAATTTCGTGCGCCTGCATTCGTCGTATGCGATCGTCAGCAAACCGATTCCCGGAAGAAAGGAATTATGGTACCGGAATGCACTGCTTTGGGAAAGCGCCCGGCCATATTTGTACCTCCGCACTACGGAGGACCACCGCGTACTGATCGGCGGCAAGGACGAAATGTTCCAAAGCGCCGTCAAAAGGGACAGGCTGCTTTACCGCAAATCCAAAGAGCTGGAAACGATTGCGCGCAGGATGTTTCCGGATTTGCCTTTTGTTACCGATTATGCCTGGTGCGGCACCTTCGCCGAAACGAAGGACGGCCTTCCTTTTATCGGTGGGGTAAAGGAGCATCCCAACACTTATTTCGCGCTGGGATTTGGCGGGAACGGCATTCTTTTCAGCATAATCGCCGCAGGTATAATCACGGATCTTATCGCCGGAAAAAAGAATAAAGACGCCGCGATTTTCAGTTTTGACAGGCTTAACAAAGCATAATTCCCCGCTAAACCTGTCAAATAATATCAAATTACCTTAATCAAATGGTTCTTCTTCCCTTTCGAAATCAGCAGAAACCTATTTTGCAGCAATGCGAAATCCCCCAACGGCTGCTCGGCGGAAGTTACCTTCGATTTGTTCACACTCACGGCGTTCTGCTGGATTGCCCGGCGCGCCTCGCCTTTGGAGGTATACACTTCCGATCGGGTCACCGTCGAAATCAGGTCCGTAATATTGGCGCACTCGTCCCATTCCCGGCGGCTGATTTCCGTTTGCGGCACTCCGTCGAACACCGTCTCAAACTCGTCCTCCGCAATGCTTTGGAGCGTCTCGAGCGTCGCCTTACCGTACAAAACCTCGGATGCCTTCAGCACCAGGTCATATGCTTTTTGTGAATGAATGCGGATCGTCAACTCGGATGCGAGGGCCTTTTGCATAATGCGCAAATGTGGCTCGGCGGCGTGGCTTTTCTCCAGTGCCTCGATTTCCTCGCGGCCTTTCAACGAGAATACGCGCAGATAGCGCGGCATATCCTCGTCGCTTTGGTTGAGCCAGAACTGGTAGAACTGGTAGGGCGACGTACGCTCGGGATCAAGCCAGATATTCCCGCCCTCGCTTTTACCGAATTTGGAACCGTCGGCTTTCGTAACGAGCGGAGTGGTCAATGCATACGCTTTAAAGTAGCCTTCCTCGTCGCCCTCCTTCCGGCGGATGATTTCAGTACCGGTCGTAATATTCCCCCATTGGTCCGAGCCGCCCATTTGCAGCCGGACGTTTTTGGTTTTATATAAATGGTAAAAATCATAGCCCTGCAAAAGCTGGTACGAGAATTCGGTAAATGAAATCCCGGTTTCGAGACGCTTTTTCACCGAATCTTTGGACATCATATAATTGACGCTCAAAAACTTGCCCGCATCGCGCAGGAACTGCAAAAAGCCAATGTCCTTAAACCAGTCGTAATTGTTCACCATTTCAGCGGAGTTCTCGCCCGAATCGAAATCCAGGAACGATTCCAGCTGCTTGCGGATACCTTCCTGGTTGATACGCAACGTCTCCTCGTCGAGGAATGAACGCTCCGCTGCCTTGAACGAAGGGTCGCCGATCATCCCGGTGGCACCGCCTACCAGCGCGATGGGTTTATGGCCGGCACGCTGGAAATGCACCAGCAGCATAATCGTGGCCAGGTTACCGATGTGTAGCGAAGGTGCCGTGGGGTCGAAGCCAATATAGCCGCATGTCATCTCCTTCTGAAGTTGTTCATGTGTTCCCGGCATCATGTCGTGCAGCATGCCCCGCCAGCGCAGTTCCTCTATAAAATCAATCGCCATTCTAAAAACTGTTGCTTATTTCAAATCGACCGCAAAGGTAAAGGTTATCAGGTTGAAAACGCCTTAAAGACGCGATGGTTTTACGGAAGGAAAAGATAATTAAGGCAAAAACAGGTAATTTTGCATGATTACAGGATTAACAAAACCCCTACCATCAACAAAATCATGTCGTTAAGCCCAATCCGGATTTTTTTTGGAATAATACTCCTGCTGAACTCGCTGGTGGCATCCGCACAAACCACCTATTGTAATCCGATGGACATCGATTACAAATACAATTTCGAGCAGCTCAACGAAAACATCAGCTACCGTTCCGGCGCCGATCCGGTGATTATCAACCATAAAGGCGAGTACTTTCTTTTCGTGACCATTTCGGGCGGTTACTGGCATTCCAAAGACATGCTGAACTGGAAATACCTCACCGCCAACCGCTGGCCTTTCGAGGACATGTGCGCGCCGGCGGCAGTATCTGTCCGCGATACATTGTTTTTGTTCCAATCCACCTTCGAATCACGCCCGATACTCTACTCCGTTGCGCCCGAGAAAGGCATTTGGGAGTTCTACAACCGCTGGACACCACGGTTGCCCAAAGACATAGGCCCCTGGGACCCCGCATTGTTCCACGACCCGGATACCGATAAATGGTATATGTACTGGGGCTCTTCCAATGTCTACCCCATTTTCGGTTCCGAGCTGGATTATTCCAAACGGCTTGCATTCAAGGGACAGTACCAGGCCATGTTGTGGCTCAACCAGTACGAGCATGGCTGGGAACGCTTCGGGCCGAACCACTCCGATCCGTTCAAGCCGTTCACGGAGGGTGCCTGGATGACGAAACATAAAGGAAAATACTACCTGCAATACGGCGCGCCGGGTACCGAGTATAATGTGTATGCCAATGGGACCTATGTCGGTGATGATCCGCTTGGGCCATTTACCTATGCGCCTTACAACCCCGTTTCGTACAAACCGGGCGGCTTCGCGACCGGTGCAGGGCATGGCAACACATTTCAGGACAATTTCGGCAACTACTGGAACACCGGAACCTCCTGGATTGGCCTGAACTGGGCCATGGAGCGGCGTATCGTACGCTTCCCGGCCGGTTTCGACAAAGATGGGCAAATGTTCGCCAACACCCGTTTCGGCGATTTTCCTCATAAACTTCCCACCAAGACCTGGACAGGCAAAGGCGACGAGCTATTCACCGGCTGGATGCTGCTATCCTACAAAAAGCCCGCAACCGCCTCGTCGACGCTGGATAGTATGGCCGTGCAAAAGATAACCGACGAAAATCCGCGGACATTCTGGGCCGCAAAACAAAACAAGCCAGGCGAGACGTTGACGATCGATTTACAGGCGGAGCAGGAAGTAAAAGCGGTGCAAGTCAATTACTCCGATTACAAATCGGATATTTTCGACAACAAACCGGAAAAAGTCTACACACAGTTCAAAATCTGGGTATCGAAGGATGGCAAAAAATGGGATCTGGTCAGCGATCTTACCAAAGGCCCCAGACGCGACCGCCCCTGTGCCTATATAGAGCTTCCCGCGCCCGTCCGTGCCCGCTATGTGCGTTACGAGCACGTCTATGTGGCGTCGCCTGTATTGGCGATCAGTGAATTCAGAATTTTTGGAAACGGCTTCGGGAAGGCCCCCGAAACGCCCGCAGGTTTCACGGCCGTACGCCAGAAAGACACGCGTAACGCCGATCTGAAATGGGAAAAAGTACCCGGGGCGGTTGGCTATAATGTACTATGGGGAATCGCTCCCGACAAACTTTACCAGACCTACCAGTTCTGGAACGACGAGCCCAATACCTTTGAACTACGCGCATTGAATGTAGGCGTGCCTTATTATTTTGCGATCGAGGCGTTTAATGAGAATGGGGTATCAGTAGCAAGCAAGGTAATTTCGGTAAAGTAGGAATTTTTTATTGTACGATCTCCGGCTCAAATGTGATGTCTTCATAAAAAGCTTTAAGGCTTATCTCAAAACTAAATGCTTCAAAGCGAATTACATCCTCTACATTCTCAAATGAACAATAGGTCCAGAGGTTACTGCCTGCCTTCGAGTCACGAATATAACTCGACACTGCACTCAAGCTGAGAAACAAGCATATAATACTGTAAGGATGGTATGGTCTTGTATTGCTTGAGCTTAAAACCCCGATCTTTCACATCGGAGTTTTTTGACGTCACCTCCACCAAAATACTGGAGTGTTCCACAACATAAGTTCCGGAAACATCCTTTAGTGCGCAAGTAACAATCACATCGGGATATAGATAACAGCTATCCGATACTTTTAACTTGATATTCTCGAAAAAGACACGGAGACCCCGCGACCGTAAAATGCCCTTGAAAGCGGCCCACACATTCCCCACAATATTATTGTGATTCAAAGTGGTGCCAGCCATAGCGTAAATCTCGCCATTGTTATACTCGTGGCGAATTTCGCTTGCCTTCTCCGATTCGAAGTATTCTTCGACGGTCATTCCCTGTTCAACCAATTGTAACTGCCCCATAGATTGTCTATTAATTATATAAACAATTTTATGGGAAAACATATTAAAAGATATTCTCATTCAACACCATTGAGCCAAAGGAGCGACGAATCACCATAACTTAGAAAACGGTAGCCGTTCTTTAACGCCTCGGAATAGATCGTTTTCCAGTCATTTCCCACGAATGCGGCTACCAGCAGGATCAGTGTAGAGCCGGGTTGGTGGTAGTTAGTAATTACCCCGCGGCAAAGACGAAAACGGTATCCGGGGAAGATAAAGATTTCAGTTTCTCCTACGACCTCTTCCAACCGCGCCTTATCCATATAATCGGCAACAGCCCGGAGCGATTGCTCGGCCGAGGGCAGCTCTTCTTCCTTCCAGGGATAGGGGTAGAGTTTTTCGATATTGAAAACGGTGGCCTCACCTTTGAAAAGCTTTACACCAAACCAGTACAAACTCTCCAGAGAACGCAGCGAGGTGGTTCCTACGGGCACGATACTTCCAACCGACCGCAGCAATTCGTCGATCAACGCCCTTGTGAATACTACCTGCTCGGAATGCATCCGGTGCTCGGTGACCTTTTCCACTTTAATAGGCTGAAAAGTACCGGCGCCGACGTGCAACGTCAGGAACGATCTTCGGATACCCTTCCTTTCCAGAGCTTCGAATACACGCGGCGTGAAATGCAATCCCGCCGTAGGTGCGGCGACGGCACCGTCGTGGTGAGCGTAAACAGTTTGATAACTTTCTTTGTCGGGCTCCTCGGTGCCGCGGTTGAGATAAGGCGGCAGCGGGATCTCTCCTAACGCCTTCAACAGATCCAGGAATGTCACATCTGCGTCCCATGCGAGCGTTACCATATTACGCTCGTAATCGTGGAAGGAAGCCTGTAAATGCACTTCCAATCCATTTACCGGAACGACGTTCGATAACGTGTCACCTGTTTTCCAACGTTTTTTATTACCGATCATGCATTCCCACACGCAGGAATGCTTCACCAGCATCGCGTCGTTAATCACGCGGGTAGGCAGCTCGGGGTGCAACAACAGCAGCTCTATCACCGCCCCAGTTTCCTTTCTGAAATACGCGCGCGCCGGAATGACTTTGGTGTCGTTAAAAACGAGCAACGTATTTTCAGGTAACTGCGAAGCAATATCGGTAAACCGCAAATGACGGATACCACCATTTTTATACACCATCAGCTTCGACTGGTCCCGGATTTCCATCGGGTACCTGGCAATCCGCTCATCAGGCAGGTCGTAGATGTAGTCCTGCAAATCGATCGCCTCAGCTTCTCTCCGCCACAATGCATCCACATCCTCCACGGCCGTTCTTTTACCTTCCATACCTTGTCAGGTTACAGTTTATCGTCGTGCAAAGGCGGCCAAAGCAGGCGCAGGGGAAGCAGAAATACGAACAAAACCAAGACAAGACTTGCGTAGTAAAGCCACGAAAAATCGAAAACGTCCAACTTGTAGTTGGTACTGTTGATCGTCGCGAGTGCGAGCAAACTGAAACCCATAATGGTATTGATTACCGCTACGAGACAGAAAAGCCAGTTGGTGAGATGCTCATTCAGCTCGGCACGATGCTGAGACCATTCCCTGCGTTTCAGAATCGGCAGGTTCATCGGGTCCACATTCGGAATGTGGCGGGCGATGCCGGTAATCACCACGTTGTTCAGCAGGAAAAGACCCATTACAATGTAAAAAATATGTCCTTTTTCGACATACCTCTCCGCCAGGCCGCTGTCAGCGAAGTCGACGGCGACCATTTCCGGGAACAGCGAGTATGTCCAGACCAGCGCCCCGATAACGAATAATAAAGATGCCCAACGCCAGATCTTTATTGCAAATGTTGTAACTTTCATGAATTAGTAACCCAAATAGAGGTCGTTTCGCCATATAAAATCAGGGTGCAAAATTAGGTCGGGGAGTTTCCAAAACCTAATTGGGAGCCAACGATCTCGATGGCGGCAAACTTCATAAGCTGCTAAGGGTTGTCCGAAGACGCCGTAATTCGCCTGGTTTGGCATCACACACACGTTAATAAAACTTAAAATGCAATTTGAATGGGATTCAAATAACATTAAACATGTAAGTCAGGACGATCCCGAAAGAGAAAACACATTGCAAGAGGTTGAAAGTATCTTCAATGATCCTAACCTGATTATTAAGACCGGCAGAACAAGCGGTAAAGAACAGCGGTTCGACGCAAATTGGCATGGGAAACTCGCAGAAAGTAAAAGTCGTTATATTCACGATCCATAATGGCCGCATCAGACCAATCAGCTGCTGGCCAGCTAACAAACAGACTATCCGGTACTACCATGAAAACATACAAGGCCAGTAAGGTAGCTGTCATTAAAAACAGTCATACCTCCGAAGAGAAGCGTGAAATTGAGGAACAATTGACCCAAGCGGACACTTTGAAATTCTCCTTGAAAGACCTTCTCCAATCCCAGCCCGCGAAAAAAGCGAAGGCATAAATCCATTATGAAAATCTACACCAAAACCGGTGACAAAGGCACCACTGCCCTCATCGGGGGTACACGCATGAGCAAGGCGCATGCGCGCATCGAAGCCTATGGGACAGTCGATGAGCTCAACAGCTACGTCGGCATGCTCCGCGACCAGCCGGTGAACGAAAGCCGTAGAGGCCTGCTCAAAGAAATCCAGGACCGGCTTTTCACAATCGGCTCGCATCTCGCTTCGGAGCCCGACCAGAAAAAAGAATTTTACCCGATCTGTACGACGAGGACGTTGCGCAACTCGAAACGGAAATGGACCTGATCGACGCAAAGATCCCACCATTGCGGGCGTTCGTTCTGCCGGGCGGGCACCCTTCGGTTTCATTCGGGCACATCGCCCGGACCGTCTGCCGCCGCGCGGAGCGTGCGGTGGTCCATTTGCAGCAAAGCGAGGAAGTTGAACCCATCGTGATCCGCTATCTCAACCGCCTTTCGGATTATCTGTTCATGCTGTGCCGCGCCATGACGTACGAGCTCGGAATCGAAGAAGTTACGTGGCAACCAAGGGTCGCGGGGAGAAAATAATTGTTATACTAAATATCCGCTTTTTATAGATTAAATTCTTTAAATTGCGGGACTTACGGAAGAACGCGCGGGAAGCTTCAAATCCGGCCTTCTTTCAAAGTGTAAGCTTCGGAAAGCGTTTGAAAAATTAAATTTTTGGCATCATGACAGCCGACACAGTACAAATCGAAGTTCAGCAAACCACCAAATCCCGTTTGCAGGAGGTTGACTTTAATAACCTCGTTTTTGGACGGAACATCTCCGACCATATGTTTATCGCCGAATATAAGAATGGCCAATGGCAAGACCTCCGCATTGTCCCTTACGGCGACCTATCGCTTAGCCCTGCAACCGCCGCGCTGCATTACGGTCAGGCTATTTTCGAGGGAATGAAAGCTTACAAAAATGACGCCGGCGAAGTGTTGCTTTTCCGCGCCATCGATAACTGGAAACGTCTTAACAAATCGGCGGAACGTCTTTGCATGCCGACGATCCCCGAGGAAATTTTCATGAATGGCCTCACCGAGCTGCTCCGTCTGGACGCCGGTTGGGTGCCGTCACAGCCCGGCTGTTCGCTTTATATTCGTCCATACATGTTTGCCACCGACCCCTATATCGGCGTAAAAGCATCGGATTCATACTATTTTGTCATTTTCACAAGCCCGGTAGGTACTTATTATGCCAAGCCGCCGCGCGTGAAGGTGGAAACGCATTTCATCCGTGCCGCAGAGGGCGGCGTAGGAGCGACCAAATGCGCTGGTAACTACGCAGGCTCGCTTTATCCCGCAAAATTAGCCCAGCAGGAAGGTTACGATCAACTGATCTGGACCGACGCCCGCGATCATGCTTACATCGAGGAATCGGGAACCATGAATATCATGTTCATGCTGGACGGCAAATTACTTACGCCGCATGTTTCTGAAACAACGCTCGACGGTATTACGCGTAAAAGCATCGTGGCAATCGCGCAACATTGGGGTATTCCCGTGGAAGAACGCCGCATCAGCGTAGCCGAAATCATCGACGCATTGAAAGCCGGTAAACTCGAAGCCGCATTCGGCGCGGGAACAGCGGTAGTAATCTCTCCGTTCGCAACCATCGCTTATGAAGGTGTAGATTACGCATTGCCTGAAATCAAGGAAGATTCATTCGTAAACAAGGTCAAAACGTACCTCACCGACCTCCGCACCGGCAAGGAGGAAGACATCTTTGGCTGGATGTTGAAAGTTTAATGATTGACTGACTGACTGAATGAATGAGCCGCCGTGGAACGGCTCGTTCATTCAGTCAGTCAGTCCCTCTCACACAAACGTCCGCGTACCCGAATAGTTGTCACGGAATTCTTTTGGCGTGCATCCGTTCCTGCTTTTAAAAATACGGTTGAAATACGACAGGTTATTGAATCCGCATTTATAGGCGATCTCTGAAATTGTATTGGTAGTATTGATAAGCGATCGCGACGCATGCCCGAGGCGGATTTCATTCAAACTTTCAACGAATGTCTTGCCTGTACGCTTCTTGATAAACCTGCTGAATGACACTTCCGACATTCCGGCCAGCTTCGCGACGCCGGCAAGGTTCACATCCTTGTCATAATTATCACGCAGGTAGGAGAACACCTTTTCGATACGCCTGCTGTTATAGTGAAAATTCTCGTCCGTGAATGTACTGTTTGATAGCATGCGCATATCGCGCGACACCGACAGATCGTGCAGGATCGACATTAGTTCGAGCATGGAATCAAATCCGCTTTTCTGTGCCAGGGTGGTAAGCCTGGGCTTGATCCGCTCGATCGTTTCCCGCGAGAATGCAATACCTTTGGACGACTTTTCGAGCAGGGAACGGACGAAAAACAACTGATTGCGTTTGAGGAACTTATCATCGAACAGATCCTTATGGAATTGCACGGTCACTTCGTTGATCTCCGGCATTCCTTCCTCCCATTTGTAGGTGTGGGTGAGCCAGCCATGCGGCAGGTTATTACCCACCAGAACCAGCTCCGCGTCGTCTATTACCTCGGTATGGTCACCAACTACCCGCTTTACGCCTTTTCCCGACAGGATCAGATTTAACTCGAACTCCTCGTGGCTGTGGAGCGGGAAATCGAAGATTGTCTTTCTGCGGTCGAAAACGGTAAAACAGTCGTACTGGGTCAACGGGGTAATTTCTCGGTAGATTTCACTCATAGGCTAAATCGGGATTTTAAATTAATTTGAAAATAAACTGATCAGTCAAACTCACTGGTGCTATATTCAGGTAACAATTTAAAGATTAATTATCAATATTTCCATCCCACATTCTTCCAGGAATCTCACAAACTGTTAGTATTGGCCTAATCATGGTTAAAAAAGTATTATATCCTGCGGCAGTTTTGTCAATAAGTTTGTACCATACGCGGATCGATTTGCAGGGCCACCGATGAAAATCAAAGCGATCGACCTCCTCGTCATATTCATTTACCTGCTAGCGGTCCTTCTGATCGGATTTTACCTCAAGCGGCAGGCTGCGAAAAGCAAAAACGACTACCTGCTGGGTGGGAAATCCATGCCGTTCTGGATGCTCGGCATTTCCAACGCATCGGGCATGTTCGATCTCTCCGGCACGGCCTGGATGGTCGCGATAATGGTCGTGTACGGTGTAAAAAGCATTTGGCTACCCTGGCTGTGGCCGGTATTTAACCAGATATTTATGATGGTCTATCTCTCAATGTGGCTCAGGCGCTCCAATGCGGCTACCGGTGCGGAATGGATGCTGTTCCGTTTCGGCGACCGGCGCGGCGCTGACCTTTCGCACAAGATCATCATCATTTTCGCGCTATTGAGCTGTCTGAGCTTTATGGCTTACGGCTTTATCGGCCTGGGCAAATTCATCGGGATATTCATACCCTGGCATGTCGTGAAGCCTTTCCTGCCCTTTGATCTGCCGGCCGGCTATTCGGCACACTTCTATGGGATACTTTTTACTGTTTTCACAGCCTGCTATGCACTGCTTGGAGGCATGAAAAGCATCGTATGGGCCGATGTCCTGCATTATCTGATCATGGTGATCGTGTGTGTATCCGTCGCCGCCATGGCATATCCGGCATTGTCGGATGTGAGGCAACTGGGCGTACCTTCTGGCTGGACCGATCTGTTTTTCGGTAAATATCTGGATCTCGACTGGTCGACACGCCTGCCAGCCGCCGCCGATAAGCTGAAAAGCGACAATTTCGCCCCATTTGGCTACTTTTTTGCCTGGATGACCGCCAAGGGTATTCTCGCGAGCCTCGCCGGCCCGGCCCCCAATTACGACATGCAGAAGATCCTGTCGACCCGCTCGCCCCGGGAAGCCGCGTTAATGAGCATGATCGTCAATATTGTGCTGTTACCAACCAGGTATCTTTTCATCACCGGCATTGCGGTTCTGGGATTGCTGTATTTCCGCCATGCGGGCACCGCCGCAGCCATCGGCACCGATTTTGAAAAAGTGCTTCCCGCAGTGCTCAACACGCACGTCCCGTCAGGGCTGCTCGGACTGATGCTGATAGGGTTGATGGGAGCATTTATGGGCACCTTTGCAGGTACATTCAATGCAGCCCAGGCCTACTTTGTGAACGATATTTATCTCAGATCGGTCAACCCCGACGCCGACAGCCGTGAGATAAGCCGCGTAAACTATCTGTCAGGCATTGTCATCGTTTTGATCAGTGTCGTCCTCGGCCTGCTGGCAAGGGACGTGAACAGCATTTTGCAATGGATCGTATCGGCGCTATACGGGGGCTATATCGCTTCCAACGTGCTCAAATGGTATTGGTGGCGGTTCAACAGCGCCGGTTTTTTCTGGGGAATGCTGGCCGGGATTGTCTGCGCGCTGGTTTGCCCGCATTTGTTCCAAAACACATTGCCGCTGCGTTATTTCCCGCTCATACTCGTCATTTCGCTAATCGGGGCCGTTGCCGGTTCGTTGGCTACGGCCCCAACCGACATGGAGGTTCTGAAAACATTCTGCCGGACGGTCAATCCCTGGGGCTTTTGGGGGCCTGTCCGCCAGGAGATCCGGAAAAGCGACCCATTGTTTGTCCCTAATAAACAGTTTTCGAGGGATTTGTTCAATGTCATAACCGGCATTGTCGCACAAACAGCCATTACAGCCATTCCCGTTTTCGGAATACTGAAAATGCCCGCCGAAACGCTTATTGCGACCGCCATATTCCTGGCCACCTCGGCCATTCTGTGGAAAACGTGGTATAAACACCTTCCCTTTCACTAAGCATTCAACAAACCTGCAAATACGCAATGACGATCTTCGAAGAGCGTTTTCAGCTGATTAAAAGCGAGAAACAGCGGCTTATCGGGACTCCGAACGAAAAGCTCGCCGCCGGCGACGGCGTCTGCGACCGTTACAAATTTCCAGTACTTACCGCTTCACACGTGCCACTGTTCTGGGAATACGACCTGAATCCCGAAAGCAATCCGTTCTTTATGAAGAGATTCGGAATCAATGCTGTTTTCAATGCAGGCGCGATCAAGCTTGGAAAGAAATACCTGCTCGTCGCGCGTGTGGAAGGCTATGATCGTAAGTCGTTTTTTGCCATTGCGGAAAGCACCAGCGGCATCGACCGGTTCGAGTTCCGGAAGTACCCCATGGCAATACCTGAAACGTCGGAGCCGGATGTCAATATTTACGACATGCGCCTTACGGCTCACGAGGACGGCTGGATTTACGGACTGTTCTGCACCGAACGCAAAGACCCCTCCGCTGCGGCCGGAAACGAATCCCAGGCCATCGCGCAATGCGCCATCGTACGTACCCGGGACATGTGCCGTTGGGAAAGGCTTCCGGATCTGAAAACCCGATCGCCCCAACAGCGAAATGTCGTTTTGCATCCCGAATACATTAATGGCCAGTACGCATTTTATACACGCCCGCAGGACTCATTTATCGAAACGGGCCTGGGAGGCGGCATCGGGCTGGGACTCGCGCCATACATCGAAAATGCGCAGATAACAAGCGAAGTCATTGTCGACCCCAAAAAATATCACACCGTTTATGAATCCAAAAATGGTCAGGGCCCGGCGCCTATCAGGACACACCTGGGCTGGCTTCACCTCGCGCACGGCGTACGACAAACCGCGGCCGGCCTGCGTTATGTGCTGTATCTTTTCATGACGGACATTCGGGACCCTTCCAAGGTCATTTACAAACCGGCCGGCTATTTTCTGGCGCCGGGGGAAAGTGAGCGGGTTGGCGATGTATCCAACGTCGTATTCTCCAACGGCTGGATACTTGACGACGACGGTTCGGTGTTCATTTACTACGGCTCCTCCGACACCCGGCTGCATGTGGCAACAACGTCGATAGAACGGCTTCTCGATTATATTACCCACACCGCTCCCGACGGATTTACATCGGCTTCTTCCCGAAAAACACTTACCGGCATTATCGACCGTAACCTTTCTTTCATGGAAGCCGCGGCAACTATGGAAAGCCCATTACCAGGACGAATCAGGTAGACACGTATATATCATACCGTAGTCGTCTGCCGGTCATCCTTCCTTCCAATACTAGAATTTATATTACAGGACCGTAGCCAACATTTGTAATTATCGAAAGCAATAGAATAATCCATTTTTATATTGGAATAATTTTAACATACTATTAAAAACCTGTTAAAAATGTGTTATTTTTAGATAAAAAAGCACTATGTAGATATGGAGTCAACCACGGTATATTTGGCCTGATTTTTAGCTTTCAATGCCTCTATTTAAGTATCCAGTTTAACCTATCAGAAGTACGGACTGTATGAAAAAAAATCTACTAGTTAAGATGCTGATACTGTTCTCTGTGCTCTCCCTCAAAGGGGTATGCGCAGGAAATGACGGTATCCGGGAAAGTAAGCGACGCCACCGGCGGTGACATTGCCGGTGTAAACGTAGTCGTGAAGGGTACCACCAGGGGTACCACCACTAATGATAAGGGCGAATACAGCATTACCGCCGAAAAAGGTAAAACCCTGACATTTAGCTATATCGGTTATGTAACAAAAGAGGTGGTAGTAGGCAACGCTACCGTTATCAACATCTCGTTGACCGCCGAAGCCACCGCGCTGAGCGAAGTGGTGGTTACGGCATTGGGTATCAGCCGTGAAAAAAGGTCTCTCGCTTACTCCATTACGGAGGTAGCCGGCAGTAATATGACCGCCGCGCGCGAGGCCAACCTGGGTAATGCGCTCGCCGGGCGCGTAGCAGGGGTTAACGTGAGCAAAATCGCATCGGGCCCTGCCGGCTCTTCCCGGGTGATTATTCGTGGTAACAAGTCTCTTCAGGGCAACAACCAGCCGTTGTACGTGATCGACGGTATCCCGATGGATAATAACAACTTCGGCCAAGCCGGCCTCTGGGGCGGCTCCGACGAAGGCGACGGTCTGTCGAGCATCAACCCGGACGATATTGAATCGGTAACAGTATTGAAAGGTGCTAATGCAGCGGCTTTATATGGCTCCCGTGCGTCGAATGGCGTTATTAATGTAACCACCAAGCGCGGCTCGAGAAGAAAGGGTATTGGCATCGAGTTTGGTTCCAACTATGTGGTTGAGAAACTGAACGATCTGTCCGATCTGCAACATTCTTACGGCAGCGGTTCCTATGTGAACGGCGTGGCCTCCAAGCCAACCACACAACAGCAAGCCTACGAATGGGGCGATGACTCCTGGGGACCCAAATACGACAACAGTCAGGTGATCGGCTTCGATGGTAAAATGAGGCCTTACGCCTATCAAGGCGACAATTTTTCACGATTCTACAAAACAGGGCACGCATTTACCAACAACCTGGCACTCTCGGGAGGCAATGAGACCCAAAACTTCCGGGCTTCGGTGACCAACCTGAACAGTACCACCATTGTTCCCAACTCGGGCTACGACCGGATCAACCTCTCGCTTTCGACCAACGCCAAATTCGGTAAACGTATTACGTTGGATGCCAAGGTGTTGTATTCGGAAGAAAAGGCTAAAAATCGCCCGAACGTATCCGACTCCCCCGGCAACGCAATCCAATCCGTGTGGAGGACACCCGGCAACTACAACATCCTTGATTATTATGGCGATCCCGCCAAGCCCGGCGCAATTCCGGCGGGAACCGATACTACCAGCCTCAGTATATTTGGTAAACAGGTGGGCGAAGAATTCCAGCAGGCCAACAACAACTGGGGACAAAATCCCTACTGGGTTTCTTATCAGTTCATCAAAACCGACAAAAAGAACCGGATCATCACGTCGGGCGCATTGAAATACCAGTTCACAGACTGGCTCTATATCCAGGGACGCGTCGGTCTCGATAAATATACGCGCCGCGCCGAGGCCCTCACACCGGAAGGTACCGGTTATCAGCGCGGCGGAGCACGCAGCATGGGAACATGGAATGTCTCCGAGTTGAATGCGGAATATACGATCGGCGTCAATAAGGACTTTGGCAAAATCGGCATCAACGCATTTGCCGGTGGAAACCGTATGAGAAGGAAATATGATTACGTCAATATTTATGGTAATGGTTTCAATGTCCAGTTCTTCCCTGCGATCAACAATGTAAAGGGCAAATCATGGGATTATAATTACTGGGAAACCGGCATCAATTCGCTGTTTGGATCCATGGAGCTCTCCTGGGATGGTTACCTTTACTTGAATGCTACCGCGCGCAACGACTGGTTTTCGGTATTGAATCCGGCTACTAACAGTACGCTTTATCCGTCGGTCGGCGTCAGCTTTGTTTTCTCGGACGCATTCAAGGGGCTGCCGTCGTGGTTGTCGTACGGAAAAATCAGAGCTTCCTGGGCACAGGTGGGCAATGCTACAAACGGGGCTTACACGACCGATTTGACCTACTCTTTGAACGGCAACCCGCACCTGGGCATTCCCATGGCATCTTTCTCACAGGCGATGGGTAATGGAGGTAACATCCCCAACCGGAAGCTGAAACCGTTGACCGTAACAGAGACAGAATTCGGTATCGACTTCCGTGTGTTCAATAACAAGCTAGGTGTCGATTTCACCTACTATGACCAGCAGACGACTGACGATATCCTGGATGCTACAATCTCGCGCGCAAGCGGCTTTGCCACCACTTCGGTAAACCTCGGCAAAATGCAAAACAGAGGCATTGAACTGCTTCTCACCACTACTCCACTCAAAACCAGCAATTTGAATTGGGATGTAACATTGAACCTCGCGAAAAACAATAACAAAGTAAAAGCCCTGATCGAAGGTTCGACCGAGTTGGTAATGGAAGAGCCACGTACTCGCAACTCGTTCATTAAGAATATCGTAGGGCATCCCTATGGCATGATCACCGGCCGCGTTCAGAAACTGTCGCCGGACGGGCAACCCGTATTTTACAGCGACGGCCGCCCGGTGGGATCCGCAGGATATGAGATCATCGGTAACGGTGTTGCCAAATTGACCGGAGGGTTGACCAACGCATTCAATTACAAGGGCATCGACCTCTCCTTCCTTGTCGACTTCAAATGGGGCGGTGACATTCTGTCGGGGACCAACATGCGCCTTACCCAATGGGGATTGAGCAAGAAATCGCTGCAAGGACGCGAAGGAGAAGCCCCTCTGACGGTAACCGGCGTAACGCAGGAAGGAACAGAATACAAACCATTTACCAAAACGCTGACGCCCCGTGAGGCCTTCGACTACTGGAACTCTGTTGGCGGTGAAGCCGACGCGGTAACGCCCATGTTCCTTTACGATGCCTCCTTTATCAAACTGAGGCAGTTGACTCTCGGCTATACTTTCCCGAAAAAGCTTCTCGAAAAAACCCCGCTGCAAAACCTTAGCATCTCTTTTGTTGGGCGTAACCTGGCCATCCTGTTCAAGAACATCGATAACGTGGACCCGGAATCGACCTATTCCAACGGGAACTCGCAAGGTTTCGACTACTTCGGTTTCCCATCCACACGCAGTTACGGTTTCAATCTGAGAGCAACATTCTAATTATCGAGACATGAAAAATTTCACCAAATATTTGAAATACGGATTGGCGGGCCTGCTCGCGGCGGCGTGCGACACCAAAGAACTGCACGACCTGAATATTAATCCGCAGGCCCTGAATCAGGTGAACCTCAACTTCATATTCACTTCGGTGGAGTTGGGCATCGCTTCCAATGGTTCAGCCGGCGACAACCGCTACATCGACTGGCGTACCAACATCGGCTGGTGTGCCTATGCAATCCAGCAGCTTGCCAATGCGGGTGGTGGTATTGCACCGGGCGATAAGTATACGGTAAACGCCGAAACCAATGCCGCGCCGTTTGAATTTACTTACAACGACCAGCTCAAAAACATCGCGGAGATCCTGAAACAATCGGGGCCGGGCGGTTTTGCGGAAGGGAAATATGTGAATATGCGTAACGCAGCCCGCATCTTAAGAGCTTTCAGCTTTGCGCGCCTCACCGACTTTTACGGTAATGTCCCGTATACAGAGGCCAACAAGGGGACGGAAGGCATATTCTTCCCGAAATATGATACTCAGGATGCGATTTACGCCGACCTGCTGAAAGAACTCGACGAGGCATCGGGGGCGTTAAGCACAAGTAATCCGGATGAAGGTTTCGCCGCAGCCGACTTCATTTATAAGGGTAATATTGCCAGATGGAAGAAATTTGGTTACTCACTCATGCTGCGCCTGGCCATGCGTATTTCCAATGTAGACCCAGCGAAGGCAGCTACTTATGTAACCAAGGCCGCCGCGGGGGGAGTATTTACGAGCAATGCAGACAATGTCTGGGTGGCTATGGCTGACGGACCGAGCGAATGGGTAAACCAAAATGGTATTTCCCGTGCATTTGACCCCGGCGATGGAGGACAACCGTCGTACATGAGTGCCACTTTAATTAATTTCCTTAAAGGTACGAATCCGAACAGTGTCGCCGATGACGACCCCCGCCTGATGATCCTTAGCGGCGGTATCGGCGAATGGACAGCCACAGGTTTCACGCCTATTACCGTCGACCCATTGAAACAGAAGGGCATGCCTAACGGTTACGATCAGGCCATGCTCGACAAACTGGAAGGCACGGCTGTGAACCTCGCCAAAACCTACTCCCGCATCAACGTCAAGATGTTACAGGATTCCGATCCCTACATGATCATGAATTACGGCGAGGTGGAACTCTTGTTGGCCGAAGCCATCGAGCGGAAGATCGGAAGCGGTATTACCGGAACGGCGAAATCACATTACGAAGCCGGTGTGAAAGCTTCCATGCAAATGTACACACCGTATGATGCCTCACTGACCGTTTCGGATGCCGCGGTAGCCACTTATCTCACCACTTACCCTTACAGCACCGCCAAGCCGGCACTCGAAATGATCGGCGAACAAATGTGGGTGAACAAGTTTTTCAACTGGTGGGAAGCTTGGAACGATTGGCGCAGGACCGGCTATCCCAAGCTGACGCCAACCAACTACCCCGGCAATGTCACCAACGGAACGATCCCGGTAAGACTCAAATATCCGACTGGCGAAGTGGCAGGCAACCCGAACTATCAGACAGGCGCTACCCTGCCCGACGATTTCACCACCAAAGTATGGTGGGACAAATAGTATAAATTAGTAGATATAATTCAAAAGGTGCCCTGAATATTTTGGGGCATCTTTTTGTTTTTTATCCTAATTTTGAAACTCACCCGATTCACAAATTATTCCCGGTTATGATACAATCGTTTGCGGCTGATGCCGATAAAAGTGAGGTTTTTGCAAAAGTACAGCAGTTTATAGATGAGCAAGGTTTCACCGTTGTCGCGAAAGACCACTCACGTCCGTGGGGCGGTTTTTTTGTGCTCGATGAAAGCCAGGCCCCCAAATTCATCTCCACATTTTTCCCGCATTTGTCATTGGCCGACTTCGCCGGTTACGAAAAGCTGAGCCCTAAAATCCTCGTGGTAGCGCCCAACAAACGCCTTTCATGGCAGTATCACCACCGCCGGGCCGAAATCTGGAAAGTAATCGGCGGAAGCGCAGGCATCGTAATCAGCGATACGGACGAAGAAACCGAATTGCGGCAACTGCCGATCGGTACGGTTGTAAACCTCAAAAAAGGGGAGCGTCACCGCCTGGTTGGAGTAAACGAATGGGGATTTGTAGCGGAAATATGGCAGCACACCGATCCTTCCAATCCTTCGGACGAAGACGACATCGTGCGTGTTCAGGACGATTTCGGAAGATAATCCGCTCCTTTCGGTAACCTGGCAAGTCGCGACGGCTTGCCGGATTTATATTTGTTCATTCTAATCCCGCCAGTCATGAAATTCGGAAAAGTTGAAAATCCCGATGATATCGATTTCACCTTGCCAGCCGATGCGCCCGCCAACAAAGCGCTGCTGAATGCCACCAAAACAGCCGGAAAGCCGGAAGTCTATATCGGTTGCGCCAAATGGAACAAGACCGACCTGAAAGGATTTTATCCAAAAGGTACAAAGGATGAATTGGCGTATTATGCGACGCAATTCAACAGCATTGAACTGAATGCAACTTTTTACAATAACTTTCCCGTCGAAACGATCGAAACCTGGTACACCAAAACGCCGGCGGGTTTTAAATTTTTCCCCAAACTCCACCAGGGGATCAGTCACTGGAAACGACTGAAAGACGCAAAGGAACAGACGGATATCTACCTCGACGGTATTGCGCATTTGCAAGACAAACTCGGCATGCTTTTCCTGCAAATGCCCGATAATTTCGGCCCTAAAAATTGGGATGTGTTGAAGGCCTACCTCGAAGAGTGGCCTTCCGGCTTCCCTCTGGCGTTGGAGTTGCGCCACACGGGCTGGTACGACGGCTCGTTCAACAGCGAAGATCTTTACAGCCTTCTGGAAAGGAAGAATATCACGCATATCGTAACCGATTCGGCCGGCCGCCGCGACCTGCTGCATATGCGGCTCACCACACCGACGGCGTTCATCCGTTACAACGGCGCCAACGTCGATTCGGATTACACCCGCCTCGATGACTGGTTCGAAAGGCTCAAACTATGGACCGAAGAAGGCATTCAGAAAATATTCTTCTTTGTACACCAGAACCATGAGGAAGCATCGCCATTGCTGTCATCCTACCTTATCCAGAAAATGAACAAGGAATTGGGTATGGAACTGAAAGTGCCCTACGATCCCAGGGTAGCAAGCGGGCAAGTGACTTTGTTCAAATAGCAAAGACGGGCCGGTGCCCGTCTTTTGTGTTTCTATTTCAGATCGAATTTTACGCCTTGCTCAGGGAAGATGAGACGCAAGCCGAGGGCATTTCCGGCTTTCAGCTCACTCCGAATCGTTTCTTCGTTATTGCCTGTCGGTTTAATGTGCGTAACAACTACTTGCAGGTTCCGCAAATGCTTTTTCCCCGCCAATTCCGCCAGCGTTTCAAATTCCTTCATAAACCATTTCGGCGTCAGGTGCCCGTACAAATGTCGGTCGGGCTGTGCATTGGGATAGGAAACTTCCAGAAATATCCCCTTCAATTCGCCCGATTTCACCAGCGGTGCCACAGCCGTCCAGACACGCTTCATGTGCCCGGTCTGCTCCACTTCGTCGGGGCCGGTATCTCCGAAATACAGCGCATACGCTCCTCCGGATTTCACCAGAAAAGCGGTGCTCGAATAAGGTTTAGAATGGCTGAGCGGGAAAGCACGAACGGACATTTCGGTACCTGTGAGAGCTGTCTCAACGCCTTCTTTCAATAGTTGATAGCGATATTTATTTAATGCGGGGGCATTTCCTTCGCTGGCGAGATTCGGCCAGCTTTGCCAATTGAAATAATGTGCTTTCATTGTGTTGATGCAGTGCTCCATGGCATATACCCGCTTCACCGTATCGTCTACCGAATTGATGATCATTCCGGAAATATGATCCAGATGCGGGTGAGAAATAAGGTAGCCCTTGATGTAGTTCTTCAGAACCGTTTCGGTGCCAACATCGAATGCCCGCTCGGAAATAGCCCTTCCGATTCCGTTGCTGACGGTTCCCGCATCCAGGCACACGTAGGCATCTGAGCCAGCCGGCGCGAGCATGTATGCTGAAAGGTTTCCGTCAGTTGTACCTCCTTTTACGCCCAGGGGAACGACCTTGAAACCCGTTTGCGCGAACCCGTGCCCGACGCACCCCAAAATAAAAACAAGCAGGCAATAAGTATACTTCATACAGCAAAGGAAGGTTACCAGGTGCAAAGGTACCCGATGTGAAACAAGAACATAGGCAGGGATCAAGCTGCTGCGACGTTCACTGATTACAACAACGAACCGAAATGGCAATGTCGGCAAATTAAATGGTTCCGTCCGTTAGTTATCGCTACAAGGTGATTCCTATTTTCAAAGGACAAAGCGTACCTTCGCAAAAATCATCAACCATTGCACATGTTTCAACTCATTCGCACCACCAGCGACAATCCCGATTTTCAAAACCTCACCACCGAGCTCGACGACGAGCTTTGCCGCATTTATAACACCAACAAGGAAGATTACGAAGAATACAACCGCATCACCGGCCTGCCGACGGTCGTCCTGGCCTATGAAGACGGTATCGCCATCGCCTGCGGGTGTTTCAAGCCATACGACCCGCAAAGCATCGAACTGAAACGAATGTTCGTAAAACCCGGATTCCGGGGCAGGGGCATAGCTTCCATCATGGTTTCGGAGCTCGAACAATGGGCCCGCGGGCTCGGCTATCGGGCCGCGATTCTTGAAACCGGCAAAAGTCAGCCGGAGGCCATCGCATTGTACCGGAAGCTTGGTTATTCGGACATCCCGCATTTCGGTGAATTCCCTGAAGAGTCGCGGAGCGTTTGCTTGGGGAAAGATTTAATTTAACGGTAAAACCAATCTGTTCCGTTTCGTCGACTTGGGAAGGCGGGACGCAAAGAAGAAACCAGCCGTGAAAAGTTTCACGACCGGTTATTGGTGTCAGCTTACAAATTGCTTGGTCTCCACAACCGCTTTCAAGTCATGCAGCAGGCTGAAAAGCCCGAAGAATGTGCGGTTGATATAGATAAAATGCTTGGAGCCGCGGTTCATGTTCATTTTGCGCAACTCTTTGTCGTTGGCATATTTCTCGCCCAGTGCGGCCAGTTTCTGAAAAAACACTTCGTCGGAAAAATCGAAAGTTTCGGCCTGGAACGGCTGCGTAAGCAATGCGAGTATCTCCCGGAAAAGGTTCGAGAAATAAACGGTTTCTGCCTTTGAGTCCTTGTCGGTAAGGATTTCGAGTTCGGTTAGTTTGGCGTGGAAAATCGCGGGATTGTTCAGATTTTCCGGTTCTGCGAGTTCGAAATAAGGAACATAAAAATCCTCCGGTATTTCCTTGATACAACCAAAATCGATGGCGATCAGGTTGTCATCTTCGTCGATCAGGAAATTGCCGGGATGCGGATCGGCGTGGACTTTGCGAAGCTGGTGCACCTGGAACATATAAAAATCCCACAACGCCTGACCGATCCTGTTGGCCACATTTTGATCGGGACCGGCTTTGCAGAATTCGGAAAGGTGCTTGCCGTCCATCCAGTCCATCGTGATCACACGCTCGCAGGAGAACTGCGGGTAGTATCTGGGAAAACGGAGGTTCGGAATATGCTCGCAAGCTGCCGCGATTTCGGTGCTCTGGGCTATTTCAAGAATGTAGTTCGTTTCCTCGGTCAGTTTCGTCTCGACTTCCTTGAAATATTTATCCGAATCCTTGGCCTGAATATTGAACATTTTCATGGCAATGGGCTTTACCAGCGCCAGATCCGACGAAATGCTCTCAGCCACGCCGGGATACTGGATCTTCACCGCCAGCTCCTTCCCCTGAAATGTCGCCTTATGTACCTGCCCGATGCTCGCCGCATTGATCGCGTTCGGATTGAATGTATCGAAAAGTTCGAGCGGCGATTTCCCGAAGTATTTCCGGAACGTCTTCACGACGAGCGGCGCCGAAAGCGGCGGTACCGAAAACTGCGAAAGCGAAAACTTCTCCACATAAGCCTGCGGCAGGAAGTTTTTCTCCATACTCAGCATTTGCGCGAGTTTCAAGGCACTACCTTTCAAGCTTTTGAGGCTATCGTAAATATCCTCCGCATTGTTACTATTGAGATTGTCCCGCGCCGTTTCCGGGTTGGTGATCTTCTCTCCATAGTATTTCAGGTAATTTCCACCAATCTTGACCCCCGTCGAAATAAGCCGGGTGGCACGCCGTATTTTGGAAGTAGGGATACTGTCAATTGTCTCCATTCCTACCTCAATTTTTCTTTAATCAAAAATTTCCCGAAGTCGATCACGCTTTCCAGTGGCGTAGTATCGATCAGGTCGAACGTGGCGCGAATCGACTTTTCGATGAACAGGTCTGTTTTTTCAAAACCTACGGATTCATCGTCGATCCAGAATTTCAATGTAAGTAACAACTGAATCCATGCGCCTTCTTCCAAAGCGTCCTGCTGTGCCTTGCGGATGCGTTCGCTTTTCGCTTTCAGGTAGCCGTCGCTGATCTCATGGATGAATTCCTTGAAACTGCTCCGGAACTCTTTCAGTTTCAGGATGCCGTTCAGCTTGTTCTTTTCTTCCTTCAATGCAAAAATCACATAGCTGCGGTTGGCCGTCAGAATTTCGAAAAGGGTGAAGTAATAGGTCAGCAGTTTGTCACGGAAGCCCAGTCCGTCGACCTCTCCGCTCTGGTTTATCAAGTTCACGGCCAGGTTATGAAAGCTCACAAAAACGCGCTTTTCAAGCGAATCGATGGAAGTAAAGAACTTGTAAAAATCCTTTTCCACGAAACCGTGCGCTTTCGAAAACAAGTACACCGATTCCGGTTTCCTATGGTTTTCCAGGCAGTAATGCATATATAATTCGGTAATCTTGTCGGCAGTGAGCTCCACGCCCGCAGGTGGTAATGCCTTCGTTTTGGTAGCCATCAGAAGTATCGGTTTACTTATGGAAGATGAGTCACTTTCAGGTAAACGCTCCGGGCATCCATTTAATTCCGTCGGGACGGGAGGAAGCTCTTGCCTCAAACGCTCTATTTATTTATTTTTTAAACACATTCAAATTCAAAAATGCATTGCGGAATTTTCCTTTCGGGTCCATTTGCGCAGCCAGCTCCCTGAACTCGGGCAGTTTTTCATACCGCTTTTCCAACAAGCCCGGCGAAACGGTGAACAACTTGCCCCAATGCGGCCGCGGATCGAATGGGGCCAGTTCTTTTTCGATCACCGGCAACAACTTGCTCACCGCCGGCCAGTCCTGCTTCCAGGTGAAATGGATCGCCACCGAATCCTGCCTGTAACACGGGCTCAGCCACAAATTATCCGCCGCGATTGTCCTGATTTCGGATGTGAATAAATGCTGGCTGATCCGGCTACCCATTTTTGAAATGGCTAGAATAGCTTCCACCGCATTTTTCCTCGGCACAAAATACTCCGATTGCAATTCCTTCCCGCTGCTGGGGGTGAAACCCATTTTGAAATGCGGCATCCGCTCGTACCACGGCCCCGGAACACCCATTTGCTCCGTGCAATTTTCAGCCGAAAGCTCGGGAATCGGATGCATGTTTTTAGTGGCGAGCTTGGCACCGAATAATTCCTTATCCGGCATTGCTTTCAAAGGTTTACCGCTATTCGTTTTGAACTTGATCCACACTTCGGTGATATCGTCGGTAGCCCAGTTGGTAAAAAGGCTTACACTATAACCTCTCGATTCAATTTCATCGAAATGCTCCCTCAACTGGCTTAACGGGAGGTTTTCATAGACAACCTGGCCCATGAAAAACGTTGGCTGCACATCGAGCGTCACCTTCGTTACCACACCCAATGCACCCAGATGCACCGCTGCCGCATTGAATTTCTCCCCGTCTTTTTCCCTGTTCAATTTCACCACTTCCCCATCCGCCGCTACAATTTCCATCCCCGAAACGGCCGTCGCCAGGTTCCCGTTCTTATCGCCCGAGCCATGCGTGGCCGTAGCGCACGCTCCCGCAACGGAGATGTGCGGCAGCGAAGCCAGGTTATGCAGTGCAAATCCTTTTCCGTGCAGGTAAGGCGCCAGCTGACCGTATTTCAAGCCGCCATTCACAGTCACGGTTTTGTTTTTTGTGTCCAAATCCATGAAGTCCTCCGCTCCCACGACGGAAATGAACTGATCTGCCGTATCCGCAATGTCGTTGAAGCAATGTCTGGTACCAAGCACTTTCAGCTTTGGATATTGTTTCACGATTGCCTGCACCTGCTTCAAATCTTTACCGAGAGCCAGCTTGTCGGTGCTGTATTCGAGGTTGCCTGCCCAGTTGCGAAGCTTGTCGCCATTGGCCCAGCCTGCGAGCGGGGAAAGTAAAGGAGCCGTCATCAATGCGGATGAAAGTTTAATGAAAGTACGTTTGTTCATGCGGCAGTCAGGTTGAAATGCACGAAATTGGAATTTATCCCAAATTAATTGAATAAATCAGCATTCCAACCGCCTTCGGTGCCTCAGGCGGTCTTTTCCAGGGCTGTTTTCAAAATGGAGGTTGCTTCCCGCAGCTCCTTTTCGTCCAGGTTACCGAAGCCGAGCCGCATGGCGCTGAGGCGGCCGGTCTGGAAGAGTAACGTTTGCGGCAAATGCAGGTTTTCGCGCAGACATTCCTTGCTTACACGCATGAGGTTAATGTCACGCCGCCATTCGGTCCAGATCGCCAGTCCGCCGGGTGGCGCTTTGAACGATAAACAGGAGCCGAGCTCCGTTTCCAGCAATCCGGTAAACAAATCCCTGCGCTGGTGGTAAACTTTCCGGGCTTTCTTGATATGCCGCTGGATTTCCCCTTCGTCGAGCAGTTCCGCCAGCGCCTGCTCCATCATCAAATCGCCCTGACGATCGATGATACGGCGCATTTTACCCAGCTCGCGGATCAGATTCTGCGGCGCAACCACATACCCCGACCGCAACCCAGGGGCCAGTGCCTTGCAAAACGATCCCACATAAACGACCATCCCCGCCCCGTCGGCACTCGCCAGCGGTAACACCGGACTGCTGTTATAGTGGAAATCGTAATCGTGATCGTCTTCCAGGATGATAAACCCGTATTGCACCGACAGATTCAGCAACTCCATCCGGCGCTCGGCGCTCAGTGTTACGGTGGTAGGGTAATGGTGGTGCGGCGTAATGTACAGCATGCGGATAGCCGTACGTTCGCAAAGCTGCCGAATGGCCTCTACTGAAATACCCTGGTCATCCACCGGCACGGAAAGGATATTCGCACCGGCCTGCTGGAAAATCATATTGGCGACATAGTAGCTCAGGTCACCGACAACTACATTATCACCTTTTTTTAGCAACAACGTCGATGCAAGGTAAATGCCCATTTGGATGCCCCGGGTCGTAATGATATTCCCGGCGCCGATATGCAGCCCGCGCGTATTGTTCAGATACGCCGCCAGGCGCTCGCGGAACCAGATATTGCCCTCCACATGCGAATAGGTCAGGTATTTCCGGTTGTTGTTTCTTCGCAAAACACCGGAATAGGCCTTCGCCAGCTTGTCCATAGGCGCGAGGCGCACATCCGGAAGGCCATCGGTGAATTCCAGGTCCACACGTGAAAGCGAAACGGGCCTGTCGAGCAGCATACTTTCCTCGAATGCAAAGCCGGTCCGCTGTGGGTATTGTTTCAGATCGCTCACACTTGCCGGCAATGCGCTCCCCCGGACTACCGGATTTTTTCTCGTCACGAACGTTCCGCGGTTCGGCAGCATTTCAATCCAGCCCTGGGCGTCGAGCTCGCCGTACGCGGCGACGACGGTTTTGCGGTGCACGTCGAGCATATCCGCAAGCACCCGTGTACCAGGCAGTTGCACACCCGACACGAGTACGCCACGCTGAATGGCGTTGATCATCTGGTGTGCGATTTGTAAATAAACAGGCGTGCCGGACGCACGGTCCAGCAGGATTACATTTTTAAAAGGTATTTCAACCGGACTACTCATTAGATTCAAACCGGAGCATATAAACGGTCCGGCAAGATAATAGTTTTGTAATCGATACCAATAACCCCCAAATGAAAGTACATTACTTAGGCACAGCGCTTTTATCATTGATCGCCGGCGGGGCGCTCGGCCAGGAAATATCCCTGGACCCGGTCACGGTTACCTCTTCGCTCGTCGAGAAACGCGCATCCCAAACCGGTCGCAACATCGCCGTCATCAAAGGCGAATATTTTCAGCAGCTGCCGGTGCACAGCATCGACGACCTGCTACGCTATGTTCCCGGCGTCGAAATCCAGGCGCGCGGGCCGCAGGGTTCGCAAAGCGATATCGTTCTGCGCGGCGGCACGTTCCAGCAAGTGCTGGTAATCCTCGACGGCCTCCGGCTCAACGACCCCAA
The DNA here is from genome assembly GCF_040448675.1 of Dyadobacter sp. 676. Classification (NCBI taxonomy): domain Bacteria; kingdom Pseudomonadati; phylum Bacteroidota; class Cytophagia; order Cytophagales; family Spirosomataceae; genus Dyadobacter; species Dyadobacter sp. 676. Next base: position 3,699,872 of record NZ_CP159289.1, on the reverse strand, counting down.
TACGGGACATTTTAACAGCTACATTCCTATTTCACCCGCTGAAATCGATCGGATCGAGGTTTTGAAAGGCGCTTCTTCCGCATTATACGGCTCCGACGCCGTGGGCGGGGTTATCCACGTAATTTCCAGGACATTCGCCGCGCGGCTCGCCGGCAATGCGGAGGACAACCCGAAAAAAACACAAGTGAACGGTGGCATCAGCACCGGCGAATATGGCCTGTTCAATGCCAATATCGGTGCATTTGTCCAGCGCAACAGACTCGCCGTTTCAGGTGGATTTCTTTCCAACAATGCGTCGGGCGTCCGGCAACGCGGCATCAAAGGCTATTTCCATAACAATACCGCTTCGCTGTCGCTCAGTTATGCGATTTCCCCAAACTGGAACCTGGCCGTCCGCAGCGCTTACGACCATCGTGATTTCGCCGCGCAGAACTTCTACACCGTTTTGAAATCCGATACGGCGAGCGAAAAGGTAAAAATGTCATGGAACCAGGTAAGGCTGAGCTATCAGAAAAACAAAACCGCGTTTTCGATCGACGGCGGGTTCAAATCTGTACAGGACACCTATTTGTTTAACCCGCATTCTATCGCGAACAGCAGCAAGTCGCGATTGTGGCAAGGGCTTGCCATATTACAGCAAGGCATTACACAGGGCACCAACCTGATCGCGGGCGTCAATTTCCAGCAGCGGAATATCGAGTCGAACGACCGCGGTAACCATACATTGAACCAGCTCGCGCCGTTCGTCTCGGTGGTGCAGAATATTGGCGGGCATTTCACTGTAACGCCCTCGGTCCGTATGGATTGGCGCGAGAACATAGGCACTGAAGTTTCGCCGCAAATCAATTTGTCATACAAAAAATCAGGCTGGCAGTTGCGGGCAAGCGCCGGCAAGACCATTCGCGACGCCGATTTTACCGAACGCTTTAACAACTACGCCAAAACGCTCGTCACCGGCGGCAGCGTGGGTAACCCCGACCTGAAAGCCGAGCGTTCGTTCAGCTACGAAGCCGGCGCCGACTGGTTCCTCACCGGCAATGCGAATTCCCAACTTAAAGTATCGGGCACATTCTTCCAGCGCCGTCAGAAAGACCTGATCGATTACGTGACCACGCCGTATGCGCAAATGCCGCGCAAAGAGAACCTCTCACCGACGGGCACATTCGGCCTCGCGCTTAATATCGCGGAGGTGAATACGACCGGCTTCGAACTGGATATCCAATCCGCCAGCGCGATCTCCGACAACCAGAAATTACTCCTCAATGCAGGCCTTACCTGGCTCGACAGCGACAACAAAAGCAATATCCAGTCGTTTTACCTGTCATCGCATGCCCGGTTTCTGACTAATTTCTCCGCTATTTACCAGATAGGCGCCTTTTCCGTTAGCTTGAACGGATTGTATAAAAAGCGGGCGGAGCGCGAAGCATCGGCCATCGAGGCATCCATTTCAAAAAACTACTTTATCCTGAACGCCCGCGCCGAATACAGCTTCCTGAAACGGCAACTCGGCGTGTTTATTCAGGCGGATAACACATTCGACAGGGAATACAGCGATATATTGGGCTCGGTAATGCCCGGCCGTTGGGTGATGGGCGGCGTGCGCTTCAATTTTACCAAATAACACGGCATTATTTTTGCAGGAGTTCGTATATCCGAAGTGAAAGCACCCGTTTATGTTTTCGAAAATACGTAACTCCTGTTTCCTTTTGACAATCCTTTCATTTTCCGCCCCCCGGGCCATGAGCGCAACCGACAGTTCCGCGGTAGATCCCTCTGTAAAGAAAATGAACGTCTACTTTATCAGCGGCCTGGGCGCCGACGAGCGCGTGTTCACCAAGCTGAAACTCGACCCGCGGCTGAATGTGAAGTATATCAAGTGGGTAAGGCCTTTAAAAAAGGAAACATTGCAACATTACGCAGCCCGCCTGAGCAAGCAAATCGATACTTCGCAGCCTTTCCAGCTGGTGGGCCTTTCTTTCGGGGGGAGTGGTTGCGTCGGAAATCGCGGATGTGGCTTGTCCGCAACAAGTTACGCTCATTTCGAGCATGTCGACGGGTGTCCCGCTTTCGAAATTTTATCAGTTAATGATACGGTTTTTACTCATGTCGCCTCTGTCGGCTCCGTTGCTGAAATCCGCTAACCGGATTACCTACGGATATTTCGGGGCCGACACGCCGGAATTGAAGACGTTGCTAAAAAAAATCCTGCACGACACCGATAGTAAATTCCTGAAATGGGCACTGATACGCATGAGCGGCTGGGACCGTAAAGAGAAGGTCGAAAACCTGTTCCATATCCATGGCTCCGCCGACAAGCTGATTCCCATCGTGATCGTAAAGCCGGACATTGTAATCGAAGGCGGCGGGCACTTGATGGTGTACGCGCAAGCCGATCAAATCTCGAAGATCCTCAACGACCGGCTCACGACCATTCATTCAGCAGAATAATTTTGCCGATATGATCGCTGCTCTCCATTAATGCATGTGCTTTCGCGGCATCGGCAAGGGGAAAAGTGGCGGCAATTACGGCTTTGAACTGCCTTCTTTCCAAAACCGGCCACACATGTCGGTATATTTCCGATGCCAGCGCGGTTTTAAATGCATGGTCACGGTTCCGCAATGTGCTTCCTGTAACCGTCAAACGCTTGCGCATAATCAGGCCAAAATCCGCAGCATCCGGCCCAGGGACCTTTCCTCCTTTCATCGTATTGATGAAAACCAGCCTGCCTTCCTCGCGCAGCAAACGGAGGTTTTTGGGAATGTAATCGCCACCGACCATGTCGAGGATCACATCTACGCCTAATTTTCCCAGCGCTCCTTCGAAATCGGAAGTTTTATAATTAATGCTAATATCGGCGCCCAATGCATTACAAGCCGCGCATTTTTCATCCGACCCAGCCGTGGTAATGACTTCCGCACCGAATGCTTTGGCAAGCTGAATGGCGGTAATGCCAATACCGCTGCTGCCTCCGTGTACCAAAAAGCGCTCGCCTGCCTGCAACCGGCCCCTTTGGAACACATTATGCCAAACGGTAAATACAGTTTCGGGCAGCGAAGCCGCCTGTGCAAAATCGAAACCCTCGGGTACCGGCAGGCAATGCCCCGCCTGTGCAAGTGCATATTCCGCGTACCCCCCGCCCACGAGCAATGCGCATACGCGATCCCCCGGCTTCCACCGGGCCGCATCCGCTCCGACTTTTTCTATTATCCCGGCTACTTCGAGTCCGGGAATGTCCTGCGGCGCACCGGGTGGCGGCGGATAATTGCCTTTTCTCTGAAAAACATCCGGCCTGTTAATACCCGCGGCGTAAATCCTGATCAATACTTCCGAACTGGTGGGCTGCGGGATTTCGCGTTCCTGCGGCTGCAAAACTTCCGGTGCGCCGGGATGGGCTATCACAATGGCTTTCATGAATAGATCTCCTTACCGAAAGGTGCAAACGAAAGGCTCATCAATTTAAAATGCTGTTTCGCAAACGGCAGGCCGATAATGGTGATGGCAAGCAAAATGCCAAAAACCAAATGCGTCAGCGCGATCCAGATGCCGCCCAGAAAAATCCAGATAATGTTGAAAACGGTCGACAAACAGCCCGAATCGCCGGGCACCTCCCGCACATGCTGCCCGAACGGAAAAAGCGTCATGATACCTATTTTAAAGCATTGGATACCGAAGGGAATGCCGACGATCGTCAGACAAAGTGCGAGCCCCGCGGCCATGTATTCGATAAAAACGACAAATCCGCCGAAAATAAGCCAGATAATGTTCCCAATGAGGTTCATGACGCGATCGGTTTGATGTAAGCAACAGGTTAAAACTAATTCCGGCAGCAACTAATGTGCCGGATTTTAGATAAGCGGCTCTTCTACAAAACGGTCGGCCGAAATCGCTGACTTCCAGTTGTCTATTTTCAACAACCTGAAAAACTCCTCTTCTTCGATTTCCTTCACCCCGCCGGGCGGCAGGTCGCCCAGTTCCAGGTCCTCGATACTGGCCCGAACCAGGCGTTTGCAACGATGGTTGGCTTCCCGCACCATCTTACGCACCTGGTGATATTTCCCCTCCGTAAGCGTAATGCTCAGCCAGGTATTCGGCACATCCGGCTGCGTTTCATTTTTATGTCTGGTCAAAATCGCCGGTCGTTCGATGATTTCCACTTCGCAGGGTGCTGTGGTGTAATACCCGCCCCCTTTTACACGAATGGGAATGCCCGTGCGTAGCAACTCCACGGTTTCAGGCGCCACGACGTGGCCAACATTCACCCAGTAGGTACGCTTGTGTGGCACTTCGCCGAGAAACAGCAAATTGGTAACTCTCTTGTTGGTGGTGAGGATCAGCAGCCCTTCCGAAAGGCTGTCAAGTCGGCCTACTGCATGCGTTCCTTCCGGAAATGCAAAATCCAGTTCCCCCAGCAAACGCACATCGTGCGAGCTGACGAACTGGGAAACCATGTTGGGTGGCTTGTTGATAATGAAGTAGCGGTGCGAAGTCATCGGTCGTTAAAATCCCACTCCAAATTTTCCGGATTCTGATTACTATTCCAAATCGTCAGAATATGTATTTCTGATTCGGTTTCCTTATAATCAGAAAATAATCCCGTACGATCTTGATACCGACATGGTCGACGCTTGTTCGTTTTCCTATATTGGGGAACATAGATATTAATTACGCTGCGTCCTTAAAAAGCCGGTTCAGTCTCCGGCTATAAGCTTTGGATTTGTTTCTTCGAATCCAGTATTCCAATATTTCCTTTCTATCAGTGTGCTCTGGCGGACCAGATTACTTGTTTAGCCATTCGTCTATTTCTTTATCCGCCTCATGATTGGTTAGATATGCACCACTTTTGATTTGTTGTCTTGCTTCTGCTATTGCCTCCGTCTGTTCCCGATTCAAATCGTAAGGCTCCTCGATATCGGTTTCGGCTCCCAGCAGCCGGTAAGCCTCCGCCGGAATATCCTCATTATCGATGCTCCTGATTTTATCGATCAACCGTTCTTTCAATCCTGTTGTAGCCATTTCCCTGATTTTTGGTTATCCGAATATACGGGTTTTTACTCCTATTCCCTCACTTCTTATGTCCCGCCTCATAATGCGCCTGCAACAGGTCTTCCCCGAAATCGCTGGTCAGATCGCGTACTACCGAGTGAATATGGTTGCCGCCGTTCTGCGTGTTGTCGAATTCGATCAGGAATGTAGGGCCGTGGATGCGATAGTAATGCCCGTGGCCGGTACCGATTTCGGGTTGCTGGTCGCCGAGCCAGGCAAAATGGATTTTGTCGAGACCGTTCTTTTCAAGCTCGGCCCACTGTTGGTTCTTTAACGTAACATGATAGCGCTGAAGGTAAGCCATAACCAGTTTTTTGAATATCGCCTTCTGTCCGCATCGAGTTCCCCCATGGCAATGCCTTCCATTTTTGCCAGTGAGGCCTTTCTTGCATTGGAAGTAAATATTTCGTTCGGTGCTTTAGGCCCAAGATTCGCTTTCGCCAGTTGGGAGGCGTCTAAGCTATGAAGCAGCTCGAAAGCCATATCCTGTTCGGCTTTGAGAATACGCCTGCCCTTTTGGGGCACGTCGGCCATTACCACGCCTGGGTTACTGCCCATAAAACTGGGTGTATAGGTGATCTGGTTGTCTATCGACGAAAAATGCAGCGACAAATGGTGCCCTTCGACGCGCCAGCCCCACGGTCCATTGCCTGGTTCGCCAAAAACGAGGAATGCATAGTTCCCGGGATCGCGGTAAGTATCGTTGGCCGGGCGGGATTCCACCACGCGAAGCACATTTTCGAGGTCGATGATCTGCTCGGCTTTGTTGTACCCTTCCTGGCTAAGCACTACGCGGATCATCTCCATGGCGGCTTTGCGCTGGGCGGCGTTCATCGTTTTAAAAGTGATCCCTTTGCGGGCGCGGGGTGTAAAATTCCAGTCAAAACGGGCCAGGTCCGCGTAGGGAAGCTCCGTTTCTTTTCGCTGCCCGGCCGAAAGCGTTTTCAGAAACCCCGTTACTGCCGCCTGCATTTCCCGGGCAAGCTTTTCATCATTCGGGCCATTCCCGGCCGGCGACTTGCTTCCAACAGCCGGATTGCCGGTTTGTGCTAGCATTAATCCGAAAACCAGACACCAGACTAACTTTTTCATATCGTTTCGGTTGAAATAAATCTTTGGTTGTTACCCCTTAAAAGCCGCCGGCGCATTCGTTTCTACCTGGAAACGACCATTGCTTCTTTCCCGCGTATTTTCCCGCGAAAGGCGTTAGTTTTGCGGTTTATCAGAAGAAACAATATGATGCAGTGGGAAAAATTGCTGTCCGCTAAACGCTGGGGCAGTGAAGACAAATACAACTCCGACCCGACCGAAGCGCGCTCGGAATTCCAGCGCGATTACGACAGGCTGATCTTTTCATCGCCGTTCCGCCGTTTGCAGAACAAAACACAGGTTTTCCCGCTCCCAGGCAGCATTTTCGTTCATAACCGGCTCACCCACAGCCTGGAAGTAGCGAGCGTGGGCAAATCGCTCGGACGGATGTTTTACAATCATCTGCAAAGCCACGATCCCCGGGTTGACGAGACTTTACCGCTCATCAGCGAAATCGGGAACATCGTATCGGCGGCATGCCTGGCCCACGACCTCGGGAACCCCGCTTTCGGACATTCGGGGGAGGCGGCGATTTCGCATTACTTCACCGACGGCGAAGGCTCGAAATACCAAAATGACGTGACCGAAGCACAATGGGCCGATCTGACACATTTTGAAGGTAACGCCAACGCCATCCGAATTCTGACACATCCGTATGCGGGTAAGGGCTACGGCAGTTTCGCGCTGACTTATTCTACCCTCGCCGCCATCGCCAAATATCCATGCGAATCACTCGCCGGGCATCGTAAGGCGAATATTTATACCAAAAAATACGGCTTTTTCCAATCAGAACAACCTGGTTTCCAAAAGATCGCCGCGGAGCTCGGGCTTTCGCAGGTTTCGGAATCCCCGCTGGTTTACAAAAGGCATCCCCTGGTATATCTGGTGGAAGCGGCGGACGACATTTGTTACAATATCATCGATCTCGAGGATGCGCACCGTTTGAAAATCCTTTCCTACCAGGAAGTCGAAGCATTGCTGCTCGCGCTTTGCAACGATCCGCGAATGGAAGCCAGGCTTGCCGGCATCGAAGACGATGACGCGAAAATAGGCTTGCTGCGTGCGAAATCGATCAGCACGCTCATAGGCGTCTGCTCGGAGCTGTTTATCAATGAACAGGAAGCAATTTTGAATGGCGATTTCAATGCAAGCCTCATCGACCGCATTCCAGAACCACACCGGTCTGCGATGAAAGAAATCGAGCGTATTTCCGTTCAGAAAATTTACAACTATTCCTCGGTGGTCCAGATAGAGGTGGCTGGCTACAAAGTAATGGGCGGGCTGCTCGAAGAGTTCGTGCCGGCATACCTTTACAACAACTCGCATTATACCCGCAAACTGGTCGATCTGATCCCGAAACAGTTTATCACCACACGAACAGACACTTATTCCAAAATCCAGACGGTCCTCGACTTTGTTTCAGGGATGACCGACCTTTATGCAGTAGAATTGTTCCGTAAAATCAAGGGGATCTCATTCCCGTCTATTTCGTAGGCGGGCACGGTTTTGCTATCACGGCCGGAGAAGCAGCGCATTATCAGGCAATCAGCCGAGCTTTTTCCAGTCGATTTTGTCGGGACGAAGCGGAAGTTCACGTAAACGGCTGCCCGTTGCATGGAAAATCGCATTGGCAATGGCGGCTGCGGTGGGTCCCTGCGCAGCTTCGCCGGCCCCCATGGGTTCCAGTTCCGGCCGATCGATCATAAAAACTTCCGTATCAGGCACATCTTCAAAACGAAGGATCGGATATTTATCCCAGGAGGTACTGGTGATACCATTTCGATCGTAAAGCACCTCTTCCAGCATCGTCCAACTCGCCGCCTGGATCATCCCCCCGGCAGTCTGATTGACTATTCCTGTACTGTTAATAGCCTGTCCGGCGTCGATTGCGCCGCTCAGCTTCGTAATCCTGTAAGTTTTGCGCTGAGGATCGATCGAGACCTCCGCTTTCACCGCACAATAAGCCGCATTGTTTTTATACCGCGCAAATGCAAGTCCCTCTCCTATATGCTCTCTCTTCCTTTTTCTCCATCCTCCTTTCTCCACCAGCAACTCGATCACAGCCCGTGCCCGCGGGTCCTTCAAATGCATTAGCCTGAATGTCACGGGATCTTTTCCGGCTTTAATAGCCAGTTCATCCATAAAGGATTCCAGTGCAAAAATATTGGCGTAGGCACCCAGGCTTCGGAGTGCCGAAGTCCGTAGCGGGCCCTTATAATCATGCAGAGTAATTTTTTGGGAAGCAAAATCGTATAAAGGCACCGAATTCCGGTGGCTACCGCCCGAAAAGCCGCCTGCTTTAAAACTGAATGGCTTTTCAAGATCGCGCGCCGCCAGCAAATACCCGGCATTACCACCCGGGCGCGTGGAATGCGTGTCGGACCAGATTTCCGTTTGCCAGGCATTCACACGACCGTCCCGGTCAATCCCTCCCTTAATTTTCAGGATCATTGCCGAACCATAAGGCTCCCATTGATGCTCGTCTTCCCGCATCCATTGCACACGCACAGGCCTACCCGGCACCCGCATGGCGATCAAAGCAGCGTCGCCGGCCACATCGTCGGCACCATTATGTCCATAGCAGCCGGAGCCTGGTGTACCGATAATGCGGATTTTATTCTCCGGAAGGCCCAAAAGATGGGAAATTGTCCTCCTCAACGGATACACGCCCTGGCTATGCGACCAGATCGTCAGCAAGCCATCCTTCCATTCGGCAATGGCGCACGAAGGCCCGATGGAGCCATGCATATGATAGGGCCGTTTATAGACCGCCTCCCATGTTACCGTCGCCTCCGCCAGTTCTTTTTCCACATTGTTCTTTTCTTCCACCATTTCGGCGGCTGTCCCCTTCCTCAAAATATCGTCGTAAATTCCGGCAGGCTCCGGCGATATCGCCGGAATATCCCATTTAGCCTTTTCCCGCAACAGCCTCCATGCTTCGATGCTCTGAAACTCATCGTCCGCCACCACCGCTATGAAGCTGCCGTTTCTCACCACCCGAGTCACGTGTGGCAATTTCATAACTTCCTCTTCGGGGACAGAAAGCAGCTTTGCGGAATAGGCAGGCGGACGTAACACCCGCGCGTGGACCATTCCGGGCAATCGCATATCCTGGATGTAATAAGGTTTAGCGGCCGCAATTTGCGCAATATCCAACCGGGTAACCGGCTTTCCGATCAATCGAAATTCGGAGGGCTTTTTCAATGGCGCATTGCCAGTCACTTCCGCTTCGAGCTGCTTACCTTTGATCAAATCCCGGTAGGCGGTCTTTTGTGCCCCATAACTTACAACACCATTCGCAACCGTAAGCTTTTCGACGCTGGTATCGAACCTGTCGGCGGCCAGTTTAAGCAAATAACGCCTCGCTTCGGCGGCAGCCTGGCGGATCGAATTGCCGCTGCCTTCAATGGAACCGCTACCGGCGGTGTATCGCTCGTCCTGCGTCTGCGCCGTATCCGCAATGACGATGCGCACATACTCCATCGGCAAGTCCAGTTCCTCGGCTGCCATTTGCATCAGGGCCGTCCGAATACCCTGCCCGAGCTCCATTTTGCCGGTAATGACCGTTAATAAGCCTTCCGAATCGAATTGCAACCAGGAATCGATCGTCTTTCCATTGCCTGCAACCGGGTGGGAGGCGGCATTATCCGAGCCTGGGAGGTCGAGGAACGGCAACATCTGAAACCCGATCAGCAACCGTCCCGAATTCCGGAGAAACGCTCTGCGGCCCGTTCCAGGTATTTTGCCCGGGTTATTTGCTTCGAATGCGTTCATGATTTCCGGGCATTTGGGTTACCATTCATTTGTGCGGCCGCTTTTTTAACTGCATTGATGATCCGCGTATGCGTGCCGCACCGGCACAAAACGCCATTAAGCGCCTGCCGTATTTCCGCATCCGAAGGTTTCGGGTTATCGGCCAACAGCGCCTTGGCGGATATGATCATCCCGTTCATACAATAACCACACTGTGCCGCCTGCTCATCCACGAATGCCTCCTGCACAATGTCCAATTTTCCGTCTTTCACCAGTCCGTCCAGAGTAGTAATCTCGTAAGCCGCCACCGCCGAACCGGGGACGGCGCAGGAAGGCGTCGCTTTCCCGTTCAGCAGCACCATACAGCTTCCACACTGTCCGATCCCGCACCCATATTTCGGCCCGTTCAGTTCCAGTTTGTTACGAAGCAAATACAGAAGCGGCATGCCCTGCTCCGCTTCCACGCGGTGCTGTTTGCCGTTTACTTTGATGTCGATGATGTCCGCCATGGTTTTCGTGCCCGGTTTGTTGGGATTAATTATAAAACCGCTCCAGAGGGCGAGTCTAATGGTTTGGTCGTGAAAGAATTGAATGGAACTCATCCGATTTAAACCTCCAAATCTGCGAGTATGAAAATCAGGGTGGCTGGAAGGTTAATTAAGCCGATAGATAAATGTAAACTGGTATATTTGTCGTAACTACAAATCAGCTTTTTACCTAACCATTTACAATTTGTAGAATACTCCACAAACCGTATATTTGTAACGATGAAGAAATTCTCTTCAATTCCGGAAGCTTTCGATTGGTGGTTGAAAAATGAATATCCGAAGCTCCCCGCCGATTTGAAGAAAGGAAAACCGGTTTCGGCATGGCGTGACTACACCCATGGCGGGGGTGTTTCCGAAAAACGGATGAGAGAGATATTGACCGAGTTCGGCAAATTCAAGATTGAGACAATCATTACTTTTGAACCTTAGGAGGCTTTTTATTTGGCCTGAATTTGTAGATTACTCTACAAATCGTTTGAACTGATACTTTCAATTAAACCGCATTCAGATATGAACACACCCATTGACGATTCGGATGAAATCGAGAAAAGAACATATGAAATCGTCAAGGCATTCTTCCAAACAGACAGCGCCAGCGAAATAATCGGTTCGCTGCATTTCATGGTCGAGAGCCTTCTTTTTACTGAAAATCTGGTAAATGTAGGGCCGGAAATGCGGGTTCATATCGCCAATCAGCTCCGTGTCGCCAACCTCATTTCCCAACTGGGCGAATGTTACCGGCTCCATGCCGGTAAATAAGTGTCAATTCCGGAGGATGCACGGTTACAGCGTTGCGATAACTTCCCGTTCAGGCTCGCGAAGAGCCTCCTTCCCCCCAAACGTCGTTCTAAATACCTCGTGCCAGCAATTCAAACCAATTCAGGACATGAATGCCGCTAGAACGTTCCTCAACCCGATTGCCCGCGTAAGCTATGTAGCCGGTTGTTGCTCCGCTCAATTTGTTCCAATAAGATATGTTGCCAAAAAACTCGTTGTTGACGGTTTGACCGGCCTTGATCTCCACCGGGATCATTGATAGCCCATTGTCGATGATAATATCAACCTCATGTCCCGTTTTATCCCGCCAATAGTAAAGATTGACCGGTTTTCCCGCATTCGTCCGCTGCTTGACAAGCTCCGTTACCACCAGAGATTCAAAAAGCGCCCCGCGTAGAGGGTGCAGCGCGAGTTGGTCGCTGTTGGAAATACCCAGCAATGAACAAACCAGGCCCGTATCGTAGAAATACACCTTGGGCCGCTTGACAAGTGTTTTGTTGAAATTTTTGAAATGCGGACGAAGCAGGTAAATGATAAAGCTGCTTTCCAGAATACCGACCCATGACTGCACGGTTCTCGTATCTACGCCGGTATCAACCGCAAGCGAGGTAAGGTTCAGTTCCTGGCCATTCCGCCCGGCAAGGAGCCGTAGGAATTTTTCGAAAACGATCAGGTCAGTGATGTTTTTAATTTGCCTGACGTCGCGGTCGATGTAGGTTCGCAGATAATTGGGGAACCAGTCCTCAGGCGGGATTCCCGGTTCGTAAATCGGCGGGTACAGGCCTTTAAAGATAATCTGATCTTCCGCAGGCAAATTTTTGGTCCCGCCATAAAGTTCCTCCGTGCTGAACGGCAGCAAGTTCAGGAATGCAACCCGGCCGGCGAGTGTCTGGGAAATATTTTGTTGCAGCAGAAGTTATTGGACCCGGTTAATATGAATCGGCCCGGTTCCGGCGATTCGTCGAGGATTTCCTGCAAGTATGAAAATAGCTCCGGAGCCCGCTGAACTTCGTCAAAAATTGCCCCGGATTGGTATCTCGACAAAAAACCGCGTGGATCTTCCAGGGCAAATCTACGCGTGTCGGGATTTTCGAGCGATAAATAGGCCTTATCGGAACAGCGATTTCGCCAACGTGGTGTTGCCGGACTGGCGCGGCCCGGTTATCGCCACAGACTTGAATACTTTGGCCAGTTGCCGGATTTTTGATGCAGCTATTCTTTCGATCATTTACCAAAAATAGTCAAACCGGAAAAATATGGAATCAGATTCCACATTTTTCCAGTTTTGACATAAAATCTCTTAGAATCAACGTCTAACAAACAGAAAAAATCCGCGTTTCGGTCGTAATGTATATTTTCCGGTCGTCCGCCAGTCCCATTTGGTAACCGCCCGTGAATACGCCAAAACTCGGCAGGATCGCCTGGTATTTGTCAACTACAAAACATGGTAGTCGCACACTCTGCCGGCCTTTACCGTAAGAGGTAAACACCGGATGGACATGCCCGGCAAAGACAAATTTTGAGATGTCGAATTCCAGTTTCGGGTGATGGGTGAAGACGAAACCGGCTTCCTCGTAATCATTCGCGTACACCCGCAGGTCGCATTCGAGAAGCAGGCTTACGGGCAGGATATCGTGATTGCCCATCACGATGATCATTTCGATGTAGTGATGCCCGGCACGCCATTCACGGAAGGTTTCCCATTCCGAATTATACTGGCTGTGAAAGAGGTCTCCGAGGAATATAATGCGGGTTGCACCGGTTTGCCTGACTATTTCATTCAGCCGCTGAAAATTGTTGGCGGCAGCATTGTTCGGAATGGCGATGCCCTCTTTTCTGAAATGCGTCACTTTGCCCAAATGCAGGTCTCCGATCAGTAATGTCTGCGCCTCCTCCCAAAAAACTGCCCTCTGTGTCAATAATAAAAAATGGTTGCCTCTGATCTCAATCTGCATTACCGTACTGTTTGATCATTTTCTGGATCCTGTCGTCCAGTTTTTCCGAAGTTAATTGCTCCCGGAGCCTGTCGACCATGATCGGGAATGAAAATGGCGTCGGCCTGTCGGTGTGTTGTATGACTATTTTCTGATGTTCGATCCGGGCGAGCGCTTCGCGCATCCGGACTTCTTCAAGCTGGTAGGTGAAAACCTCCTGGTATGCCTGTTTGATAAGCAAATTATTATCCTCATACTTGCTCATCACATTGAACAGCAGCGAAGTGGATGCCTGCAATTGCCTCGTTTTGACATATTTACCCGGATACCCCTGAAACATAAGTCCGGCGATGGCCGCGATCTCCCGGAATTTCCGCTTGGCCATTTCCGTCGCGTTCACACTCTGGTAAATATCGTCCACAAGGTGTTTAGTCGAGAAAAGGTCCGTCTCCGCCAGGATTTCGCCTATATCCACGAACTGATCGCTTAGCAACTCGAAGCCGTAATCGTTCATCGCCACCGAGAATGTGATCGGGCGCAGCTGGCTGATCCGGTAGGCGAGTAAAATCGACATCCCTTCATGCACCAGCCGACCTTCAAACGGGAATATAAAGATATGATATCCCTCTCGGGTTTCGCATTGTTCGATCAGCAGTTCATTGGTTTTCGGAATAACGGAACGCTTTTCCTGCAATTCGAGCAGGGGTTGCATTTTGGCAAGTTCCACTTCCTTATGCGGGTTTTCGATCGCATCGGCCAGGCGCTCGCGGATGAATGCGGAAAGTTGCGAAGACAACGGCATACGTCCTCCGGCCCAACGTACGAGGTAGCCCTTTTTACCTTCGGCCTTTTTCACGGTCACGGTCAATTCATGGATACGCACAAATTCCACACTCATTCCCGCGAAGAAAAATACGTCCCCTGCCTTCATCCACGTCACAAACGATTCCTCCACCGACCCAAGGTATCGGCCGCTCTGCAACTTCACTTTCAGCGAAACTTCCGATACAATCGTACCCATGCTCAGCAGGTGCCGGTGTGCGATGCGCCGGCTCGTCACCAGGTAACGCCCGTTCACACGCTCTACTTTCCTGTATTCGTCATAAACCGTGAGTGACGGGCTGCCCGTGGTAATATATCCCAAAAGCCACTCCCATTCCCCGCGGTTGAGATATTGGTAACCATACGCATTCCGAACCTCCTCGAATAGCTGTGCCTCATCAAAACCTTCCCCTACCGCCAGGGTAATCATCCATTGCGCCAGCACATCGAAAGCGTGCGCCACCGGCGGTCTGTCCTCGATCATATTTTTGATTACGCCCTCACGCAACGACACCGCTTCTATGAGCTCCAGTGCATTGGTTGGACAAAAATAAATCTTGCTATCCACACCGGGGCGATGTCCGCTCCGGCCCGCTCGCTGCACAAAACGTGCAATGCTTTTGGGGCTTCCTACCTGAATAACTGTGTCTACGGGCCGGAAGTCGACGCCCAGGTCAAGGCTCGCCGTGCAGATCACCAATTTCAGACGCTCGTCGTGCAACGCTTCCTCCACCCAATCGCGGATCTCGCGGTCGAGCGATGCGTGGTGCAATGCCATTATACCGGCGAATTCGGGGTATTTTTCAATGATCGTCCGGTACCATATTTCCGTTCCCGACCTCGTATTGGTAAAAAGCAACGTCGTACGGCTCCGGTTCACGACTTCAACCACCTTGTCGACCAACCTGATACCCATATACCCTGACCATGGCAGGGTTTCGACCCTTTCCGGCATAATGCTCTCAACCAGTATCTTTTTATCGGTGTTGGCACGGATGGTTATCGCTTTTTCCTGCGGGAAATGCATGCCCAGCAGCACCTGCCTGGCCTCGTCGAGGTTACCGATCGTAGCCGAAATGCCCCAGGTCTGAAGATCGGGGTTAATCGTGCGAAGCCGGGCCAATGCGAGCTCCGTCTGGGTTCCCCGTTTGCTGCCCATAAGTTCGTGCCACTCGTCTACCACTACGGTGTGCAGGTTTTTGAAAAGCGCGGAAGCGTCCTTTTGCGTAAAAAGCATATGCAGGCTTTCGGGCGTAATGATGAGCGCATCGGGCATTTGCTTTTTCTGTTCATTACGCTCCCGTGCACCCGTATCGCCTGTGCGTATGCTCACACGCCATGTGAGGTTCATTTCCAGCGCCGCCATTTCCATATTCCGGAAAAGGTCCTTCGAAAGCGCCCGGAGCGGTGTGATCCAAAGAACTTGCAGGCCTTTTTTCGTTTTTAACGGTTTTCCAGGAAGCGAATCGATATGCCGGATCAATATCGGCAACCACAGCGAGTATGTCTTTCCGCTACCTGTGGGAGCATTCACCAATCCGCTTTTCCCCGCCAGATATGCCTTAGCCGCCTCTTTCTGAAAGGCCGCCCACTTCCATTTTTTATCTTTAAACCATTGCTCAACAATGCTATGTCCGCGGGATTTGGTCAAGGGATAATTTGGTTATATTTGTTAAACGGGATCAACTACTTAAAGTTATGCTGACAACTGTTGAAGGTGTTTATGAAAACGGAAAAGTGATTTTAAAAGAATCGCCGCCCGTCAAGACGGCCAGTAAAGTCTTGGTAACCTTTATGACCGAAGACAAACCAACATCTTCTGTCCGGAAACGTAAGCTCGGTACCATGAGCGGAACAATTAAGATGGCTGACGATTTCAATGATGATATGAGTGATTTAGATGAATATATTTAATTAATGGCCTACTTGTTAGATACACACACTATACTTTGGAGCCTTGGACAACATCATAATCTTTCTAAGACCGCCAAAACTATCATCGAAGATATCAACTCCGTTTGCTACGCGAGCACCCTCTCCTTTTTCGAAATGTCTATTAAAAAGAAAACCGGCAAGCTTGAACTGTCAGCCAATTTCACGGTACTATGAGGAAATACAAAAAATTGGCGTTCAGATCATCTCTATGAAACCGGAATTTTGATTGTTACGATCAATTACCCTTGTTCGAGAATCACCGTGATCCATTTGACAGAATGCTGATAGCAACCGCCATCACCGAAACTCTGTATGTTATCACGATCGATCAGAAATTTAAGTTTTACGACACTCTAAAAGTAATATGGTGAACAACAGGCAGGCAGATTTAACATTTGATGTCATTTATTTGAGATAAAATCAAAATTATCATAGCAAACACCAGGTCATTTATAATTACCCAAAATCTTCCGCAAGCTGTCCAAACTATCCGCCTCCTCCGCCTTTTTATCCTTCCGCCATCGCAAAATGCGCGGGAAACGGACGGCGATGCCCGACTTGTGCCTCGACGATTCGTTAATTCCCTCAAAACCAATTTCAAAAACCAGCTCCGGCTTTACCGTACGCACAGGGCCAAACTTTTCGAGGATATTGCGTTTGATGAAATAGTCGACCTGCCCGATTTCAGCGTCGGTTAGGCCCGAATACGCTTTGGCAAAAGGCACCAGCTTCCCATCGTCGCCCCATACGGCGAAGGTGTAGTCGGTGAATAGCTCAGCGCGGCGGCCGGAACCTTTCTGCGCATAAATCAACACCGCATCGACGCTCAGCGGGTCGATTTTCCATTTCCACCAGTCGCCCTTTTTCCTGCCTACTAGGTACGTGCCCGTTCTGCGCTTGATCATAAACCCTTCGGCGATGTTTTCGCGGGATGAAGGGTGAAGGTCGCGCAGCTGTTGCCAGTCTTTAAAATCGATCAATGGCGATAAATTAAAATAGGATTGAGCAGGCACGCTCGCATGAATCGCTTCCAGTTGGGCCCGGCGTTGTTCCTGTGTGAGCCCGCGGATATCTACGCCGTTCGCTTCCAGGATATCATAAGCCAGAAAGGCTACGGGCGCCTCTTCCAGTATTTTTTTGGAAAGATTTTTGCGGCCAATACGGGTTTGCAGGACATTGAACGGCATCGGCCGACCATTGGAATAGGTTACGATTTCACCATCGAGCACGGTTCCGCCCGGAAGAACGTCGTTAAGAAAATGCAATTCCGGAAATTTTTCGGTGGATAACTCCTCGCCTCTGGTCCAGATGAAAAGTTCTCTGTTCCGGTGAATAATCTGCGATCGGATGCCGTCCCATTTCCACTCCGCAAACCAGTCGGCTGCGTCGCCAAGGTCGGCCACGTCGCCCTCGATCGGATAAGCGAGGAAAAACGGATAAGGTCTCGACGCATTGTCGTTTTCGCCTTTATCTAATATCAGTCGTTCAAAAGTAGTCTCAATCGGATCCCACTGGCCCATTACGCGATGGGCTATTACGTTGGAATCTGTTTCCGTCGCCTCCGCGAGCGCGCGGATAACGAGCGTCTGCGACACGCCGATACGAAAGCTGCCCATCAGCAGTTTGTTGAATACGAATGTCTCATGTTGCGAGAGCTGTTTCCAGGCCCGGACAATATGATCCCGCTTTTCATCGTCGGCCATACGGGGAAGCATACCGAGGTAACCAAACCATTCGGCCAGCGATTTATCGGAACCGCCTAAACCGGTGCGCGGCAAAAGCAGCGAAATGGTTTCCCCCAGATCGCCTACGCTGTGATAACTTTCCTGGAAAAGCCACATCGGAATTCCCGCCTCTTCCGCCGCCCATTCTTTCACCTGCGTCCGGTTGACTTTAAAGGATGGCCTGCGTCCCGTAAACAACGTCAATGCCCATAATTTGTCATTATCCGGCGCTGAGATGAAATAGTTTTTCAGCAACTCGACTTTCGCATTGGTTTTGTTCGTACGGTCGAGGTTCATGAAAAGCTCGGCAAACTGCTTCATAGCCCGACACTGTTTTTATCCGTATTCGCACCTTCGTCGAGCTCTTGCTTATGCTCTTCATAAGCTTCCAGCCCGGCAGCGGCGTCCTGCACCATCTCTTCTTCCTCATTTTCGTCTTCATTGCCATACATTGTGCTCACTTCCGCGGCTTCGATGCCGTTCTCGTTCAGCCAGCGGGAGAAAATACTGGTATAGCCGTGCGTCACAAATACTTTTTCCGCCTCCGTTTCCCTCACGGCGCGGTTCAGGTCCGGCCAGTCGACGTGGTCGCTCAACACAAAACCCTGATCCACCGCGCGGCGGTTCTTGGCTCCCCTCAGCGCCATCCAGCCCGAGCAATAACCGACCGAGTAAGGGGCGAACTTTTTTATCCAGGTTGTCCCGTCTGCCGACGGCGGGGCAAGTACCAATGCGCCCCGGAACAACTTCCGGTCGGTATCCTTGGTAACCAACGTAAGTTCAGGCAAATCGAAACCTGCTTCACGCAGTCGTTCATTCACCGTGTAAATAGCCCCGTGTGCGTAAAGCATCGAATCCTGCAACCGGATATTTCTTAAAATCCGCTGCATTTTACCCAGCGAATAGCCCATCAGCACGCTGGCTTTGCCCTCCGTACGGTTTTGGGCCCACCATTCGTCGATCTCCGAAATGACCTGTTGCTGGGGCTGCCATTTATAAATGGGCAATCCGAATGTGGATTCTGTAATGAACACGTGACATTTGACCGGCTCGAACGGCGCCGCGAAATGGTCGTCCTCCAATTTGTAATCCCCGCTCGCCACCCATACTTCCCCCTGATATTCGACCCGCACCTGCGCCGAACCGATGATATGGCCGGCAGGATGCAGCGAGAACTTTACGCCGTTGATCATAAATTTTTCCCCGTAGCGCACCGTCTGCAGGTTGATATCCTGTCCTAACCGCAGCCGCAAAATCGGCGCACTGTCGTGATGCGCAAGGTAATGCCGGCTTCCCCAACGCGCATGATCGCTATGCGCGTGCGTAATGATCGCACGGCCGACGGGCATCCAGGGATCGATATGGACATCGGCGACGGCACAGTATATACTTTTGCCGGTAAACTGTAAAAGAGGCTGTTTTGGCATAATCGGGAATTTATCAAAAGTATGCCAAACGTCCCAACCTGTTGCCTCCAAATGCTTTAACCAGCCGGTTGAAAGCAACTTATATTCCAAATGCGCCAGAATTACACATCGCTTTACGAACTAAATTCAAAATTTATCGCCAACTTGAATGTTACCTTATCTGAAAATGTTCGCATAAAGGTTCAACACATCACTATGGCACAGCCGAAACAACACGAACTATCCCTTACGCCTACACAGGAAGCAGAGCGGTATCTTGAAAATGCCCGTCAGCTGCTGAGCGAGAAAGCAGGTAAGAAAGATGGCCTTTATAAGGATGTGACGAATATCTCAGGCAGAAAGAAGGCATTCATTTTACCAAACCGAAGAGTATCGAGGATTATATGACACGAATAAGAATGCACGATAAAAAACTATTGCGGCTTCTTGCCAGTGCATACGACGAGCTTCATTTGGCTGGTTATTATCATGGTACCCGTTCAGTAGATACCATGCAAAATGGTATGAATGGTGTCAGACAAATGCTGAATTACATTTAAAACCCAGTGTCTGCTTATGCTGTTATCCGCGGATTGAACGATCGGTTTGCTACAAAGCCGTCAGGAAATAACTAATTTTGGCCGGGTCGCCGAAACAATGAACGGGCCGCCCGATTACGGATTCACCGATTATCAGTTATGCCCAGAATATCCAGCCTGCTCATTTTCCTGGCCTTTCTCATTCAAACTTGTACCACGTCGAACGAGCAACGGGAACAACAGACGACGCCCGCCGACACGGCCACACAATTTACCCGAACCGGCATTCACCACGCAAAGGGGTTTACTATCCGGTATTTCAATGACTTCAAACTTGTCAATATTATCAATCCTTTCGGTGGGCAGGGCGATACTTTGCGATATATTCTCCAGAGAAAAGGGGCAATAACCCCTACCGGTTATCCGAACGCCCAACACATTGAAATACCCGTAAAAAGTCTCGTGGCAACGTCTTCCATGCATGTGGGCCTGCTCGGATTTTTGGGCACGGAAGATGTGTTGACCGGCCTCGGAAACCTGCAATATGTGTATTCCCCGAAAGTGGTGGACATGATCAAAGCGGAAAAAATCGTTGAAGTGGGCCGCGATGGGGGGGCTCAACGACGAAAAATTAATCGAAATGCAGCCGGATGTGGTAATGACGATCGGCAATCCCGGGGCAAAAATGGACCACTATCGCATGCTGAAAGAAGCGGGCATTCCGGTATTGATCAACTCCGAATGGGTGGAACGAACGCCGCTGGCGCGGGCGGAATGGGTGAAGCTGATGGCGGCATTGCTGGACAAGGAGGAACTGGTAAACGAAAAATTCGCGCAGGTCGAATCGGAATATGCACGGCTCGCTTCACTGGCAGGAAAGGCGGCCACAAAACCGACGGTATTATCCGGCCTGAACACCAAAGATGCCTGGTTCGTCCCCGGCGGCAACAGTTACATGGCGCGGTTTTTCAAGGACGCGGGCGCTTTTTATCCCTGGCAAAACGACTCCGCTACCGGAAGCCTTCCCCTGAGCTTCGAAGCGGTATCGACAATCGCCCTCCAAGCGGACTATTGGCTCAATGTCGGCTTCGGCGGCCACGACACCCGAAAAAGCATCATTGCCATGGATACCCGTTACGCCAATTTTAAAGCGGCGAAAACAGGCGATTTATACAGCTATAACCGCCTTGTTAACGACCAGGGCTCCAATGACTTCTTCGAATCGGGTAGCGTGAACCCGCATACTGTGCTGGCCGATATGATCCGGATTTTTCACCCTGAGCTCCTTCCGAATCATCAGCTCGTGTATTACAAAAAGCTTCCCTAATGATGCAGACGGGTCACAACAAAAACTGGATATTCAGTTTGCTAGGAATATTTGCCGTCGCCTTTTTCTGCCTCGACATCATGCTCGGTTCTGTGGCGATACCTTTTAAAGAGGTTTTCCGCATCGTGACAACCGGCGAGTCGGAGAACCGTGCGTGGCTTTTCATCATTGAAAAAATACGTTTACCCAAATCCATCACCGCGATCCTGGCCGGCTGCGGACTGTCGGTCAGCGGCTTGCAAATGCAAACGTTGTTCCGAAACCCGTTGGCGGGGCCGTCGGAGCTGGGCATTACCGCCGGGGCGGGGCTCGGCGTGGCGGCTGTCATGCTCGCGGGCGGGAGCAGCGCGAGCATGTACGCGATCAGCCAGTTGGGCATTTCGGGCAGTTGGCTCGTTATCGGCATGGCTTCCCTGGGATCAGCTCTGGTTTTAGCACTTATACTCCTGATCGCCGGAAGGATACGCGACAATGTGATCCTGCTGATCGTCGGCGTCATGATCGGCACCATTACCCTTTCGATCATCAGCATCTGGCAGTATTTCAGCCAGCCCGAGCAATTGCAGGAATACATTATGTGGACGTTCGGGTCACTGGGGGGTGTTACCGGTTACCATTTATATGTATTGTCCGGGGTAGTTGTCGCAGGCCTATTGCTGGCGTTCGCTTCCTCAAAATCCCTTAACGCATTATTACTCGGAGAAAATTATGCGAGAAGCATGGGACTTACCGTCGGGCGGACGCGCCTGCTGATCATGCTCAGCACCAGCTTACTCACCGGCAGCGTTACCGCATTCTGCGGGCCGATCGGCTTTGTGGGCATAGCCATTCCGCACATTACCCGTTCGCTTTTCGGCACATCCAATCACCGCGTACTCATTCCGGCAACCTGCCTCACCGGGACGGTATTACTTTTATTGTGTGACATCATTGCGCAGCTCCCGGGCACACAAACCGTGATCCCTATCAATATAGTCACGTCGTTGCTTGGAGCGCCCGTGGTGATCTGGATCATTATCCGGCGCAACAACTTACGTTCAGCATTCTCATGAAAACCCCGGCAGCCATACTCGAAACCCATTCGCTGACCATCGGCTACCGGTCGGCCGGTAATGAACGGACGGTTGCGTCGGACCTCAATGTCACGCTCCGGTCGGGTAGCCTGGTATGTCTGCTGGGATCGAACGGAGCGGGAAAATCGACGTTGATGCGTACTCTAAGCGGTTTACAGCCAGCGTTGGAAGGCCAAATCGTCATCGACGGACGGAGACTCGGCACGTTGAAACCCGCAGAACTGGCACAAAAGCTAAGCCTAGTGCTTACCGACAGGATCGACGCAGGTAACCTCAGTACCCGCGAAGTGGTGGCACTGGGACGCACACCATACACAGGGTGGCTGGGAACACTTGGCCGGGAGGATCATTTCAAAATCGCGCAAAGCATTGAACAGGCCGGTATTACCCCATTGCTCGACCGCCGGATGAGCCAATTGAGCGACGGTGAAAGACAAAAGGTAATGCTTGCACGCGCCCTGGCGCAGGACACGCCGTTGATCCTCCTCGATGAGCCCACTGCCCATCTCGACCTGCCCAACCGGGTGGAAATGATGCGTTTGCTGCACAAGCTCGCGCGCAACACCCGCAAGGCGATCCTGCTGAGCACGCACGAGCTGGACCTTGCGTTACAGACCGCCGACGAACTCTGGCTTATGCGACCCAACGGTCTGCTCACGACAGGGTTACCCGAAGATCTGGTGTTAAATGGTGCTTTTGAGGCCACATTTTCCCAAAACGGTTTCGCTTTCGACCGCTCCACCGGCATGTTTATCATTCATCAGCCTGTCGGGAACGCCCACGTTTATCTCGAAGGCCCTGAAAGACCCGTTTTCTGGGCTAAACGTGCCCTTCAAAGGGAAGGGCTGGGGATAAGCAGGTACCGCGACGCACCATGCCGTATCACCGCCAGCGAAACAGAGAACGGATTTGAAGCTGAAATAAATTTTGAAAACCGGCTGTGCAGGGTTACCTCTGTGCAAGAGCTTGTCGGCCAAATGCGGTTATATTTTTCAAATGACTTATCCAATTGATTTATATGCTTTTAAAAAACAAGAAAAACCTGTTGTTGCTCATGCTGGCGATCATTATCGGCTATATCGTTTATGATTCGACATCCCAGCCGACCGTTGACGATCTCCAGGGCGGATTCCGGGAAGTGGCGATGTACCGGAACGAAAACAATACCGGACCGATCGTCCGGGTGTATGCCGTGACGGTCGAAGATACGCTTTCAAAGGACATGGCCCGATACGGAGACCTTATGCCTTACACAAAATACGGCACCACGACAGTCTATTTTTTCGACGCGGGAAAACCGTTTCCTAATTCGCTGACGGCTACCGAGCCGCATTTTGACAAAAAATTTGCGCCCAACTGCCTGGCTGTGTACCGGAAAGACGCGAACGGACAGGTTTCACTGGACAAAAGGCCGCATAAGAGCGAATAGCCCATTATTTTTGTCCAATTAATTTTTTGAATAAATACTGAAAACAATGACTGCACTGGAAACCGTCCGGCAATACTACGAAGCCTTCAATGCAAAAAACTGGCAGGGCATGCTCGCTTTGCTCCATCCCGAAGTAAGGCATGAAGCGAATCAGGGCGATGTCCGTATCGGAGTGAAGAAATTCACGGAATTCCTTAAAAAAATGGATGAAGCCTACGAAGAGACGCTGACCGACATGGTATTCTTCAGCGAGCCGCAGGACAGACGCGTTGCTGTTGAATTTACCGTGAACGGCATTTACAAAAAAGCAGAAGAAGGACTTCCCGAAGCACACGGGCAGTCCTATGTGCTACCCGCCGGGGCGTTTCTGGAAGTGACCGATGGCAAGATCAGCCGTGTAACCACTTATTACAACCTTCCGCTCTGGATCGAGCTGGTTTCGAAACCATGACCGGGGAACTGACATTTGTGCGCAAGACCGGCGCAGGGATCGCCGAAGTTTTCGACGACCTCGCCGGGCTTCGCATCGTCGTTTTCAGAGAATATCCCTATCTGTATGAAGGAAGTGTGGAATACGAAAAAGGTTATTTGCAAACCTATCTGCAATCCGAACGCTCGTTTTTATTTGCCGTTTACGCGGGTGGAACGATGGTTGGCGCCACCACCTGCATTCCGCTGGCAGATGAAACCGCCGAAATCAGGAAGCCATTTCAAGACGCCGGTTTCGACGTCGGATCGGTCTTCTACTTCGGGGAAAGCATTCTTCTGCCCGCCTATCGCGGTATTGGCCTTGGGCACCGCTTCTTCGACGAGCGCGAAGCACACGCACGAAGTTTTAACCATTTCACGACCTGCTGTTTCTGTTCCGTCGATCGTGGCGACAGCCACCCGCTGAAACCCGCCCATTACCGTTCCAACGACGCATTCTGGCTGAAACGCGGTTATAAAAAGGAGCATGTATTGCAAAGTACCATGGAATGGCCCGATCTCGGGCAGCCGGTTTCGACCCCAAAAACCATGATTTTCTGGACCAAACTACTCAACGACCAGCCATGCAAGTAACCATTGCCTCGGCACAATATCCTATTACCGAACACGTCGATTTCGCTTCCTGGCAGCAGCACACCGAAAAATGGGTAGCCGATGCCGCGATCCGGGGTGCGGAATTGTTGCTGTTCCCGGAGTATGGGGCCATGGAGCTCGTTAGTATTTTCGATGCTGAAATCCGCAATGACATCCGGCGGCAGATCCACGAGCTAAACGCATTGAAGGATAACTTTTGCAAAACTTTTGAAATGCTTGCCGCGAAATACGGCGTCATCATCGTCGCTCCAAGCATCCCGGTGATCGAAGAGGACAGGAATCTGAACCGGGCTTTTGTATTTTCCTCGGATGGCCTTGCAGGGTACCAGGATAAATTCTTCATGACACGCTTCGAAGACGAGCACTGGGGTATCGAAAGTGCGCCTAAACAACTGACGGTTTTCGAAGCGTCCTGGGGTAAATTCGGCATTCAGATCTGTTACGACGTCGAATTCCCGTTAGGCGCACATAAAATGTGCGAAGCCGGCGCCCAGCTGATTCTTGCCCCAAGCTGCACCGAAACCATTCGCGGCGCCACACGTGTGCATGTGGGCGCCCGTGCCCGCGCACTCGAAAACCAGGCATTCACAGTAGTATCCCAAACCGTCGGCGAGGCATTATGGTCTCCGGCCGTCGATCTCAACTACGGCTATGCCGCATTTTACACCACACCCGACAAAGACATGCCCGAAGAAGGCATTATCGCCAAAATGCCCGCACAGAAGGAAGGCTGGCTGGTGCAAACCCTCCATTTCGGATTATTGGAGGAGGTAAGAAAGGACGGACATGTATTCAATTTCAGGGACCAGGTACAGCTGGCTATCGGGCTGGCGGAAAATAAGGTTTCTATCGTTTTGAAATCCATCTAAAGACAAAATAGCGGCATTCAAATTAAATGCCGCTATAAAACGTCGCCTTCAAAGTTCTATTTTGCAGTCCTGTCCGGGGAAGTTTTCAATAGCTGATCAAGTTTTGATTCGAGACTTGTCAACTGATCCCGGAATACCTTGTTATCAACTTTAAAGCTCGCGTTTTCCGCTTCCAATCTCGCATTTTGTTTCGCCAACTCCTTCACGGATTCGATCAGATGCGGGATCAGGCCCATGTAGTTGAGCGATTTGAAACCCTTTTCATCGGTTCGGACCAGCTCCGGGAACAATACTTCCACATCCTGGGCGATCAGACCTGTTTGCAATGATTGGTCGCGCTCTTTGTCCTTCCAGTAATAATGATAGCCGTTCAGACCGGTCAGTCTTCCCAAACTGGCGGAAAGCGGAGTAATGTCACGTTTAAGCCGGCGATCGGAACCTTGCGACAATGTACCTCCCAGGGTTCCGTTACCGGCATTGTCGATCCAGAAACGCCATGCATTATTGATCCAGAAGCCGATCTGGGCATCCGTTTTCATACCCATAAAGCCATCGACTACATTTTGAGAGTTGTTAAAATGAATCCCTGACGTCGTCGCGCCGTCATGTCTTGTACGAATGCGCCCACCAACATCAAGAGGGTATCCGGGAGAATCAATGTCCAGCTTTATGCCGGTATTTCCGTTCCGCAATACTGATACCGCATTCGATTTATTGTTACCGGCGGTTCCGTTCCCCACCTGAAAAATCGCATCGTCCGCGGAAGGCGCGTTACTTCCTCCCGATCCTTGAGGTGCGTTGAACATTCCGACAACGAAACTACCCTTGTAGTTGGATTGTGTTTCAAATCCAAATGCGGTCGAAGTATGTCCTGTTGCAAAGGCATCAAAGCCTATCGCCGCAGAGAAGCTGCCCGCCGCAGAAGAACCAACTCCGGAGGCAATGCTCGCTAATCCTTTTGCCGAATTATCACTCCCAAATGCCGCAGAATACTCACCCATCTCTGACCCCTCCCATTTACCGTTCACGGAACTCCCCGCACGGAAAGCCCCTTTCAGCGGGTACCATATTAATCTGTTTCCTTCATCGATCGAGGGCAATAAATACTTAACAAGATCCGGGTCATTTACCACATCCGGATCATTGATATCTATGTCGGGCCCGAACTGCATCTTTTGTACCACTGGATAACCGTCATGCCATTTGGTTGCTTCCTTTGCCTGCGTTGCATAGGGAACACTCAGTAGCTGAGTAGTACCCATGTCGATATACGTGGTACCTCCCTCCGGATCCATTTCCAACTGTAAGAAATGAGGGAATGATTGCCAGGAAATATTGCCAAATGCGCCGCTCACCACCGTTCCCCCACCGATGGGAATATTGAAAATTCCCGCGGCATTCGTCTGCACTGTGTGCGTTTCCTGATAAACGACTGTCCCCGATGAATTTTCCGAGCGAATGGTAACCCGAATACCCACATTGGCATTACTCGCCAATTTACCATCCGCCTTTCGGGCTACTCCCTGGAAGCTGAATTGCTCGGGAACCTGCGCCAGGGCAAGCATATGCCACAACACGAGCATCATGCAAAACGAAAGCATTTTCATAGTCTGCATTTTTAAAGAACCATTGATGGGAAGAATCATCCGGAACTTCCGGAGCCGGCCACAAAAACAGACGTTTGTAAAACGATTGTCAAAAGCAATGATCGAATGGCCTATATAAGTTAGCTAATGGTCAAACACTTACTGTGTCTCAACAGACCTGTAATAGGGAAATTCAACCTACGCGGCAATCGGGGCACTTTTGTACCCATCGCGGTAGCCGAATTGTACTTTTCTAATAAACACCCCCCCCCCCCATTCAACTTATCTGCTTTGCCTTCCATGTCGATTCCCAAATCCACTACCAACAAAATTGCAAGCAAAAAACAAACACTTCAACAATAGCACAAACTACTTATATTCACTTTAATAAAAGTAAATTGCGCTTATTTAAGGAACGTTTTCTACGTATATAGCCAACAAATTTCCGCTGTTTAATATTAGTTATACAAAAGCAAATTTGCAGATACAGTATAGTAAAAAATACTATCTCCACTTTTCGAAATTTTAATTATTTCAAGATATTAGACGTATATTGACCCGTCATTTTTCAGTCACTAAACGTCCTCTATCATGAAAGCCTTTACCTCTGGGCCTGCATATTGTTTGCAGCCACGGCAGTTCCTTTCAAGTCCTCCGCGCAATGCACGCTGGTAGATCCGGCAATTGAATTAAACAGTGTTTCCGATATCGGCGGAAGTTGCATGGTAAACATCAACCTTTCCTTCACGATCGACAAGAACAACGGAAACAAATTCACTTACGTACACCTCTGGAAACCAAGCGGCTACCCAAGCATTTCCTATGAATCCAAAGGCCCGAAAGTTACCCAACTGGGAAGCGGTTTACTTGCCACACTTGCAATCGACACCGACGGAGACGTGTCGCTGCTGTCGACATACAGCGCCGACCCAGCCAATGTGATCCCGCTTTCCGCCGGTCTTAACATTAATGAAGAACCTCTGAGCGGCACTTTGTCCCGGATCACGATCGACAACGTCCAGTTCCCGGTGCCGGGCGCATGTAATGCGCTCCCTATTCTGAAAGGGTATGTGTGGTCGACGCAGGCAGCGAGCGCCAATCCGAACATTCATTGCTACAACAAAGGCTTCAATCTCCGGATCAACGACCCGGTCATAACCGGCAAGATCAACTGTAACGAACCCGAAGGCCCCCGGACATACGACCTCGACATTATTTCGACCAGCCCATCGGCATTCCAGGTTACCTATAAACTGTATCTGGACGACGGCGTGTTGGTAGACGGCCAAACGTCTTTCGGCGCAGGAGACGATCTTTTTTACACAAGCCCGGCTACCAACCTGTCGTCATCGGAACCGATCCGTAGCAAAGACGAGAATTATCCGTACGCATTCCTCGAAGATAAACGCTCGATCTGGGTGGAATTGACAGGCCCGAGTCTGCCCAATGCCATTATCGCCGAGCTCAAAAACGGTTGCACCATCACTTTACCGGTTGTATTGGCGCGCTTCAACGGGTCCCTGCTCGACAATGCGGTGAGCCTTTCATGGACCACCACCGAAGAGGCGGGTGCCAGTCATTTCGATATCGAGAGAAGTGCGGATAGCCGGGAGTTCATCCAGCTCGGCCGCGTGCGGGCGAAAGGTAACTCGTCGGTAAAGCAGCAATACGGTTTTGTGGATAACAAGCCCCTGAACGGCAATAATTATTACCGCCTCCGGATGGTCGACGCAGACGGCAGCTCGGACTATTCGAGGATAATCGCGGTCGATAATGGCGCTAACAGCATTGCATTCGAGCTTTTGGGAAATCCGGTAGCTAACCGCGAGATCAGATTCCTGCTCAAAAATGAGAACGCGTCGCATATCGGCCTTTTCGATCTGTCGGGAAAAGCAATTCGGTTCTCGCTCAGCCAGTCGGGCAACGAGTTTGTACTGAAACCCAAAAATACGTTGCCGTCGGGCCTCTACGTACTTTCGCTGAAACGCGGCAAAGCCGGCGCCATCACAAAAAAGGTATTGGTACCGTAAGCGGAACCCTTTCAAAAAGAGACCGCCGGAACAGATCCGGCGGTCTCTTTTTCATTTACCCAATACCTGTCGTACGTCACTCGCCGACACCGCATCCGCATCGTTTCCAAAGTTCTTTCTGATATAGGTAAGCACCTGGGCTATTTCCTCCGGTTTGAGGAAATCATGCTTCGGCATCAGGTCGTTATAAGGCTTACCTGCCACCTGAATGGGTCCTTCCAGCCCGTTGGCAACTACTTCAATGAGGCGCTTTTTATTGCCTGTCACCCATTCCGAGCCGCCGAGTGGCGGAAAACGGCTGCCATCGCCCAGCCCGTTGCGCTGGTGGCAGGGGGTGCAGTAGGTATTATAAATGCGCTGCCCCGATTCTTTGGTTTTGATATCCAGATTATCCGCAACTTCGTCGGGGGTGCGTATGTGTGCGAGCTGTTTATGCTTTTCCATCGCCGCCAGCTGCGCCGCACCGAAACGGCGTTTATCCCCCTTGAACATGATACGCCACACTTTTCCCTTGCGCGAATCGGTGATGTAAAGCGAGCCGTCGGGGCCTTCGGCTAGACCCATCGGCCTGAATTTGGCATCGCTGACGTTGATGATCGGATCCACTCCCGCAAAACCGTCCGCAAACACCTCCCAGTCGCCGGACGGCTTTCCATCCCTGAACGGTACGAAACATACGAAATATCCGGCCTGCGGGTAAGGTGCGCGGTTTGTAGAGCCATGAAAGGCAATGAATGCGCCGTTTTTGTATCGCTCTGGAAACTGGCTACCCTGATAAAACAGCATGTCGTTCGGTGCCCAATGCCCCGGGAACCCGATAAGCGGCTTCTGGTACCTGGCCCCATCGCCCTCTTTTTTACCGTCGCCGCCATATTCCGGATTGAGCATTTTCTTGCCTTTCATCTGGTCATAGTAATAATACGGCCATCCGACGTTGGTTCCCTGCGTCACCTTCACAAACTCCTCCGAAGGCAACACCGCGCTTTGCCAGGATGTAAAAAGGCCGGGAAAAAGACGATGCAGATTATCGCGGCCATGAACGACGGCATAAAGGCTTTTATCAGCAGGATTCCAGCGCATTCCTACAATGCTTCTTAAACCGGTGGCATACAGCGTACCATCGGCCTGCGTCTGACCGGGCTTGTCGGCACTGAACTTCCATATTCCCCCGTGCTTTTCCAGATCGGGGCATGGATTTATACCCGGACTCCCCGGCTTCCCGCCCGGCGAGTTAACCATATCTTGGCAGGCATCCGACGGCGCCCCGAACGGGACATACATATTTCCCCGGTCGTCGAAAGCCATGGGTTTGGTAATATGCCAATGGGCACCATGCTCGTGGTCGTCCCGGAGAATGAGCTCCGTCTTTTCCTCGGGTAGCAACTGGCCGGGAATGAGCTTGCTGCGGTACACGGCCAGGGAGGAACTATAATAAAGATACCCGTTTCGAATGGTGATCCCGTTGGCGAGGCTGCTATGGTCCCGGTAATTGCCGAAGTTTTGAATAATATCCGCCTTTCCATCGCCGGTGGTATCCCTGAGCGCCACGGTACCGCCGCCCTGGCCTTTACCGAAGTAGCGCAACTTGATGTAAATATCGCCGTTGTCGTTAACCACGATATGGCGGGCCAAACCGGTGCTGTCGGCCACAACGAGCGTTTCGAAGCCGCCGGGCGTGGAGAGGCCGCCATTGTCCGGATCGCCGGCAGGAAGTCTGTCCTGGGGCGAATAATTTGCCCCGGCGAGTGCGAGCGTAAAGAGTACGAAAATCAGGCATGTGCCGGTCTTTTCGAATTTCTGGTTATAAAAATACATGTCGGGTTCGATTAAAATCCTTTTTTCCTGGCTGCGATACCATTCAGGTCCCATACTACTTTGCCCTGACGTACGGTCAGTTCCACTTCCAGCTTTCGGGCGCCGCCAATGCTGCTTCCTGCCGAATCCATAAAACCGAAAGCGCCTTTGCGTAGGCGGAACAATACGATATCGGCAGGGTTGCCTTCTTTCAGATTACCCAACTCGGGATGGCCTATGGCTTTGGCGGCGTTCCAGGTCGCGATTTTCACGACCTGTTCAAGGGACAACCCCATTGCCATAAACTTCGACATCACGTTGGCCATGTCCTTCATAGCCGAATTCATACTGAAACGGTGCAGGTCCGTTCCGAAAGAATTAGGATAAAACCCTTGTTTCACGGCCGGCATGGCCTGATCGAACCAGAAGCCCGCTCCGCCGTGCCCAAGGTCAAACAAAATACCTCTTTCACGGGCTTCGAGCACAAACGGGTGCACCCGCCCGTTCGCGTCCACGATCGGCATGCGCTCTTTTATGTTCTCGAACGTATGGGTAATCATGTCGCCCGGCCGCATTTTGGAGAGCTGGTCTTCCAGGGAATACTCCGGCAAATGGCATTCCACAAAGAGCGGCTTACCAACCAGCCCAGCCGCCTTCAATGCGTTTTCAAATGGCGTCCACTCCTTTCCATTATAATGGCCGATCTTCACCCCTGCGATTATCCCGGGATATTGCCGTATCACGGCAACAGCGGAATCCACATTCATATCCGCTAAATTTTGCTCGTGACCGGCACCCGTCATGCCCCCTCCGGCAATGTTCAGAAATGCCAGAATGCGGGTTTTGGACTGATCGATTACCTGCTTTTTGAACAGCGGGAAGCTGCGCCAGCCGGAAGTACCGGCGTCCACGACGGTCGTTACTCCCGACCGGAATGTAAAATCATCCGGCGAAACGCTGTTTACGCCGTTCGCAAATAGCCCCGGCAACGGCCCCACGAACACATGCGTATGCGGGTCGATGAAACCGGGTGTGAGATAGAGGCCATCGGCCACGACCACCTGCGACGCGCTGTCGTTGATTACCGGCGCCACTTTGGCGATCTTACCCTGGCCGACGGCAACGTCCATTACCGCATTCAGCGAATTGGCCGGATCGATAACATGCGCCCCTTTGATGACCAGCTCATAGGATTGCGCAAAAGCGGCAGGGGCCGTCAGAGCAGCAAATGCAAGCCATAAGGCGGAAAAAAACGGGCGATGGATTTTAAAGAATTGCTTTTTCATACCTATTTGCCCTGCATTTCAGATTCCCAACCCGGAACGCTGATGCCGTTCAGGTCCCACACCACTTTGCCTGCACGGATCGTAAGCTCGGCTTCCAGTTTCTTGTCCCCTTTCATCCTCAGTCTCCGGGTGTCCATAAAACCGAAGTCGCCCGTCCGAACGTTGAAAACCGTGATATCTGCCTCGTTACCTACCGTGAGGCTCCCCAGGTCGGGACGCCTGATTACCTGCGCGGGGTTCCACGTCACGCGCAGAATGGCGTCGGCAAGCGAAACTCCCATATTCAGGAATTTCGAAATCACATTGTCGAGGCCTTTCATGCCTCCGTTCATACTGTCGGTATGCAAGTCAGTACTGATGACATTCGCAAGAAAACCTTGTTTGACGGACGGGATGGCCTGTCTCCATGCAAACGCGCCACCGCCATGGCCGACATCGAACACCAGCCCTTTCTTTTGCATTTCGAGCACGAAAGGCTTCACTTTACCGTGCTCGTCCACCACCGTCTCGCGGTCGTTGGGCCCGTGGGCGTAAGTATGCGTGAAAATATCGCCCGGCCTGAGGTATTCCCTGAAAAGCTTCTCGATCGACAACGGCGGCCGGTGCTCGCCAAAATCGACCATAACCGGCACATCCGCCAGCTTCCCCGCTTCGACAGCACGCTGTACCTGGCTATAATCACCCCAGTAATGGGCTGATTTGATGCCGACGATCAGATTCGGGTACAGGCGCCTGATCATATTCGCCACCATTACCGGGTTCATGTCGCTCAGATCCTGCTCTTCATAGCGGCTGGCCATCCCGGCACCTACGATATTCAGGAAAGCCAGTACGCGCGTCTGGGAGCGATCGATCGTTTGCGCTTTGAAAAGCTTGAAATTACGCCAGCCCGACGAGCCGGCATCGACAACCGTCGTGACGCCCGCCCGGAAGGTGAAACCATCCGGCGCTACGCTCGTATGCCCGTTGGCAATGTAAGCGTCCGGGCTTGTCCCATTGAAAACATGGACATGCATGTCGATAAAGCCCGGTGCGACGTACAGTCCTTTGGCATCAACCACTTTTTTGGCATCGGATACGGGAATACCGGCGGCTACCTGTGTAATCTTCCCGGCGGTAACAGCCACGTCCATGATCGCATCGATGCGGTTCCCGGGGTCGATGACATGGCCGCCTTTGATGAGCAGGTCGATGGGCTGGCCAAACGACGCACCGGCAAGGAGGGGCACAAGCAGCACCCCTGCCGGAAAGCGGATACCCGCACACTGCGACCGAAGCAGTTTGAAAAAGTTCATGAGATGTTGGTTAGGATTTAGGTATTTAAACACTTTTAGAAAGCATGCTTCTATAAAAATATAGCCATTCATTTCGAAAAAACAGCAAATAGCCAATTATAATATGGTCATTAACCATCATCGCCAACAAATAGGCACCCTCTTACTTTTTTTCGCCAGACTGTCGCTATACTATAAGTTACTTGTAGTATAAACCGGGCTTCCGGCGCCGATGCATTGTGTAATTTTTAAAAGAACATCTTGAAATATCTGGATTACTAAAAATAATATGCATTGATTTACAGCGAGTTAACAATTAGCCGCAATAATTTTATTTTGAAATTGAAATCTAATCCCTTAAACTTGTTGTAGATTTTATTTTACACAAATGAGTTAGACCGTAAAATAACGTCGACAATTGCTAGTGGAATTCTGTTAAAGCGGAAACTCTGTCTGGATAATAACTTACTCAACGTTAAAAGACATGATGGAAAATCGTTATCAATGGCTTTCGCCACGAAGCAGCGTGTGGCCCGTTTCAGGGCAACCGAATTCAGGGCACCCTTACCTAGGGCGACCCAGTGCAGAGCGTCCCCGTTCAGGGCGCGTCGGCAATCCTACCCTATCTGTTGACTATTCTGTTTCAAGGACGTCCGGCCAAGGGATGTCCGGTCATCTTCCTCTTACTGATAATTGCGAAAATTCCTCCTGGGATGAAGGAAAGGCACGTGCGGCGCTGATCATGCTTTGCAGCCAAATGGGTTGTATTATGGCATGACAGATTACATATAGGCGTATCCGTTCGCGCAGGCGGCCGGCATTGTGAAAGCAATACCCCGGCATTACCGTGCGATTGGGGATACCAGACTGTTTACATCCGGTAATCAGCCATCGCTTGGTCAGGCCTTCGCAGGCCCGCTGACCCGGGAAGATAGTGTACTTAGTATAAACCAATTTAATAATCCGCCATAATTCTTTTCACTAAATCTAACTCGTATGAAAACACGTACACTGAGGTTACTCACCCTTCTGACGTTCCTTACATTCTTCCTTTATGATTGTAAGGACAAAGAAGCTGATTCACTCGAACCTGCCAACACAGAGCTTTCCAACCAACTGGACAAGCTGGAACTTGCACCTACCACACTGCAGGAAACACCGGACATCAAACTGGTACCCGGAAAAGTGGAGCCTTCGGCCAAGACTCAGGAGTTAAACAAGTCGCTGAGCACGGTTACAGCCGGCAACATTCCCGCGAGCGTTTCAAAGGCTGCCGAAGAGGTATCTTCTTCGCTTTCACAAGCCGAAATCAAGGCTTTGAACGAAGTTTCGCCATCGCAGGCATCCAAAACAGTACTCAATTCGGACCAGGTGCGTTCGATCCTGAACAAAGTGTCGGCCGATGCGAAACTTCAGGGCTATCTTTCGTTGCTTACCGCTGCGAAGGTAGACGGGCTTCCTGACGGCGGCAGAACCGGTGCCGTAACAGAAAGCACCGCCAAGCCAGGCCCGGCCGTTGAAGCACGCGACGCCGACGACTGTATCGCCCGCGCTAACGAGAAGTTCGAAAGGACCAAAGAACGCCTCGACGAAGGCAAGGCAAGAGAGCTTGCGAAAATCAACGAAGCTTATGCCAAAGACCTGGAACGCATCCAGAAAAACCTTGAAAAATGTACCGGCGAAAACAGCGCCGAGCGTTTCGAGGCACTTCGCCAGGTAGGCATCAAAATCGCCAACGAAGCTTTGGCAGCACTGGAAAAAGCGAAGCCTTTCCTGCGCCCGGGCCAATATGAATACCTGAAAGCGCTGATCAACATCCAGTTGCTCGACTACCTGGATAAAGTGAACCAGCTCGAAGCTGCGAAAACCGGAAGCTGTACAGAGATCGCTGCCATCGCGAAAGCACGTGCAGAAGAAATCAAAAACACCAATACTGCGGCCGTTGAAGCAGGCTATAACGATGCACTTGCCAAAGCGATCGAATTGAGAGACAAAATGATCGAAAACTGCCACAACCAGGGCAGCGGTATCTAATCGTCAGGCGGATGATTCAATTTGTTAGAGGCAGAAGGGGAAATACGTTATTTCCCTTTCTGCTTGCTCTTTGTATGGGCTTTCGCGTACACGCACAAACCAATATTTCCGGTAAGCCGGGGCTGATCTACATTCCGTCCGCTCAACAGACCAGCGATGGGGCATTTCAGTTCGGCTACCATTTCAACCCGATCCGGTACGGTTTCAGATACAACCGCCGGAATTCGGAGGGTATCTATTTCGCCAACCTGACGGTACTGCCAAGGCTGGAAATCAACGTTAACCTGCTGCGCATCAACAACGAGAAGAAACGCGGGCAAAAAGGCATCGGCGACCGGCAGCTCGATATCAAGTATCTCCTCTTCAAAGAAACCGACAAACGCCCTTCGGTGGCGATTATCCTTTCGGCTCCGTTCGGGATCGACAACTCACTATCCACCAACGCACTCGTAGGGAGCAAAACGCTTCGCCTGGGGAACCGGCTTTACGCGGACGTTACCGCCGGATTCGGCAGCCCCGTTTTCATACAGCGCGACGAATCCGAAAAAAACAACTATAATATTTTCGAAAACCTTGAAATCGTCAAGAAAAAGGACCTTGCCTACCGCTACTTGTCGGGGCCGTTCGGCGGTTTCAATTTGCGGTTCGATAACATGGCGGGTTTCATGGCGGAATGGGACAGCCAGCATTTTAATGCGGGCCTTTACGCTACACTTTTCAAACGCTGGACCATACAGGCCGGCGTGCTGAACTTCGATCAGGTTACTTTCGGAACATCCTATGCCGTGAATATGCTGCGGCTGCCGAAAAGAGTCCGCAGTTACCAGGATCCCGAAAAGGCCAAACCGGCACCCGATGCCGAACGGCAAAAACTGCTCAACAATTTTGAAAACCTTAGCATTGATTCTACCGCAGGCAAAGTAGTTTACGAACAGCGGCTTTACCGCAATCCCTATATCGGCATGCTCGAAATCCAGCGCGCATTAGCGGACTCGGCCCCAAAAGAGCTCATACCTATGTTCCAGGGCGTTCCCATTGGCGCCTACCGGATGGGCAAACGGATCAGCTATCGCATACCGGGAAAAGATGAAATACGGACATCCCGTTTTTTACTGAATAAATATAAACTGGATTTCTGGCTGCAACCTGTATTCGCGGCCAATTTCGGTTACCGCGAAAAGACATTACAAAGCAATACCAGTCTGTTGCTCCAAACGCAGTTCTACCTCTGGAAAGGGATGGCGCTCAATGCGGGCGTGCTCTTTCCGATCACCAACGACCTCGACGACCGTCCACGAATCATTCGCCCGGCACCGGTTTTCCTGAACCAGTTCCTGGCATTCGGCAAACATTTTGTTAGCGCGTCGGCGGGTTATTTTTACAATGACCAATACGGCGTGAATGTACAATACCGCCGCCACGACCTGGCCGGGCCATGGTCGTTCGGGCTGGAAGGCGGGCTTACAGGCCTGTATTATTATACGAGAAGCGGCATTTATTACGAAAACATGGATAACCTGCTCCTCATCGCCGATGTTGCCTACCGGCTTCCCCAGCCGGATGTGACGCTGAAATTGTCGGGCGGAAGGTATCTTGCCGGCGACGAAGGCGGACGCCTCGATCTGATCCGGCAGTTCACGAATGTGGAAGTGGGTTTATATGTGATGAAAACCAATAACGGCACCACGGCGGGTTTCAATTTTGCAGTGCCTATTCCGCCCGGCAAAATCGCCCAGGGCAAAAAGCTGCGGTTCCGGACTACAGACGAGTTCCGCTGGGAGTACAGCTATACACGTGGTTTCCGGATCGGAGAACGCTACCGCACAGGCTACCAGCTCGACCAGAAACTGCGACAATATCATACCGATTACCTCAACAGACAAAAACCGTAAAGCAATCGCCCCCGTGAAACCGAAAGCAGTTTGACGGGGCGATTTGCTTTTCCAGAGCACGCTATGGCCCAAAAGTAAAGCTCTTGATATCCCCGTAAGATACCGAGCCGTCGGAGAGCAATGCATAAGCGCGGTAAAAAAAGAAGTACTTGCCCTGAAAAGCATTGCCGGTATAAACGTAGCTGTTAACACCCAAAGCGACCGGCTGGTCGAACTGCATTCGTGCTCCATGCTCGATCCGGGGTGTGTAATCGGTATCGTTTTGTGCCCGGAAAAAACTGAGATGTAAAATTCCGTATTCGGTCACAGGCAAATCACCCAGCGAATCGACCTGTATTTTAAATCGCATTTTGAAATCGTCGGTGTATTCGAATTCGGGTGTACTGAGCTTTATTTTGCGGGGAGCGACATGGTCCTGCATGGTGCAGGCATGCAGGCCAACAACCAGCAAGCAAAGCGCAAAAAAGGTTCGTAAATCACATTTCATGACATCTTTGTTAATGATAAAACAAACTTCCTATCATTACAGACCAGGATGCCGATAAAACCGCTGCGTATGCCGCCTTTCAGGCCAATTTCGCCTTAAAGAAATCGATCGTACGTTTCCACGCCAGCTCGGCAGCCGCCTTATCGTAACGGGGAGTCGTGTCGTTATGAAAACCGTGGTTCACACCAGGATAAATGTACGCTGTGTATTCCTTGTGGTTTTCCTTCAATGCCTTTTCATACGCCGGCCAGCCTTCGTTCACGCGCGTATCCAGGCCCGCATAATGCAAAAGCAGCGGTGCCTTGATTTTCGGAACATCCTCCGTTGCCGGCTGCCCGCCATAAAACGGCACCGAGGCTGCCAGATCCGGAATGCGCACGGCCATCATGTTGGCGATAGCCCCACCAAAACAGAAACCTACCACACCGACTTTGCCATTGCAATCCTTGTGGTTTTTCAAATATTCATATGCTGCGATGAAGTCCTCCTGCATTTCACCGCGGTCGCGCTTGCTTTGTAGCTCACGCCCGGCGTCGTCATTCCCAGGATAACCACCCAATGGCGAAAGCGCGTCGGGCGCAATGGAAATAAAGCCTGCCAATGCAGCACGACGGGCGATATCCTCGATGTGCGGGTTCAATCCCCTGTTTTCATGGACGACCACAATTCCCCCAAGCGTCCCTTCTGCATCCACCGGCCTGGACAATAAAGCTTTGATCGTCTTTCCGCCTTTCGGCGAATCATAATTGACATAATCGGATTGCAAACGCGGGTCGCCTGCCTGCACCTGAACAGCACCCTGATAGTCGGGCATTAAAAAGCTCATCAGTGAAGCTATCGTCACGCCGCCTACCGCATAAGCGGACAAACTCTGCACAAAATTGCGGCGATCGATACGGTCATGCGCATAGTCGTCGTATAGGTCGAATACTTCCTGTTTGATGTCTTCTTTTCTGAGCTGTGCCATTGGTTTGGGGGTTGGGTGAAGTTGACTTTCATAAAGTTCTAAAGTTAATGAAAAAAGGCACAGACAATATTCCAAATGCTTCTTGCATTGGTCATGCCGGGGCCAGCGGTGCTTCGCATACGGGCGAGAAGGGCCGTTAAGCTGAGATGTGCATCGAAAGGTTTTATACCACAACTATCCATCAATAAAGCCATCGTTATTTCTGATTATTCACATCCATTCACCCGATAAAAAAAATAAAATAGGAGAAACAAAACGATCAAATGTATTGAATTACATTTTTTCGTATCATTTATCTTTAGCCAAGGGATTAGCAAGAAACTAAATACCTTTTGATAACTATAAATGTGCTTACAATAAACGCTACATTTATAAAGAGCATTTAGATGGGAGTTTGAGTTATCAAAAGACAAACACACTTACATACACCTGATTATCAATTATTTAACTTCCCGTTAAATAAATCACTTCCGTATTCTACAACTTGCTCAAAATAAAACTTCTACGTTTGCCAAAGTTATAACGCAAAGCACTTTTGTTCACGTCAACTGTATCTGCTCAGCTTCATTTATTACGATTCGACCACCCCGATCCATCTCAAAAAAAAAACAGGGTTGGAATATAGCCCGGGAATAACCATTTGAATGCACATTTCTTAATAAAACCCCGAAACTATTCAAGTTATCTTTTTCTCCACCACTATCTAAGTGTTAAATTTTCGGTATATGAACAACCGTTACAGCCAAAACTCGCCGGCGTTCAAAACATTCAATCAAATTGGCAAACTGCTCCGGGTCCTGATAATCTTTACTGGCTTCGCTTCGACCGCTCAAAACGTCACCTATCAACCTCTATACACGGGGGCCACCTTCGACGGCCGGGCAATTAACCAAAGTCTGCCTGTGGGGAGCATTTCCGGCGGCGGCAATGTTGCGTCGGCAGGTGCGACCTATTCGATAGCACTCGTTATTCCGCCTGGAACCAACGGTATCAGCCCGACCGTCTCGATAAATTACCATTCCATGGGCGGAAATGGGGTCCTGGGCCAGGGCTGGGATATTGGAGGGTTGTCAAAAATCACCCGCACCACGCGGAACATGTATTTTGACAACGAGACAAATCCTGGTGTGATGACCAACAGCGACAGGTTTGTTCTGGATGGCACCAGGCTGATAGCCAAAGCAGGCAGCTACGGAGAACCCAATACCCCTACGGGCCTGAAACTGAAAATTTTGCAACTATCACCTCTAAAAGCACACAAGGGAACGGCCCCGAATGGTTTGAAGTAATTACCAAAGAGGGAATAAAAATGGAGTATGGGAACACCCCGGATTCCAGGCATACCGGCCAGTTCGCCACCGTGCTCACCTGGGCGCTCTCCCGCATCCTGTACCCTGATGGGAATTATATTAATTTTAAATATAAGAGCGTTGGTTTCGCATTGCTGATTGACGAAATCAACTACACCGGTAATGCGGTACAAGGATTAGCCCCTTATAATCAGGTCAAATTCGATTACAAGATCCGCACCATCGATGAAAACGCTGGTTTTGAAAACGATACGCGTATCGAGAGCAAGTATTTGCTGGATAAAGTAACGACCAAAGCCGAGGGGTCGACCGTCAGGACTTACCAATTCAATTACGGGCATGATAACATCAACTCCTATTTGAAGGAGGTCATCGAGGCGGGAACCGATGGCACACAGCTCAATGCCACTATTTTTAAATACGGCGACCCGCCTGCGGAATTCAGCACCGTAACGACAGAGGGGTATGAAGACCCTTCATCCACAACGATCACAGGAGATTTCAACGCAGACGGGTTGACCGATTTTCTGGAAGCAAGCCTTATTCCGAATCCTGCCGTATATAGGATGATCGTTTACGTCAAGTACCCTGCGTACATCGGGCAGCCCAACAGTTTCTTTGCGGATAATGTAACTGACGCACCCGTTACATACAGCGTTGTTAAAAAACAAAGCATCCCCAATTCATTCAATTTTCTGGCCTATGATTTCACCGGCGATGGCGCAGACGATGTTTTGATGACCAACGTTGCCGGATCAGGCAAAAATCGCACTTTAAACAGTCTCCGCATTTATCGCACCGTTCAAAATTACAATGGGCAAACCAATGGACAACTCGCCATCCAATTCGATGAACTGAACATTTCTCCCTACCCTGGCTATTCTAAAATCCATCCAAGTGGGCACTTCATTTTCCCCGGTGATTACGACGGGGATGGTGTTCAGGACATATTGACGATGCTGGGAAACAATGCCGTTAATTACAATTGCCACCTGTACAATGGAAAAGTTCAGCCCGATTTCGGGTCAATTGTAATTTCAGGCGTATTCGCGCTTGCAGTAAGTGACTGGCCGACCGCCGACAAAGTACATATCGCAGATTTCAATGGTGATGGCAAGAGCGATGTAATGTTGATTAAGGGCTCGAATTGTGAAATCTTCACATTTGACGGGTGGACCGCACGCCGCATTCATTACTCTGGCAATTATCTGACCAAAGATCACCTCTGCTATTTCGGTGATTTCAATGGTGACCGGAAAACGGATGTTCTTGCCAAATCAACCACTTCCGGCACATGGAAGATATTGATCTCTAACGGAATTTACTTCTACGAATCGCCTTTTACGTTTAACACACTCCCTAATACAGATCCTTTCACCGGCGACCAGCTCGCCGTTGCCGACATCAATGGCGATGGGAAATCGGATATTTGCCATGGCTGGCAATTATCACAGACAGCGAATTTTGATGTTTACTATGGAAAGGGCTATTCGTGGAGTACCGGGACCAGTTTCTATCGTGTAAACAGCACATATCTCCTATACCTGGGCGCGCCGCCTCCCATGATCGGCGACTTCAACGGTGACCATCGGGCCGATATTATCAACTTCAAGAATATTTCCAATCCAATGGATATATTCTATTTCAAAAAAGAAGGCAGGGAAAATCTTCTTGAGAAGGTAAAAAACGGCTACAACCACGTTACCGAGTGGGTTTACAAAAAGCTGACGGATGAAAACGGGTTCCATATCCGGGGAAACCTCACGGCTTACCCTTTCAATGCGGTCCAGCCACCACTGTATGCCGTCTCCGATTTCAAATTGCAAAATGGGGTTGGTGGCTACAATTCCATTCAATACAATTACGAAGCGACGAAATTGCACCGCGCGGGAAAGGGCTTTCTGGGTTTGGCAAGATAACGGCCAACGACCTGGCTACGGGCATTAAAACTGTCACCGAAAATGAATTCAATACCACTTACTACACAGCCATCCCTTACCGGACGTCGGTCTATCTCGCGTCGACAAGCGCTCTGCTGAGCCAG
The DNA here is from genome assembly GCF_040448675.1 of Dyadobacter sp. 676. Taxonomy (NCBI): domain Bacteria; kingdom Pseudomonadati; phylum Bacteroidota; class Cytophagia; order Cytophagales; family Spirosomataceae; genus Dyadobacter; species Dyadobacter sp. 676. The sequence goes on along the minus strand of NZ_CP159289.1, from coordinate 3,657,816 downwards.
ACGACCCACACTAATGTATTTACTTCCCCGGCTGCCAAACGCTTCTGGGTGCAAACTACCAATATCCTTGAAAACAAGGCATTGGAGGGCAGGACTACGACCACGGTAAATGTGTATGACAATTTCGGCAACGTTACGCAAAGCACGGTCAACAACGGGGTCGAAACCGCGGTAACCAGTACCGTTTACGGCGCCTATCCGGCCGGGATCCTGAACAAACCAACATCAGTGACGGTTTCCAACACCCGGTCCGGCCAGCCTGCGCACACTGTTGCAACCAGTTTTGGATATAACGCCATTGGACAACTTACTTCCAAAACCGACTTTAATGGGTCAGCCAAAAATGTGGTTACAGCCTACGAATACTTTCCGCTCGGAAATTTGAAAAAGACGACCGTTACACCGAATGGCCCGGGCGCTTTCCCTCCACGCAATACGTCGTCCGTATACGATCCGAAAGGCCGCTATGCCGAATCCAGCGTCAACGAGCTTGGCCAGACTTCCAGCGCCACCTATGACCCCAGGTGGGGCAAGCCGCTGACTTCGACGGGCGTCGATGGGCTGGTTACAACTTACCAATATGATGTGTTCGGAAGACCTACGGTTACCGCGCCACCGGCACCGGTTGCATATAACATCACACAAAGCTACGGCTGGGACCTGGCTGGCGGGGCGGTATGGTACAGCCTGGTCTCACATCCCGGCAAGCCTAATGTCAAAATATGGTACGATCTGTTGGGCCGCGAGATCAAAAAAGAAACCGAGGGCTTTGGCAACCAGCCGATCACACAGGTCCAGGCGTATGATGCAAAGGGCAATATTGTTTCGAATACCCAGCCATACAAAGCAGGCGAAACCTATATCACCACCACTACCCAATACGACCAATACAACAGGCCTAATAACATCAATAGCGGCGCGCTGGGTACCAAAACGATCAGCTACTCCTATGCCGGCGGAGAACTTACCACCACCACAGTTACCCCAACAGGCACGACCTCTCAGAAGACGGACGCCAGTGGGAAGGTAATCAGTGCAACCGACGATGGCGGAACATTGGTATACACCTATTTCAGCCACGGCGGGATCAAGGATGTCAAAAATGGCGCTCTTACGCTTGCCAGCAATCAATACGACGCTTACGGCCGTCAGACCCACCTGACCGACGCCAATGCCGGCACGACGCAATATGATTATAACTCGCTGGGCGAGCTGGTGACCCAAACAAATGCCAACGGGGCAACCTACACATTGGCTTACGACGTTGCCGGAAGGATCGTCAGCAGAGCAAAGCAGGAGAGCCCGCAACAACTTACCAGTACCGGGCTTCGGGGAACGGGATCAATCAGATCGAAAAAGTAACTGGCTTTGCAGGTAACCTGGAAGAATATACTTACGATGCCTATGGGCGAATGCTGACGATTAAAGAAACCGTCGACGGCAGCCTGTATACAACCACCTATATTACAATAATTACGGGGATATTGCCTCTGTTCTGTACCCTTCCGGGTTTGGTACCAATCACGCTTATGATGCCAACGGCTATCCGACGACCGTTAAAAATACCAATAGCTCCGTAACCCTTTACACCAATACCGCCATGAACGGGCTGGGGCAAAATACTGCCTACACGCTCGGCAACGGCAAATCATCGGTGATCAACTACGACTACGGCATTCCGAAGCTGTTTTCTACTGCCGGGGTCCAGAACCTGGAACTGACCTAGGATTATCCCAAAGGCAACCTGACCAAACGCAAGGATTACATTAAAAACAAGGAAGAGAGCTTCACTTACGACAACCTCAGCCGCCTGCTCACGGCAACCGTAACAGGCAAGCCCGCACAGACGGTCGCGTATGAACCTTCGGGCAACATTGTTTCGAAAACCGATGCCGGACAGCAGTTCAGTTACCATCCCGCGAAACTCAATGCGCTCACGGGCATCATAGCGCCCACCACCGCACTGCCGCAACTCACCCAGGACATTACCTACACGTCCTTCAACCAGCCCGATAAGATTACCCCGAAAAAGGTTCAGGTCAGCCTTACGAGCTCACCTACACCTACGACGCCGGTTACCAGCGCATCAAAGGCGTTATGAAAAAGAACGGCGTATTGATCAATACGCATTACTATTTCGGCAGTTACGAAAAGGACATCACGCCCGGAGTCGCCGACAAGCACCTGCATTACATACACACGCCCGCAGGCCTTTCCGCCCTCGTCATCCGCGAGAACGGCGCCGACCAATATTACTACACCTATACCGACCACCTGGGCTCGCTGCTGACACTGACCGCCGTCAACGGCACCGTCATTCTCGATCAAAACTTCGACGCATGGGGCCGCCTCCGCCACCCAGCCAACTGGGATTACATCAATGTTCCGGCTCCGACTAGCTACTTGTACCGCGGATTTACGGGACACGAGCATTTGACGAATTTTAATTTGATCAATATGAATGGGCGGATGTATGATCCGGTCGTGGGGAGGGTGTTGAGTGTGGATAATTATGTGCAGAATCCGTATTCGACGCAGGATTATAACAGATATAGTTATGTGATGAATAATCCGTTGAAGAATGTTGATCCGAGTGGGCAATTTCTCGTATCGGGCCTAATGGGCTTTTGGCACGGATTAATTAAAACAGGCGGGCTAAAAGGAGCTTTTGCCGAAGCGACACATAGAGTAAGAATGGAGGGTCGAATCTGGAACGGGTTGTTTCAAACCGATCCGAATAAAAGTAACAAAAAGAGATTCTGGGAATTAGTATCTCGTTTTACCTGGCAAGCGCCCCAGGTTCTCGGTGGTCAATCGGCAGCGCATGTGGTAAACACCATTTTCGGAAATGTAAATTCTGTGGAGTACAAATACGGAGCAACAGTTGTCAGGACCTCCGGAGACTGGGGAGCCCTTACACAAGGTAACTACATTATCGGCGATGCGAGCATAGCACCCGACGCGAACAATCCACTTTTTCAGCATGAGTACGGTCACTATATCCAAAGCCAATCGATGGGGCCAGCCTATTATCCAAGAGTAGGCATAACAAGTGTATTAAGCAGTGGGGAGCACGACTTTCACCCGGTTGAACAAGACGCGAACAGACGGGCATTTCTTTACTTCAATAAGAATATAGCGGGTTTTCAAAATGATGGCACAAGTAGGGATGACTGGACATCCCGAGATCCACGAACAAACTTAGGATGGGACTTCGATCGAAATCCTCTAAACTTTGATGGCTCCAACACGCGATTACAATATGTAAACTATGCAAGCGGGCTAAATGTAAGTCGCCTCGAGAGTTTACATGTAAAGGCAAATTTTTGGGACTACTTTTCTATGCTCAACCCTGGAATGGTAGATCCCGTTGTGCATGGGCTAATTAATGCATGGAGATACAACAGATAACCAGCAAAATACTATGAAACTGAAATTACTTCTATTAATAAGTACAATTGCTCTCTTCGCGAGTGCCTGCCATCGCGAGGGTCCAAACTGCCATCATAACATCATTTTCAAAAAACAATTCGAGTGACACTATAATTTATGCACTTAAAGGAACTAACGGCAGTGGCCTCTGCACTATGGTTTTTTATTCCAACGCGGCCCCTACCGACGAGGTTATTTTAGACTTACCAAGATACTGTTGGGAGCAAGAACTGGGAAACGGAAAAACTGCTGAAATGTACGTAATTGATCCAAGAAAATTTATTTCAGGCGTCGGCTTCTACCATTGTGATTCGATACCGATCAAAAATAAAGTATTGAAGCATTACGAGCTCACTCTTGACGACTTAAAGAGAAATAATTTTATTATAACCTATGACAACTGATCATCCAAGGACGTCCATCAAATTCAAACTATTCCTATTGTTGCTATTGGTCCCACTTTCTTTGGCGAACACCTGTCATCGAGAAGGCCCTGATTGCCATCACGGTATTGTAATCGAAAATGCATCATCTGATTCCATAATTTTTGCTCTAAAATTCTATAATCTAACACACAATAATCTAACACATTGTGGCTTAGACGGAGAGGTTTTGCTATCTAATTCGAGACTAGATTGGCATAATTCTAGGGTTTGCTGGGAAAATAGGCTTTCCAATGGAAAATCGGAGGAAATTTACTTCATTGATTCACACCATTTTTATCAAGGAGGCAGGTTTTATGATTGCGACTCGATAGAGATAAAGAGCAAGGTGTTGAAACATTACGTATTCACTTTGGAGGATCTGAAAAAGAACAATTTTACAATTACCTATAAGTAGACAAATAGAAATTCTCTACGGCGCAAAGCATAGATATTAGCTTCTCTCTATATCCGTTATTGTCCCTTACGTTTCAATAGTGAATGTCCGTCATCCCAAAAAGTTAAATTATGAACAATATCTTTTTCCCTCCTATTAATTTTCAGAAATAAGACATAAACTTTACTTGACTTTATTGGCAATAGCCTGCTGGCATTACTCCTTTGGGCAAGACCAATATTTAAGTTTTAACTTTACTTGCTCTGGCAAGCAAACTCGGAATGGCATGATTTCGATTGACCGAAGAACTAATCACCTGCTATTGGGCTACATGCCCATTAAAGGCTATTCCGGCCTGGCTAACATTAGGTTTAAGGGTGCTCTTGCTGATAGCATTAGCAACTTCTTCACGAGCCAATTCGCTGATCAAAACAGGGAAGGCGTCCTCATCCTGGAGAACTTCTTCTTAAACTGTGGTTCCAGCCCGGCAAAGCTGATATTATCCATGAGATTATACTCCCAAACCGGCGAAGATCAATATGCTCCGATTTGTTCAATTGATACAATCTACCAGCTGAGCAGCGGCGATCCCTTTGGGCGGATAAACGAACTATTCTGCGAGGTATCGAAACAGGTTCATACGGAGATTGCAAAGCCGGCGTATGATACTTTGTTTGTCCGGCGGGTCGACCTAAATCATCTGGATAGCCTGGAAAAACTCAACGTACCTATGTATGTAGCTACCAAGCCTGCTGCTGGCATTTACAGAGACTATACACATTTTAAAATGAATAAACCGGATATCAGCACTGACATATTTATCACTATCACCAAAAAAGGTGTTATTGAAGTAGACAGAACATACAAAGGTAAAAAGAGAAGAGTGAAACTAGATCCCTCAGGAATCTACGCGGTCTCGGATGGCGATCGGATACTGAAAGTTAGTTCCTCTGGCGAGTATTTTCCAATCACTAAACTTGGGTTTGATTTCTATTATGATCGTCCAGGATTTTTCCACGAGCAACCAAATGCCTTTTCGCCGTATTATTTTCCCGGCGGTGGGAGAATCGGAACGACAGGGTCAGGCGATTTGGCAATTCGAATAGGAGGTCCCAAACAGATAGATATAATTCCAATTTATCGATTCAAAATCAACCATAAAAAAGGAAATTCGATGCCTGTTGGTCTCGTCAAATAGCTAGTGTATTTCCGATTGGACATCCATCATGCCATTTTGATCATCGGTTTTGTAAATCAAACATAAAATACCTGAACTTGGTCAAGTTATACTCTCGCCTCGGTTGCGTGTAAAGTAAATTCCATTTTCCGAAAATTCATAACTATTAATATAACTATACCACCATCATCATGAAAATTATATTACCCTTCGTGCTAACGGTTCTTTTGTCCCTTTCGAGCTTAGCTCAGGCTCCTGCCGATTCAATGGCGAACGTGCAAAATCCACAACTGTACACATTAAAACAACCGGAAGATTTGAGCATTAAAGGCCAGATCGACGCAGCCCGGCATTATAAACGATATAAAGGTGCAGCGACCGGCACATTGTTAACCAGTCTCCTTTCACCGGTAATCGGTCTTATTCCCGCCATCTTATGCTCTTCTACTAATCCTAAAATTGAAAACCTGGGATATTCCTAATGAAGAATTATTCAAGCAAGCCTCATACTATAAGGCTTACACTAAAAAGGCAAAGAAAATAAAACAGCGAAAGGTCTGGTCAAATTGGGGTATTGGCCTGGGGGTAAATCTGGTAGTGATCCTGATTTGGGCTAATTAAAGAATGGAATTTTAATTAAACGTTGTAGGAAATTTTCATCTCCTGTCTCATTATCATTATGCAAAAATACTTTCTATTAACTTTTATAACCATCGGGTTGGCACCATTTTCTGGATGCGACAATCCCGTCCAAACTTCTACAATTGAAACAGTTCACGGGGATATTGTGTGGGATAAAAGCTTCGGTGGAGAGGGATCGGAAAAGTTCTCCGCCATAATACCGACGCCGGATGGTGGGTATTTGCTGGGCGGCGATAGTTTCTCGAATATTTCGGGTGACAAGTCTCAAAACCATTTTAGTGGAGGAGATTACTGGGTTATCAAGATAGACGCTAACGGCAATAAAATCTGGGATAAGACATTTGGCGGGTTCAGGAGTGATGTTCTGAAATGCCTTGTAAAAGCTTCCGACGGGGGATTTTTACTTGGAGGATATAGCCAATCCGGGCCAACAGGAAACAAAACTACCGGCAGTAATGCCAAGCCCGACTATGACTACTGGGTTGTGAAAATCGACGATAATGGCAACAAGATTTGGGAAAAAAGCTTTGGAATGGAGGCTAATGATTATTTAAGAGGCGCCGTTGCTACCGAGGATGGTGGATTTTTATTGGCCGGAAATACTATCATTCCGGAGACTGGAACGACAATCGGATCAAGTGACTTTTGGGTTGTAAAAATAAATGCATCAGGCGAAAAAATCTGGGATAAGGTTTTCGGAGGGGCTGGCTGGGAGACTTTGTGGAAGATTATACCTACGAACGACAAAGCGTTTTTACTCGCTGGTAATAGCAGCTCAACATCATCCGGAGACAAATCCCAAGAAACAAACGGAGGTTCGGATTTTTGGGCTATAAAAATCGACGCCAATGGCCATAAAATTTGGGACAGCGCCTTCGGAGGTTACAAGGACGAATCTATATTGGGTATTGCGAACTCACAAAACAGCGGCCATATTTTCGTGGGCATAACTGACACCGACTATTCGCCATCAGGTGATGTTACAGATATTACCAACGGCTTTATGGATTATTGGATAGTCAGAACTGATGAAAAAGGTAGCAAGCTATGGGATAAAACGTTCGGAGGAACCTTAGACGATGTTCCAGACTGCAATCCAGTTTCCTATAATGGGGGATTCCTGGTAGGTGGATACAGCAATTCAGGCAATTCTGGCAGCAAGACCTCGCTTCCCCTTGGCAATACTGGCGACTCGGATTTTTGGCTTATCAATATCGATTCTGATGGGAACAAACTTTGGGACAAGTCTTTCGGAGGGACCAGTACAGATCATTTGTTTTCAATGATACCAGGAACCGATGGCGGATACCTGCTAGCCGGTAGCAGCGCGTCTCCGAAATCGGGGCAAAAAAGTTCTGATACAAATGGCTCTTTTGATTTTTGGATAGTCAAAATTAAGTAATGCCGAAGACTTTACATTTTATCACCAAAACATGCACTTGTATGAAAAGTTCAATTTTACTATTACTTCTGTTCGGAGCTGTCGGCACATCCTTGAACCAGTCTGGCAGGAAGCCCGTGCCCGAAGAATACGAATCCTGCTGCGGCACCCAGCCCGTCGAATTTTCTTATGAAAAGAAGCGGATCTACGTACCAAATGTATTCACTCCCAATAAAGACGGTGTGAATGATTATTTCTACCCTGTCGTCAATGATGTCGTTACAAACGTTTGGGGCTTCGCGGTATACAGTGCAGAGGGAGATACGATGCTCTACCAGAAGCCCTATTTCAATTCCAAAATGCCTGTTCATGAGTATGGTTGGAACGGATTAAGGCCGGATGGATCCCGGTATAAAGGAGCGTTCCGATATAAAATGCGTGTGGACGATATTCGAGCGAAAAAAGACATCGTCGAGGGCCACGCATGCGCCATCATCTGCGGAAGCGGGGCGGAAGTATTCCGAACAAAAAGTGGATGCTACTTCCCCGTTCAAGCCGGTAAAGAGGGCACACTCGACAAATCGGTAATGAACGGAGAAACCGATTGTTTTTAACATGTCACAATATTAACCCTAATCATTTCGCTTATGAGCACACACTTCACGAGAATGATGACTCTCGCCGTCGCAATAACTTTCCCGGTATCATTCAAGCACAGATCAAATTTACCTATGACAATGCCGGCAACCGGATCAAAAGGGAGTTGAATAGCAGCCTCGTTCAGCTCGATACCAAAGTACTGCTCATAGGCGCTTACCGCCAGGGGCAGGCGAACATGGCCAGCAGTCTGCAAACCTATTTTAGCGCGAAGTCGGGCCTACTACCCACCACCGATCCCTACGGAGGAAATGTCGTTTACAACAACATCGGTAATCCGGCGGGAGTAGCCGGTCCCGTGGTAGACTGGATCAAGATCGAAATTCGCGATGCCGCAAACCCTGCGGCAAAACTCCAGTCGAAAAGCCTCCTTCTGAAACCCAACGGGGCCGTTGTCGATGTAGATGGTACGCTCCCTAAATTCGTCGGGCAAAGTTCGCCGGTACGGGTAGCGGTTTTTCATAGAAACCATGTTGCCATTCTGAGTAACCCGATTGCTTCCTTCAATGCAGGCACAGCTATCTACGACTTTACAACAGCCCTTAGCAAGGCCAGCCAGCTGCCTGGCGATCCTGCCCAAATGGGCCTCATCAATGGAAAATGGTACATGTGGGCGGGAGACGTAAATAGCGACGGGGCCGTCGATGCCACGGACATGTCGATCGCTAACAACGATTTTCTGAAAGGCACTTTCGACCAATACCTCTTTTAGCGATCTGAATCTCGACGGTGGCGTGGATGCCACGGACGGGAGCATTATGAATAACGCATTCATGAATGGATATTATTCAACTTTGATAAATTATATGCCTTAAATCGTTCGCCTGTTCATAACATGTGCAACAAAAAAAGTGCCTGATAACTCATTGATTATCAGGCACTTAAAATCAGGTTACTCCCGAAGCTGGGCTCGAACCAGCGACCCTCTGATTAACAGTCCTACTCATACCTTTTATTACTGTTTGTTAGCGCTTATTGATGTTAGTATAATTTACTAATAATCAAACATTTACACTAAAAACAGGCAACAAAATTTTGTACCTTTTAGTTAGCCTTTGTAGCTGCTGTTTGTAAAAACGCTTGCAAATTTTAAACAGTAAATAAAAATGGAACAATCAACAGTCACCGCAAAGGTGGTACTAGACACTCGCCGTATTAAGCAAGACGGCACCTACCCTCTCAAGCTCAGAGTTACCTATCAAAGGACGTTCAAAGACTACCGACTTGGAATCGATCTTACGCCAGAAGACTATCAGCAAATGGTGAATCCCAAGAACCGGAATGAAAAGCTCCGAGAGGCAAAACTCAAAGTGCTTGCACGTGAAAACGAAGCGCATCAAATCATCAGAGCACTTCCAGTATTTTCGTTCAAGGCCTTCGAAAAAGCAATGCTAGGGGATAAAGCCAAGAGGGGCGCGAAAAGTATCTATGAGTTAATGGAAGACTACATTGCCAAACTCCAAGAAGAAGACCGAATATCTACCAGCAGCTCATACCAGACAGCACTTAACTCACTGAGGGAGTTCTCGAAAAAAATCCGGTATGAAGACATCACGCCTGATTTCCTTGAGAAGTTCTGTAAGCATATGCTCCAAGAGGGGCGATCTACTACAACCATTGGGATATACTTGCGCAGTTTTCGCACAATCGTGAATCAGGCAATCGAGCAAGGCTACATGCACCGGGATGACTATCCATTCAAGAGGAACAAATTCCAGATCCCAACAGGCAGGAATATCAAAAAGGATCTCAAAAGCAACCAGATTGAACAGCTCTTCAACTACCAGACTATCCCTGGCACAAATGAAGATAGAGCCAAGGACATATGGTTGTTCTCTTATCTGTGTAACGGCATTAATATCAAGGATATTGACGTGGTTCCGTTTTGGTTTACACTTCTGCGGGTTAGTAAATATTAAAAACTTCAATTCTTATCCGGTTTGCCGATAGTATTCTGCTTCAAAAGCTACCGGATTTAGGTAGTTCAATGATGAATGTAATCTTCTGGTATTGTAATATCCATCAATGTATTCGAACAGAATCGTTTTCAGCTTATCGATACTCTCATATCCGCCTTTTGGTATAGCTAATTCGGCTTTTAGTCTACTCCAAAACGACTCAGCCCAGGCATTGTCATAAGGATCATCAGCGCGTGACATGCTCTGTCTCAATTTGAAAGTCTTGACGACCTTTTTCATTTTGCCGGATAAATATTGTCCGCCACGATCGGAATGTATTACCATGCCGCACTTGACTCGTCGCTTCAAGAGTGCTCGTACCAACGGTTCTCTGACAAGACTTTCCTGCATATTGTCACTGACCTGCCAGCCAACGATTTGCCTGGAATATAAATCCATCCAAGTACACAGATAAGCCCGCAGCGGCGGACCGTCATTTCCCGCCTTTCAGTGGCATGTATGTAATGTCCGATGTCCAAACAGCATTGGGCCGAGTTGGCTTCGGTTGATTAGTTAGCAGGTTGCGACAAACTCGTTTTCCGTGTTTACTATCGGTCGTCCTTGGAATAAACCTTGGCGGCTGAATGGCCCTCAGACCTTCTTTTCGCATGATTTCAGCGATTTTCCGGCGACCAATCCTAATACCTTTTTGTTTCAAGGATTCTTTGATTCGTCTGCTACCGTATCGCTTCAGGTTGCGGATAAACTCGATCCGTATCTCATGCTTTGGGCGGTTATATTTTTTGTCCGCATTATGACTTCCGCCTCTCCGATACCGATAATAAGCTGTTCTGCTCACTTCGAAAAGAGTGCAGAGGTAGCTCACTTTATTCTTCTCGGATAGAGACGATATCAAGTCATAGACGTCCCTCAGTCGGACTTGCTGAAAAGACCTAACGCCTTTTTTAGGATCTCGCGGTCCGTTTTAAGACGTTCGTTTTCCGCTCGAAGCCGCGCATTTTCTGCAGAGAGCTTTCCAGCAGCGCTATCCTCTTTTTGCCCGTCCTTTGTTTTTGTCTTCATAGTTGCCATTCTCTTCCAACGATATAGAAGATTTTCAGCAATTCCAAACGACTCGGAGATTTCCTTGGCGCTTCGACCTGATGTCAGCATTCTGGTTACTTCCTGCTTGAAATCAAGGTCGTAGCTCCTACGAGTCTTTACAGTTTTGGGGTCTTTCATTTTGCATCAAGATGTGCAAAAATGTGTGCCGCTTTTAGGAGCCACCTCATATATGCCGTCTCCGATACAGGGACGTTAAAGATGGTGTCATAACCTTCATCCGTGCAAAGACTGAAAGAACTTCGAGAGGAAACCTAGCACCTGTTGTGGCGAAGCCAACGGAACATGCATTCCAGATAATTGCAAAATGGGGCAACCGCGAAACAACCAAAGACACCTATGTATTCCCATTCCTCAATGAATCAAAGAATGCAGTCGATGAACGGCGGATTGTTCAGAATATCACCCGGAATGTCAACAAGCACATGTCTCAAATCGGAAAAGAGCTTGGCTTTGAAGCGAAATTAACGACGTACGTAGCACGGCACTCATATAGCACGGTTCTCAAACGCAGCAACGAGGTGTCTATTGATTACATATCCGAAAGCTTAGGGCACAAAGATCGCAAGACAACTCAGCACTACCTTGATAGCTTCGAGCACGAAGATTTAGAACGCTATGGCAAGTTACTGGTGGCATTCTGATCACGAGTTTACTGGTAAAAATCGAGGGTATCCGCACATACTTCTTCAAGTATTCGGCTCCTTCGATTTTTACATTACGCGGTATTTACAACATTTTTTTCTAAAAACAAAGCGCTTCAATTGCAAATTGATCGCTATTCCCTTATAGTTACATCAATAGATTTTACTCAACGAAACTGACGATGAAAACTTTCTCCAAGTGGATGCTTGCCCTTATTCTTGGGCTTCTTTACATTAATACTGCAACAGCACAAACCGCTGATCCGATACGCTACTCAATGCAAACGACTGCGTCATTTGTAGGCCTTGGGGAAGAGATCGAGATCAAAGCGGAGCGCATTAAATAAATACCCATCCAAAACAGTCTTCATTTTTAAGGAAGACCACTTTTTGACCTTATATGATTGCGATTTTTTTAACAATTTACTGGCTTCGAGACTTATTTCAATTAGATATATGCCTATCACCCGTAGAGATTCGCCCTGTAATTAAACTCAGGTTTCAGGTTTATCTTTACTTTTGTCATTTTAGTAATATCCTTACACTTTTTGTTTCGTTGTTTGAGTTTGCATCCTGTTTTGCATGAAAGTAATATGTTCCGCGTGGCAGGTCTGCTACGTTGATAATATAAGTCCTAGTACTTTTGATGTTTTCGTGCTTCATCACATCATCTCTTGTCAATGACTTTACTGTTTTTAAAGTAGTTTCGCTTACAAGTGTCATCTGGGATGGAATGTTTTCGTTCTTGTCAACATTGTCGAATATTATTTTTAACTCGGTTGTGGCCGGATTTGGTGCAAGCGTAAAGGATGAGTTTGCTGTGAACGAAAGGGAGCGGTTTGCGGTTCCACAAACGTTGGTAGATGAAACTGGATTGAATACTACCGTAGAGCCAGGATTCAGTGAGAAGTCAAATTGGGAGAATCCCATGCCATAGCCATAGCCAATGTTTGGGTTTGGGTTCCAGTTTGTATTAGTTACGTTAGCTTTTATGACGTTCTGTTGATCCAAATATACTGTATGGTTGGAATAGGGTGAAACATAATTGCCCCGCCAGCCGATATCCCATTGTCGTATTTTATTGTGGACACGTCTGGAGTGCCAACCCAGATTTCCTTGGTTATATCGTAGGTAGTCGAAAGTACTGAATATCTCATCGTAATTGTGACCGGGCCACTTCCGCTTCCTACCCGTGTGGCGACTCCCGTGACGCTATTGATGGTTAGTATAGATGTATTGCTACTATACCAGGTTTTGGGAACATTCGGTTTGAAAGTCAGGTTGAACGTCCCAGAGGTGCAAATTATCGATGGGCCGGTTATGTTACTATTTCTCATTGCAATCAGTGTGTTGTTTACATTTACTCTGCCATAGCCGACCTCATTATTCCAGGCTCCATTATTTTGATTAGGTGTACTGGCATAACTATATGTTCCTAACGAAATTTTGTCGGTAGTAGATTCTAATAGCATCCGCGCTTGGCTAATGGTTAGATTTGGATTTACTGAAAGGAGTAGAGCAAATGCACCTGAAACGGCTGCGCTAGCAAACGATGTGCCGCCTACGGCCGCATAGTCACCGGTATTCGCTCCTGTTGCTCCAGTAAGATCTGTTGTCCAAATGTCGACGCCTGGTGCAACAAGATCCAAGCCTGGGCCATACTGCGAATCCATGAATCGCAAATCCTGATTTGTTGTTCTTCCCACTGATACAACATTTTGGTTTATAGACGGATAACCAGGTGTTGAACCGGCATTGTTACCTGATGCAGCCACCAAAATTACGCCTTTCCCCCCACGACCAGTTGTGACGGCTTGGCTTATTTGTGTGTCAACGGTAGAGGATGGGGCTGCGAGTGTAAACGACATATTTATGATTTCTGCGTTATTTCTCGCATAGTTGATTCCGCTTGCTACCCAGTCGGCGTTAGTTAGGGTTGTTCCTTGAAATACTCTGACTGGAACGATCTTAGAGCCATATGCAACTCCAGTTACACCTACGCCCGTACACCCGACGGCTGCGGCTACGCCTGCAACCCAAGTCCCGTGTGCATCACCTGCGCACCAGTTTGGATTGCCATTCGTGGCTGGGTAGGCACATCCGCCAGAGCCGCCGGTAGCATCTGACCCACCTGTAATATTTGCGGTTAGATCTGGATGGTTTCGTTCAGTACCATTATCGAGAATTGCAATTCTAACAGAAGGGCTTCCGCTAGTGATTGCCCAAGCCTCGGGCGCATCAATATCAGCATCGACAATGCCGCCCGATTGCCCGGTGTTGTTTAGAAGCCATTGCTGTGGGTAGTATTGGTCGTTTGTGCATATAACCAAAGGTCGTTTTTTGTGATCGCTAGCTGTTTCGACAAATAGCCAAAATTTTGGTTCGACATACTCGAATATTTGGCTTTGATACAATTTTTCGGTGAGCTCGAATATTCTATCGGTATCAGCTAAGGACGAAATTAAATAAGTCAAGGAGTCATATTCGGTCTTTCGATCTATTCTTGCGTCATGTTTCCTTATGATGTCCTCAAATGTGGCGACTTGCGTACTCGGTTTTAGTCGGACTATTATTTGTTCGGATAGAAATCCCAGTTCCTTTCCATCAGCGGTGTGCAAGACCGGATTGATACTGTTTATGTCAGTACCGAGATTTACTGCCTGCCGGAGGTCATTGTTTGCTCCATTTTTATTAAATACTAGGTAAAGGTTCTGATCTGGTAGTAGTTCTTTAAGCGAATCAATTAAAGGATTGTTCTTTAATAAAGTTGAGATATTGGCCCCCTTCTTTGTTTGAATAACGGATTTTTTTCCGATTTTATTACCTTAATCTGATTGCCGTTGTGCCGATAGAAAAAGTCCTGTGCGTCGGCAGAAAATTGTATTAAAAGAACAAAAATGGAACTAAATAGAGCGACCGTTTTCATAGGCTATTTATTTTATGTATTTTGGAACAAACTCAATAGTATAAGATTTAAGTTTTGGAACAATAGCAAAAACGCAGTTGACAGCATCTACCGGAATAGATGCACTACGGAGTTCCGCCGTTACTTGGATCCTATTGTTATTGCAATCGGCCACCACAACCTGCGATTCAACGGAGACTGGTGGGTTTGTTTTAAAACTTATTACGACCAAGCTTTTTTTATCAAAATCAATCTTTTTTTTTAGAAAGACAATTTCTAATTTTTTGTATAGCTCGTTTTCATTTTGAATGATCTGCGAATTTATACTACTGGTTCCAACCTCTTTAAGACGTACTTGCGGGTTTAACTCATCATTCAACAATTCAAAATTCAAAACGCCATCTGTACATTCGAACTCAAATGGTTCGTCATCTTTACAAGTGACAAATACACTGCTAAGTAGACAGAGCACTATAATCACATTTTTTTTCATATTATTTAATTTATACAATAGTTTGCAGTATTCTTCCTGCTTGGCGATAGTAAGTACGCAAGTAAATTCTTTGCCCAAATTTGGACATATGCTTCCCCTGGAGCTTGTACTATATTAGTTTCATGTTGAAAATAATATAGTAAACTCAAAGAATATCGTTTGTAATCGAATGAGAAAATAGGGCGCGCAAACCTCCCGCCGAACATTAAAAGTGTTCAGCTGTAAGTTTCATGTTTGATGGGTGCTATGATCTGTCAGATCTTAGTTATTGTAGAACAGAAGGGTTGATACAATTATAGATAAAAATAATTACATAATAAAAAGAGCCGAGATTTTTTTTCTTGAATGTGCTCTGTTATTCTGAGGTACTTTGTCTAAACGATTATTGATGTTGGTACCATGTCCCTAAAACAGTGACATTTGGAAAACATCCCCTCCGTCATTCCCTAGTGGCGGCAAATTATCATATTTCCAAATTCAGACTTAGGCTTGCCGTCCGGTCGCGGTTTTTTTCTTCTGACGCTGAAGACGGTATGAACATTCAGCAGCTCTGAGGGCAGGCAATAGTCAAAAACGGCTTTCATATCATCATCGGAGAAATGCTCGGAAACCCAAACTCTTCCAATTCGGATGTGAGAAACAGCGGCATCCTGTGGCGGAACTCGCCATCGTTGTGAATGTTTGTCATCAGCTCGTTGGCTGGGCGGGTGAGCATCCCAAAGCTGCCAACTTGTATTTTTTCACCAGCTGGCCCGACGGACTCAAAGAGCTGATAAAGTCCAGGCAAGAACTGGATCTTACGGTCTTTGGGCCAGATGTAGTAGGGGACTTTCTGGGCCCAGCCTTGGATGGCGCGGTGCTCATAGGTGCCGGATACAGGGATCAGACAAAGCTCAGACGGTGGAAAGAATGCCGCTAAGATTGAGCTATTTGCATTACCGGGATATGAGGCGTTACCCCGTCCAAAGAACTATCAGTCTGACACAGCGAATATCCGATCTGAAAATTTTTCATTCAGAATCTGGGACAAAAAAAATCTAGAGGATCGATTGAGAATGGGGGTTGATTTGCCGCCAGTGAGTTGCAAGCCTTCATGGGGCTTGTTTGTTTTCCGCGTTAATGGCTTAGGGCTGGTTGATAGCACACGGTACGATGGCAACCTAGCACCAATTACTTCCAGCAAAATTTTGGCGAACATATGTGCTACGGAGGGCAATTGGATAGTAAAACCAGGGACTAAACCCAATCAAGTGGCTTGGTTCGTCTATCCTTTTTTTGACATAAGAGGGATGTATTCAAAACAATTAGAATGCTCCGCAAGTGATAAAGAGCTTTTTAAAGCCATTTCCTTCTTAAGCCACATGTTTGGGGTCGTTTATTACAAAATTCGCCGTGACGGCCAGAAGGCTACACTAATCCAGCCAACTACAATTGATATTCCCAGAATTTACTGATCCGTTCCCATGACCATAAGCGAAGCCTCCGCTTTCCCTTGCACAAAACCAAAAACTTCGTCCACTAGACCACAACCTCTTGTTCTGTGTTTTCTCATTTAACATAAAATGAGTTATCTGAACGGCACCGGCAATTCTAGGTTTGTCTTGAGTCTTCAACACGATCGAAACGATCAATTTGCACTTTTCAAATAGGCTCACTTTATTAACGCTCTTAGCAATTCCCTAACTTAGCAAGAGTTAGTAGTTTAAACGAATTTACTTTATACTTAAAAAGTATCCTGTTTCTCCAAGATCCCTAATTAATACACTTTTATTAGGGATAAATGTAAAACTCGTTGAGAGAACCATAGCCTTGTTATCTGAATTATAATATTTATCTAAATCTTCGATCTCTAATTTTGATACTATACCATTATTAGAATAGATTGTAACCGGGCCTAACGGAAAAACCATTCGTTCTAATTTCAGATTTTCTTCTTCATCCCTTATTTTGAGTATTACTATTTTTCCGTTAGACACATATAATGAATCGCACACATAATCCATTGATCTTCCACCGTTTATGGAAGATTTATAAAAAACTCTTTTGATCGTAAAATCTCCAAGAGTTTCATATTCCACACGACTTGGGAACGTATCCGCATCTATTCCAGGCTGTTCCAGCTCATTTATTAATATTGTATCCTTGGATTGCCAACCGCCCAAACCATAAGGAAATTTTTTACCCGCATTTTCAGCAAAACGTTCTTCCTTTTCTAGTAATCTATACCCTGTAATATCACTTGAAAAAGCCATACCACCATATCTAGCATAGTGGTAAATATAATATCTTTTATCAGGCGTTAATTGTCTTGTCAACTCGTAGTATTCGGATTTATCTAAATACTCCCTATGATTTAAGAAGTAAAATATACCTCCCATAAAAATTAAAATAATAGTAAAGTAGCCAACTCGATTTTTAATTTTTTTCAAAATCATGTCAATTGTCTAATATTTTACATAAAAGAAGTATGGGTTACATTTATTGAAAGCTGGCTACTATATTCCTAATCTCCTATCTAACTTCTTCCCCGTATCCAGCCCCTGCTGACCCAGCTGCTGTCGGTATCCGGCCAGCTCCATTGCATTTTAGCAGTGTGCGTTTCTAGCCATTTCTTAGCATACTCCGCGTCGGTGTCGGCAGGGCACTGTCCTGGACAACGCCCTGGCAGATCTTCCCCAGGCTTTTCAGGTAAGTTGACATTTGCAAAGCACACCCTTTGAAACTAACTAAGATTCCGCTCATCGCTCTGTCAGTCCCCTATATAATCACTTTGGGCGGCTTTCTAGATTAGCCCCTTAAAGCGTGACTTTCTCCCAAACTGTGATTTATTGGATTATTGACGAATATTAATCAAATTTCCCCGGTCGATAATCCTCCTAAGTAATGGCAACCAAATTGTAAGTACCCCGTTTCTCAGACAGTCATTTGTTGGTGAATTTTCTTTTTCGCCAGCGATTCCTTCCATTCAAATGGTGTCAAATTGCCCAGTCCTTCGTGTGGTCGTCGCTGGTTATATTCTTCAATCCATTCCGTTGTTAATTGCCGGACCTGATCCAGGTCGAAGAACAAATAAGCGTCTAATACTGCTTCTCGGTACAGTCGATTAAATCGTTCGATATAGCCGTTTTGCGTTGGCTTGCCTGGCTGTATAAATCTGGTTTCTATCCCTTTCTCCTCACACCAGATTGCGAAATCTTTGGAGCGGCCCGCCGCAGCGGGTGAATTCTGGCCCATTATCCGATCGGATCGCCTTTGGGAACCCTCTGCTTTCGCCGAGCCTATTTAAAGTTCTGATAATTCGCTTTGAAGAGAGTGAAGTATCCACATCTATGGCCAGAGCCTCCCGCGAGCAGTCGTCGATAACATTAAATCCGGGCCGCCGGTGCGGTGCGAAACTTGCGGTTGCCAATCATACTATCGCTCCGCGCGGCGTCCGCATAAAATCGACACTCCATACTTCATTTACCTGTGCAGGCTGTGCTAACGGTTGCCTAACCCGATCGGGTAATCGCCGCTTTCCCTTTCGCCTCTTATTCAGCTTCAAAACTTGATAAATGCGGTGAACTCGTTTATGAGCGCAGCGGCGCACCGCTCCATGGCTTACCTGATCTTCGCAGGTAGGCAAACAGCTTTCTAAACCCGTATGAAGGGTGTTTGAATGCCAAGTCCTGCAACGACTCAATTACCTCAGAATCATCTTTCTTACTGCTGTAATAATATTGAGAGCGAACAAGGCTAACGATTTTACAGGCTCTGCTCACAGCGATGTCGTGCTCGCGAACAATCTCCTCTGTCAATTCCCTTTTTGCGGCAGAGCCCAGCCCTTTTTTGCGAAGATCTCCTTCAAAATCTGGTTATCAAGGCTCAGGTCGGCGAACATCCGCAGCGGCGGCCGCTTTTTCAATCGCGAATTCTCCTCCTCCAAATCCTTCAACCGCTTGACGTCAGACGCTTCCATGCCACCGTAACGGCTTTTCCAATTATAAAATGTGGCCTCGGAAATGCCATGCTGCCGGCAAATCTCCTTGGTCGGGATGCCAGCTTCCTGCTGTTTGAGGATCGAAACGATGGCACGGGCCACCCCGCTGCGTCTCTGTAAATCTCGTCTTTTTCATCAGTTTAAAATTAAGGTTTAATCTCTAATTTCAAACTGTCTGTCGTTTCGGGACACTTACAACTCTTTCACTACAAGTGTCAGGAGTCAGCAGAAAATTCTTAAATTCAATGTACAATCAGCGCCAGAACAAGTATTGCGTTAACAGTAGTCAGCTCAAAGAAAAGGAGCGCCAAGGACTAGAAGGGAGGATGTTTGCGAAATTGTTTGCAAATAAAAAAGCACTTACAAGTTTTATCTCATAAGTGCTTGATTTTCAAGCTCCCGAAGCTGGGCTCGAACCAGCGACCCTCTGATTAACAGTCAGATGCTCTAACCGGCTGAGCTATTCGGGAATCATTATCCGGTTGTTGTACTCGAATTGTGGTGCAAATCTAAGGATTCAATTTATACAGCGCAAGTCTATACTTTAAAAATTTATTACGACTGGACCTTCGCGAGAATTAACTCCTTGACTTTCTTGGCGTCTCCCCTTGTAAAATTGTTGATAATAATTTCCGGACGCATGCGTGGAATGATGCGGATTGTCGAAAAGAAGACGCCGCTCTCGATTTCCACTCCCGAGATATCCGAATAAAACACGAAGTTATCGTTGCTCTTGAAAAGTTTCCTGACTTTGAAAGTTACGCCCTTTTCTCCGAAAGTTACCTCATCGGGAAAAAACGGGTTCATGAGCCCACTGGCGCTGAATCGTTCGTTCATATATGAATAGGTTATTAGTAAAATGCTTCACAAAGGTACGTATACGACTTTCTTAGTTTCAAAGAATTCCTCCATGAAAAAGTCCGAAAGCGCGTAAACCTGCGGCTTTTCCCTGATCTCCGAGAGCTCTTCCGCCAGGTCGCCACCTTTGAGATATAAAATTCCGTTCCTTCGGTTATGGAAGGAGTTGCGGCTGATATTCTTTTTCACCCAGCCCACAAATGGCGCCATGCGGGTCACGGCACGGCTTACTACGAATTCATAGCTCTCGTCCAGCTTTTCCGCACGGACTTGTTCAACACGCACATTCCCCAATTTCAATGCCGTAACGACTTCCTGCACAACACGGATTTTCTTGCCGATACTGTCGACCAGGTGAAACTGCGCTTCGGGGAACATGATAGCCAGCGGGACGCCAGGAAAGCCTCCGCCCGTGCCTACATCGAGAATGCTGGTGCCGGGACGAAATTGCTGCACTTTGGCGATGCCCAGCGAATGCAAAATATGGCGTTCATATAATGTGTCTATATCCTGACGCGAGATCACGTTCACCCGGGCGTTCCAGTATTCGTACAACTCGCCCATCTGCCCGAACTTATCGCGCTGGTCTGCGGTCAGGTCGGGGAAGTATTTATTGATCAATTCCATGATTTACGGGGTTTTCTGCTCGTCATGGTCAAAAATCCGAAAACGAGGTAATAAACAAAAAGCGCAAAGTCCATCAGTAAAAAGCTGAACCATTCCACAGTCTTATCCAGCTTTATATTAATGATGACCAGCAAGAACCATTGAATGGCCCATCTTGCACCGAAAACGATGCCCAGGTATTCGAGCAACAAATAGTCTCTCGTAAGCAGCCCCCACCCCAGCGTAACGAATCCGAGCAGCCACGTCGCAACATGCGCGCCGGAAAGCATCCCAAGCAACACCTTGTTACGCGGCTTGTAATACCGGCTTACGGACATATGCCGGCGCTTTTGGCGAAACCAGTCTTTCCAACTGGTTTTCGGAAACGAATACACAAATGAATCTTCCTCTATGGAGATCGTGGTATTGGAGCTGGTCGAAACCTCGTTCAGAAAAATATCGTCGTCGCCACCGAAGATATGTTTGTGTGTATAAAAACCCTTGTTGGCAAAAAACACCGAGCGCTTATATAATATGTTACGGCCAACGCCCATATAGGTGAGTCCGGCCAATGCAAACGACAGATATTGGACAGCCGTGTAAAAGGTTTCGCAGCGGATAAACCAGTTGAGCAGGCCCTTTCGTTTGAAGTAAGGCGAAAAACCCAGGACTATATCCCTATCTTCACTTATCCGGGAGGTCATAGCAGTGATCCAGTGGTTCGAAGCAGGGCGGCAATCGGCGTCGGTCATAAGCGCGATAGGGTATTTGGCCTGCTTCATACCGACGGTCAATGCATATTTTTTGGGTGTTACATGGTTGAATTGGTCGTTGATGCGGATATAGCGGATATTCTTCCATCCGTTGATATTCTCCCGGATATACTCTTCACTCCCGTCGTCGGAACGATCGTCCAGCAGGATCACCTCGTACTCGGGATATTCCTGCGCATCCAGCAAAGGGATTAGCTCCGTCAGATTCTCCCTCTCGTTCCAGGCACACACCAGAACCGTTACGCCGGGCATTGCATTGCCGTAATTAGCGCCCTTTCCGTAAAATGCCAGCCGTGTAAAAAAGAAGAGATAATAGAATAACTGAACAGCTACAAACGCCCCCAGCGCATAGAGTAAAGAATCGGCCACAACAGAAGAGAGATGTAAAATTTTTCCATATTCATGCAAATATACTGTCATTGACAGGAATGTTCGAGACGTTCCTTCTATTTTTGCACATCAGCAATTTAAAACCTTTTAATGAAGTTTACATTACAAGTCGAGGATCCCCATTCGAAAGCGAGGGCCGGATTGATCGAGACGGATCATGGGGTTATCCAGACGCCCATTTTCATGCCCGTGGGTACCGCGGGAACCGTGAAAGCGGTTCATCAGCGTGAACTTAAGGAAGATGTCAAGGCTCAGATCATTCTGGGAAATACCTATCATTTATATCTCCGTCCCGGACTCGGCATTCTTGAAAAGGCGGGCGGGCTGCATGCATTCAACGGCTGGGACAAGCCGATACTGACCGACAGCGGCGGTTATCAGGTGTATTCGCTGGCTGGGACCGGCCGTAAGATAAATGAAGAGGGTGTGGTATTTAAGTCCCACATTGACGGTGGCGTACACACATTTACACCCGAAAATGTGATGGATATCCAGCGTACGATCGGTGCCGACATCATCATGGCGTTCGACGAATGTACGCCTTACCCGTGCGAATTTACATACGCGCGGAAATCGATGGAGATGACGCACCGTTGGCTAACCCGTTGCTGCCGCAGGTTCGATGCAACCGAGCCGCGTTACGGTCATAGCCAGACGTTATTCCCCATCGTTCAGGGGAGCGTCTACAAAGACCTGCGCAGGCAGTCGGCCGAGTTTATCGCCTCCGCCGGGCGCGAGGGCAATGCCATCGGCGGGCTTTCCGTGGGCGAGCCGGCGGAGATTATGTACGAACTCACCGAAGTGGTCTGTGATATTTTACCGAAGGACAAGCCACGGTACCTGATGGGCGTAGGCACCCCTGCAAACATCCTGGAATGCATTTCGCTGGGTGTGGACATGTTCGATTGCGTGATGCCGACGCGTAATGCACGCAATGGCATGATTTTTACAACGGAGGGAATCGTCAACATCCGCAACGAAAAGTGGCGGGACGATATGTCACCGATAGACGCCGGCCTTGGCGGGTACGTTAGTACATTTTATAGTAAGGCGTACCTGAGGCACCTTGTAAAATCCGGGGAAATGCTGGGCGCGCAGATCGCCAGCATCCACAACCTGACGTTCTATTTGTGGCTGGTAAACAGTGCGAGAAAGAAAATTATCGACGGAACTTTTGCCTCGTGGAAGCGCGAAATGGAAAAAAAATTGAATCAACGGCTTTGAAAGTTCAAAAAAGGAGGTTTCTTTCGGGTAAAATTTGAATTAATTATCAGGAAACTTTTCCATTTGTATCAACTTGCGGTTGATTAAGTGATATTGTTAACCTATTTTTGTGCGCACTAGGCATTTGGTTAATGTTGCGATTAGCCGTGAAATGAATATATAACTTTACTCATAAAATTGGATATAGATCAATCCTAGTTAATCTTAATAACGCTAACTTGAATAGTATGAAAAAAGTATCCCAGTTGATTGGTTCGTTTGCCTTGGGAGCAATGATGGCGCTGCCTTCATTCGCACAACCGCTGGTGCAACCGAATTCTCCGGATTACAATCCCAAAGCGACGTACGATGGCCCCTACAAATTGAACACATGGTCAATTTCAGCACACTTTGGCCCGACGCTCTTTTTTGGCGATTTAAGAGAATATGACTTCTGGCCTGTTACCAAAACCAATTCTGACAGCCACAAGGAATCCGGGACTTTTCAAGGAGGCCTCACACTGAACAAACAACTCTCGTACCTGTTCGGCGCCCGTCTGGACGCATCTCTGGGTAACCTGAGAGGTATGAAGCGTCGCACCTACTTCCGTTACTTCGAGGGCAACTATTTCGATGTCTCAGTTTCAGGAACCGTTAACCTGAAAGGACTTCTGATGGGCCCTAACAAAATGAAGCGCTGGAAAATCGATGCGTATGCAGGTATTGGTCAGGTGTTTTACGACGCTACGGCATACGACCTGACTGGCGGCGTGAAGCTTCGCGAAACCGGCAAAATGAATGACTGGATGGTTCCCACAGGTCTGAATATCAACTACGAAGTGACACCAAGAATCGACATCGGTCTCGACTTCCGTTTGACTCATACCAACTCCGACTTCCTTGACGCTACTTACGGCGGCGACTACGACAGAACCCCGAATACCGTTGAGATCAAAGATCAGCAGAAAACTTCCCGCAAAGGAAACTCTGAGCTCGACAGCTACGGATACGGTGCGATCCAGGTAACGTACAAATTGGGCAAAAAGCCTTTGAAAGTACAAAAAGTGGATGGCAAATGGGACTACAAACCGGAAGAAGGCGGATACTACCACCTGCGTTACACAGATCCACGTGTATTGGTTAAGCCACCGAAAATCCTTACACTCGAAGAAATGGACTCCGTTGCAAAAGCAAACCGTCCGAAAGATATCGACCCGCGTTTGCTGCTTGATACCGACGGTGACGGTGTATCCGACTTCTTCGATAAAGAGCCAAACTCACCCGCAGGAAGCATTGTTGACGGTGCCGGTCGTGTACTCGACTTCGACTCTTACGTGAAAAATGCACTGGCAACCGGTGCTGCTTGTAGCGAAATCTTTGCGAACGTTACATTCGACACTGATAAAAACGTAATCAAACCTGAGTTCCAGGAATTGCTGAAAAACGTAGCAGCATTGATGAACAAAAACGGATGCCGCCTGCAACTGGCTGGTCACACCGACCGTCGTGCATCTGACCGCTACAACATCGCGCTCTCAAAACGCCGTGTTGACGCAGTGAAGAACTTCCTGATCAACGAGGCTGGTCTGCAAGACCCAAGCAAAGTGATCGTCGACTACTTCGGATCTTTCAAACCGATCGCCGACAGCGCAACCCGTACAGGCTTGCAGAAAAACCGTCGCGTAGAATTGAAACTTCTTCCCTGATAGTTGAAGAAACGACTGAAAGAGAAAGGCTCCCGTCGGGAGCCTTTCTCTTTTTTAATATATTCACACGCGAAATCAATTAGCCACATCATAACAACGCAACGGGGAATTAATGAAACAATATGATTATCTGGTAGTGGGTGCAGGTTTGTGGGGATCGGTATTTGCTCACGAGGCAACGAAACGAGGAAAGAAGTGCCTTGTAATCGACCGCCGCGACCATATCGGCGGCAATGTGTATTGCGAGAACATCGAGGGAATTAATGTGCACAAGTACGGCGCACATATATTTCACACAAACGACAAGGAGATCTGGGAGTACGTTAACTCGTTTGTGGAGTTTAACCGGTATACCAACTCTCCGGTAGCCAATTATAACGGCGAGCTTTACAACCTTCCCTTCAATATGAACACTTTCTATCAGCTATGGAAGGTGCGTACACCGGAAGAGGCGAAGGAAAAAATCCGCAGGCAAGTGGAAGAAGCAGGTATCACAGAGCCTAAAAACCTGGAAGAGCAGGCTATCTCACTCGTTGGAACCGACATTTACGAAAAGCTGATCAAAGCATATACCGAGAAGCAATGGGGCAGGAAAGCTACCGAACTGCCTGCATTTATTATCAAACGGCTTCCCGTACGGTTTACATTCGACAATAACTATTTCAACGACCGTTATCAGGGCATTCCGATAGGCGGCTACAACAAGCTGACAGAAGGGCTATTGAACGGTGTAGACGTCCGTCTCGGTGTCGATTTTTTCAAAGACAGAGAAGCCCTTACTGCTCTGGCCAACATAATCGTTTACACCGGCCCCATCGACGAGTATTTCGATTTCCGCTTCGGCCAGCTGGAATACCGCAGTCTGCGTTTTGAAAATCAGCTGCTCGATCAGGAAAATTACCAGGGGAACGCGGTAGTGAATTATACCGACGGCGAAACACCATTCACCCGCATCATCGAGCACAAGCATTTTGAATTCGGCACACAGCCCAAAACTGTGATCACACACGAGTACCCGCAAGAATGGGTGAAGGGTGCCGAGCCCTATTATCCGGTGAATGACGATAAGAATACCGCGGTATTCAACCAATACAGAGCACTTGCTGCCGAGGAGCAAAATGTGATTTTCGGTGGGCGGCTCGCTGAATACCGTTATTACGACATGCACCAGGTCGTCGCCTCGGCTCTCAAAAAAGTGAGAGTGCATTTCGATTCGTAGAAAAAATATTTTTTTACAAAATCCCCGTTTCAGCGCCCTGAGACGGGGATTTTTTATTTTCCATTAAAATTTTGAAAAAAATCTTTGTAGAAGTCGCGTTACCAAAATTACAAGTTGACGTCTAAATGATACGAACCTAAACCGTATCAGATGCCGGCAGCCAAATTTTCGATAGCAGAATTCAGCCCACTTCAGGACTGGGCCGTTAACCCGCTTTGGAGGTCCATCCAATTCAGATGGTACTGGATTCCTCTTTCGACATTCCTGTTCGCCGCGCTGGGGTTCGTGTTTCTGCGATACAAAACGCCACACTATCACATCGCTGCGTCGCTACTTGTACAGGATAATTCACGGGGAAGCGACTTCCGTGAAACCGCCCTGCTGGAAGAGCTTGGACTCCCCGACGCCACCAGCAGTGTGGAAAACGAGATTGAAATACTCAAAAGCCGGACGTTACTGAACCGGGTCGTCAACGACCTGCACCTCACCACGCGATACTTCGCCACCGGCCATCTTAAAACGACTGAGATTTACGAAAAAAAAACCTTTCGCCGTTCGTTTCCTGAAACGGCGGTCCGCCAGGCCGGAAACATATCGCATTGAAAAAGCAAATGGGCAATTATTCACACTCCATACGGCTTCTGCCAGCTACAAAGGCGCATTCGGAAAAATAATAGCGCTTCCTCACGGAATCGCTATCGTGGATACCACTAGTTTCAAACCAGCCGCCGATTGCGATTATACCTTTACGATTTCCTCCAACGAAACCATTCTTGAACATTACACCCGTGCTCTGACCATTCAGGCTTCCAACAAAACAGCCAGCCTGGTAAACATATCGATACAGGATGTGCTGCCCCGCAAAGGCGAGGCTATACTCCGGCAGCTGATTTACAGATACCAAAAAGCGAGTATCGAAGAGAAGAACAAAGTTGCCGACAATACGATCGCTTTTATCGATGTCAATCTGAAACGGGTCTCATTGGAACTGACCAAAGTGGAGACGGATATTGAGCGGTTTCGCAGGAAACACAGATTTATCGATATGGCAGAGGACAGCCGCCTGGCAATTCAAAAACTGGCCGGCAATGCAAGCGAGGAAAAAACACTGACAGTCCGTTTGAAAATTATGCAAAAGCTGGAAGAGCATCTGCGGAAACGACCTGCATCGGTAATCCCTTCGGCGTTGTTCCCTCAGGAAGGCAATTTTTCCGCACTAATTGCCCGATACAACGAAATGCAACTCGACTATGTAAAAGCCCTCGCTTCGCTCTCCGCCAATCACCCCGAAGTCAGGTCCTTATGCAGCCAGATCGAGGCCGTCAGGGCCAGTTTATCCGACGCCATCCGGCATCAGCAACAGGAGCTGGCCATCAGTATAGCGGCTGCCCGAGAATACGCCGGTATTTCCGAAACCGAAATTGCGCATATACCCGGCTACCAGCGCACGTTCCTGGCACGATCGCGGGAACAGGGTATCCAACAGGAGCTCTATTTATTTCTCCTCAAAAAACGGATGGAGACGGCCATTTCCCGTTCCGCAAATATCGCCAACGCGCGAATAATCGACGCGCCCCAAGCCAGCGCGGTGCCGGTATACCCTAACAGGCGGCTAACTTTGCTGCTGGCTTTCCTCACAGGCCTGGCGGCGCCTGTCGTCGTTCTGTATATCCGGCAACTGCTGAACGACAAGATCACGTCGAAGGAAGACATTTTGCAACAATGCAATGTGGCTGTCATTGGAGAAATCAGCCAGCAAACGCGGTCCCCGCTTTTTACAAAGGCGGGTAACAAGGGCCTGATCATGGAACAGCTCCGTTCATTGCGTACGAACATTCAGTTTGCAAGCGGCTCGGAGCTAAATACTGTGATTTTGCTCACCTCTGCGATGGCCAACGAGGGAAAATCATTTATCGCCGCGCATCTCGCACAGTCTCTTGCGCTCGCATGCAAGAAGGTTTTGCTAGTCGATTTCGACCTCCGAAACCCTACCCTCGCGGGATTGCTGAACCTGAAAAACGAGGGAGTTACGGAATCCATAACATCGGGTGGCGAACCCTGCATTCAGCGATGCGGTACAGTGCATTCCTTCGACTTTCTGGCATCCGGAGAGCGTTGCCCGGGAGCGGGCGAAATACTGCTGTCCCCGAAAGTCGGCGAGCTTATTTCGATGCTGAGGAAACGATATGACTACCTGCTGCTGGACAGCCCTCCCGTCGGCCTGGTTGCTGACGCCCGGTGGCTGGGTCATCACGCCGATATGACGCTTTACGTTGTCCGGCAGCACTTTACTTACCTGCATCAGCTTGCGGGCATCCGGGAGCTTCACAGTGAATCGCAACTCCCCAATATGCACGTCGTACTTAACGGCACCCGGGAGCTGCATCGCTATCAATATAATTACTACCAGTAGCACTTTAAATCAAACCACATACACTTATGAAACGACACACCTATATCATTGGCGAAATTGGCCAGGCGCACGAGGGAAGTATCACGCTCGCGCATTCGTACATCGATGCCCTCGCTCGCGCAGGTGCGAACGCAGCCAAGTTCCAGGTACACATCGCCGATGCGGAAAGCAGTGTTTACGAAGACTTCAGGGTGAAAATTCCTTATCAAAACGGCTCCCGCTTCGATTACTGGAAGAAAATGGAGTTTACCCTGGCCGAATGGGAAGAGCTTAAAAAACACTGTGAAACGGTTGGTCTCGACTTTCTGGCAAGCCCGTTTTCGCTGGCAGCGGTGGATTTACTGAACGAAATCGGCGTGTCGGGATTCAAAGTCGGGTCCGGCGAAGTGGATAACCTGCCGATGTTCGACAAGATAAGCGCAAGCGGCAAGCCTGTCATGCTGTCGTCCGGAATGAGTTCGTGGGCGGAGCTTGATCATGCCGTGGCATTTTTGCAATCGCGGGGCGTCATTGTTTCCCTTCTGCAATGTACCACCGCCTACCCAACCAAGCCGCAGCAATGGGGATTGAATGTGATGAAGGAAATGAGCGAACGCTATCATATTCCGGTAGGATTCTCCGACCATTCGGGCGACATTTTCGCGCCGCTTGCCGCCGTTGCATTAGGTGCCCGTATTCTCGAATTTCACATTACGTTCGATAAAAGGATCGCCAATCCCGATGCGTCCTCCTCCTTAAATGTACGGCAGGCAACCACCCTGATCGCGGGTGTCCGCCGGATCGAAACTGCATTGGATTTTCCGGTCGATAAAGACAAACATGGTGCTTTTTCGAGATTAAAGAGCCTGTTCGGGAAATCGCTGGCTGTAAACCGGGACCTGCGCAGCGGTGAAAAGATTCAATGCCACCACCTCGAAACCAAAAAACCGGCCGGCTTTGGCTTACCCGCTTCGCGCTATCGGGAAATACTGGGCAAAACGCTTACCCGCGACATTTCACAATGGGAATTCCTCACCGAAGCTCACCTTCGCCATGCGTAAAATCTGCGTAGTAATCACCGCCAGGGCCAGTTTCAGCCGTGTCAAAACCGTGCTGACCGCCATTGATGCGCATCCGGGGCTCGCATTGCAGATTGTGGTAGCAGCCAGTGCCTTATCCGAACGGTATGGCAATATCCTGCCCCACCTCAAAGAAGAAAATTTGCCGGTTACCGCTGTTATTCCCAATATGCTGGATGTCGAAAATCCGACCGCCTCAGCCAAAACGACCGGACTGGCGGTGATCGAGCTGGCTACATTTTTGGCTAATCACAGTCCCGACGTGGTAGTGACCGTCGCCGACCGTTTCGAGACCATCGCCACCGCCATTGCTGCCGTGAATATGAATATTCCGCTGGCGCACATTCAGGGCGGGGAAATTACGGGAAACATCGACGACCGGATCAGAAACAGCGTCTCACAACTTGCCGATCTCCATTTTACAGCTACGGAAAAAGCGCGTAACCGGCTGATCGCAATGGGACTTCCTCCACACAAAATACATTTCACCGGATGCCCGTCCATTGATCTGATATACCATCACAAGACGATTGAGTTCGATCCCTATAAAATTTACGGCGGGGTAGGATCGCAGCCAGATTTGAATGAGCCGTATCTGGTGGTACTTCAACACCCCGTAACCACCGAAAGCAACCATTCCAAATGGCAGATAGAAAATACATTGAATGCTCTGGCGCCCCTCGACATGCCCGTTATCTGGTTTTGGCCCAATGCGGATGCGGGAACGGCGGGTACAGCGCAGGGTATGCGGGCCTTTCGGGAACGGCATTTCGGGCTCCCGTTTCACTTTTTCAGACATATGGAATCCCGCCATTTTATCCAGCTCCTTAAAAACTGCGCATGCTTTGTAGGCAATTCCAGTGTCGGAATACGCGAATGCGGCGCATTAGGCGTTCCGGCAGTGAACATCGGAACCAGGCAATGCGGCCGTGAACGTAGCCCGAATGCCGTGGATTGCGCTCCCGGGACCACGGCGATCGTATCGGCGGTCAGATATCAGCTCGCTCATGGGCATTACCCGCCTTCGGGCCTTTACGGTAACGGAGGGGCCGGTCAGCGCATTGCCGAACAGCTTGCGACAGTCCCGTTCATTCTCAAAAAACATATTCTATCGGCATGACAACACCTTTTCCCAAAATCCTCGGCCTGATTCCCGCACGAATGGGGTCACAAGGTATTCCTGGCAAGAATATGAAATTACTCGGCGGAAAACCGCTTATTCAATATACCATCGGAGCGGCCCGGAAATCGGAGTTACTGGCGACGGTCGTCGTCTCGACCGACAGCATTGAAATAGCCCGTTTTGCGAGCCAGTTTGACGGAATCCTGGTACCCGGCTTACGTCCTGCCCACCTGGCCACCCATCGGTCGCCTATGATCGACGTCGTCGCCCATGCGTTGGAACACGCTCCGGGCCAATCGCATGCCTTCCAATATGTGGTACTTCTCCAACCAACTTACCCATTTCGCACGCCGGACCTTGTCGATAGGACGATCAGGCATATTATCAGGGAAGAAGCGGACAGCCTGGTTACGGTACGACGAATCCCCGACGCGTTCAACCCGTTCTGGGCATATATCCGGTTAAACAATCACCTTGAAAAAGCTCTCCCCGATTGCGCTGCCATTACCCGGCGGCAGGATCTCCCCCATGCATATTACCGCGACGGGGCGATTTACATTACCCGGACGTCACTCATACACGAAGGGCAGATTACCGGCGGAAAACTGTCCGCATGGCTCCATGAAAATGAATTTGAAGTCAATATCGATACACAGGCCGACTGGATAAAGGCCGAAAACCTTCTCGAAAAATGGAAAAATCAGACAAACAACATCTATTAATACTGGTTACCAACCCCTTCGCGATTCTCAACCTTATTCATTCGGGGCTGGCTGGCGAGCTTGACAAGACCTTCCGGATTTCGATCATGTCGGACCTGCTCACCAAAGTGGATGTGAACCGTTTCAACGAGCATTTTCACCTGGAAATGCAATGGTTGGCAACGCCTGTTCCAACGCTTTCGATATTGGATAAATGGCTGCGCACTTTACAGATGCTGATTTTCGGATACTACTTCGATCTGGCGACGCTTCGTATTAAACTTACGGAATACCCTGCCCTGCATTGGCTGTTTTCTGTAATATGGCAAGCATTGCTCCTCCGGTCGTTCTGTGGCCGGCTCCTGGTTTTCATGAGAACATGGTTAATCCGCCGCACAGGCCGTCCGGCACGCTACGGTTCCCTTCCTGAGCAGGAATTCTGTGCGGTTTTGTCGTCGTCCCCGCTCGACCTCCGCGAGAACAAAATCGTTAACTTCCTCAAAGCAAAAGGCATTCGATGTATTGCAATGATCATAAGCTGGGATAATCTGACCTCCAAGGGCGTTATGAATATGCAACCGGATCTGGTCCTGGTCTGGAACAAGCTGATGTCCCTGGAATATCGCCGGCTCTATTCATTTTGGGGAAATACCGGTTTGGTTCGTATTATCGGCATTCCGAGGTTTGATATTTATTTCAAAGAAGCTGTCTTCACTCAAAAACAATCCGATTTCAAACGGCTGTTAGGTATCAGCTGTGACACGCGTATCATCCTGTATTCTACGGGGGCAGCCAAACACCATATTTGCCAGAATTATATTATCGAAGATCTTCTCACGTACGCACGGGCGAGACAGGACATGATGGTCGTCGTAAGATGTCACCCGCATGATGCGCCCGAGCGGTACCTGCGATACGACGGCATTCAAAATCTCCGCATACTTTGGCCGATGGGCGAAAACGATACGTCCATACCTCCACCCGACTTTCTGGAAATGTTAGCGTCCCAATTGGCCGCCTGCGACGTGTGCGTACAAGTAGCCTCGACAATATTCCTGGAAGCGGCCGCTTGCAACAAACCGACTATCGGCATCGCTTACGACGAAGATCCCGACATTCCGTACATTCGTTCGGTACGACGGTTTTATGACTATTCTCACCAGTTACCGCTCGACGAATTTTTACCAGACCACACTGTCAGGAATAAACGGGATTTGTTCGAAAAGCTGGACGAAATACTGGCCGGCGGCCACTCACGAAAAAATTTACGTGAGGCCATAAAACCATTCATTCATTACGATACTCCGGATTCTGTTCGCTTCACCGCTCAATGCATCAGGGAATGGTTAGATTAGTGGCCGAGGTTGGTGTCAAGGCAGCATTGGCCCTTGGCGGAGCCTGTCTTTTTACGTTGCTTTCGAATCCGTTACGCCATTTTAGCGAAAACAGGACTCAAACTGTTGTCGTCCTGGGGTTTTACATTTATTGTGTACTTACATTGGCAACCCCTTCGCGGCATAAACTGTTCCACGTCCTGAGCATTCCCACCCTGACGCAATTTTTACACCTCTTCCAAAAATACGACTTCCCTCCCGGCGCCAACTCCGTTTGGCGTCTGTTGCCTTTTTTTCTAACTGATTTTTACCTGATAACCATACTGCTCCGCCTCAAATCATCCCGGACCATACGCGAAAAACTGGTTGTCGTTTCATGGGTGGTCCTGAACTATTTTTTCCTACTTATCTCGCCCAATCTGCCCGGTACCGCAGTGGGAGCATTTACCTTATTTCTTATAACCTTACCCGTGTATTTTCTGTATCTAGGTATCCTCTCGAAGAGCCCGTCATTTAAAGCCGATCTGGAACAATACCTTTGCCTGTCATTTGTAATCCTTGCAATGGGCACATTCGGGCTGGTCGTTTTCGGGGCACAATACAAGGGCTCGACTAATCTGCTGGTCACACGCAACATTACAGATACCAATGTAACGATGGCCTACTTTATCCTTCTTTGGCCGTTTGCGCTATTGCACGTTAAAAGATATCGCAGGCCGGTTCTCGCGACGATCTTGCTCATTTTGTTGTTCCTTAGCATCGTCATGCTGTCATTTTCGAGAGGTGCCGTCCTTATTGTCGTCCCTTATCTGATTATTTCCCTTGCAATCAGCGAGGGAATAAAGCGATTTATGTGGGTGACGGCGGCTGTATGCGGGCTGATCCCGGCATCGGGCAATATCGCGGGGTTGGTGAACGAGGAACTGTCCTATTCATGGCATTTGCGTTTTGAGGAATTACACACAGCCGGGACGGTTCTACAAAAATTACGGGAGACGAGCGGAAGAGCGGATATTCACCGGCTCGCATTCAAATTGTTTCTTGAAAGTCCGCTCTTCGGGCATGGTACGGCCAGTTTTGAGATACTTGGCCCGGGTTATCGCGAAGCACACTCGCTATTTTTTACAATCCTGGCCGAACAGGGAATCCTCGGGTTGACATATATGTATGCACTCTTTCTGGGCATGGGTTATTACCTGCTTAAATCCGTGAGGTCGGGGGGGCAAAAATCGGCTGCTTCCGCTCGCATTCTCGGCGTATTTGTTGTTTGTCCACTCGGTAGGGTCCGTTTTCGTGATCATTCCCTCCAAAAGCCTTACCATTAACTGCATTGCCCCGATATTGCTGATGTGCCTTTATTACCATGCCCAAAATGCCGCCCCCGAAAACATCAATGGCTGAGGTCCTGATAATCGGCAGGACATCCCCGCCCGTCGGCGGCGTGACCACACACGTCGGAAGGTTGACCGAGGCACTACGGCAAAACCACTTCGATTTCAGCTTTTGCGATCTGAATAATGAGAAATTGCCCGGCATAATTTATCGGGTATTGAAACACCCGATTATCCATATACACTTCTCAAAACCTCTTTATCAAATTCTTGCCGCTATTTTCTGCCGGTTTACGGGTAAAAAACTAATCATCACCTACCACGGGTGCTGGGGGAGGTACGGTCCGCTCGGGAACGTTATGGTGAAGGCATCCGCGCGTCTTGCGGCTGTGCCTGTCGTACAGGAACATGCGGGCTTGCGGCAGGCACTTGGCTGCAATCCGCGCTCACGACTGATATCCACCTACATTCCCGGTCCGCCGATAGAACCACTTATAGCCACAACGCATTCGGAAATTGTGGCAATACGCAAATCTTACCAGGCTACGTTCTGCACGAACGCCTGGGACCTGACTTTCGACAGGTACGGCAGGGAAATCTACGGGATCTCCGAGCTGGTCAGCCGCTTTGCGGACTATCCCGAATACCTGTTACTGGTCTCCGATCCGTCGGGCAACTACCGGTCGTACATCGAGCGGTGTTTCTTGCACATTCCCGAAAATATATTTTTTATCAACCGCTTACATGATTTCAGAAGCGTGCTCTTGCTTTCCGACGCATTCATCAGAAATACCACCACCGACGGTGTTTCGCTTTCTATCCACGAGGCACGGGAGTCGGGAGTCGCGGTCATCGCCTCTGATGCTGCGGAGCGGCCTTCGTTTTGCAGTATTTTCCGGGACATCGCGAAAGCGGATTTGAAGGAGAAGCTGAAAGAGGCCAAGCGGCACATTGCCTTGCCCGGAGAGCCGGCGAATGCGGCGGGCAAGTTGATAAGTGTGTATCGCGAGTTAGGAAGCCGCACTATAACTAGCTCATAATCAATACATAAAAACAAAGGCATAGAAAAATTTCCATGCCCTGTTTCACACTATACACACACTATATTTTTAATATCTATATATCGCTCAGATAAACTTCAAGTTGAATTTCAATACCGCAAAATAACAAACTAAAGTAATCAGAAAAAAACTTTAGGCTGCGAATTTCTAAATTCTAATGAGAAAATAATGGACATTTCCCTAAAAATTTTTCGGGACATTGCCTGAACATTCAAAATTACGGAAAATTGGCTTAATTATTGTTCAAACTCCTCTCCCTGATTACTTTCGTGCAACTAACGCTCACCAACTCATTACATGGAATCACTTTTTACTACGGATGCACTCATCAGTTTGCTCACGTTGACACTCCTGGAAGTTGTCCTCGGTATAGACAACGTAATTTTCATCACAATTGTTTCCGGAAAACTCCCTGTCGACCAGAGAAAAAAGGCGCAAAACAACGGCTTGCTCATCGCGCTGGTGCTTCGGATAGCGCTGCTTTTCGCAATCTCATGGGTTATAGGCCTTAAACAGGACATTCTGACGCTTTTCGGGCACGGTTTCAGTGGACGCGACCTGATCTTGCTCGGAGGTGGTTTATTCCTGCTTTACAGCACCACGAAAGAAATCCACCACAAGCTGGAAGGCGAACCGGAAAATTTGCCGTCCGGGGACATTTCCGGGAAAAAGTCGATGTCGTTCGGCGCTGCGTTGGTGCAAATCGCCATGCTCAACATCATCTTCTCGTTCGATTCCGTACTCACGGCTGTCGGGCTTGTAAAAGAAGTGCCGATCATGATCGTAGCAGTGATCCTGTCGACCTTCATTATGATTGCCTTTGCGAGCAAAATCGGAGATTTTGTAAATAATCACCCTTCCATTAAAATTTTAGCGCTCTCATTTTTGTTGATGATAGGCACGCTGCTGGTGGCGGAAGCATTCCACTATGAAATTCCTAAGGGCTATGCCTATTTCGCAATGGCCTTCTCGTTCTTTGTGGAGCTACTGAATATGCAACTGGATAAAAAGAAAGATCCGGTGAAGTTGCGCGACCGTGTGAACTGAACTTGCCAGAATTATGCGGATTAATCCCGAAACCGTCGAAAGAATCAAGCACGCCGCAGACATTGTGGAGGTGGTGGGGGATTTTGTGTCCCTGAAAAAAAAGGGGGCTAATTACTCTGCCTGTTGCCCGTTTCACAACGAAAAAACGCCTTCCTTCAACGTTAACCCGTCGCGTCAGATCTACAAATGCTTCGGATGCGGGGCTGCGGGGGATTCCATCAAGTTTGTGATGGATATCGACGGGATCGGATACGGGGAAGCCCTTCGGTACCTCGCGGGCAAATACAATATCGAAATCGAGGAGGAGGAGCTTACCGACGAGGAAACTATCCGGCAGAATGCCCGGGAGAGCCTGTACATTATCCTCAATTTTGCCAAAAACTATTATCAGCACCAGCTCCACCACAGCGAGGAAGGCCAGGCGATCGGCCTGAGCTATTTCAGGGAGCGTGGTTTCTCAAATGAGAT
The DNA here is from genome assembly GCF_040448675.1 of Dyadobacter sp. 676. Taxonomy (NCBI): domain Bacteria; kingdom Pseudomonadati; phylum Bacteroidota; class Cytophagia; order Cytophagales; family Spirosomataceae; genus Dyadobacter; species Dyadobacter sp. 676. Next base: position 3,621,376 of record NZ_CP159289.1, on the reverse strand, counting down.
CCGCAAGAAATTTGAGCTGGGTTACAGCCTCGATAACTGGGATTCATTTTCCAGGGAAGCATTGGCAAAAGGCTATTCCGCCGAAGTACTGGAAAAGGCGGGACTGCTCATCCACAAGGAAGGCAGCCAGACGGCCGGCTACGACCGTTTCCGCGGGCGGGTGATTTTCCCGATCCACAACATTGCCGGAAAAACGATCGCATTCGGGGCCAGGATATTGAAGTCGGATAAAAACCAGCCGAAGTATCTCAACTCGCCGGAAACGGAAGTTTACCATAAAAGTGAAGTCCTCTACGGCATTTACCAGGCCAAAAACGCGATCCGGCAACTCGAGCATTGCTATCTGGTTGAAGGTTATACGGACGTCATTTCGCTTCATCAGGCAGGCATCGAAAACGTTGTGGCGTCGTCGGGCACATCGCTCACGGTTGAGCAAATAAGGCTTATCGGTCGCTTTACCCCGAACATTACCATTCTCTACGATGGCGATATGGCCGGTATCAAGGCCGCTTTGCGCGGTCTGGATCTCGTTCTGGAAGAGGGACTGAATGTTAATATCGTCCTCTTTCCCGACAACGAGGATCCCGACAGCTATGTTCGAAAAGTAGGTGCGGAGGCCTTTAAGGCACATTTGAAAAAGGCATCCAAGGATTTTATTACTTTCAAAACCGAAATCCTGTTGCAGGATGCCGGCAACGATCCTTTCAGGCTGGCGGCGGTAATCCAGGAGGTGGTTAATAGCATCGTCAAGATCCCCGACGCGATCAAGAGGCAGGTATTTTTCCACCGGATCTCCGAAATGATGCGGGTGGATGAACAAATGCTGATCACGGAAGGCAACAAGCTGCTCAGGAAACAGCAATCCGCCAAACCGGCAGATCGGCAGCCGCGGCAATCGGGTGCGGCGCCGGGGGGGGGGCCAACGACCTGGACGCCTTGTTCAGCGATCGCCCGTTTGCCGGCGAATCCGCCGCCGATCCGCCCGTTCCGGAAGAAGCTGCGCCGGAAACGTTTCAGCGCACGAAACTGCATTACCAGGAAGAGGCATTCGTGCGCCTGCTCGTAGTGCATGGCGCGCGCGAGCTCGAACCCGGCATTACAGTTTGCCAGTATGTGCTGGGCCAGATCGAGGGGATCGATTTGCGCGACCCCGTTTATAACCACCTGTTGACGCTCTTCCGGGAAAATTTTTCGCGGAACCACATCCTCACAACCGACTATTTCCTGCAACATCACGAACCGGAAATCAGGAACCTGACCATCGAATGGCTGACGCAAAAACATGAGCTCAGCGAGTTGTGGAAAGAAAAGTATGAGATTTATGTGCCGTTCGAAACCGACGTCCTCGACAAAACGGCATTTAACAATATTCTGAGACTGAAAAAGGCATTCATCGAGGAGAAAATGAAAATTTGCCTTCAACAGGCCGCCCATGCGCAAACAGAGGAGGAGCAACATGCCATCATGACCGAGTTCATGTTTTACAAAGGCATCAGCATGGCGGCGGCCAGGGAATTGGGAAGCGTCATCGGATAATTAACCTAAATATTCGCTCTTATGAAAAATGTACTGGCGCCGGTTCTTCTGTGCTTCACCATTTTGATTTCTGCGTGCAGCCCTTCCTATAAATTGCTGAAAGTCAAGAAAGAAGACACTTTCAAACTTGCCGACTATCCGACATACGGCTTTTTCGACATCGAGGCGACGGGCGACACTGTCTCCAAAAACTTCGAGAAAAACGTGGGGATAATCAAGGAAGCGATCGCTAAAAACCTGCAAGCCCGTGGCCTCGACGAGGCCCGCGACCCGAGCCTTAAAATCAACATCGCATTGAATGTGCGGGAACAACTGCAAACCCGCCAGACCGATTTCCGCACCGACGGCCTGCCTCGCTATATGGGCCAGCGCCGCTATTCGTGGAAAAGCGAGGAGGTGGTGACCGGCAAATACCGCGAAGGCACGATCGTGATCGATCTCGTTGACGCCGCCAACAACCGTATGGTATGGCAAGGCGGCGCAAGCGGTATCATACCTGAAAAAACGAAGAACTTTACAGAACAGGTGAACCAGGCGATCGCCGAAGTAGTGGCTAAAATCCCTTGAACACTAAAAAAGGGTCGCTTCTTTATCTGAAACAACCCTCTCAATGTCGTGAATATCGGAGTAATTAAGCATTGTTGTTGGCGACGCCGCGAACCTTCTCGCTCACGCTGTCAGCCACGCCATTAGCTTTTTCTTTTGCAGTACCAGCATTTTTCAGGAACCCTTCTTTGAGCCTGTCGGCGAGATGCGACAGTTCTTCAAGGCTTTTTTCATACTTATCCTTTGCACTGCCGCCAAGGTCGTTCGCCTTATTTTTGATCAATTTGCGGGTCTCTTTTCCGTTTTTGGGAGCTACCAAAAGGCCAATCGCGATGCCTGTCAACAGTGCTCCGATCGAGCCAATCAAAAATTTTTGGTTCTTGTTCATATGAATCCCTATTTTGTGTTAATAAACATTAGAACTGAAAATAACAAAATACTGTGCCACTTCGCAAACAAATGTCCCGATTTCCATTAAATGGCCTTTTTGTCCTCCTGCTCGCCATAACCCTCTCGTTGATGACGGCTGAAAGCAAGGCTCAATGGAAGATCATCGATATCAAAACGAAGATCCATATGCGCGCAGTACACGCGGTAACGCCAACAATCTGCTGGATCGGGGGCACACAGGGCACGGTACTGAAAACTGTCGACGGCGGGCACACCTGGACGACCTACAAAGTCGCCGGCGCCGATTCCCTCGACTTTCGCGACATTCATGCATTCGACAAGCAGGTTGCCGTTGCTATGAGCGCCGGAGAATCGGAAAAAGACAAGGCGAAAATTTACAGGACCGAAGACGGCGGAGAAAGCTGGAAGCTTGTGTACCAAACTACACAAAATGGGGTTTTTCTGGATGGAATCGACTTTTGGGATAAAAACAGAGGCATTTGTCTCGGCGATCCGACGCAGGGCAGGCTCTTCATTTTGACAACCTCGGACGGCGGAAATTCCTGGCAGGAGCTGCCGCTCGACAAACGCCCGGTAGCCGAACCCGGCGAGGCATGTTTCGCGGCCAGCGGGACCTCCATTCTGGTAAACGGGAAAGGAACTGTTTTCATCGGCACAGGCGGCGGCAAAATGGCGAGGGTTTTCAGATCGGAAGATTACGGCCAAACGTGGAATGTATCTTCCACTCCCTTACCTGCCGGGCCTACCGCGGGCATTTTCGGGCTCAGGTTTTGGTCTAAAAAGAACGGCATAGCCGTTGGCGGCGACTATAAAAAGACAACAGATTCGACACAAAACGTGCTTTTGACCAACGACGGGGGCATCACGTGGACGTTGTCCGGCATGACCAGGCCCGCCGGCCTGAAAGAAGCCGTGGCGATTTACCACAAAACCAATGCCACCTGGAACGGCGACACTCAAATTCGCTCCGACAACTACGCATTGGTCGCTTCCGGCCCCTCCGGCAACAGCGTTTCGCCCGATCGTGGCAAAAGCTGGTTTTTGCTCGGTAGCGAAGGTTTTCATTCCCTCAGCTTCGCCGGAAACGTAGGTTACGGCGTCGGAGCGAACGGTTTAATTGGCAAAATCGAAAAGATATCCTCTTCTAAAAAGAAAAAGAGGAAGCTGGTGCTGGTCGAGCAATAACTTCTTCGTGTCCATTCACGGTCCGCCTCTGCGGTGTCTTCGTGGCATTAAATCCGATCGATCAGCTCTTTCACCTTCCGGACTTCGCGCCCGGCCAGATGATCAGCGATCGCAGCCGCATGTTCACGGCCATTCTCGATAAATACCTTTTCAGTAAACACACCAGCTAAAACAGTCCCGCACAAATACAATCCGGGCACATTCGTTTCAAAAGTCTCCGAATCATATTCCGGCACCTTCGTGACGGGGTCGAGCGTCACACCGCAGCGTGCCAGTAAATGCTCGTCGGGCAGATAACCCACCAGCAGGAACACAAAGTCCGCCGGCAGCCATTCCTGCGCGCCCGTTTCCGTATGCTCAATCAGCATTCTTCCAGGTTCGATCGCCCGCGTCACGCAGTTAAACCGTGTATGGATCTTTCCCTCTTTCACCCGGTTTTTCACGTCCGGCACCAGCCAATATTTGACCTTCGTGCGGAAATCCGCCTCCTTGTGCACGATCGTCACGTTCGCATCGTGGCGGTATAGCTCAAGAGCTGCTTCCACCGAAGAGTTGGAACCACCTACGAGCACCACATTAGTATACGAGTATTTAAAAGGCTCATCATAATAATGCGAAACATGCGGCAAATTCTCGCCCGACACATTCAGCATGCGCGGCACGTCGAAATAGCCGGTCGCCAGTATCACATTTTTGGATTGAAAAACCTGGCCGTCATTTGAATATGTAAGAAACGTGCCGTCCGCCTGCTTCTCGGTCCTGTCGACATCGACGAACAGCTTAAAATTCAGATGATAATATCCCGCCACCTTCCGGTAATATTGCAGAGCCTCGTTCCTGTTGGCCTTCACATCCGAAATCGCAAACGGAATGCCGCCTATTTCAATATTTTCGGCAGTGGAGAAAAACTTCATCCGCCTGGGATACCGGCGGATCGACTCTGTGAGATTTCCTTTTTCGAGTATCAGGTAGTCGAGACCGCTTTTGGCCAGCTCGATACCCATCGCAAGGCCGCATGGGCCACCTCCGATAATGATTGCGTCGTAAATGTGCATTGTACAGGCAGGCGGTCCCTTTTGCTTATGGCCGCCGTTAGTCTTTTAACCCTCTAATTTAGCTATTGGTTTCTGAACTTTGTAAATTAGCCAACTGTTCAGGAAGTCTGATAATACCACATTTTAGCTTGGAAAACGCGGCCGGGGACTTTACGAAAAAACTGAATGAATGGGGCAAAGCAAAAACCCCGTTCTTTTTTTTGGTGGACTATCAATTCCAAAAACCGCAAGCGTGGAAGCTCGACGAAGTCATCCCGGACGGGATTCTTTTCAGCCTGAATGGTTTTTCCAATTGCAATGCCGGACTTCGCGACGAGTTGCCCGAGCACATCCGATTCGAAAAACATCCGCCTGCATTTGAAGAATACCAACCAAAATTCGACTGCGTACTGGGCCATTTGAATGCCGGCAATTCATTTTTGGTAAACCTTTCGGTGCCGACCCCGATTGAGACCAACCTGACACTCAAACAGATATTCCTGCACAGCGACGCGCCCTACCGGTTGCTTTTCGGCGACCAGTTCGTTTGTTTCTCCCCTGAGATATTCGTCCGCATCCGGGGCAACCGCATTGCTTCGTTTCCGATGAAAGGTACCATCGACGCCTCTGTCCCGGATGCGGAGCAGGTGATCCTCTCCGATTTCAAGGAAGCCGCCGAGCACGCCACAATTGTGGATTTGATAAGGAACGATATCAGTATGGTGGCGGAAAAGGTTTGGGTGGAGCGCTACCGCTATATCGATCGCATTCAGACTTTTGACAAAACGCTTTTACAGGTAAGCTCCGAAATAGCGGGCACCCTGCCGACCACTTTCAACGGCCAATACGGTGATCTTTTGAAAAAACTGTTGCCCGCGGGTTCCATTACCGGCGCTCCGAAACCACGCACCCTGGAAATCATTCAGGATGCCGAACAATATAATCGTGGTTATTACACTGGCGTGATGGGTTATTTCGATGGACAAAACTTTGAAAGCGCAGTAATGATCCGGTTCATCGAGCAGCAGGATAACGGACTGGTTTTCAAAAGCGGCGGCGGCATTACGGCATTGAGCAATGCAAAAAGTGAATATCAGGAAGTGATTGACAAAGTTTATCTCCCATTTAGCTACGTTCCGCATGCTGTGCTTTGAAACGATCTGCGTTGAAAACCGACAATTGAAAAGTTTGCCATATCACAACGCGCGCCTGAACAAAACACGGCGTGAGTTGTGGGGCTATGACGACATCTGGGATTTGAATGCGCTGCTCGAAATACCGGATTGGGTCGATGAAAGCATGCACAAATGCCGTGTAGCTTACAATAAGGGCATCGATAACATCAGATGGGAGCCCTATTACCGCCGCACAATAGGCAAAATCCAGCGGGTGTATCACGATGAAATCGATTACCGATATAAGTACGATAATCGCGATACGCTGAATGCGCTTTACGCGCAGCGCGGCGACGCAGACGAGATATTGATTATTAAAAAGGGATTGGTAACCGATTCCAACTTTTGCAACGTCGCATTCTTCGACGGCAACTACTGGCTCACACCCGCGAGCCCACTCCTGCCGGGCACGCAACGCGCGTTCCTGCTTGATGAGGGCATTATCAGGCCAGCCGAAATCCGTGAAAGCGACATTCCGGCATTCAGCCGGATACGGCTTTTCAATGCGATGGCAGACTGGGCGCACGCCGCTACCCTCGATGTTTCGTTGATTGCTTGACCACAAATTGCGAACTTGCGCCCGAATTAACGCATTGAACCAATGACCTCCTTATTCGAGGAAGAAATCACTCTTTTTGCCGATCTGATCCTGCCCGTACCCATTCCCAGCCTGTTTACGTACCGGGTTCCGAGGGAAATGGCTTCGCTGATCAAAATCGGGGCGCGGGTGATTGTACAGTTCGGCCAAAAGAGGGTCATTACAGCCGTAGTAGCGCAGCTGCACGCGAATCCGCCGGTTAAATACCAGGCAAAATACATTCTCGAACTGCTGGATGAGCAGCCGATCGTTACGCAGCACCAGCTCGAGCTTTTTGCGTGGGTGGCCGAATATTATCTCTGCAATATCGGCGAGGTGATGAACGTCGCATTGCCCGCCGGGTTGAAAATCACCAGCCAGTCGCGCATTCAGTTAAATCCTGAATTTGAATATGAGGAACTTCTGACAGATCAGGAACGCATTATTTTGGACGAGATCAGAAAGCACCAGACGCTTTCTTACGAGGAAGTGGAAAGGCTTTTGCAAAAGTCGAATATAACCTCGATTATAAAATCACTGGTCGGAAAGCGGGCGGTGATTTTGTATGAGGAAGTAAAAGAGCGCTACAAACCCAAGGTTGTAAAGAAAATCAGGCTGACGGCCGCTTACATCACCAACGAAGCGCTTTCAAAACTCGCCAGCGACCTCGACAAAACGCCGAAGCAGCAGGAAATCCTTATGAAATACCTCAGTTTTATTCCGGTTTATAATAATCCGGAGCTGAATTATAAGGGTTTGGATAAATCGGTATTCAGCCAGGACGATACCCTTTCGGATGCTTCTTTGAATACTCTTATTAAAAAAGGCGTCTTCGAGCAGTTCGAGATATTTGTCTCCCGCTTCGACGAAATTCCGACGGGTAATATGGGAGCCATTACGCTCACAGAAACACAAAAAGAAGCGACACGGCAAATCCACGAGCTTTTCAGGGAGAAGGAAGTGGTGCTGTTGCACGGCATTACCGGCAGCGGAAAGACCGAGGTGTATATCGAGCTTGTCAAGCAGGCGCTCGAAAGCGGTTCGCAGGTACTATTCCTGCTTCCGGAAATCGCATTGACAACGCAAATAGTAGTCCGGTTAAGGAAAGTTTTTGGCGATGTAATGGGTATCTACCACTCCAAATTCTCGGATAATGAACGCGTCGAAGTTTGGAAAGGCATTCTGGATGGAAAGTTTCAGTTTGTGGTTGGCGTACGGTCGGCGATTTTCCTGCCATTTGATAACCTTGGTTTAATTATCGTCGACGAGGAGCATGAAACTTCCTACAAGCAGCACGACCCGGCCCCGCGCTACAATGCACGCGACGTGGCGGTAATCATGTCGTACATGCACAAAGGCAAAACGCTGCTCGGCTCGGCGACGCCTTCCCTGGAAAGCTATTTCCATGCGCGAAATGGCCGATATGGGCTGGTGCAGATGAAACAGCGTTTCGGCAATGCGGCATTGCCGCGTTTCGAGCTGATCGATACCAAGAAGGAGAAGCGGCAGAAGCAGATGAAAAACGAGTTTTCTTCCGTGCTGCTCAGCCATTTGGAATACAACCTTAAAAACAAGGAACAAACCATTCTTTTCCAGAACCGCCGCGGCTACTCGCCTTATCTGCAATGCGAGGAATGCAACTGGATTTCGGAATGTGCCAACTGCGACGTGAGCCTTACCTACCACATGAAAGCGCGCGAACTACGCTGCCATTATTGCGGGCATAAGGAGGAAGTTCCGCGGACATGCCCGCATTGCGGCTCGCCCAAAGTGAAAACCATGGGATATGGCACGGAAAAGATTGAAGAGGAAATCAATGTAATGTATCCCGAGGCCCGCGTGCAGCGCATGGACCTCGATACCACCCGTGCGAAGAATGCCTATCAGCAAATCATTTCGGATTTTGAAGAGGGCGGCATCGACATACTGGTGGGGACCCAGATGGTCAGCAAGGGCCTGGACTTTGACAATGTGAGCGTTGTCGGCATTTTCGATGCCGACCGGATGATCCACTTCCCCGAATTCCGCGCTTCGGAACGGGCATTCCAGATGCTCACGCAGGTGAGCGGGCGGGCAGGCAGGCGGGCCGACAAGCCCGGGAAGGTTTTGATACAAACCGCCAACCCTTCACAACCCTTGCTCGAAAAGATCATCAATAACGATTACGAGGGCATGTACGAGACGGAGATCGCCGAGCGGGAGAAGTTCAGCTATCCGCCATTTACCCGGCTCATCAAGGTTACCGTGAAGCATATCGACGAGGGAACGGCCCACCGCGCGGCCAAAGTGCTTGCCGAAAAACTGACCGCTCATTTGGGCGCCAGCAGGGTTCTGGGACCGCAGCCGCCCCTGGTCGAAAGAGTAAGAAATCAGTTTTTGTTCGATATTCTCATCAAACTTGAACGAGAAAAGATTAATTTTAAGGCGGCAAAGTCATTTATACAGGAAAAAGTAATTGACACTCTTACTGACAAGACGCTAAAAAGCATCCAGGTCGTGATCGACGTGGACTGTTTATAAAAACATCATTTACTGCACATTAACTTTATGTCTTCCAAAAAAACCAGAATTGTTGCAACCGTAGGCCCTGCCTCGGAATCGAAAGAAACATTATATGCATTGGCCAAAGCGGGAGTGAACGTGTTCCGCCTCAACTTCTCTCACGGCACCCACGCCGACCACCTGCAAAGACTCACCAATATCCGCGAGATCAACGAAGAGCACGGCCTTAACCTGGCTATTCTTCAGGATTTGCAAGGCCCTAAAATCCGTATTGGTCTCGTTGCCGAAAAAGACGGCGTTCTGCTCGAACCAGGCAAGAAACTGATCCTTTCCAATACCGAAGTGCTGGGTACCGCCGAGAAAGTGAGCACGCCTTATGACGGAATGTACAATGATGTAAAGATCGGTGACCGCGTGTTGATGGACGATGGTAAACTGGAAGTGCTCGTTACCGGCATCGAAGGAACGGATGTGATCACGGAGGTTATCTACGGCGGTTATCTGAAATCCAAAAAAGGTGTTAACCTGCCCAATACGAAGGTTTCGATGCCTTCCGTTACGCCCAAGGACTATGAAGACCTGGACTTCGGCCTGGAAAACAACGTAGAATGGATCGCATTGTCGTTCGTGCGTACGGCCGAAGAAATCGCGAAAGTGAAGGAATACATTGCCAACAAAGGCAAGCATGCCCGTGTAGTCGCCAAAATCGAGAAGCCGGAGGCAATCCTGAATATCGACGAGATCATCGAGGCAACCGACGGTATCATGGTGGCCCGCGGCGACCTTGGCGTTGAGCTTCCTGCGGAAGAAGTTCCGATGATCCAGAAAATGATCGTTGAGAAATGTAACCGTGCCGGCAAGCCCGTCATCGTGGCAACTCAAATGTTGGAGTCGATGATCGAAAGCCCCCGCGCGACCCGCGCCGAACTGAACGACGTAGCCAACTCGGTACTCGACGGCGCCGACGCCGTGATGCTTTCGGCTGAAACCGCATCCGGCAAATATCCGATCCTGGCCGTGGAGAGCATGAGCCGCACAATCGAGAAAGTGGAGGCGTCCAGCAAAAGTATTTATTTTAAACACCACGCGGCTGTTAACGACACGCCGGGCGCTTACAAGCTCAACGACAATGTCGTAATGAGCGCATGCCGTCTGGCCCGCGACACACAAGCTGCGGCTATCATCGGTATCACCCGTTCAGGCTACACCTCGTTCCGCCTGTCGCACCACCGCCCGAAAGCGAACCTGTTGATATTCACGTCAAACAGAATGCTGATGAACCAACTGGCGCTTTATTGGGGAACAAAAGTGTTCTACTATGACCGCGACCAAGGCGTTTCAACCGACGACCTCATCGAGGATATCAAAACTTTCCTCGTTGAAAAAGGCGAATTGCAGAAAGGCGACGTGTTCATCAATACATTGAGCATGCCGGTTTCGAGACAACGCAAAACGAACACCGTGAAGTTGAGCGTGGTAGAGTAACCATCACGAACAAATACAGTTTGGAAAAGCAGCCGGGCAATAGGCTGCTTTTCTGCATTTATACCTTTTGCAAAACAGGTGCTACCAATGGAAGAAAAACAGTTGCAAGCAGCCACCTCTTTTTGTCAACATTAGGAATCTAGTGACAGGCGATATCATGGTTTTCGAAAGCATAAGCTGCCGGTCGATGAAAATATGCTCAAATAACGCTCGAAATAGAGCCCTACGGTATGAATACCTTCGCACGCAGATATAAGTAAAAACACTTTCAACCATTTATCACCAGAAATACCACGCTTCGATGTGGTATTTTTATTTTTTGAAATAACTAATAAAATAGTTTTGAAACTAATAAAATAGTCATACCTTTGAAACAAGCATCATTAATAACCCATTTTAACGAAGAACAACATGGAAGTAAGAAACCTGACAAGGGCCGAGGAAGAGGTCATGAGGATTCTCTGGCAATTGAAAAAAGCATTTGTGAAAGACATCCTTGCCGAAATGCCGGAGCCGAAGCCCGCGTATAATACTGTGTCGACGATCGTCCGCATTCTCGAAAAGAAAGAGGTGGTAGGATACAATGCGTATGGAAAAACGCACGAGTACTATCCGCTCATTTCCGAAGAAGAATACAAGCGCCACGAGATGAAACAGCTTATGGCCAATTATTTCGACAATTCTCTACCTAACCTGGTCTCATTCTTTGTGAAAGATAACAACCTCGATACCAAGGAGCTGGACGAGATCATGAAGCTGATTAACCAACATAAAAACGACCAGTAAACCACTGTTAGTCATGGAAACGCTACTATACATCGGCAAAGTGAGCCTTTACTGGGTGTTGCTATATCTCTGTTATTGGCTGATGCTGCGGAAGCACACGTTCTTCCAATGGAACCGCTGGTACCTGATCGGCTCGCTTTTGATCGCTTTCGCGCTCCCGGAAGTGATCTATCCCGCCTCCGCACCCGAGCTTCCGGCGATATATGAGGTGAACGCCTCTGCATTCGCAGTCATAAAGGAAACTCCCGAAGCCTCCCGGACATGGACGTGGATGGAAATTCTGACGGCGGTCTATGCCGCGGGGTTACTCGTGTCGGTAGCGCAACTGGCCCGTAATATGACGCAACTGGTGAAATACCTCCGCTCGGGCGAACTGATCGAACTGGAAGACTGCTCGGTGATCCTGATCGACTCGAACCGGGTGGGTTCGTTCTCGTTCCTGAAATGGATCGTTATCAACCGCAATGACTACGAAAACCATTTCGACGCTATTTTGCGGCACGAAATGGTCCATACCCGGCAACGGCACAGCCTCGATATCTTGCTGATTGAAATCATACGGACCGTCTTCTGGTTTCACCCGGTGCTGCCATTGTACAAGCGGTCATTGCAGGAAATCCACGAGTATCTGGCCGACGCGCAAGCCGCTAACCGTGAATATTATGCGCGATTTCTCGTCGCATATGCGCTGAATGCACCCGCCGCGTCGCTGACCAACCACTTTTTCAAACCATCTCAATTAAAAAACCGTATTCAGATGATCTACAAGAACCGTACATCCAAATGGATGCTGGGCACCTACGTGGTTGCCGCAACACTGATCGGGGCCAGCGCACTTTTTTGTCGCCGGCTGCGAAAGCCAGGTTTCGAAGGAAAATGAAGTTGTGAAAACCAAATCCGAAACGGCAGGCAACGACCCCGTTTTCACGGAAGTGGAGGTACAACCGGAATACCCCGGCGGGAATACGGAAATGTTCAGGTTTCTGGGCCAGAATATCAAATATCCGACAGCCGCAGTCAAAGCCAATGTACAGGGGAAAGTTTTCGTCAACTTTACGATCACCTCGGATGGCGACATCAAAGATGTAACGATCCTAAAAGGTATCGGCCACGGCTGCGATGAAGAAGCGGCCCGTGTGGTTTCCAAATTTCCGAAATGGACTCCCGGCAAGCAGAACGGAAAAGCCGTCAATGTAAAATACACTGTTCCCATCAACTTCATGCTGGCTGAAGAAGGCGAGGACACAACTACCGGCAAAGAGACAACGGTTGTAGGTTTCAATCCGGTCGCTCAGGCATTTGATCCGCAGCCATCCGATACCAAAATTACAATTCGCGGCACATCAGGGCCTTTTAGCGTGGAAAACCAGCCGCTATATATACTGAATGGCGAAACATTGGAAAACGGCGATTTGATCAAAACAATAGACCCGAACACCATCGAAAGCGTCAACGTTCTGAAAGGAGATGAAGCCACCAAACTCTATGGTTCGAGAGGTGTCAATGGAGTAATTTCCATCAGTACCAAAAGCAAATAGCGCTCTGCTATGTGGCAAAAGTCAATGGCGCTTTCTTTACCCCGCCGTTGGCTTTTGCTTTGAAAGCATTTTACCCACCGCACCCGGGAGCCCTCCCCGACCGGTGATTCGGGCGCACCAAACGAATAATTGCTGATATTTGGAAGTGTAAAACACTTATCCTTCCAAATCCATGGCCATCCTTAAAGCCGCCATTATCGGTGGCGGGCATATTGCCGACAAGAATCACCTCCCGGCATTAGCCAAACTGGCTGACCGCGTCAAAGCCGTTTCCATATGCAGCCGCGATATTCACAAGGCCCAGGCATTGGCCGGCAAGTACGGCGTCCCATTTGCCTACGACAATCCCGATGAAATGTACCGGAGCGAAGGCAAGCCCGACATTGTCATCAACTGCACGGCCAATAACCTGCATTACCCGCTTACCGTGCAGGCGCTGGAAAACGGCTGCCACGTCTTGTGTGAAAAACCACCGGGTATGAATGCCAGCGAAGCGTGTGAAATGGCCGATCTGGCCCAAAAGAAAGGGTTAACGCTCGCATACAATTTTCAGCGTCGACACGCGCCGGAGTACACCACATTGAAAAACTGTCATCGGCTGGGCCATCTCGGGGACATTTACCACATTAAAGCGTACTATCTCCGCCGCCGCGGCATCCCCGGTTGGGGTAATTTTACCAACAAAACCATCCAGGGAGGCGGTGCGATGATCGACCTCGGCATTCATATGCTCGACCTGGCGCTGGGTTTAACCGGCTACCGGCATCCCGACCGCGTTGTAGCCAACATTTACGATTTTATTGGGAGAACCGGCGGGAAGGGCCTTAAAGGCGAATGGGACCCGGTCCGCTTTGAAGTCGAAGACGCGTGCTTTGCCCACTTGTCGTTTCCTGACAATGTGAGTATAATGCTGTCCACGTCGTTTGCGCTGAATATGGAGCAGGAGGAAACGGTCAATCTGGAAGTATTCGGGACAAAAGGCGGTGCAAAACTCTTCCCGTTCTCGGTACACACCGAAATGGCCGGCGAACTCGCCGACATTCGTTTTCCGCATCTGGGCCACGTCGATATCCAGCTGCAAAACACCATCGCATTCCTGGATCTTTGTGAAGGGAAACCTGCCAATATCTGCGATGCGGCGCAGGGCGCCGTTCTACAATCTATCGTAGAACAAATCTACCAAAGCGCCGACAACCGGTAGAAACAGAAAAAGGGTTTGAAGATCAAGACCTTCAAACCCTTTCATCCTTACTCCCTCGCCCTTTCTCTCCAATTATTTAGCCGTAGCCATCACCATTTTAATGTCGTTCTTCGCACCGATTTCGAGCACATCCACGAGGTCCTGCACGGCAAGATTCTTATCCACGCGCAGCACAACGGTGCGTTCTTCCACATTGGCAAAGATATTCTGTAATTCAGCTTCGAGGCGATCAAACGGAATGGGCTCTTTATCGATAAAATAGGCCTTATTCTCATCGACCGACAAGGTGATTTGCTTCTTATACATCTGCTGCGTGGCCGATGCTTTCGGCAGCATCAGTTTGATCACGTTCGGATTGGACATCGTCGAGATGATCAAAAAGAACAACAGCAGGAAGAACATGATATCGTTGAGCGAGTGCGTAAACACCTCCGGGGCAAACCGGCTCTTCCGACGTATTTTCATATTGGAAAATGTAATGGGTTGTCAGGTTCGGCGAGTGTTGAAGCTCCCCAATCCATAAATATCTATTTTGCCGCAACAGGCTTTTGAAGCACATCCAGAAAATCGGATGCCGCCATTTGCAGGCGCAATGCGAAACGGTCGATTTTCATGTTCAGCAAGTGGTAACCCGCATAGGCAATCAAACCGATGATCAGACCGGAACCGGAAGTGATCATTTTTTCATACATACCACCCGCAATGGTGCTGATATTGAAGTCGTTGGAAATCGAAATATCGTAGAAAATACGGATAATACCGGAAATCGTACCCACGAACCCGAGCATCGGCGCGATACCCGCTATCACTCCAAGATACGGCAGGTTGCCTTCCATGCGCTGGATTTCGATCTGGCTGGCATTTTCAATCGTTGTTTCAATGTCTTTAATCGGGTAACCGATGCGGCCGATAGCCCTTTCGAGAATGCGGCCGGCGGCGTTACGCTGGTTTCTGCAAAGCGACTCCGCCGATTTCAGGTTTCCCTGCTGAATAAAATCCTTCACATTATCCACAAATTGCGGCTCGATCTTACCATTGGCGCCGATTCCCAGGAAACGTTCGATAATGAGGAACAACGTGGCCAGGAACAACAATCCGAGCGGCAACATTACCCACCCCCCTTTGGCGAGCAGATCGATTACAGAAAGGCCCTGCTCAGCGACGGGTGCGGCCGCAGTAGAGTCAGTAAGTGCTTGCAGAAGCATCATATCAGAAATAAAAAGTGAATGGTTAAGCGAATGAAACAGAGGTCGATTCTATTCAAAAAACAATTTTGATCTTAAACGGAGCGAAAAGCCCCTTATTGTTCAAAGGGCAAATATAGGAAAATTACTCTTCGGGTGGGGGTAAGAGACTGCTTACATTCTCGGTACCGTCATAAAGGTCGGCCATTTGCAGCGTCGCACCAATGGTTTGATGGTAATTGTTTCGGTTAGGGAGAATGCGTCGTCGGCCAATATCCACTGATTATCGGGCATCCGGCGGAAAACCTGTGCGTCGGCTTTCCGGGAGTCTATCGTCACATATTCCTGTAAGGTTTCGATGTCGCGGTACAATTTGAATTTCAGTCCGCGGTCATACTCGGTAGATGGAGAAAGAATTTCAATAATCACCGATGGGTTAATGATCGTGATACGATCCAGTTTTGAAAACTTGTTCGGCCCGCAAACGATGATAATGTCAGGATAGGTGTAAAGCGAATTGGCAGGTATGTGAATCCGCTGCTCGCTCGAAGAGCTCCGGCAGGATTTGTTCTTTTTCAAAGCCGGATAAATTTCTCCGATTACATTTTCCTTAACCCTGGTGTGATTCGGTGCTGCCCCGGCCATTTTGATAATCTGCCCCTGAAAGTACTCGCTCTTTTCAAAGGCGTCGTTTTCAAGGCGGAGATATTCCTCTTCTGAGTACATGGTCGGTTGTGAAAGTGCCAATGCCTGTGCCAATGCCATAGTGTGTATTTTTCTCAAATATACCTTTATTGATTCAAATCCAATGCGCTAAAAAATGGCGATTATCCTGCGGCGGCAACGTTATGTCAGAAAAATGTGTCTACCGGTTATCTAAACCTCCCGGACCATTTCGATGAAACAACTTCTACCCATTGTCCTTATTTTGTCGATAATCGGTGCCCAAAGCTGCATCGATTGCGGCCCGCAGGCGGAACTGTCGGCAATGGTTTACTTCCAGGGTGATTCGCTGAAACTGGATTCGGTTTATGCTTTGAATGCAGTGAGCCAAGAGGCGATCGATCAGCAATTGAAAGACCTTTCGTCGGGACTCCACTACCCGATTACCCTGCCTATTTCACTCGTCTCCGACACCACCACTTACGTTTTCCGGTTCGCCGAACGCACCGACACGCTCTCCATTTACTATCAGCGCATATTCCGGTATAAGGGCGGCTGCGGTTTTATTACCGATGCGCGAGAACCGGCCACCGCCAGGCAATATTATTCCACTTTCAGCAAAACAAACATTTACTACGACACCTACGTTACGCCCGGCAGGCAATCCTGGACAAATGCCGGACCTGGCGCTGGAATCTCAATCCGGGTCGAGCCATGAAGGGATTGGCTATATTTATCGTTTTTATAAACGCCTGCTTCACCGCACAAGCGCAGGACACACTTGCCAGCAGGGCCTCCTACATTGGCCTCGACGTGATCAACAGCCTGCCCTCATTCGTCTTGCCCAAGGACTATTACATTCGCAATACCACCATTATAGAACCCTATTACCTCCTCGATTTGAAGAAGCCTGGCCGGCGATTGTACCTCGGAGCGGGCTTTGCAAATGGCTCCACGCGCCAACATTCCGATTTCAATCCTTCGCAGTCATTCAGGGGCACATATCTACGCGCCGCATATGAGGTAAGGCGAATGCGAAGCACACGCAGAATCCTCTATGCCGGCTATGGCCCGGTCATTGCCATTGCCGGATACAAAGGCAAGTATCGTTTTAAGGGCCCGACGTTTGGAGATTACGAAGGTGGATTCAGGGAAATAAACAATATCGCATTAGGCTTCGAAGGCTATTTCGGGTTTGATTTCAAATTGGCAAAAGACTGGCTCCTTCGTTTAACTTTCCGAAATATAATGGGCCGGAGAACGGCTGCTGATACCTATGTTCAGTATTTTCCCGGGTTCGGCTACACACCGGAGGGAGTCAACAACCGCTTCTTGTATTCGGGCGGTTTGTCGATGCAAATCCACTACAAAATCCGTTAAAACGCGGGAAAGGTTCAACATTTCGACATTTTTCTACGTATTCATCATTACCTTTGCCCCGAAACACCATTTCCACCGGTTTGTTCGTTTCTGAGATTGTGAGAAATTCTGCAAAACAATGGATATCCCTCAGCCTGCTGGGTCTGATGCTCATCAAAGTATGGGTGATCCCTTTGTTGTATCTGGATTACGAAATCAGACGCGAATACATCGCCGCTAATTTCTGCGAAAATAAAAACCGGCCGCAGATGCATTGCAATGGCAAATGTTACCTCGCCAAACGCATCGCCTCGCTTGACGAGCAGGAAAAACGGCAGGCCGAAAAAAATTACCTGTCCAGGCTGATCGACCAGGCGATGGACCAGCGCGTTGATTTTTTCTTTACTCGACAACCGGTTACCGTCGGGTTATTGCCCCGAACCGGCTTCCCGATTACATCATCCTTCACGCCACGAATCGCGGCGGACGATATTTTTCATCCTCCGCTCGTTTAATTTTAGCATAAATCACCCCGTTTACGTTCTGTCCTTGGTCAGAACAAAATCTCTTTGCAATTTTTGCCGGCTCGATCGTCGGCCAATGGCGGTATGGAGCTGTTATTCTTACAAAACATAGATCATGAAAAGAACATTTTCATTTCTGTCTGCATGGGCGTTCATGTCGGGGTTGCTGATGGTCTCCTGCTCATTTCCGGACGAGAAGGACAATACCGATCCCATTGAAACCGGCACCATTCAACTGCAATTCGATAACATGGTAGGTAGCCAGGATTTGCAGCTCGACAGCGCCAGATACCTCAACGCCGCAGGCGAGGACTTTACGGTCAGCAAGCTGAACTACTATATTTCGAACATCAAATTGATCCGGATGGACGGCAGCGTGTTCACGGTCCCGCAGGATTCGAGCTATTTCCTGATCCGTGAGGCGCATCCGGAATCGCAAAAACTGACAATCCGCAATGTGTTGACCGGCGACTATACCGGCATCGAGTTCGTAGTGGGCGTGGATAGCCTGCGCAGCGTAATGGACCCGTCCGAGCCCGGGCGCAAAGGCATTCTCGACAAGGATAAGGGCCCTACCAATGAGGAAGCCATGTATTGGGACTGGAACCCAGGCTACATTTTTCTGATGCTAGAAGGTTATTCCGATTCGGCAACAACTTCCAACGGCAAGTACTATTACCACATAGGCGGTTTCGGTGGCAGAACGGAAAAAACGCTCAACAACCTCAAAACCATCAAACTGACTTTCCCCGGTCAGAAGGCGATCGTCACGACGAGCATTGTCTCCAATGTGCATATCCAGGCCGATATTCTGAAAATTTTCAATGGCCCTACGCAGTTAAGTATCCGGAAAAGCTCCGGGATTATGTTTTCCGACTCTTCGAAGTATGTCGCCGACAATTACGCCGATATGTTTAGTGTCAAGGAAATCAAAATCAATTAAATATCGCGTTCAGAGGCGAAATGAGGAAGGTTACAGGCATATTGAGCTTTTGGGTGGTATTACTGGCACTGGCGGTTTCCTGCAAGAAAAGCGGCACCGACGAGCCGGAACCCAGGCCGCCGGGCAGTTCGCCTACGCCTCTGCAATGGACAAAACCGTCGTATTTCCCTGATCCGGTTTATGATTTATCCAGAAATCCACTGACGGTCGAAGGCGTCGAGCTCGGAAAGTTTCTGTTTTACGATGGTATACTTTCAAGAACGGACAATATCGGTTGCGGTACATGTCATCAGCAGCAGGCTGCATTCACACATCACGGCCACGACCTGAGCCATGGTGTGGATGACAAGATCGGCACACGAAATGCGCCTTCGGTACAGAATATGGCCTGGAATACTTCCTTCTTTTGGGACGGCGGCGTGCATGAGCTGGACATGGTGCCGCCCGTACCCATTCAAAACAAGGTTGAGATGGACGAGCGGATCGGTAATGTGATCGAAAAGCTAAAAAAAACGCCGGTAGCAGGCGCCGCCAAGCAAGTAGATTACCCTAAGATGTTCAAAGCGGCATTCGGTAGCGACAGCATTACCGCCGACCGGATGATGCAGGCGCTGTCCCAGTTTATGATGACGATGGTTTCGGCCACGTCCAGGTACGATTATTTTGTAAGAGGCGACGCTTCTGCGCTAACCGCTCAGGAGAAGGATGGATTATCGATTTTTAAACAAAAATGCGCCTCCTGCCATGCCGGAGAACTTTTTACGGACCAGAAATTCAGGAATAACGGTCTGACGCCCAACCGAATCAACGACCAGGGCAGATATGCCATTACATTGAACGACGACGACCGGCTGAAATTCAAGGTGCCGAGCCTGCGGAACGTGGGCTTGACGGCCCCCTACATGCACGATGGCCGTTTCACGACACTGGAGCAGGTGCTCGACCATTATGCCAACGATAAGCCGGGCAGCAAGGACAGCATTTATGTTTCACCGACGCTCGACCCGCTGCTGAATGTAGCCGGCCGGAAACGTGGGATCAGCCTGACAAGCGCAGAAAAGCAATCGATCATTGCCTTTCTGAAAACACTGAATGACGACGATTTTATCAAAGACAAACGTTTTTCCGATCCCGGCGTCGGGACATCGTTTTAAAGTACTTCGGCAATCGGCCGTCGGCAGTCAAACCTTCGTTTGAACAAAAAAGCCGACGGCCGACTGTCGAAAGCCGAAGTAAAAAATATGCGCTCCGTTATAGCCTACATACTGCTCGCAGCTATCATGCTTCCTACGCTCAGCCCGTGGGGGACGATCGCGTATTTTAAACTGAACCGGGAATATATCGCCAAGGTGCTTTGTGAAAACAGGAAACGCCCCGAGCTGCATTGCGACGGCAAGTGTTATCTGGCCAAAAAACTCAGGCAGCAGCAGGAAAAACAGGATAAGGAAACTTCCGAAAAAGTGCACAACACTCCTGTAATCCAGCTCTTTACACCGCAACCCTGCTTTTACTATTTTGAACCGCAAGCCACAGAATTCCGCGAACCGGTCCGCTTCTTCCATCAGTTATCTTTCTATTCAGCGCCAACCGGCAAACCGCTGCGCCCGCCCAGGAGATCGAATTCATAATACCTGACTGAATTTCAATCTCTTAAAGCATCACAATGAACCTGAAAATATTTTTACAGGCGCTATTCCTGTATATATGCACGCGTGCGGCCGTCGCGCAGGGCATCGAGGGCAATGTATTTGATTCCCAAACCAAGGAACCCATTCCCGGCGCAACCGTGCAGATCGTCTCCGCCAACCTCGGCACCACTACCGACAATAATGGGCATTTCGCATTCAATAGCCCGGTTCCCAACGCCGTACTCCGCATTTCCAGCGTTGGATTTTCGGCGAAAGAAGTGCATCTCGATGGTGGTAAGAACATTAAAATAGGGCTGGATGCCGCGTCAGAAAACCTGCAATCCGTAGTGGTAACCGGTAACCGGGAGGCCACTTTGCGTACGGAAAGCCCGATCGCCATTTCCAAACTCACACCGCGGATGATCGACGAGGCCAAACCTACCGCCATGTACGAAATCGTGAACAAGGTGCCCGGCGTAATGATGGTGAACCTGGGCAACGAGCAGCATTCGATGGCGATCCGCCAGCCGTTTACGACCAATGCCTATTTCCTTTATATGGAGGATGGCGTTCCCGTCCGTCCGATGGGCGTTTTTAATCACAATTCTATTCTCGAATTCAACCAGTTCGCGGTCAGCTCGGTCGAGGTCGTGAAAGGCCCGGTCTCTTCCATTTACGGTCCGGAGGCTGTGGGCGGCGCGATCAATTTCATTACCCAACGGCCCACGATCTTGCCGACCGCCAAAATTGGCGTCCAGGCCGACCAGTGGGGCTACAAACGCATTCAGTATGGCGCCGGCGGCATGGCTGGCAAGTTCGGCGCGTACGTGGGCGGCTTCGTGGCCAACCAGCGCGATGCCTGGATGAAAAGCTCAGATTATGATAAGAACGCGATCAATGCGCGAATGGAATATCACTTCTCGCCATCGACGAGGCTTATTTATACCCTGGCTTACAGCAAATACGACTCGCAAACCAGCGGTAGCGTGGACAGCCTCGCATTTTACTCCCGCCAATATGTGAGCACCACCGATTTTACCTACCGCAAAGTGAGCTCGCTGCGCAGCCGGCTTACGCTCGAAAAAGACTGGAAAAACGGCTCACAGACTTTCATAACCGCATTTGCAAGAAAAAATGAGCACGGCCAAAATCCGAATTACGGCATCCGCTGGACGACCGGCCAGGAAACTGCCAGGGGCGAGATCAATTCCAGCAACTTCAAAAGCCTCGGCATACTTACCCAGCATAGCCAGAAATTCGATTTCCTGAACTCCAAACTGATCACCGGCGCTGTTTTTGACTTTTCGCCATCCGATTACTGGTCCTATCAGATCGACCTCGCCGCGCAGCTGCGGGCGGATAAAAAGTCGGTGGAAAAGTATACCATCATCAAGGAGCGTCCCGACATCAAAAATGCGGATTATGACGCCGACATCAAAAATACGGCCGCTTATGCACAATATGATTTCGAATTGTTACCGAAGCTCCGCGTTTCGGCTGGCTTGCGTTACGACCGGATGTCATTTACCTACAACAACTTTCTCGATAGCACCTCGGGCGGTAAGTCTTACAGCAAGGTTACCCCGAAAATCGGCGCTACTTATGATTTGGGCAAGGGAAAAGGGATTTATGCCAACTATTCGAGAGGTTTCTCGCCGCCCGGGCTGACGTCGGTATTCCGCAAACGCGCGGTACCGGCTGAAAACGGCGATTTGTTTTACTACAATCTGAAACCGGCGGAATTTAACAATGCGGAAATCGGCGGCTGGGCCTCGTTGCTCGACAACAAAATTTATATCGACCTGGCATTCTATCAAATGAATGGAAGGAACGAGTTGCTGAATGTGAGGCTGCCGGATAATTCCTACGATTATCAGTCGGCTGGAAAGACGTTGCATCGTGGGGCCGAATTCGGAATCACCTATAAACCGACGAAGGAGTTTTTCTTCCGCTTCGGCGGAACCACGGCCATTCACCGATATGAAGAATTCATTTTAAGCAGCCGTGAATCCGATGCTATAAAAAATGTAAACGGCAAGGACATGCCGTCGTCGCCACGCTGGCTGTGGAACACCGAATTCAGCTATTATCCCAAATGGTTTAAAAACTTCCGCTCTTCGGTAGAATGGCAGCACGTGGCTTCCTACTACCAAAATCAGGTCAATACCGTCAGATACGAAGGTTACGATATCCTGAACTTACGGCTTGGTTATAACTGGAAGGGCATCGAGTTGTTCGGCAATGTCATGAACCTGACCGATGTGCTGTATGCCACCAATGCCACACGCGGTAACAATGCCACCGACCGCACCACGTACAATGCGGCCGCACCACGCACGTTCGTTTTCGGCGTTCAGTATACATTCACCGGTAAAAAGTAGCAGATTATGATAGAGGAAATCGCTATTAAACCGAAAGAGTCGTTCAGGGCGAAAGCGAAAAAGACTATCCGCAGGAACATTTACCGCTGGCATCGCTGGCTGGGCTTGCTGGCGCTCGTACCGACGATTTTTTGGACAGCGTCCGGCGTAATGCACCCGTTCATGTCGCATTGGTTTAAAACGGCCATTGCCCACGAATCCTTTAAAGCCGAACCGGTGCAGTCTGCCGCCGTAATATTATCGCCCGGGCAGGTATTAACCCGAAACAGGATCACGGAATTCAAGAATTTCAGGTTGGTCAGATTTCAAGAAAATGCCTGGTATCAGGAAAGGTGTGGATGATAAATTAAGGTATTTCAACACCGCCACTGGCCTTGAACTACCCGACGGCGATCGCATATATGCCGAACACATGGCACGCTATATGCTTGGCGAGCCGGAGTCGATGATCATTTCGAGCACATTACTGACGGAATTCACCGATCAGTACAAATATGTCAATCGCTTTTTACCGGTCTGGAAAATCAGCTTCGACGACGATCGCGAAATGGATATTTACGTTGAAACCGGCCAAAGCCGTTTTGCCACGTTCAACGACAGGGGACGCAAGGCTTTCATCCGGGTGTTCAGCACGTTCCATAACTGGGGCTTTATGGATATGATCGCCAACAACACAGTCCGCATTGCGGTAATGGTCGCGTTTCTGAGTCTCATTATTCTATCGGCCGTCGCCGGTGTAATGGTGTACGGGTTAATGTGGAAAAAATTTAAAACCGGCCGTTCGGGCAACCGGCGCGGCATGCTGCGCAAATACCACCGCTCAATCGGCATCTGGTGCAGCATTTTCACATTCGCATTTGCATTCTCGGGTGCCTACCATGCCGTTCAAAAGCTCGATCCCGACCAGCGGCAGAAATACATTTACGATCCGGTGATCAAAACCGAGGAAATCGCACAGGCGTCGATGATCGACCTCAAAGGCGTTTCCAACATCGGCCTGATCAAATGGGGCAAAAATATTTTCTGGCAAACCGTGCGGAAAGACTGGGAAACCGATAAAACCATCGTGGATTACATAAATATTCGTGACGGCCAAAAGCTCGACGACGGCAACATCCGTTTCGCGAAGTACCTGGC
Source organism: Dyadobacter sp. 676 (assembly GCF_040448675.1). Lineage (NCBI taxonomy): Bacteria > Pseudomonadati > Bacteroidota > Cytophagia > Cytophagales > Spirosomataceae > Dyadobacter > Dyadobacter sp. 676. The sequence goes on along the minus strand of NZ_CP159289.1, from coordinate 3,597,581 downwards.
ACGCAAGTTTGCCGCGCAGGAAGCACGCAATGCGGAAAGCTGCTGCGACCTGATGGAAGCGCAAATCTCATCGCCTATTTCGGACGCAGAAGTTGAGAAAGCCTCGCTGGTAACCACTTTCGCGGGGGAATACGGCTTTGTGAACAAGCGGCTGCCGGTAGTAAAACTGGCGTACGACACGCCTCAACATACCACTTACTATATTGAAACGACCACAGGCCGCCTTGCGGCGAAGGTGGAAGACCACGATCGGCGCGAAGGTTTCAGTTTCGCATTTTTCCATAAATACAGCGGACTGGATTTTCTCGGCAAAAACGCACGCGACGGTGTGATGACTGCCGCCGCAGCGAGCGTTTTGATTGTAAGTGTGCTGGGACTGCTGGTGTTTTTAAAGATTAAATAGCTGAATGACACATGGCGGAGATGGCTACCGGGGTCGCGGTTTTCGGACAATCGTCACCCCGGCATGCCGCGTACGCCTTTCACGAATTCAGCCATTAAACCTTTATTAAAACCAAGGATTTTTGCGATCCGCGTTGTTTCTTTGCAGGAAATTCAGTTGCAGTCAATACAGTACATATATGCAAAGCGGAGAAAAGAATGCACAGCCCTGGTTGGGCAAAATGCAGGAAAAATGGGGATTGGAAACAACCAGGCAGGTTTTATTGGTACTCGCGGTTTTCAGCTTGTCGGGCTCTACGGTGGTGTGGCTTCGAAAAGGGCTTTTCTACCTCCTGGGTTATGACGACGCGACGCCGATGTGGCTAAAAACCATTACCTACATCCTCTTCATTTTCCCGACTTACCAGAGTTTATTGCTATTGTATGGTTTTCTGCTGGGCCAGTTCTCTTTTTTCTGGGAAAAGGAAAAGAAAATGTTCCGCTGGATTGCCGCCAGGTTCAAAAAATAAACGACTTTCAAAGTATACACAAGAGGGTGAGCAGATGGTAACCAGTCATCGCTCACCCTTTTTTCATGATACTACTATAACATGCCGATGAATTTCTACGAAACATTTTACGCTTTCCGATTGCTAATATCCCGGGAATAAATGACTTTGCAACCGGAAGGCACTCAAATGCCCGTCAACTTTTCACACATCTTACCACCAAAACCTCTGCAACACATGGATTTTGACATTATCAAGGCGCAGATCTGGCCGCTGGTCACGCTCTACGGCGGCAAAATCGTATTAGCCATTGTCGCATTTATCATCGGCAGGCTCATCGTCGGGAAAATCAGTTCGATGCTGAGCAACGTCATGGAAAAACGCAAGGTCGACCGTGATGTACAGCCGTTCCTGAGCTCTCTGATCGTCGTCCTGCTCAATGTTATGCTGCTGCTGAGCATCGCGGGCATTGTAGGTATCGAAACATCCTCTTTTGTGGCAGTACTCGGTGCGGCGGGTCTGGCCGTAGGCCTGGCATTGCAGGGAAGTCTCGCAAATTTTGCGGGCGGTGTCCTGATCCTGATTTTCAAGCCCTATCGCGTGGGCGACCTGATCAGCGCGCAGGGCTTCACCGGCACCGTGGAAGGAGTGCAGATTTTTAACACGATACTTGTAACACCCGACAATAAAACCATTATTCTACCGAACGGCGCACTTTCTACTTCCCCTATTACGAATATCTCCGGAAAAGGCAAAATCCGGGTCGATATGGTTTTCGCAGCGGGAAGCCAGAATGGTGTGGATAAAATCAGGGCTTCCGTGCAAAAAGCGATCGATGCCTGCCCTACTGCCCTGAAAGACGTTCAACACGATATTTTGGTCACCAAGCTGACTGAAAACGCCATTTTCTTCGATGTACGTGTTTGGACGCCCAGCGCGACTTATTGGGAAACTTATTACGACGTACACGAAGGCATCAGCCGCCAGTTCGCACTGGATGGCATCCAGGCCCCGAAGCCAGCCGAGTTAAGCGTTGCCGTAAAGCAATAATACCGCCCGGCGCAATCTAATAGTGAGGAGTATGGGACTTACCTTCCCGTACTCCTCATTTTATTTATACCTTTGTGTTTTATTTCAAATTCAGGTTCAGATTCATAGATATTATTCCATGTTTGAAAACTTACAGGACAAACTCAACAATGCCTTTCGCACACTAAAAGGAAAGGACAGGATATCCGATATAAATGTAGCCGCCACCACCAAGGAAGTACGCAAAGCGCTGGTCGATGCCGACGTTAACTTCAAGGTAGCCAAAGAAATTACCGACCGCATCCGCGACAAGGCCATCGACAGGAAAATTCTGATCTCTGTTGAACCGGGGCAGATGTTCGTCAAAATCGTGCAGGAAGAACTGACCGAGCTCATGGGCGGCCAGGCCGAAGGGATCAATATCAAGGGCGATCCGGCCGTGATCCTGATTGCCGGTTTGCAGGGCTCCGGTAAAACGACTTTCTCCGGAAAACTCGCCTCGTTGCTCAAAAAACAAGGCCGCCAGGTTCTTCTTACCGCCTGCGACGTGTACCGCCCCGCGGCGATCGACCAGCTGAAAGTGCTCGGCGAGCAGATCGGCGTGGAAGTATACGCGGAACCCGAGAATAAGAATGCGGTCAGCATCGCCCAGAATGCGGTTGCGCACGCGAGAAAAGTAGGTAAGAAAATCGTGATCGTCGATACGGCGGGCCGTTTGGCGGTGGACGAAGTAATGATGCAGGAGGTACAGGACATTAAAACCGCCGTAAAACCCTCGGAAATCCTCTTTGTGGTCGACTCCATGACGGGTCAGGACGCGGTGAATACGGCCAAAACGTTTAATGAAAGACTCGATTTCGACGGGGTCGTTCTGACCAAGCTCGACGGTGACGCCCGAGGCGGTGCGGCGCTTTCGATCCGCCAGGTGGTGGAGAAACCGATCAAATACATCAGTACCGGGGAGAAAATGGAGGCGCTCGACTCCTTCTATCCCGATCGTATGGCAAGCCGCATCCTCGGCATGGGCGACGTGATTTCCCTTGTCGAACGTGCCCAGCAGGCGTTCGACGAAGACGAAGCAAAGCGCATCAACGCCAAAATGCGCCAGAACAAATTCGACTTCGACGACTTCCTGGGCCAGTTGCAACAGATCAAAAAGATGGGTAACGTAAAAGATCTCATCGGTATGATTCCCGGTATGGGCGCCGCAGTGAAAAACCTCGATATCGATAATGAGTCGTTCAAACCGATCGAGGCAATTATCCAGTCGATGACCAAAAAGGAACGCGAAAACCCCGATATCATCGACGGAAGCCGTAAAAAGCGCATTGCGGCAGGTAGCGGCACCACCATTCTGCAAGTCAACAACCTGATCAAACAATTTGATGAAATGCGGAAGATGATGAAAAAAATGAATACCATGCAGGCCGCCGGGAAACTCGGTAAAGCAATGCGCCGCTAACAACCATTCCACGATGAAACGTGTTCTTTTTGTACTGATGCTGGTAACCCTCCCCGGCCTTGAAAAAGCGCGGGCACAGGCGTCGGTAGGTTACTATCCGTGGAGCAGTTTACTGACTGTGAGCACCAATGCGAAAAAGGCGATCTGGCTGGATACGCGCTTGCAGACCAACTCGCTGTTCAGCAGCCTGAGCATCGACCTGCTTCCGATGATCAACCTCAAGCGGGGCGAAGTAGCACAATGGTACCTCGGCGGAGGACTACGGCTTAATCCGCTCTACCGCATCGCCGATGCCGATGCCGACCTGATTACAATTGACGGCTACTCGGTCAATTTCGGCGTACGAATAGCACCACTGCCCATGAACCGCCGTATTCAACTGGCCCTGGAACTGAACCCGTATGTCAAGGATAAATTCGATAGCGGTGTCCTCAAAAGCCATTTCGGATTGATTTATGCATTTGGCAAGAAAAAGAAAACGGACGCGGCACCCGAGCAGACGGTAAGTCCATAGAAGACAGAGAAGAAATTACGATTTGATAATAATTTCTTTGTACTGGGAATCCCTCAAATCCGGCGAAATTGCCGTTTATTTGAGGGATTTTTTTATTAAACAGTCATTCAATTTATGAAAACCCGCCTTTCCTTACTGCTATGGCTGATGCTGGCCGCAGGCATTACTCCAAATGCCCTTTCTCAGGCTGCTAAAAACAGAAAAGTCGTCTTTGTGATCGTAGACGGCATTTCCAGCGACAGCAAGGAAAAAATCGCGACGCCGCACCTGGACGCGATCGCACAAGCGGGTGGCTACACACGTGCATACGTAGGCGGCGGCAAAGGCACCTACTCGCAAACACCGACGATCTCCGCCGTGGGTTACAATAGCTTGCTGACCGGCACCTGGGTGAACAAGCACAATGTTTGGGATAATGATATTAAAGACCCGAACTATAACTACTGGACGCTCTTCCGCTTTTTGGAAGAACAATATTCACAAAAACGCACCGCCATTTTTTCCACCTGGCTCGATAATCGTACGAAGCTGGTAGGTACCAACCTCCTACAAACCGATAAACTGCAAATCGATTATTCTTTCGACGGTTTCGAACTGGATACGGTGCATTTCAAGCACGACAAACAGAGCGAATACATTCACAGGATCGATGAAAAAGTGGTGGACGAAGCGGCCACTTACATACACGACAATGGCCCCGATATGTCGTGGGTTTACCTCGAATACACCGACGATATGGGTCATAAATACGGCGACAGCGAGCAGTTTCATAAAGCCATTCGAATAATGGACGACCAAATGGGCCGGATTTGGAAATCCATCGGCTATCGTGAAAAGAATTTCGACGAGGATTGGCTCATGGTAATCACCACCGACCATGGCCGCGACGCCAAAACCGGCAAATGCCACGGCGGCCAAAGCGACCGCGAACGAAGCACCTGGATCGTTACCAATGCGAAGGACTTGAATTCCAACTTTAAGGCTACGCCCGGGATAGTCGACATTTTCCCGACCGTGGCGCGGCATATGGACATTCACATTCCCAAAGAGCAGGCATTCGAAGTAGATGGCGTCGCATTTACAGGCAAACTTTCGGTAATGTCGCCAGTCATGCAGAAATCGGTGGGGAAAGTCACCATTTCCTGGAAAGCCGTTGAAAAAGAAGGCAAGGTGAAGATTTGGCTCGCCACGACAAATCATTTCGAAAAAGGCGGTCGCGACCTGTATTACCTGATGGACGAAGTGGATGTGACCAGCGAAAAAGCCGAAATAGATATTTCGAAATATCCTTCCGGCTTTTTCAAGATTGTTCTCGAAGGAAAATACAACAGTGTGAACCGCTGGATCGTGGAAAAATAGGTTTAGTTGCCTCCCCGGCCGGCCTTGTAGGAGTCATATTCCTCCAAAAGCCGTACAAGGTCGTCTTCCCCGGCAAAATCCAGTTGTTGCTCTTTGATGACGTAATTCAATTTGTTTCGTTCGTCGCCGAGTAGTTTCAGGAAACTGTTGCGATTACTGAGTTGTACAGGGTTCATTTTTCCGTCCTTCAACAAATAGAGTTTCGCGCCGGCGTCCATAGTCCTTGTGGCGCTGGCTTTTTCTGCTTTAATGGGGTTGGCATATCTCTTCAGAAGTTTGGTATTTCCATCGTAAAGCACGCGATAGAAGCTTTTTTCGGTCAGGTTACCCACAGGCGGATAGCCACTTCGGAATGTGTACAAATCGACACCGCTTGGTATCGTAAATTCCTTCACACCCGATGCGACCCGGTAGAGTCCCGAGCCTGCCTTGTATTCGATTTCGTCTTTCTGGTAGTCATACCGGAGCTGGACGCCGTCATGAACGCGATCGTCGCTTGTCCTGACTGCCCCCGTATACCATTCTTTCAGAAGGTACGGAGACTTGTCCCCGGCGGCCAGCTGGGTTTCCTGATAAGGCGTTCCTCCCAGGCCCGTCGAATCCTGTGCATGTGCCTGGATAGTCGCGATACAACATACGAGCGCGAAAATTCTTAGCAGATATTTCATGATTTAAGTTGGTTAATTTGATAAGTTCGAGGTTTGGGAGCCGAAGGACTGGATTCCCTGCCATCTTTCCGTACTTTTGCACAAAAATTGTACCTGCTCTCTTGGACATCAACGATCAGCTTCAACATATACGCCAGAGCCTCGGCGGCACTATCCCCGAGCTATTCCTGGCTGTATTCTTCTGTGTGTTCCTGCTCGCCGAACTGATTTTCGTCAAACGCTTCGGCAAGGAAAAAGCTACGTCCTATCTGTTGAACCTGGCATTCGCGGGCAGCCTGGTATCGTTGGTATTAGTGGCAGGCCAATGGAATGCCGCACCCTCCTACCGGTTCGAGCCGTTGCTTTTTCTCGACAGGCAGGCCGTGTTTTTTAAAATCCTGGTTACTATGGCCTGGGCTTTCACGCTATTACATGTCCGGATTCTAAAATACGATTTCCCCGCCGAATTCCATGCATTGCTGATCGCCGCCGTGGCCGGCCTGCATTTGCTGACGATGGCGACTCATCTGCTGTCGATTTACCTTTCACTCGAACTTATTTCGATCAGCTCCTATCTGCTGGTTGCATTGTCGCCCTACAAAAAGGCAGCGGAAGGCGGCATCAAATACCTCCTCTTCGGAACGGCCAGCTCGGCGGTAATGCTCTACGGCATTTCCCTGATCTACGGCCTCAGCGGTACGCTCGATATTACCGACGACGCCCTGACCGTCGGACTGAGCAATAATTCCGATCTGGTAGTAACGGTCACCATTGTACTAACGCTCGCCGGACTGCTCTTCAAGCTCTCGCTTGTACCGTTCCATATCTGGACGCCCGACGTTTACGAAGCCGCGCCCACGCCTTTGGTATCGTTTCTTTCGGTAGCACCCAAGGCGGCTGTTGTATTGGTACTTATGCGCCTGGCAGGCATTTTACCGGTCCAATTTTTCCCTGTTCTCGGCGGGATCGCACTGATCAGCATGACTGTCGGTAACGTAGCAGCCCTTTGGCAGAAAAATGCGCGGCGCCTCCTGGCTTATTCCTCCATCGCGCAGGCCGGCTATCTGCTGGTCGGGATTGCCGCATACAGCCGTTTTGGCTTCGAGGCAGCTGTTTTCTACACCGCCGCCTATCTCATCATAAACCTGGCTGCTTTCTTTCTGGTTGACCTGCTGCAACCCAGGCAAGAAACCGAACTCAAAGATTACGAAGGCCTCGGGCGCAGTTATGTCTGGATTTCGGGCATTCTCACAATCGTAATGGTGGCTCTCGCTGGCTTACCTCCCACCGGCGGGTTTACCTCCAAGCTGCTTGTTTTTTCGGCTCTCTGGGAAAGCTACCACGACCAGGAACTGACCTGGATGCTGTGGCTGCTTGTAGGCGGGATCTTAAACGCCGCTATTTCCCTTGCATATTATATGCGCTTGCCGTATCTGTTATTTTTCAGGACTGTCAGAGCAGAAGCGGTCAGCACCAACAACAGTGCCTCCGGAAAACTGGTCGCCGGGCTTTTCCTCGTAGCCCTGCTTATGCTATTTTTCAGTCCCGAGTGGCTGACGCGCTGGATTTCGTCGTTTTGAGAGGCTACTTTCCTTCCGCTTTTCTCTGGGTAATAAGTGCTTTGGAATAGGGCTTTTTTCCAGAATGTCCTTCATCATTTTGTCCTTTCTGAGAAGAAACGGGTCATTGGACAAATCAGGCAACGGCCTACTAAATGTTTTCGTTTGATTTTCCAGTGTTTTCGACTAATAAATTCGAATCGGTTACGCTCCTCGTCCGCAATCAGTTCATATCTTTCCTGATCCATATTTTACCAGTGTGTGGAGAGTTTAAAACTCAAATTTATCTCCTACCTCCTAAAATCACGCACTAATACACCATGAGTTTTCAAACGGCTATTGCGAGTACCTGTAACCGAAAATGGCGGCAAATTCACTTCACCGCCCTTACCTTAAACCCCTCTTTCCGCAGCAACGCGATAACACCTTTCTCACCCCCGAGATGCGCCGCTCCAACTGCGAAGAACGTTGGCTTCCCGCCCGCGATCCTGCGTATGCGCGGCACCCACTTCCGGTTACGGGCAAAAAGCATTACTTCTTCGTTACCTTCCATCCCAAATTCGCTTTTCAGCGTCATCCGGTAGAGTTCGTTGATGTCTTGCGCCTTATATAGGGCCACAAGGCTTCTGAACTCTTTTCGTGCGGCGGGCAGGCTGTCGATTAGATTGAGTAGCATTTTCGCCTGGTCTTGATAGGGAATGGTATCAAAAATGGCCATTTGCTCTTCCAGCGTCTCGATACCGATCACCTCCGACTTCTGCTTTCCCGCCAGTTCCATCAGCGCCATTTCATAGGATTGCGGCTGACAATCCAGCACCGTATTAAACAGCGGCCCCATCAAAACGAATGGCTTCGCCCGTTCGAACATGGACAGACCGACGTGCACCGAATCTTTGAAAAACCGGTCAAGCCGGTCGTATTCCTGTGCGGTAACGAGCTTTTTCAACTCGTTACCCGCAGTCATATTCATTGTTTTCATCATCCCGGCCATCATCCCCGGATCGTCCATATCCATTTCCAACGCCACCTGCTCCGTACGTGCGAGGGCAGATTTCAATGAATCGCTTAACCCGAAATCGGTCGGACAAATGAGGTGAATGGTTCCGAACAGATAGGAGGGCTTCGATAATCCCGGTCCTGTGATTTCCCAAAGCAGCGAATGTTCGGCCGGCACCTGCGCTTTCGACAATGCGCAGAAAAGGCAAAACAATAGCGGAGACAATATCTTTTTCATAATCAAGCCTTTAAAGATTTCCTCCCATTCCTCCCCCGCAATTTCCCCAAAACCTAATCCTTATGGCTATCCACCACAATACGCTCGTCACGGTTTACCAATTCCCAGGCGGTGTAAAATACCAGTTTTACAATTTCCGACTGCTTGTCGAAGAGGATTTTTTCGACGTCGTCGCCCGGGCGGTGGTAATCTTCGTGGACGCCTGTAAAATAGAAAATCACCGGAATGCCCATTTTGGCAAAATTGTAATGATCCGAGCGGTAGTAGAAGCGGTTGGGGTCTTTCGGGTCGTTGAAAGTGTAATCGAGTTTGAAATTGACATATTTTTTGTTCGCTTCCTCGCTGATTTCGTGCAGTTTGGAGGAAAGTTTATCCGAACCGATCAGATATACGTACCGATGGTCATTCTTATGGGCTTCGTCCACCCGGCCGATCATGTCGATGTTCAAGTCCGCGATGGTGTTTTTGAGCGGTAACAGCGGATTTTCAGAGTAATATTCCGAACCGAAAAGGCCCTTTTCCTCTCCCGTCACATTCAGAAACAAAATGCTTCTCCGCGGGCCTTTACCGTCCGCTTTCGCTTTGCTGAACGCCTCCGCAAGTTCCAGCAACGAAACCGTTCCCGAACCGTCGTCGTCGGCACCGTTATTGATTTCTCCGTTTTCAGAAATGCCGATATGGTCCAGATGCGCGCTGATCACCAGCACCTCATCCTTCTTGTCGGAGCCTTCCATGAAAGCAGCCACATTCTCGGTATCGATGGTTTCGCTCACACGCCCGACCTTCAGAGAAGCAGTCCCCGTAAATTCCTTTGACACCGGTTTGCCCGATTTATCAATTTCAGCTTTCAATTTGTTGAGTTTCAAAGGGGAAGTGCCCAACATTTCGGCCGCTACGTTGCCCGAAACCACAAACGCCGCTATCCCGGACGGGTTTTCCCGGACCGGCTTCAACGTAGGCGCACTGAACCGCCGGGCCATTACCGCGCGCTGCCGGATCTCCTTGTCGAGGTCTTCGCCGGTTTTGTCGGTAATCAAAAAAACGTATTTGGCGCCTTTTTCCTGCGCGAGTTTTGCCTTCACCTGCCACGAAACCGGCCCGCTCCATTTGGTCTTTTCCGTGTTTCCGCTCAACAGATATTTACCCCCCGAAGATTTCGGTTCTCCGTCAAAAACCACCACCGATTTGCCCTTCACATCCAGGTCGGCATAATCGCTGTAACTGCCTTCTTCGATTCCGTAGCCTGCGGTGACAAGATTTGTAGTTACCTCATCCGGAATATCGAGCAATCCATTGAGATAAAAGTCTTTATTAAATTCATATTTCTTGGCTCCGGCCTTTACATACACTTCGCCCCAGCTACGCTTGTACAGCTTATATTTTTGCAAATAGCTCTTCGAACCGTCGGCGTCGGTCGCAATGGGTTCCAAGCCATATTGTTGGTAGTATTTCGAAACATACTCGGCCGCCTTCTTCTGGCCGGGAGAGCCGGTATCGCGGCCTTCGAGACTGTCCGACGCGATAATCACCAGGTGTTTCTTCAAATCGGAGGGGGTAATGCTTGCCGCATATCGGGCTACATCATCCTGCGGCAGGCGTTCCTGCGGCAGGCGTTCCTGCGGCAGGCGCTCCTGTGCCCATGCCAGGGTGTTAACAGACAGGAGTAATCCAGCCAGTAGGTTCTTATTCATCATGAGGTTTAATGGTATTTCAATCCTTACAAATAAACGAAACGTGGCGGCGAATGCAAAACGGCCTTGCTACCGCATGTCCAAAAAAGCAACTGCTTCTCTCTGATATTCCCTTCCCTTTTGCACTTCTTTTAGTTTAAAGGCTGTTTTTCACAGGATAACAATAAATTAATTGTAAAATACTGTTATTCAGGGAAAAAGTGCGTACATTTGCACCCTGTTTGGCAAATTACACCCAGACGAAAGCCAAATCGGCCCTGACGCGCGATCGGAGCATTCCGCAGCAGTGCCGTAAACAACTGATCTATAAAACAATGCAAGCCATTCGTAACATCGCAATTATTGCGCACGTTGACCACGGCAAAACCACTTTGGTCGACAAAATCATCCACGCGTCAAAGCTGTTTCGCGACAATCAGGAATTCGACGACCTGATTCTCGACAACAACGATCTGGAACGTGAGCGTGGGATTACAATTGTTTCCAAGAACGTATCGGTACGTTACAAAGATGTCAAGATCAATGTAATCGATACACCGGGTCACGCGGACTTCGGTGGCGAGGTAGAACGCGTACTTAAAATGGCGGATGGCGTATTGTTGCTGGTCGATGCATTTGAAGGCCCGATGCCCCAAACCCGTTTCGTGCTGGGCAAAGCCATCACGCTCGGCCTGAAACCGATCGTGGTTGTAAACAAGGTAGATAAGGAAAACTGCCGTCCGGAAGAAGTTCAGGAAAATGTATTCGACCTGATGTTCAACCTCGGTGCTACCGAGGACCAGCTCGACTTCGTGACCGTGTACGGTTCGTCGAAACAAGGCTGGATGGGCCCTGACTGGCAGAAACCGACCGAAGATATTACATTCCTTCTCGACACGATCATCGAGCAGATTCCTGCTCCAAAAGTAACGGAAGGTAACCTGCAAATGCAGATCACTTCACTGGATTATAATGCATTCGTAGGCCGTATCGCCATCGGCCGTGTACATCGTGGAACGATCAAGGAAGGATCAACCGTGACGCTTTGCAAAGCCGGCGGTGTAATGAAGAAGGTGAAAATCAAAGAAGTACAGCTGTTCGAGGGTTTGGGTAAAACCAAGGTAACCGAAGTAAGCGCTGGCGATATCTGCGCGGTAACAGGCATCGAAGATTTCGAAATCGGCGATACGATCGCCGACGCCGAAAATCCCGAAGCATTGCCACGCATCGCGGTGGACGAGCCTACCATGAACATGCTCTTCACGATCAACAATTCGCCGTTCTTTGGCAAGGAAGGCAAATTCGTTACCTCGCGGCATATCCGCGACAGATTGTTAAAAGAAACTGAGAAAAACCTCGCATTGCGCGTGGAACCAACGGATACGGAGGACAAATTCCTCGTTTACGGCCGCGGTATCCTCCATTTGTCGGTATTGATCGAAACTATGCGTCGTGAAGGTTACGAATTGCAGGTAGGGCAACCGCAAGTTCTCTACAAAGAAGACGAAAACGGCCAGCGCCTCGAACCGATCGAGACATTGGTTGTGGACGTACCGGAAGAAACCGCCGGAAAAGTGATCGAACTGGCGACGCAGCGCAAAGGTGAGCTATTGGTCATGGAACCGAAAGGCGATTTGCAACACCTCGAATTCGAAATCCCTTCACGTGGCTTGATCGGGCTGCGCTCGAACGTGCTCACCGCTACCCAAGGCGAAGCCGTAATGACCCACCGTTTCAAGAGCTTCGAGCCATTCCGCGGACCGATTCCCGGCCGTCTGAACGGATCGATTATTTCGAAAAACACAGGCCCGGCAACCGGTTACACCCTCGATAAACTGCAAGATCGCGGACGTTTCTTCGTGGATCCGGGCGATGAGGTTTACGGCGGACAAGTAGTAGGCGAACACAACCGTCCGAACGACATCGTGGTGAACTTGCAGGAAGCGAAAAAGCTGACCAACATGCGTGCTTCCGGCTCGGACGACGGGTTGCGTATTGCCCCGAAAATTAATTTCTCCCTGGAAGAATCAATGGAATACATCCAGAAAGACGAATACCTGGAAGTGACCCCGCAGAGCATGCGCATGCGGAAAATATACCTGGATGAAAACGATCGCAAGCGTTATGCGTCCAAACTGGAAATGGCCTGAGAAAGGTCCGATATTCCAAACCCGAAAAGGAGGCAAATTCTGTCTCCTTTTTTTATTTTTTCTGCATTTCACCTTTTGCCCCGATCCCGCCACAAAATTTGGGATAATCGCTAAATTCCCCGGTATAATTTTAGCGTTTGTCACTCCCCTGAAACATTCTATGCCAGCCATTTTTTATTACTATTTCAAGAAAAACTAGTTTTTTGCTTTTATACCAGCAAATAGCGTAGTTTGTATCGCCAGCTCGGACATACCGAGATAACTAATTTATTATCAACATATTATAAATCAAATAATGTCTTACATAGAACCAGCTCCGATTAAGGATAAAGACAATCCGTTGGAGTCAATGATGCAGCGATTCGATAAGGCCGTAGACTTGCTCGGCATCTCCGAAGAAATGTATTATATCCTCAAAGTCCCCCGCAAACAAGTCACGGTAGGGCTGCCCGTAACGATGGATTCCGGCGAAATCCGGACTTTCGAAGGCTATCGTGTGATCCACTCCACCATTCTCGGCCCGAGCAAGGGTGGGATACGTTTCGATCCCGACGTAAATCTGGACGAAGTACGTGCATTGGCGGCCTGGATGACCTGGAAATGTGCGGTAGTGGACATTCCCTATGGCGGTGCGAAGGGGGGCGTCGCATGTAACCCGCGCGAAATGTCCCCCGGAGAAATCGAACGCCTTATGCGTGCCTACACGACCGCATTACTCGATGTTTTCGGCCCCGACCAGGATATTCCCGCGCCCGACATGGGCACTGGTCCGCGCGAGATGGCGTGGCTGATGGATGAATATTCCAAATCGAAGGGCATGACGATCCCGGCTGTGGTAACGGGCAAACCGCTCGTCCTCGGCGGCTCGCTGGGCCGAACCGAAGCGACCGGCCGCGGTGTAATGGTATCCGCACTGGCCGGGATGGAGAAGCTTCGCATTAACCCCTATCGTGCCACGGCGGCGGTCCAGGGTTTCGGCAACGTAGGCTCGCACGCGGCCCTGCTCCTGCGGGAACGCGGCGTGGCTATTCACGCAATCAGCGACATTTCGGGCGCATATTATAATGCCAAGGGAATCGATGTGGCCGATGCCATCGCCTATCGCGACGCTAACAAAGGATCATTGGAAGGTTATGCCAAAGCGGAACCCATCTCGGGCGACGACCTGTTTACATTGCCCGTCGATGTGCTCGTACCTGCGGCGAAAGAAGATGTCATCACCCGCAAAAATGTGGCCGGTATCCAGGCGCGGCTGATCGTGGAAGGCGCCAATGGGCCTACTTCCGCCAAAGCCGACGACATTATCAATGAAAAAGGCATTATGGTGGTGCCCGACATTCTCGCGAATGCAGGCGGCGTAACCGTTTCCTATTTCGAATGGGTCCAAAACCGTATTGGCTACAAATGGACGCTCGAACGCATTAACCGCCGTACCGACCGCATCATGAAGGACGCCTTCGACAAAGTGTACGAAACGTCGTTGAAATATAAGGTGTCGCTACGCATTGCCGCATACATCGTCGCAATCGATAAAGTAGCAAGCACATACAAGTATCGGGGCGGATTTTAAGGTCGTTCGGCGTCGGATGTAGATTGGATTGTCAGATTTGGTCAAGTTTGGTCAGGTATGGTCATTTATTGTCAGGTATGGTCAAGTATAGTCAGGAATGGTCGGGTGTTGGTCGGGTGTTGGTCAGAGGCAGCTTTAAAATGCTATTAACCACAAATACCAACACCTGGCTATTCCTAACCACACCTGACAATCCATGACTCCCTGACAATAAATGACCACACCTGACTACACCTGACAATAAATGACCACGCTTAACAATTTCTTAACAAGCCACTTCGGAAGCGGAACCGAATCTAAACCGGCTTCAAAGTGTTAACTTTAAGGCTAAAATCTCAATCGACTCGCTGCATGCCGGAGAACACGCCCCGGCGTGCAGCAAGCTTTAAAGTATCATGTCGCTAAGTCCCCGTTTCATTGCCGTCATCCTGGCGTTCCTGATTTCGCTTATTACCACTACATTCCTGGCGTTTGTCGATGGCGTTTCGAAAGGGATGCTCTTCGTTTCGGCTATTTCGTCCTTTATTTCCTCGTTTTTCCTCGTGCTTTACGCCGTCGATATCCTTGTTTTCCGTGAAGTCAACAAGATGTACCGCACGATCCACAAGCTGAAAATGAAGGATTTTAATATGGCTCCGCGCAAAAAACTTATCCGTGAATCGAATCCCTTGAAGACGATCAACGACGAGATCTTTGTTTATGTAACCAAAAAACAAAAGGAGATTGACGAGCTCAAAAAGCTGGAATTGTTTCGCAGGGAATTTCTGGCCGATGTTTCACATGAATTCAAAACGCCGATTTTCGCGGCGCAAGGCTTTATCCACACACTGCTCGACGGTGCGATGGAAGACGAAAACGTACGCGAACGGTTCCTGAGGAAGGCGGCGAAGAATCTCGACAGTCTGGATGTTTTGGTAAAGGACCTGCTCGTGCTCTCGCAGATGGAGACGGGCGACATTAAAATGAACATCGTCCCGATCGATATCCGGCATCTTACGGTCGGCATTTTCAGCAGGCTCGAAAATATCGCCAAAAGCCGAAATGTGGCATTGAAAGTTAAACCAGAAGACATGCCGGAAGTATGGGTAAAGGCCGATGCCGACCGGATGCAGCAGGTCATGCTGAACCTCATCGAGAATGCCATTAAATACGGCAATGAAAACGGCAAAGTAATCGTGCATTTCAGCGAAAGCAAAAAATATATCGAGGTGGAAGTGAAGGACAACGGACCCGGCATTCCCCATGAACATTTGAACCGCATTTTCGAGCGTTTCTACCGGATCGATAAAAGCCGGAGCAAAGAAATTGGCGGCACGGGCTTGGGACTTGCCATTGTAAAACATATATTGAATGCCCATGATACCAAAATTGCCGTCATGTCCAAGCCCGACAAGGGTACCACGTTTTCGTTCAAGCTCGAAAAGGCTTATCACCAGCAGCTCCCGGAAGGAAAAACGGACGATGCCGTCAATCAATCGAATCCATAATTAATTTCTAACACCATAAACCATAATTCATGTTTATCCATAATGTATTCTTCTGGTTGAAGGAAAAGGACAACGAAGAAGCAAGACAAGCCCTGCTGGCCGGCATCAAATCACTCGAAGCAATCGAATCCATCGAATCGGCTTATATCGGTTCTCCGGCTGCGACCCGCAGACCTGTCATCGACGCCACTTATGACTTTGCCGAGATACTGATTTTCAAGGACGAAGCCGCTCATGACGCATACCAGGTACATCCGCTCCACAAAAAATTCGTGGAAGAATGCGCTCACCTCTGGGAACGTGTGCTTATCTACGACGTGGAAGCATAATCCCAATATTTGTTAACAAGTTATCCACAGTCAAAATGTGAATAACTTGTTAACAACTTCAAAATACATTCATTATCAGATAATTGACCGATATTTAAAAGAAATCCACAATGTGGATAACTCGGTAAGCGCTGTCGATTCACTTTCCTTACGGCACTATTCGCCTATTCAATTCGTTCTTTGAACAGTACAAAATGAACCAGAACCGTGAAAAAGAACAGAATTTGGTTGCCGGTCGTCATGACGTTGATCGCAGCTGTTTCCATATCGTCCTGTACTTACCGTTCCTATAGCCCGGGCTATGACTACGGTTACCGGCACGGGTACAGGTATTACCACGTTCCCCCTCCGCCACCACGTGTCGTGGTTGTGAAACCGGCCCCGCGGCGCATCATCTATGCCGACCGCCACAAATACCGCCGGCACGACGACCGTGCTTACCGCAAACAATATCGCCGGAGCGACCGTTACGGACAAAACGGACATCGCCGCGGACCCAGATAATTATTAAGTCTTTCAATAAAAGGCCGGATACTGTGCACAAAGCCACGTTTATCCGGCCTTTTCTTTTTATTTTGCAGTTGTGGATGTATGCCCCGTGGGCCGGCTCCATGCCGGTTATTATCGCGGTACCGAATTCGGAGCCACGGATCATCGGACTTTGAATATCAGGTGCTATACCCGTTAAAATACCATTCTCCACGGCAACGATGCTTGTTACAAAACTTCGACTAAATGAGTAAAACATTTACTGACATCGAATTAAGCCCGTCCATTTTCCGGGAAATAAGTACCGTCAGCGCAGCCACGCAGTGGAGTGCAGAACACCAGAAAGCCTGAAAACATGTTGGCCTTCTCTATCCTGGCATACCTGCTCGCGAACCTGGGAATCGGTCTCTGGGCCTCCGGAAGGATCAATTCCACGCAGGATTTTGTGCTCGCGGGAAGGCAGTTGCCGCTGATCCTGGCGGCTTCCGCTACATTTGCAACCTGGTTCGGGTCGGAGACGATCATGGGGGCGCCCACCGAGTTTGTCGAGCACGGTGTACTGGGGGGTTATCGAAGATCCTTTCGGAGCATCGTTATGCCTTTTCTTGGTGGGGATATTCTTTGCCCGAAGATTTTACAAAATGAATATTATCACATTTTGTGATTTTTTCAGGCTGCGCTACGGACGCCATGCCGAACTGCTTTCCGCTATTCTCATTATCCCGTCCTATTTCAGTTGGATCGCCGCCCAGTTGCTCGCCATGGGTATCGTGCTGAAAGTAGTGCTGGGCTGGTCGCTGCTGGTGTGTATTCTGGCGAGTTCTTTTGTCGTGATTCTTTATACGATCTGGGGCGGTATGTGGTCGATATCAATCACGGATTTTGTGCAAACGGTCATGATCGTCGCAGGCCTGCTCATTGTCGCGGCGGTGTTGTACGTAAAAGTCGGTGGTTTCCAGCCTCTGATCGACGCCGCCCCGAAAGGTTTTTTCCGCTTTTTCCCTGAGAATACTCTCAAAGGGCATCTCGAATATTTCGCGGCCTGGATCACAATCGGGCTGGGGTCGATCCCGCAACAGGATGTTTTTCAGCGGGTAATGTCCGCGAAATCGGCCCGCGTTTCGGTGCAATCGACGCTTCTGTCATCCCTGATGTACCTGACGATCGCATTACTGCCGCTCTTCATCGGACTCTGCGGGCATCATTTGTATCCCGGAGAAGAAGCGGACGGCCAGATGATCATCCCGAATATGGTTTTAAAACATATGAACCTGCCACTTCAAATCCTTTTCTTCGGCGCATTGGTATCGGCCATTCTCAGTACCACCAGCAGCGCAATTATGGCGCCGGCGGTAGTCCTGGGGGAAAATATTTTCAAGTTCTTCAAACCGGACCTGAACGACCGGCAATTGTTGAAAATCATCCGTACAGGCATCGTCGGCATCACAGTGGTGTGCATCTTCATGGCCTCGACGCGGGAAAGTATTTTTGAACTCGTAGCCGAATCGTCGGCATTCAGCCTGGTGTCGTTGTTTGTGCCTTTGGCAGCGGGGCTTTACTGGAAAAGCAGCAATTCGCTCGGCTGTATACTGTCGATGGTGACCGGGTTGGTGGTCTGGCTTGTTTGTGTTTTTATAGAAACCGAATACCCGGCCCTGATTTACGGCCTTCTGGCCAGCCTCTCGGGAATGGCGGCGGGCTGGCTTTGGGAAAAGGCGACGAACGGTACCCGTATGGCTTCCTGAACCCAATCAGGCCGTTTCCGCTTCCGCCTTGCGGTCCCAGCCTGCCAGCGCGTTCAAATGCACCGCTTCCCTGTCGGCTTGCATAATCATTTCCAGCTCTTCCATATGCTGGCGCGCCGCGTGAATATATTCCTCGTCATTCCGGATGCTCGACAGGTGCTTCAATGTCCTTTCGTCATGAATAAAAAATGTTTTGGCCATTCGTGTGGCTTCATGCGCCCGGTGACCGAGCAGTTTCAGCGCGTCGACCCCCAATCTTAAACTCGTGTCGAAAGTTTCCCGGTAAATATGCATCATACCCGCGTTCATAAGGTCATAAGCGTCGTTACGGTTGGTAGAGCGCACCAGCATGTGCAGGTTAGGAAAATGCTTTTTCACGGTTTCGATCAATTCCAGCCGTTTTTCCTCGTCGCTGATCGCAATGATGATCATTTGCGCGCGGCTTGCCCCGGCAATATCCAGCAGCTCGTAGCGCGTAGCGTCACCGTAATATACTTTCAGGCCCATTCTGCGCAGGAAATCCACATTGTCGCTGTCGTTGTCGAGAACCGTCGCTTCTACGCCATTCGCCCGCAAAAAACGTCCGATCGTATTCCCGAAATGTCCATAGCCGGCTATGATCACCGGATTGTCCTCCTCTTCCACATCGCTGGGCCGCTGCGGCGCCTGCAAGCCCGCGCTCACAAGGCAGAAACGGGTCAGTATGAATTTCTCGTTAATAATCATCGCCAGCGGTGTCATGGCCATGCTAATGGCTACAACGGCCGTCATCGTATCGGACAGTTCTTTCCCCAACACCCCATGCTGAACCGAGAAACTGAGCAACACGAACGCAAATTCCCCGATCTGGCTAAGGCCAATGCTGAAAATGAAATTCTGTGCATTCCTTACCTCGAATATTTTACCCAAAACAAAAAGAATGATCATTTTCAGCACCATCAGCCCGGCCACTAACCCAATGATCGCCATGGGCTTTGAAACCACCAGTACGAAGTCGATAGACGAACCGACGGAAATGAAGAACAGCCCCAATAGTAATCCCTTGAACGGGTCGATGGAGCTTTCGAGCTCGTGCCGGTATTCGCTATTGGCGAGTACGACACCCGCCACAAATGCGCCGAGAGCGGGACTTAAACCGACGGAAGTCATCAGCACTGCGATACCCACGACCAGCAGCAACGCTGTGGCGGTAAACATTTCCCGCAATGCGGTGCGCGCCATTGTGCGGAAAACAGGTCGTAAGAGGTATTTCCCGGTTACGACAATCGCCGAAACCGATAATAAAACGACCACCGCCTGCTGCCATGCCGGTAGCGAGCTTACCAGCGATCCGCCATCACCGTGCCCGCCTGCCGGCGCTGCATGTTCTGCCAGCAACGGAAACAACGCGAGCATAGGGATAATCGCGAGGTCCTGGAACAACAGCACTGCAAACGAGCTCTGGCCGGCTACCGTTTTCAGCCAGCCTTTTTCATGCAATGTCTGCATTACAATCGCGGTAGACGACATCGCGACGATCATCCCCAGGGCAAGCGCCTCCTTCCAGCTTACCCCGAAAAGCATGGCGATGCCTGCAACTATCACCGTAGTAACACCCACCTGCAACCCTCCGAGGCCGGCTATGCTCTTGCGCAAGCGCCACAAGCGCGAGGGTTCCAGTTCGAGGCCAATTACAAAAAGCATCATCACGACCCCGAACTCGGCGAAATGCATGATGTCCTGGCCCTCCATTCCAATGAATTTCAAACCAGCCGGACCGATAATCACCCCTGCCACCAGGTACCCGAGCACCGATCCCAGCCCAAGCCGCTTTGCAATAGGCACCATCACGACCGCGGCCGCCAGGTATATCATTGCCTGAAAAAAGAAGGTCTGCTGCATTTCGGTATCGGTTAGTGTGGAAAGAGTTCGTTCATATATTCAACACCGGCGAATTCGTCCGCGGTAACGCGGTCGTTTACCAGCGCTTCCAGAAGGCCGGCATATTGTTCGCCGTAAGCCCTCAGTGTATAATCTTCGATGGTGTATGTTTCGTGCACGGCGAAAGGCGGCAGATAGTCCATCCGGCACAAATAGGCCGTTTGGTTGAAAGGCAAAAGGTATTGGCCGAGCGGAAAACGGTTATACCCTGTTGAAGTATAGGCTTCGCGCCCACCCCCGCATGACACAGCATTGAACATTTTTTTCCTTTCAATGCGTAACCTTTCGGCCCGTAAGCCCAGTTGTATTCCAGCACGAGGTCTTGCCATTGTTTCAGGATCGGCGGACTGCTGTACCAGTAGAACGGATGCTGGAATACGATGATATCATGCTTCGCCAGCAGTTGCTGCTCTCTTTTGATATCAATGAAAAGATCGGGGTAATGTTCATAAAGATCGTTGAAAGTCACCCCTCTCACCGTACGGGCGTACTTTTCCAGCGTTTTCTGGACATTGGATTTGCTCAGCGTCGGATGAGCAAACTGAATAAGGACTTTGGCCATGATGATGAACGGATGCGACTCAGGGTATGAGAATAACGGAGCCTGTCGTCTTCCGTGCTTCGAGATCGGCCTGCGCCTGATTTGCTTTTGATAACGGATAGCGCGTGATAGCCAGTTCGCCGAAAATTCCGCTACGCAGAGCGTCGAAAGTATCCGCCGCATATGCTTCCAGCGTAGCGTGGTCAGTAATGTACGCGCTGAGCGTCGGAGTGGCCATCACGATCGATTTTTCGCGTAATGCTGCGTGATCGATATGCTCCGGCTGCCCCGACGACGACCCGTAAAGTACAATTTTGCCCCCTTTCCGGATCACATCCAGCGAATAGGAGAAAGTGTCCTTACCGACGCCATCAAATACGGCGTCAACTCCCCGTCCCTCTGTAATTTCGAGCACCGAATGCACAAATTGGCTGCATTCGGCGAGAAATACATGGTCGGCGCCGTTGGCCAGCACAACCTCTTTTTTTCCTCCGAACCCGTCGTACCGATCACCGTCGCACCCAGGGCTTTCGCCCATTTCGTAACGAGTGTTCCCACACCGCCCGCGGCGGCATGTACCAGTACTATATCGCCGGGCTTAACCGGACTGACCTCCTTCACCAGCATTCGGGCTGTGAAGCCTTTGACCAGCACCGCAGCCGCCTGCTCGGACGTAACTCCTTCCGGAATGTGGATGAGTTGCTGCGTCGACACGACACGGCTCTCCGCATAAGCACCGGGAATGAAGTGATAACCTACGTGATCACCGACCTTGAATTCGGTAACCCACGGCCCAACCGCCTCGATAACGCCCGCCGCCTCCACGCCCGGCGTGTAGGGGAAGGATTTGACGGGGAACTTGCCGTCGCGGTAATAAGTATCTACAAAATTCAGCCCGATGGCTTCCTGGCGTATCCTCACCTGGCCGGGTCCCGGTTCTGTAATCGACTCTCTTTCGTAACCCAGCACAGAGGGCGCTCCTTGTTTGTAGATTTTTACAATACCTGATTTATTTGCTATTTCTGTAATTAACCCTGACATGTCCGTAACCATTATGGAACGCTCGTTCCACCATTAGACAAAATTTATTTTTTGACAGATTTTATTAAAAATTCGGCTTGCTGCTGAACCAACTCGCTGTCACCATACACCAGGTAAAATTGCCAGAAGCCCGTAAAATTCGAAACGATGAAATTCGCAAGCATTTCCGGGTCCCTCTTACCGTTGATCTCCCCGGCTTTCTGGGCCTTTTTGAGAAGATCTTTCAAAACAGCCACCAGGCGGCTGGTGTTTTCCTTTAATATGGCATGCACTTCACTATCCACCGATGCGAGTTCGAAAGTCGATTTGACACCCAGGCAGGTTTTTTCCTCGTCTATCGTTCTGAGAGCGGCTTTTCTGATGATCTTTTCTACGGCCTTCAAAGGTGATTTCACCTCCTCGGCCAATTTGCGGTAATCTTCAAAGACACTTTCGGTATAACTCCGCAGACACTGCAGAAACAAGCTGTGCTTGTCGCCGTAAGTATCGTATATGCTCCCGCGGTTCAGGCCCATTGTTTCCACCAGATCCTGCATGGAGGTTGCGTTGTAGCCTTTTTGCCAGAAAAGGCATTTCGCCTTTTCCAGCCGCTCTTCCGGTTCGAATGCTTTGTTGCGTGCCATGACTATCAGACAATTATTTCAGAATGAACGTTCCAAAATAGATACATTATCGCTCGGTTTCCATGCAAGCGTGTGGGTGTCAGATGATGAACTTGGCAACCCCGCCGTCGACTTTCAAAGCGGAGCCATTCGTACCCGACGATAACGGGCTCGCCACGTAAGTCACGAGGTTGGCAATTTCCTCTACGGAGGCAAACCGCTGCAATAGCGACGTAGGCCGTGCATTTTTAAAGAAGTCCTTCTCCGCCTGCTCCGCCGACATATTGTGCGCTTCGCCCAGTTGCTTCACAAAATCGGCGACACCCTCCGATTTCGTCGGGCCGGGCATAACTGTGTTCACGGTGACGTTCGTCCCCCTGGTCAATTCTGCCAAACCACGGCTCACAGCCAGCTGGGCCGTTTTGGTCGTGCCATAGTGAATCATTTCTTCGGGGATGTTTACGCCCGATTCGCTGGAAATAAAAATGATACGGCCCCAGTCTTTGGCAAGCATTTTCGGAAAGAAATACCGGGCCAGCCGAACGCCACTCAACACGTTCACTTCAAAAAACCGGAACCACTCTTCGTCCGAGATTTCCGTAAATGGCTTTGGCTCGAAAATTCCGGCATTATTCACGAGAATATCGATGTCAGGCAGCTTTTCCAGCAATGTATTCACTTCTTCCACTTTCGAAAAATCGGCAGCGAAGCCGGCCACATTGCCGGTACCCGGTAATTCTTTCAATTTACGGACCGCCTCCGCCACTTTGCTTTCCGAACGTCCGTTGATGATGACATTGGCTCCTTCCTTCAAAAGGCTTTGCGCGATGGCGAAACCGATCCCCTGCGTAGAACCACTGATGAAGGCGGTTTTCCCGTTGAGCTTTAAATCCATAATAGTTTGATAATAAGAGCGTGACGATAATTTGGACAGGCAGGAACCGGCAACGTTGCAATCATGCCCGGATTCCCTAATTTTATAACACCTCACCTTACAAAATCATCGCATGAGAAACGTTTATCTTTCATTCCTGCTCCTGCTTTCGCTCGCCGCACACGCACAAGGCCCACGCGTACTGATCGTTACCGCCCATCCTGACGATGAAACAATGTTTCCGGTTACTATCTTTAAAATTACCCGCGAACTGAAAGGCGCGGCCGACCTCGCGCTGATCACCGATGCTTCCGGCGGTTATAACGGGCTCGTTGCTTCCAGTTACTACGGCCTGAACCTGGTGGATTCCGCCACGGGCCGGAAACATTTGCCGCTAATACGCAAAAAGGAGCTGATGGCATCGGGGGAGATCATGGGAATCGGTAATTTCTTCTTTCTCGACCAGCTCGACGATTACTATAACCGCAACGAAAAACCTTATTTGCAAGGCAAAAACTGGGATATTGCATATGTGGAAAAGAAGCTCGACAATATCCTCGCCAATGGTAATTACGACTTCATATTCTGCCTCGTTCCGCACGAAGGCCAGCACGCACACCACAAAACAGCGTCCATTAGTGCCATAAGGGCAGTACAGCGCTTCAAAGGGGCCAACAAACCGATTGTTTTGGGAAGCCAATCGCAGGACAAGGGCTATGCATTCCGGTTCAACGGGCTGGGCGGCTATCCCGAAACGGATATCCTGAAAACCGCACCCGTGTTTGAACTGGATCGTTCTTACAGTTTCGGGGAAGATAAAAAACATAGCTACATGATTGTTGCGGACTGGGTGAAGGCGGCCCACAAGTCACAAAGCGGCGATATGAACCAGGCAATGCACCGCGGCGACTTGGAAGTTTTCTGGTATTTTGCGATCAATGGCGAAGCCGGTGTTGCGAAAACCAGGGCATTGTTCGATGCCGTCAATGCATCCGGATATTCCGGAAAATAAAGCGGGAACGGCACCGGGTTAATCCGGGCGCATTGTCATAAAGAGCGAACTGCCAAAAGGAGCACTGCCGAACAGGACGGATTCCGTTTTGGTTACCGCCTTCAAAATCGTATTCACGACGTCGCCAGGGTACCCGACGTCCGAGTCGAGTTCGTTCACATTTACTTTCTGGTTCCTGATCCGGTATTTTTGCCACTGCCGCACGAGCAAGATCGGTAACGAGAGCGCGAACGGCCAGTAAGTGCTGTAATCGATGCGCAGCCCTGCCGCTTTGCTGAACGCCTCAAATTGTCCGAGTCTGAAACGGCGGGAGCTGCCAACCGCCAGGTCGTGGGTACCGGAGAATGCCTCAAATGCATGTATATTAATGATTATCAAACCATTGGGATTAAGCCGATCCTTAAATGCGCTTAGCGCCCGGACGATTTCCGCGTCGGTGAGGAAATAAAGCGCGTCGTTGCAGATTATGACGTCAAATGTTTCGCCCGGTTCAAATGCGTCCACATTCCGGAGATCTCCGGAGACGACATTCAACCCGCGTTCATTGGAGAACCCGATGGCATCTTGCGAATAATCGAAGCCGTGCAGGTTGGAATAACTATTTTCGTTCAAAAAAGAAAGTAATCCGCCCGTTCCACAGGCGGCGTCGAGGATCTTCAACGTGCGCTTTTCACCGCCGAAATGTTTTTGAATCCGGTTCAAAACCTTGCCATGAAGGGCCTGGTACCACCATAGTTTCCGCTCGGTTTCGTACATACGCTGGTATTCGAGCCGGTTGCCGATCATACGGGTTCGGAGCTGTTGTATTTGATCACATATTGCGGCTGGCCACTCTGCGCCATGAAGCTCTTGCCGATATATTCGCCCAAAACACTCAGCAACATGCATTGGATGCCGCCGATGAAAATGAGCGTAGCGGTAACTACCTGCCAACCTTTCGGGTCAGGACCAATGATCCACTGGATGGTAAGAAAAAGCAAAAGGAAAAACCCCAGACTGAACAACCCGACGCCAATGGGTACAAAAAGCCGGATTGGAAGCGATGAATAGCAGAAAAGGATATTCAGAAAAAGCGATACGAGTTTGTGCAATGTATAATTGGAGGCTCCTTCCTCCCGCTTTTGATGCGCTACCTGCACTGTACCGATATTGCGCGTAATGCGAAAAATGAGGCCGTCGATGTAGGGATAAGGGCCGTGGTATTTGATAATCTCCTGCACAACCTCCTGCCTGATCAGCTTGAAACTCGACAGGTACAGGTCTTTGGGTTTATTCAGAAGGTAGCTCGTGATCCAGTTCACGAACCGGCTGCCCAGGTTACGGCCCAGGGAATGCTGTTTCTTGGCATAATAGGTGTAAACCACATCGTAATCGCCCGTTTCGGCGGTTTCTACCAGTTTCAATATCTCTTCCGGCGGGTTCTGGAAATCATCATCGATCATTACGCAATAGGTGCCGTAAGCCCAGTTCAAACCGCACATTACCGCATTGAATTCACCATAGTTCCTTCGCAGGGAAAGAAAACGGACGTTGGGATAGATATCGGACAACTCCCGGCAAACTTCCTCGGAACGGTCGCGGCTACCGTCGTTCACCATCACAATCTCGAATGAAACCTGTGACAAAGTGGCTTGTAGCTTTTCGATCAGCGGCCGGATGGTTTTTTCGCTGTTGTAAACCGGGATAATAACCGATAGCTTCATGAATGATCGAATTGATTGACGGTTTGGATGATATAGCTTACCTCGTCGTCCGTCAGCACCGGATTGAGTGGCAAACTGATCACTTGCCGATGAATTTCCTCTGTTAAAGGCAAATGTAAATCTTTAAATTCTTTGTAGGCTAATTGTTTGTGAATTGGTAGCGGGTAATGAATGTTCGTTTGCACGCCGTGCCTGTCCAGAAAGGCGGTTAAATCCGCGCGACGCGGGTGCCGCACGACAAACAGGTGCCAGGCATCCTCCGCAAGGCGGTCGCCAGGCGGCAAGATGAGGTCACGGCATTCGAGTTCTGCAAGATAACGTCCGGCTATTTCTCTGCGGCGGGTATTCTCTGCATCCAGGTACGGCAGTTTTACGGCGAGAATAGCGGCCTGCAACTCGTCCAACCGGCTGTTAACCCCCCTGGTATTCATTTTGGTAGCGGATCACCGAGCCATAGTTGCGCAAATACCGGATTTTTTCGGCTAAAACGGGATCGTTGGTTGTAATGGCTCCCGCGTCGCCCAACGCGCCGAGGTTTTTCGTGGGATAAAAGCTGAATGCGGTGGCATCGGCCCACGAACCCACTTTCCTGCCCGCGTAGGTAGCGCCATGGGCCTGCGCGGCGTCAGTAATCACTTTCAGGCCGTATTTCCGGGCAATTTCGAGAACAGGACCTATTTCACAGCTTCTTCCGTAAAGGTCCACGGTAATAATAACCTTCGTTCGCGGCGTAATAGCCTGTTCGATCAGCGACGGATCGATCAGCATCGTGCGTGGATCGGGCTCGACGAATACCGGTTTCAAATGGAGGTAGCTGACCGGAAGCACCGAAGCGATATAAGTATTGGCGGGAACGATCACCTCGCTGTTTTCCGGCAAATCCAGCGCCAGCAGAACAAGCGTGATCGCATCCAGGCCGTTTGCGGTACCTACGCAATGCTCCGCCTGGCAATATTCCGCGAAAGCTTTTTCAAACGATTTCAGCTCATTGCCGAGGATATACCAGCCCGAGCGGATTACCCGGCGGGAAGCATCCTCGATCGCCTGCAGGTAAGGAGCATTTACCTGGTTCAAATCCAGAAACGGGATCATTGAGATACGGTGTGATTCAGCTGGTTCAGCGGATACGGCTCATCGATATAATCGGCCCTGTCGTAATATTCGTTCGACAATACCAGCAGAATTGCGTCGTCCGAGAATGAATCCATTATGTGCCAGTCCTTTGGTTCCAGGATAAGGCATGAAACGGGATTGTCGAGAATGAAAACCTCCTCTTTCTCGCCATCATTGGAGTATATACGGCAGCTTCCATGAATACAGATCAGGGCATTCCACGTTTTGTGATGCCTGTGGCCGCCTCTCTGTGTCTCGCCCGCGCCGTAAATGTAAAAAACACGCTTGATGGTTCCCGGGATAATTTTTTCAAAGACTGTGAGGTTACCTGATCCGGTATTAAATGTATCCAGCTCTACTAATAGCGGCATATGGAAATCTTGTTGTTAGGGTGTGTCAGGTCTTTTTCAGAAATGCGATCCTCTCTTCAAAAGTACCGTTTAGTAAATGTCAGACATTTTTTCCTTAAAATACAAAAATACCTTTCATATAAAAAAATCGGTTACTCCGAGGCGCAACTTAATGATCTTTTAACGCATATCCTCCAAATCCGGATCGGCCATTGTTTCCGGTGTGGTTAGCAGAGGACGAAAACATTCGGTACATGCCCCTAACTGAACAATCCCCATTGCATACGGTGATCGATCAGCATGAGCAACTTTACAGGCAGGGGTTCCAGCCAGAGGATTTTGTTATAACCCATGTAAAAAACCTGCGGATGGCACACGCAGATAACCATCGTCAAAAACAGGATAAGACGGATCGTCGCGGTGGAAGAAGTTTCGATGAGAATAAACGCGGCAAGCAAGATGAAGGGGAATCCGTACGATAATGCCCTGTCGATATCGTGTACATAAATACCTGTGGCAACCAGCACCGCGAAACCGGCCATAAGCGCCAGCAGTAACCAGAAGCGCTTGGCCAGATACAGTACGAGGAAAGCGGCGATCAGAATAAGCCAGGTTCCTTCGAATGCGCCCCAAATGCTGCTGCCCAACCCGTTACGGTGCGCATTTGCCAGCAACACGGGCGTACCGATCGTGGAGTAGGTGTGATGCGGGAAGTAGGTCATCTGCACATATTCGCGGATCGTGAAGTAGATCGCCCATGCGACCCACACAACCAGGCTTTCACCGGTAAAAACTGACTTCAACAGCCCGGGAACACTGAAATCGTTGTTTCGAAAGGCTTTCGTACCCATCCACCAAAGCAACAGGTACCCCCCGGCCACCACCGCCCGCTCGTCAGTAAAAAAAGCAATTTGCAACGAAAGAAATATTACCAGCGGGTTTTTGCTCAGCAATGCGAGCAGGAGGAAGAAAAAAGCGTATTCGTCGCCATACCCATGCACGTCCGCGAACGCCCACACGCTTACGAAGATGTTGGCAATGGCCGTCACGAAGAGCGCGGTGACGACTTTGTCACCGGAAACCGAGTACGTATATCGCGCGATTTTGTATAAAAACAACACGCCGAGCACGCCCTGGATGATCAGGATAAGCAGTACGTTGTGACCGGTCAAAAACGATAATAATGGAAGTGTCCAGCGAAAAATCATATTCTCGCGGCGGACATCGTAGTCCATGTCTTTCGGATGCAGCAAATCTTCCGCCTGGTTTCGGATAAAAACCCAGGCATCGAGACTAACCCCATTGTGTGTCAGGTGATTAAAAAGAAGCGAATAAGGCGGGAATGCAAGGAAAAGCGATAATGCCACGGCAAAAAGGGTGAGCTTCCACAACCAGTTCTTTCCTGACAAGTGGGCTTCGATCCAGCGTAGGGACGAACCGTAAAAGTTTTCCAAAAGCATAGGGCGGCTTGGGCAAATAGGCCCAAATATACATTTAATGTGTGATACTCATTTCCAACTGGGTTCGATCCGGCTGCCTTCTTCGCTTTCGGTAATGCGCAGATACATCTGGATTTCCTGTTGCAGGTCCTCCACGTGACTGATTATACCCACGATCCGGTTTTCCCTGCGCAGCGATTTCAAGGTTTCGAAAACGGTTTGCAGCGCATTTTTATCCAGCGAACCAAACCCCTCATCGAGGAAAAAGAAGTTGTGACTCGACTCGTTCCTGACGTGAATATGGTCTGCCAGCGCGAGCGCGAGCGATAATGCCGCCTGAAATTTCTGTCCGCCCGAGAGCGTTTTAAGCAACCGCAGATGTCCGCCGTTCAACAAATCCCTGACCCAGAAACTATTGCCTTCGCCGAGTTCCAGGTGAAGCTGCTGATGTGTCATCTGGTGGAAGCGGTGATTGGCCGTCTGAATGAGATTTTGCAGGTAAATGCTGGATGCATAATCCACGAATCCGCTGGAACGAAATAGCTTCGCGAGGTCGTCGAGATGCTCCTTCCTGAGTTGCAAACGGCCTTTTTCGGCAAGGAGTACCGCTTTTTTTGCCAGGTCTTCCGCCATTTGTTTCAGCCGTCCGCCGATATTGCCCTCTTCCTTTCGCTGAGCGTTCAGGTTTTCGGTCAATGCATTTTTCAATGCGGTTACCTCTTCGTGCCTTGCCGCGTCATATTGCTCGCCGGCATGATCTTCCAGCAGGCTTTTCAGCTCGGCGCCGGTCGTTTCCAGCGCAAGTTTGAACTCGTCGATCGCCTGCCGTTCGGTTTCGATCCGGATCGGCTTTTGCAATATTTCCTTCACTTGTGCCTCCGATTCAAACGCAAAAGCGGCCAGTTGCCCATCGATCTTTTCCTGTACAGCCGCCAACTCGCGCCGGCTGCCGTCCAAGGCGGCCAATAATGTCGTTTGGCTGCCGGAAAGCGTATTTCGATCCTTTTCGAGCACATCAACTTGTTTTTCGGCTTCGGCGAATGCAGCGGAAAGCTGTTGGTAATCGGCTTTCAGTGCGGCGATCTTTTCTGAAATTACATTCTTTTCAACCGTTTCGAAATCCCCGAGATCAACTCTCGATAACTGCCCGGAAAGCGTCTCAACGGTATTTTCCAATCTTAAAATTTCATCCTTCAACACTTGGAGCGGCTTTTCGATCTGCTCGGTCTTTTCCCTGGCAGCGGCCTCGATCTGCTCGGTCAGCGCCTTCAATGCGGCTTCTCCGGCTTTAATTTCAACCTGCAACCGGCTGCTTTCGGCAAATCGCCTTTCGAAACCTTCCCGGTCCGACTTATTGAATGCAGCCCAGATGAAAGCCTCATCATGCGTTTTCAATTTGCCCTGCGCATCGGCATACCGCTGTTTGATCGATGACTTCTGTTTTTCAAGATTTTCGATCTGGCTAAAAACACGTTCAACCGGTGATTGCAACCGTCTTAGCAGCCTTTCCTGCTCATCCAAGGCATTCAACTGCTTTTCAATCGCCGCTATTTCTGCGGACAAAGCGCTGTCGGCGGTCAGGACTTCGGGATGGTGCAGCGAGCCGCAAAGCGGGCAGGGCTCTCCATCTTCAAGATTACCCGCGTACTGGTGCAATGCGACCCGGGTATTCATATGCAGTAACTGGCGGCTCAGCGCTTTCCGGCTTGCATCCCCGGCTTCCAGGTATCCGGCAATGCCCTTTTGAAAGGTTTCCAATGAATGCCCCTCGCCGAACTGAATGCCAAAATCGTTGGTAATCTCTTGTAATCGCTGTCCCAGTCCGTCCGTCAGAGCCTTGATCTCGGCGGCGAGCGTTTCTGCTTCTATTTTAATAGCCTGGCGGTTTTCGGCAAGACTATCCGCCGTTGTAAACCAGGATTTCACGAGCCCCATTTCGAGCACATCCCCCATCCCGGCCTTGCGCCGCTCGTTTGCCACTTCCAGTTCCTGTTTTTGCTGTTTTAGTATTTCAATGGCATTTTCTTTTTCCTTCAACTGCTGTTCGCCGCGTACCAGCGCGTCTTTCCTCTTGCTAACCGCCTGCGAATGTTCGATAATCCGCATGACCTTTTCGAGCTCTTCGGCGGTAGCGAGTAACTCTTCGCGCTTTTCGTAGCGCGGTTTCAGCATTTGCCATGTTTCCCGTTGCTTCGCGAGCAATGTCCCCAGTTCCGCCAGCCGGGCCTGATTCGTCGCTGAAATGCGCCCGTCGCGTGTGATGGCCGCCAACAGGTTGCTTTTCTGGTCGAAAACGGATTTGAAATGCAGCGAGCAAGTCTCAAAAGTCTTTAATGAGGCCTCGCGTTCCTGCATCGCCGCCCGCTGCGAATCGAGCGCCGCAAGCCTGCTTTGCAGCATCTGTATTTTCTCACCGGCGAGTTTGAGCTTCTGAAAATTGCTTTCCAGCTCCGCCTGGACCAGCAGCTCATCCGCTATTTGCTGAATTTGCTTCCGGAGCTGCTCCAACCGCTGTTCCCCCTCCGCGAGCATATCCTGCGTCACTTCGCCGAGACCCATCAACTGGCCGTCCACATTCGATAATGCGAGGTCATTTTGCTTGCTCAGCAATCCTACATTCCGGCTGAGGTCATATTTTTCGAGCTGGAAGAGCTCTTTCATCATCCGCGTTCGCTCGGCGTCCTTCAATTCGATAAATTCCTGGAAACGCCCCTGCGGTATGATGATCGTCCGGCGGAAATTGTCGTAGCTCAGACCGATGATGCTTTCGGTCGATTCGTTTTCAGCCAATGGCACCCAGTCGTTTTCGTGCCAGATATAACCCTTTCTGTCAAAAGTTTTTACGTCCTTGAAATTCTTGCTGTTCCGCTTTCCGCGCACCGTGAACCGGTAACGATCGCCCTTTTTTCCTGCAATGCATTCAAAATCAATCAGCAAATCATCCGACCGGAGGTTCATCATGTTATAAGTCCGGTCGTCCCCCGATTTATTCAGTCGCTCGGTATCGCCGTACAATGCAAATGTGATCGCTTCCAGAATGGAGGACTTCCCGCTACCCACCGCGCCGAATATCCCGAACAACGAAGCGTCGGTCAACGGATCGAAATCGATTTCCTGCTCGGTTTGATAAGAATATAGTCCTTTGATTTTTAATCGTTTGGGAATCATAGGTGGCTGTCGGCTGTCAGCTTTCGGCTACGGGCCATTAGCGTCCGGCTATCAAATACGGTTTCGGTAAAATTATGGCTTTAAAATAAGTCCGACAGCCGGTAGCCGACTGCCGAAGTGTCATAAACTGGTAAGCAAATCATCCAGGTATTCGCGCGTATTGCTCAAACGCGGTACTTTGTTCTGGCCCCCGAGCTTATGTTGTTTGCCAAGCCACGCATAGAACGTTCCCGCGGGAGCGAAATGGACTTGCGGGGGCGTGAGGGCCATGTCTTTGTAACGTTTGGCATCATAGTCGGAGTTGACTTCGCGCAATGCGGTATCCAGCGCCCGCACGAACGCTTCACGGTCCTCGGGCTCTCTGGTAAATTCAATGATCCATTCATGACAGCCCCTTGAGCCGTCGCCCATGTATACCGGTCCAGCCGTGTAGTTTGCCACCAGCGCGTCGGTTTCATGTGCCGCTACCTTAATAGCGTGATCGGCATTCTCTACAATCACTTCTTCCCCGAATGCATTGATAAAATGTTTGGTGCGCCCGCTCACCTTCACGCGGAACGGATAGGTTGAAGTAAATTTCACGGTATCGCCAATCAGATAGCGCCAAAGGCCCGCATTAGTCGAAATCACCATTGCGTAGTTTTTCCCTACCTCCACTTCGTTCAGCAACAATGCTTTGGGATTTTCCTTGCCAAGATCCTCGATCGGCACGAATTCGTAAAAAATGCCGTAATCGAGCATCAACAGCATTTCACCAACGCGGTTGATATCATCCTGTATCGCGAAAAAACCTTCCGACGCGCTGTATGTTTCGAGATATAATACCTGATCCGAGGGGAAATATTTGGTCATGAACAAATCGCGGTAGGGCTCGAATGATACCGCCCCGTGCACGAATACCTCGAAATCGGGCCAGACTTCGAGCATATTCTTCTTACCGGTCCGTTCCAGAATCTGGTCGAGGAGTACGATCGTCCAGGTCGGGACGCCGAGAATGCTCGTCACGTTCTCCTGTGAGCATATCGACGCCATTTTATCCAGCTTGCTTTCCCAATGATCCATCAAAGCCACTTCCAGCGGCGGCGTACGCATAAATTCCGCCCAGGAGGGCAGATTCTGCATAATGACCGCCGATACGTCGCCGATCTGTGTGTAATCATCAAATGGGTTCGCATGCAAAGTCCCTCCGATCGACAGCCCTTTTCCATCGAAAACACGGGTATCAGGCCGGTTATTGATCAGCAACGTCATCATATCCTTGCCACCTTCGTAATGGCACTCTTCCAGTGCCTCGGGCGAAACGGGCAGAAATTTACTCCGCGCATTGGTCGTACCCGACGATTTGGAAAACCATTCGATCTGCGACGGCCAGAGCACGTTCGGTTCGCCTTTCAATACCCGCTCGATATAGGGGTAAAGTTGCTCGTAAGCCGAAATAGGTACCTGCTCCTGAAATTCCCTTACCGATTTGATCTGTCCGTAGTTGTAGCGGCTGCCCCATTCGGTGTAGCGGGCGGTCTCGATCAATTCCGAAAATATACGCTGCTGGGTTTCAATAGGGTACTTCATAAACTGTTCGATCCGTTCGAAGCGCCGCTTCATAAACCAGACAGTCATATCGTTTACCAGCTTCATAAAGGTCAATTAGTTAGAATACGCAAGTCTGTAAAAATAGCAATAAAAAATGGTGCGAGAACAGTCGGATACCGTTCTCACACCATTCAAAAAATTTTATCAACCGGTCGTTATCTGTCGTAGAACATATTGCTGCCGCCGGCCTTCCGGCTGATCGACGACGATAGTTCGGCACTTGCTTCTTCCTGCAACGCGCGCGCGCTACGCAGCTGACGCGTTACATGTGTGCCTGTAATCTGAAATAACGCCTCGCCCAGCAAAGGGTCGCGCGGATCGCCGTAAGGATAGAGGATATTGCCTTCGTTCACTTTCACATCCGGCTCGAAACCAACATGGTAATCCGACTTTTTATCCTTATTCAATGATTTCGACACGATCGGCTGCAAACCTACCCGGATACCGTTTTTCTCATCGCTCAATGTTACCGAGCCGACGTTCTTTCCGACCGTCCTGCCACCCACTAATGTCACGGTCATGAATGGCTTCAAACCATTGATCAGCAGCTCGCTCGCCGAGGCCGTGCGGGACGATACCAGTACCACCAGGTGTTTCAGGTTACTGCCCACATTCTGGCTTTTTTGAATGAACTTATCGTAGAAATAGGACTCGCCGTATTTTTTGAGACTCGTTTCGGTGACCTGTTTGTTGTATTCCTTGTAATAAAATACGTCGTTGGCCGTGACCTTGCCGATGAGGCTTGCCAGGTTCGTCGCAGAGCTGACATAGCCACCGGGGTTGTAGCGCAAGTCGAGTACCAACGCATTGATGTTGCTGTTTTTAAATTCCGAAAAGATCGCGTCCAGCTTTTTATCATATGCCTGGTTATTTGCCTGATAAGGCTCCGGAATAAACTGGTGATAAACCACATAGCCGATTTTACTCGCCCCAACCGTGTATACGGAATCGAAAAATACCGGATCCTCCTGCAACACGACGGGCGTCACGTCTCTGGTAGTTGTGGTCTCCTTCAATGTACCGTCCTCGATATCGGCCAGGGTGTAGGTTAACTTATCCTGCGTGTTCAACAATTTGGAATAATTGGAGTCCGTCAGTTTCTGGCCATTTACGCTGCTGAAAACATCGCCCCGCACAAAGCCGGCCTTCGCGGCAGGTGAGCCAGGGATCACATAGAGTACGATACCGACTATATTACTCGTGTTAGCCGGAAAATATACCAGCTTGTACTCCATGCCGCTGGTTTTCGACTCGCCTCCCAAAGACGCTTCCAATTCCTTGGCATCTTCCTGCATCCACGAAAACCGGTCGCCGTCGGGGCGGGCGGTTGCGTCGTACTTGTAAAGCAACGAATTGAAAAAGTCGCCGGGTGTTTTATTGTAATCGGGCGATGCCGTAATGTGGTCGGTCCAGTAATACCAGTATTTCATATTGGAATAAATCCACTGGTTGGTTTCGGTATCATTCTTGGGGTCTACGTTTTTCTCCTTGCAGGAAAAAACGAAAGCGGCCAGGAAAAGTACAGGCAGGAAAAGTCTCAGTTTCATAGATTTCCGTTCATTTCTAAAAATACCTCTTCGAGAATACGACAAGCCTCCTCCGTTTGTGCCTCATTGATGACCAATGGCGGCGCGAAACGTATTTTGTTACCATGCGTAGGCTTGCACAAGAGCCCTTTCTCCATCATTTTATAACAAAGGTCCATGGCCGTGCCGCTATCCTCCGTGTCGTTGATCACAATCGCGTTGAGCAACCCTTTTCCTCTAACGTTTTCGATCAGAGAACATTGCTTTTGAAGGCGCTGCATTCTTTCGCGAAAAACCCGGCCCATTCGTTCGGCATTTGTGGCGAGATTTTCCTCCTCTACGACCTGCAATGCGGCGATGGTGACCGCACAGGCCAACGGATTACCGCCGTAAGTAGAGCCATGTTCGCCCGGCGCGATGGTGAGCATTACCTCGTCATCGGCCAATGCGGCCGATACTGGCATGGTACCACCGGATAACGCTTTCCCGAGAACGAGAATGTCCGGCTTCACACCTTCCCAGTCACACGCCAGCCGCCTACCCGTGCGGCCGATGCCGGTTTGTACCTCGTCGGCAATGAAGAGGACATTATATTTCGTACACAAATCCCGCACGCCCCTCAGATAACCTTCGTCCGGCACTACTACACCGGCTTCGCCCTGGATAGGTTCCACCATGAACCCGGCAATATTGGGGTCGCTTCTCAGCAGGCCTTCCAGCGTATTCAGGTCATTGTAGGGAATGATTTCGTAGCCGGGCAGGAAAGGGCCGTAGTCATTCGTAGAAGAAGGGTCTGTCGAGGACGAAATCGCCGCCAGTGTACGGCCCCAGAAGTTACCGGCTGCGTACACCGTTTTGGCCTTGCCCGGAGCGATTCCCTTTACTTTATACGCCCATTTACGGGTCAGTTTCAGCGCCGTTTCGCCGCCTTCAACGCCCGAATTCATCATCAGCGCCTTATCATACCCGAAATATTCGCAAAGAAACCTCTCGCATTCGCCGAGGCGGTCGTTATAGAATGCGCGTGACGTGAGCGTCAGCTTTTGAGCCTGTTCGATCATTGCATTCACAATTTTCGGATGGCAGTGCCCCTGGCTCACCGCGCTGTAAGCCGAAAGGAAATCGAAATACTGCTTTCCCTCTACATCCCACAAAAAAACTCCCGAGCCCCGTTCGATCACTACCGGCATTGGTTTGTAGTTGTGCGCTCCGTACCGGTATTCCAGTTCCATCGCATGCTGGGAAGCACTGATATCCGTCGTGTCTGTATAGTTTTTCATTGTAATTCAGGCAATTAATAAGTCAGCATTGAAATATGTAAAAATAAGGAAAACGCCGCTAAAATGCGGATAAGCGCAAAATATGTATTGAATTTAATTGGTTATATTTGTTAGACAGCAAGTGCAAACATTGAAAAAAGAATCGTCATGAAACTCAGATATATTTCAGACAGAAAAGGGATAACCCGGGGCGTATACATTCCTATCGCAGATTGGAATGCGCTTAAATCAAAATATCAGGACATTGGCAAGGCCGAAGAGTGTCCAATTCCTGAATGGCACAAGGAATTGCTGGCAGAAAGATTGGAGGCCTACGAGAACGGGCTGGAAGACGTTTTCGATTTAGAAGAAGCCATCAGGGGATCTGGCACACCAGTCAGGACCCCGATAAAGCAGAGAGGTGGGAACAATAGCAGCCCATTGCTAGTATCTTCCACTCCCAACCCTTAATTTTGCAGCATAATCTCAAGGGGTGCCCTACCGAACGGGCTGAGATCATACCCATTTAACCTGATCCGGGTAATGCCGGCGTAGGGAGAGAAAGCCGGAACCGGCTGTTTTCTGTTAATATTTTATCGAACTTTTGATAGGTGGCCCCTGCCTGTTGTAATTATTGATCGCAATGCGAAAAATTACTACCTATCTGCTGACGCTCTTGCTGAGCGCTTCTTCACTCCTGTCTTTTGCCCAAAAAACAATCTCGGGCCGCGTGACCGACGCGGAAGACGGCAAGCCGCTGCCCGGCGCTACTATTAAGGCCGGCGAAATCCGCGGCACAAGCACCGACAAGGACGGCCATTTTGTTTTAAAAAACATATCCGAGAATATCGATGCGCTGGGCATTTCCTACATCGGCTATCAAACTTCCAAAATTCCGCTCGGCGCTTCAAACCAACTGGAAATCAAGCTCAGCAAAAGCACTTACCAGGCCGACGAGGTGATCATCAACGCCACTCGTGTGAACGATAAGACGGGTATGGCCTATACTAATGTAACGGCCGCGCAAATCGACAAACAAAATCTCGGGCAGGACCTGCCTGTACTCCTCAACTTCTCGCCCTCCCTCGTGAGTACGAGCGACGCGGGCGGGGGCGTGGGCTACACGGGCATGCGCATACGTGGCTCCGACGCGACCCGTATTAACGTGACTGTGAATGGCATTCCTTACAACGACGCTGAAAGTCAAGGCGTTTTCTGGGTAAACATGCCGGATTTTGCCTCGTCGGTAAGCAGCATCCAGATCCAGCGCGGCGTGGGCGCTTCCACGAACGGTGCAGGCGCATTCGGCGCTTCGGTGAATATCAATACCAATGCATTCCGCGAAGCGGCTTATGCGGAGCTGAACAATTCCTACGGCACTTTCAATACATTTAAAAATACATTGAAAGTTGGCTCGGGGCTGATTAAGGATAAGTTTACATTCGACGCGCGGCTGTCGCGGGTGTCTTCGGACGGCTTTGTAGACCGGGCTTCTTCTGAATTGCATTCCTACTACCTTTC
Source organism: Dyadobacter sp. 676 (assembly GCF_040448675.1). Taxonomy (NCBI): domain Bacteria; kingdom Pseudomonadati; phylum Bacteroidota; class Cytophagia; order Cytophagales; family Spirosomataceae; genus Dyadobacter; species Dyadobacter sp. 676. Next base: position 3,559,788 of record NZ_CP159289.1, on the reverse strand, counting down.
AGGCGGGTACTTTGGCAAGAAAAGCTTTGTGCGAGTGAACGTTTTTTCCGGAAAGGAACGCACTTACCAGTCGTGGAACGGTGTGCCGGAAGCGAAATTGCGCGGTGACCGCGAGGGTATTCTGGCCTATATCGACCGGAATGGCCTTGGCGAAAAAGATGCGCAAAATCTGCTCAATTCTAATAATCGGACTTATAATTCTTACACCTATAAAAACGAGGTGGATAACTACCGCCAGGACCATTACCAGGTCGTTTCGTCCCATAATCTTAGTAACAAACTGACATTCAATCTGAACGCATTCCTCGTACGCGGACTGGGTTATTATGAACAATATCGTATGGCAGACGATTACGCCAATTACAATCTTCCCAATGTAGTCATCGGCAAAGACACGCTCACCAGCACCGACTTCATCCGTCGGCGGTGGCTCGACAATTACTTTTACGGGACCACATTTTCCTTCGATTACAACAGTTTCAAAAAGCTGACCGCCAGCTTTGGCGGCGGCTGGAACCGGTACGACGGCGACCATTACGGCCAGATTATCTGGGCACGCAATGCGGGCAACATCGAGAACGAGCACCAATACTATTTCAGCACGGGTAAAAAGAAGGATTTCAACTTGTACGGGAAACTGTATTACGCATTCACCGAGAAGCTCACGGCATTCGCCGACCTCCAATACCGTCGCGTTAGCCACGCGATCCACGGGACCGACAATGATCTCGTTCAACTCGCATTCGACCAGTCCTATTCGTTCTTTAATCCAAAGGCTGGCCTTACTTATCAACTGGCTGAGCAAAGTTCGGTTTATGCATCATATAGCATCGGCAACCGCGAGCCTAACCGCGATGATTTCACTTCATCCACAGCGAACTTGTTCCCAAAAAGCGAACGTTTGCAGAATGTAGAGGCCGGTTTCCGCACGCAACAGGGAAAGTGGGCATTTGCCGCAAATTATTACCTGATGAGCTACAAAAACCAGCTTGTACTTACCGGCCAGATCAACGACGTGGGCGGCTCCGTGCGCGTGAATGTGCCTGAAAGCTACCGCACCGGTATCGAACTGGAAGGCGCAGTGGTTTTCAACAACCATTTGAAATGGAATGCGAACGCGACTTTCAGCCAGAACAAAATCAAAAACTTTACAGAATACATTGTAGACTATGATAACGGTGGTTATAAAACCGTAGATCACGGTAAATCGGATATTTCGTTTTCTCCGAATGTGATTGTCGGGAGTCAGGTGGCTTATACACTGCATAAAAACCTGGAACTGGCATTACTCACCAAATATGTAGGCAAGCAGTATCTCGACAACACCTCGACAGAAACCCGCAAACTCGATGCCTACCTGACCAACGATATCCGCCTTTCCTGGACCATCAAGCCATCCTGGGCGAATGAAATTGGCTTCAATTTACTGATTAACAATGTGCTGGACGAAAAGTATGAGTCGAATGGCTACACGTATGGCTACATTGCGGGCGGCGCGCTTACGCAAGAGAACTTCTATTTCCCGCAAGCGGGAAGGAATTTCCTGGTCGGGGTGAATTTCAGGTTTTGATAACCACTTTCTCCCTACCTTTGCCGCATGAATCTGAAAAATGACCTTTTGCTTCGGGCGGCGCGGGGGGAGAAGACCGAACGCACGCCCGTTTGGATGATGCGCCAGGCCGGACGCATCCTTGCCGAATACCGGGCCGTTCGCGAGAAAGCCGGAAGTTTTATCAAATTGGCCACTACACCCGAAATGGCGGCAGAAGTGACCCTTCAACCTGTTGATTTGCTGGGCGTCGATGCGGCCATTATATTTTCCGACATTCTTGTGATCCCCGAGGCAATGGGCCTGCCCTACGAAATGGCGGAACAGCGCGGGCCGGTTTTCCCGAGCACCGTGCACACCTTGAATGATTTGCAAAAACTGCACATCGCGGAGCCGGAAACGGATTTGAAATATGTGCTGGACGCCATTAAAATCACGAAAGAAGGCCTCGCCGGCCGCGTCCCGCTGATCGGCTTCGCGGGCGCGCCGTTCACGATCTTCTGCTACATGACGGAAGGCAAAGGCTCCAAGACGTTCTCGGTAGCCAAAAAGCATTTATACACCGATCCGGAGTTTTCACATACATTATTGCAACAAATCACCGACAGCACGATCGCCTATCTGAAAGCGCAGATCGCGGCCGGTGCCGATATTGTACAACTTTTCGACTCCTGGGCGGGCATTCTGTCGCCGGAACAATACCGCGTTTTCTCTTTGCCTTATATCAAACAGATTTGCGACACCATTACCGAAGTGCCCGTAACTGTTTTTGCCAAAGGCGCATTTTTCGCCAGAAAAGAAATTGGCGCGCTAAGTTGTTCGGTTGTGGGCCTCGACTGGAATATGGACATCGCCGAATCGCGTGAACTGATCCCGGACAAAACATTGCAGGGCAACCTCGATCCTTGCGTACTCTATTCTTCCTTCGACCAGATCCGGGCGGAGGTCAGGAAAATGCTGGAACAGTTTGGCACACAACGCTACATTGCGAATCTCGGCCATGGCGTCTACCCCGACACTGATCCGGACAAGGTAAGATGCTTCATAGAGGCGGTTAAAGAGTATTCCTCCCTGTAAATATGGTTTTGAATCAAAATAAATGTGTATTCCTCGATCGCGACGGAGTACTGAATGAGGATTGCCCGGATTATTTGTACAAGCTGGAAGAGCTCGTTATACCCGAAGGTGTCGTCGAAGCATTGCAAATGCTGAAAGAGGCGGGTTATCTGCTAATTGTCATCACCAACCAGGCCGGCATTGCCAAAGGACTTTATACGGCGGAGAACGTATATGCCATTCACGAAGCGATGCAAAAGGCCTCCGGTAACGCACTCGACGATTTGTATTTCTCGCCTTACCACCCGGCCTATTCCGGTAACTCATTATCGCGGAAACCGGGCTCGTTGCTGATCGAGAAGGCCATGGCCAAATATGCTATTGATCCAGCACAATCGTGGATGATCGGCGACCGGGACCGGGATATGGAAGCAGGAAAAAATGTAGGCTTAAAAACGGTTCACATCATCCCGAATGCAGAAAAATCGACGGGAGACTACGCCGCTGTGAATTTGCTGGAAGCCGCCAGGCTGATATTGCAGCAGTAAATTAAGCTTTTACTACCGGCGCGGGCTGGGTTTTCTGTACTGATCCGTAAGCAGGACAGGCGTGTTTGGTGCAAGATGATGCTACCGCCAATGTTCCACAAACAGCCAGGAGAAGTAAGATCTTTTTCATTTTCCAGTTCGTATAAGTTTTTGTCACTACAAAAATATAAAATTAAGTTCTTTGAATGAGCGTTTTAGCCTGACTAATAACGAACTCATTCAAAGAACTTTATATCCGGTATCAGATTTTTGTTTCCGCTAATTCTTCCTCCGGTTCCACATGCGGCTTTTCAACAGCCGGCTTGCTATCCTGCGCTCCGAAAGGCTCCTCTTTGAAACCTAAGATCCGCAGCATCGAATCGCTGTTTTGCTCATCGGCGAAGACGCGCGTCGTAATGCGGCCTTCTTCGTCGCGATCCACCAGCACATGTTTCGGTGCAGGGATCAGGCAATGCTGGATGCCGCCATAACCTCCCAGTGATTCCTGATAAGCTCCTGTGTGGAAGAAACCAATGTATTGCGGCTCGTTATCTTCGAAAATAGGCATATACAAATCGGCGCTGTGCATTTCTGAATTATAAAAATCCTGCGAGTCGCACGTCAGGCCACCGAGGTTCACCTTTTGGTAAGGATTATCCCAGTTGTTGATCGGCAGCATAATGTATTTCTGGTTCATTCCCCACGAATCGGGCAGCTGGGTAATAAACGAGCCGTTGATCATGTACCAGAGCTCTTTGTCGTTTTGAAGCTTTTTGTCGATGATTTCATAGATCACCGCGCCGCTTTCACCGACGGTGTAGCTTCCGAACTCCGTGAAAATATGCGGCACCGGAACGTTGTTCTTATTGCAGATCCACTGAATATTCTCGATGATCTCGTCGATCATCTGCTGGTAATCGTAGTTCGATTGCAGTGAAGTCTGGATCGGAAGGCCGCCGCCGATGTCGATCGAGTCGAGATCCGGGCAGATTTTCTTCATTTCGCAGTACTTGAACATAAAGCGGGTCAATTCGCTCCAGTAATAGGCGCTATCCTTGATACCCGTATTAATGAAGAAATGCAGCATTTTGAGCTTGAAACGAGGATTTGGCTCGATCTTCTCCTTATAAAGCTGCTGAACATCATTATAACGGATTCCCAGACGCGAAGTATAGAATGCAAAATTCGGTTCCTCGTCCGTCGCAATGCGCATTCCGAACTGCACCGAATCCGCCGTCACCTGTTGTTCGTACGATTCGATCTCTTTGAGGTTGTCCAGGATAGGCACCACGTTGAAACCTTCGTTGATCAGCTCGCTCAGGTATTGCGTGTAGCGCGGCAGTTTATAGCCATTTGCCAGAATGTAAGTACTCTTATTAACCTTGCCACGGCGGTAAAGCTCCCGGATAATGGGGATATCGAAAGCCGATGAGGTTTCGATATGGATGTTGTGCTTCAAAGCCTCTTCCAGCACAAAGCTGAAATGCGACGATTTCGTGCAATAGCAATAGGTATAGGTGCCTTTGTAGTTGTGTCTTTTGAAGGCATTCCGGAAGAACATGTTCGCATTCTCGATGTGTTCCCCGATCTTGGGCAGATAATTGATCTTTAACGGCGTACCATGTTCCTTGATGATATCCATCAGAGGTACATTGTTGAACAGCAACTCATTATTATCAACGTTGAACTCCATGGTGGGAAACTCGAACGTCTGCTGAATCAGGTCAATGTAGCTTTTCATTGATTTGTTTGTCGCGATGGCAATTAGTGAATTGGGTGTTAAAAAATAGGAACGAAAATGACCCGAAAATTGGTCAGAATATACATCATTTCCAAACACGGATCACCGGCAAATCATTCCCGGCCGAAAGCAATTTATCTCTCTATTTGCCAAGTTCATACCTGAAAATCCCCGCTTAATAATTTTTTAATTGACCAACCGGTTGACTGCTGCCTATTTTCAGGCCGTAATTCGAAAACCGGCCCATGAGGCGCCGGCATAAGTCGCCGCCTTTGCCGCTTGATATCCTGAATAATCATTCTTAATATAATCCTATTATTTCTCAACAACTAAAAACCATTTATTATGATACTCCCCAAAATGGCGGCGCTTGTAAAACGGCTTAGAGCTCGTCAGACCCGCTAAAAATCAACATTTTCGCACCTTTGTTCATTGCTTTTGTGCCTTCTTTCCGGAGAATTGTCACTAATCGGCAGGAAACTTTAAACATTCTTAAAGTTTCCTTAGTTTTTTTCATTCGAAAATTTCAAATTTGCCGCTGTGAAAGAGCGAATTATCAAATCGGCACTGAACCTTTTCTGGCGCTACGGGATACGAAGCGTCACGATGGACGACATTGCCCGTGACCTCGGAATTTCGAAACGTACCATTTACCAGCATTACTCCGACAAGGAGGCCATTCTAGCCCTGGTGATCCAGGAGGAGATCCGGATGCAGAAATGTCAGATGGAAAAACTGGAAGAGCTTGCGGAAAACCCGATCGAAGAAGCAATGTATGCCACAGTGCAGATGCAAGAAACGCTCGCCGACATGAACCCGACGCTCCTGTACGACCTGAAAAAATATTACCCCAATGCGTGGGAGCTTTTTCAGAACTACAAACACGAGTACATCATCCGGAATATTCGTGACAACCTGCTGAAAGGCATCGAAATGGGCCTGTACCGAACCGACATCGACATAGATGTGCTTTCGCTCCTGCGCGTGGAGCAAATCGTGCTCGCTTTCGACCCGACCGTTTATCCCTCAAAGCGATTCAACATGATGCACGTACAAACGCAGTTCCTGCATCATTTCCTGCGGGGCATACTTTCGGAAAAAGGATTTGAATACTACAACACCATAAAAGATAAACCAGCAACTGAATTCAATACCCATGAAAAATGCCAGAACAATACGTAGCTCGTTGATGCTGCTCACGGCACTAATAAGTTTCACTTCGTTGCATGCACAAACCGGTTATTCACTCAAAGAAGCGGTCGATTATGCCGTAAAGCATAATCTGAACGTAAAGAATGCACAGCTGGACGCCGTCTCTGCTGAAGCCCGGATTGGAGAGATTCGTGCGACCGGGTTGCCACAAGTGAATGCAAACCTTTCGTTGGTGGATAATGTGATTATCCAACGATTCTTTCTTCCAGCCAATTTTGCAGATCCTACCGCCCCGGAAAACGCCCCTCCGGTAGCCCTCGAATTCGGTATTCCGTGGCAAGGTTCTGCCTCGGCTACTTTAAACCAGCTCATTTTTAACGGCTCTTATTTTATTGGTCTGAAAGCAGCGGCGACTTATCGCGAGCTAGCACAGAAGAATATCACATCTTCAAAAGTGTCGATTGCGGAGGCGGTAACCAAAGCTTACTATTCCGCTCAAGTCGCGGAAGAGCGGGCTAAATTGTTGGATTTAAACATCGCGCGTGTTGATTCGTCCATGCGTGAAACAAAGGCCATGAATGCAAGTGGTTTTGTAGAGTTGCTTGATGTGAACCGTCTTGAGGTACAGATTAACAATCTGCAAACCGAGCGTCAGAAGGTACAAAACCTGATAGAGCTCAGTTATGCACTACTTAGGTTTCAAATGGGAATGCCGGCAAATGAACCTATTAAATTAACCGATGATATTAATTTGGTCAACCTAGATGAATTGCGGGCGCAATTAGCTAATACAGATGTGAGCTATGAACGACGCATCGAATATTCACTGCTGAATACCCAGGAAAAGCTTGCGAATCTTGACCTACGGAATGTCAGAAGCGGGTATTTACCCAGTATTTCTGCTTCAGTTGGTTACGGACATAACAATGGTACCGACACCTTCGCAAAGTTGTGGACCTCCAAGTGGTTCAACAACTCTGCTGTAACCTTGAATGTCTCCATCCCGATTTTCGACGGCTTTCTGAAAAAATACCAGATCAACCAGAAAAAGATTGCAATCGATAAAGTTAAAAACAGCCAGGCCTTGCTGAAACAGTCGATCGACCTGGAAAACAACCAGGCAGCGATCAATATCAAAAATGCATTTGCCACGCTCGAAACACAGAAACGCAACTTGGCGCTCGCCGAAGAGATCGTGCGTGTTTCGAAAATCAAATACAAGGAAGGCGTAGGCTCCAACATCGAGGTAATCAATGCAGAGTCTTCATTGAAAGAAGCACAGACTAATTATTTCACGGCATTATATGACCTGATGATCGCGAAAGTGGATCTCAGCAAAGCCAGGGGCGAGCTCTATTCCGAATAATACGATTAACACTTAACAAAATTTGAAACAGCTACTTACGAATACCATGAAAAGCAATATTCTGATCATAACCGCCTTCGCCTCGTTGCTGGCTGCCTGCTCGGCCAAAAAAGAAGGCCTGGAAGGAAAGAAAGAAGAGCTTGCGCAACTCAAAGCACAACAGGCCGAGAACGACAAGAAAATCAAAGCGCTGGAAATCGAAATCGGCAAACTGGACCCGAAGAAAACGACGGAAGCCAAAGTAAAACCTGTTTCGATAGATACACTGAATGCGGAGACTTTCAGGCATTATGTGGAATTGCAGGGCACGGTGGATGCTAAAAATAATGTCATGATTACGCCCAAAACTGGCGGTGCCGTCGTGGCGATGTATGTAAAAGAAGGCGACGCGGTTAAAGCGGGAAGCGTTATCGGTAAAATCGACAACAGCATCCTGGTAGAAACCATCGAAGAGCTGAAAACATCGCTGAGCCTGGCTAATACGCTTTATGAAAAGCAGAAAAACCTCTGGGACCAGAAAATCGGCACGGAGCTTCAATACCTGCAGGCGAAAAACAACAAGGAGTCGCTGGAAAAGAAACTGGCCACTCTGAATACCCAACTTTCGCAGACCAACATCGTATCGCCGATGTCCGGTGTTGTGGATATGGTAAATGTAAAAGTAGGTGAAATGGCTTCTCCCGGCGTGGGCGTGGTGCGTGTGGTGAACCTTAGCAACCTGAAAGTTTCAGCCAAAGTATCGGACGTTTACGCTGCCAGCGTGAAAAAAGGCGATGAGGTGATTATCAAATTCCCTGATCTGAAAAAAGAGTACAAGGCCAGAATTTCCTTTGTGAGTACAGCCGTGGACCCATTGTCGCGAACTTTCACAATCGAAGCCAACCTGCCCTCCGACCGCGACATTAAACCCAATATGATGGCACAGGTGCAGATCAACGACGCTACCCGTAAAAACGCTTTGGTAATAGACCAGAATTACGTTCAAAGCACGGAAAAAGGGAATGTGGTTTACGTAGCGGTGACCGAAGGAAACAAGAAAGTAGCCAGGGCGAGGGAAGTAAAGACAGGCCTGAGCTACAATGGTAAAGTCGAAATCCTTTCAGGTTTGTCGGCCGGAGATCATCTGATCACGCTCGGTTACCAGGAAGTTTCCGACGGCCAGCCGATCAGCTATTAACAAGGAGAGTGACGACCGTCGCAGGTCAATTGTAGTCAGGAATTGTCAGGGATTGTCAAGAATGCACAATTTCCCTATTCACTCATTCAGTCATTCAACATTATGAAATTTAACGAATATAAAACCCTTGGATTCACCAACTGGTGCGTAGAGAACAGGACGACGATCTACATCTTTACGTTCATCATCACGTTGGCGGGGTTTATGGTGTACAATAACTTGCCGAAAGAGCAGTTCCCGGACATCAAGATCCCGCAGATTTACATCAACACGGTTTATTTCGGAACTGCACCGGCCGATATCGAAAACACGATCAACAAACCGATCGAGAAACAGCTCAAATCCCTCAACGGGGTTAAAAAGATCAAATCCAATGCATTGCAGGACGTTTCGGTAATCCTGGTGGAATTTACGCCGGATGTGGCCGTCGAAGTGGCTTTGCAGCGGGTGAGGGACGCGGTGGATAAGGCGAAGACCGACTTGCCCCAAAACCTCGACTCCGGCCCCACGGCCCAGGACGTGAATTTCTCGGAGTTCCCGATCATGAACGTCAACATCGCCGGCAATTATTCTCTGAAACAACTGAAAGAATATGCCGAAGATTTGCAGGATGGGATCGAAGCATTGCCTGAAATTACCCGTGTGGACATTCTCGGTGCTTTGAACCGCGAAATCCAGATCAATGTGAACCTGGACCGTATGAAGGCGACCGGTCTCACATTTTATGACATACAAACGGCGGTCCAGGGTGAAAACATCAACGTTTCGGGGGGCGAACTCAACGTGGAAGGGGTACGCCGGACCTTGCGGGTGAAAGGCGAATATACCAACGTAAACGACATGGCGAATATCCGCATCCGCACCGCAACAGGCGCCACCGTCCGCCTTGGCGACATTGCGGAGGTAGTCGACAGCTTTGAAGAGCAACAGGATTTCGCACGGCTGGCCAACAAATCGGTAATCACCCTGAACGTAATCAAACGGTCGGGCGAAAACCTTGTTGACGCGGCGGATAAAATCGAAGATGTAATCGCCGATTTCAAGGAAAACCGCTTTCCTGCCGGTTTGGACATTAAAATCACTGCCGACCAGTCGATCCAGACCCGCGCCGATTTGCATGACCTGATCAACACCGTCGTACTGGGCTTTATTTTCGTGGTCCTTGTACTGATGTTCTTCATGGGCGTGCGCGACGCGATCTTCGTGGGGCTTTCGGTGCCGTTATCCGCGTTGGTTGCATTTGTATTGATGCCGATTATCGGCCCGATGGTCGGAACGGAATTTACATTGAACACCATCGTGCTCTTCGCATTCCTGCTCGGTATCGGGCTTGTTGTGGACGACGCGATCGTGGTAATCGAAAACACGCACCGCTTGTTCAACCAGCACAAGGACTGGACGATCCAGCAAGCGGTAAAAGCGGCGGCTGGCGAGGTGTTTATCCCGGTACTTTCCGGTACATTGACAACCATTGCGCCGTTTTTCCCCCTGCTTTTCTGGTCGGGAATCGTCGGAGAGTTTATGAAATTCATGCCTCTGACGCTCATCATCACACTGGGAGCGTCGCTTTTCGTAGCCTATGTAATGAACCCGGTATTCGCCGTGTCGTTCATGGGCCGCCATGAAGAGGAAAAAGAGGCCCACGATACAAGTTTCAAGGCTATCCGCAGGCCCGTGATCATACTGGTGGTAGCTGCATTGCTGGGCTATCTCATCGACCGTGGTATCGGCAATTTCTTTGTATTCATTCTGATTCTCTGGATTTTCAACCACTACATTCTGACACCGAGAATCCTCGTTCCCTTCCAGGATCACCTCTTACCTGCCTTGAAAAACGGCTATCGGAGGCTCATTGACTGGCTTTTGAGAGGTTGGCGGCCGGTATTCGCGATTATCGGTGTTTTCCTTCTGCTGATTGCCACATTCATAATCACCGGCATTGCCCAACCCAAAGTATTGTTCTTCCCCAGCGGTGACCCCGATTATGTGTATGTTTATAACAAACTGCCTATCGGAACCGACGCCCGCGTAACCGACTCTGTGACCAAGATCATCGAAAAACGTGTTTTTGAAGTGCTGGAAAAAGAAAAGGCGATGGATATGGTCAACTCCGTGATCGCCAACGTAGGTAAAAACGCGGGCGACCCATATAACCCCGATCGTTCGGCTACGCCGCATAAATCGAAAGTGACGGTCGCGTTCGTGTATGGCACCGAACGCGGCGGCCGGTCTTCGGAGGTAATCCTGCGCAAGATCCGGGATGCTGTTTCGGGCATTCCCGGGGCCGAAATTTCCGTGGAGCGCGAAGCGGTAGGTCCTCCTACGGGTAAGCCTATTTCTATCGAAATTTCGGGCGATGAGTTTGAAGTACTTCAAAAACTGGAAAAAGATGTTCTTAAAAAGGTACAGGAATCGGGCATTGAAGGCATTGACCAGCTCCGTTCCGATCTCGTTACGAACAAGCCTGAAATTGTAATTGATATCGACCGGGAGAAAGCGCAGCGTGAAGGCATCAGTTCGCAGCAGATCGCCTTGGCCGTTCGTACCGCGTTGTTTGGTCTGGAAGTTTCCAAATTCCGTGACGACAAGGATGAATATCCGATCATGGTAAGACTTGAAAAAGACGACCGCGAACAAATTGAGAAACTGTTGAGCCTGAATGTGGTTTACCGCGATATGAATATGGGCGGTGCATTGCGCCAGGTACCCATTACTTCGGTGGCGAATATTCATTACTCGACCACATTCAGCCAGATCAACCGTCAGGACCAGCGACGGATCGTTACCTTAGGCTCGGATGTATTACCCGGTTATAACGCCAACGAAATCGTGGCCCAGATTCAGAACCTCGTTGAGGAAATGGAAGTCCCGAATGGCTATACCATCAAAATGGGCGGCGAACAGGAAGAGCAGGCCGAGTCCATGGCGTTCCTCGGGACCGCATTCGGTGCCGCTATTATGCTGATTTACCTCATCCTGGCAACGCAGTTCAACTCGGTTATCAAGCCATTCATTATTTTCTTCACCATCGTGCTTTCACTGATCGGCGTATTGCTGGGCTTTGTGATCTTCCAGAAAGACTTCTCGGTGATCATGTCGGGCGTGGGTATCATCGCATTGGCCGGTATTGTGGTGAAAAACGGAATCCTGCTCATCGAATTCATCGAAGAGCTCCGCGGGCGCGGGTACCCGATGCGCGAAGCCATTATCGAGGGCGGCGCGATCCGTCTGACCCCCGTACTGCTGACAGCCTCCGCGGCGGTACTTGGCCTGGTACCGCTTGCATTGGGGATAACAGTCGACTTCGTGGGCCTCTTCCGTGATCTGGAACCGCACCTGATCGTCGGCGGCCCGAGTTCGGTTTTCTGGAATATTCTGGCCTGGACGATTATTTTCGGTCTTACATTCTCCACCATACTAACTCTCGTAATGGTTCCTTGCATGTATTATGTCAACGAGCGCGTCCGCGATAAGTGGTTCAGGAAAGGAGAACCGGAGGCGGTGAATCCGAATTGGCGGAACGAAACAATCTAAATGCGACAGGGTTATTGTTCATTTCAGGTTATTTCAAATTTTTTCAACCTGAAATGAACAATAATCCAAAACATTCTTAGATTTGCAACCCCAAAGAATTGCTGAAAGGCATTCAGGAGAATCCGGGATGTAGCGCAGTCCGGTAGCGCATCCCGCTTGCAGCGGGAGGGTCGCCATACACACACGGATTTTTGAGCAATGGCCTACGTAGTTTACATCTTGTTTAGCGATGTTTTGAATAAGTACTACGTTGGGCAAACGCAGGATCTGGGAAGTAGGCTGCAAAGGCATAATGAAGGACGCGTTAATTTCACATCAAAGGGAGTCCCTTGGAAATTGATTCAGTCGTTTGAATGCCCGGACCGGTCAGAAGCAGTCCACTTAGAATCGAAAATTAAAAAAAGGGGATAAAAAGATATTTGCAGGATATTAATCTGTAAATCTCGGGATGTAGCGCAGTCCGGTAGCGCACTAGCATGGGGTGCTAGGGGTCGCAAGTTCGAATCTTGTCATCCCGACATTGAAAATCAGCCACTTATGACCGAGAGTTGTAAGTGGCTTTTTCATTAGGTCGAACATAGGTCGAACATTTTTTCTCAGGTTCATTGAGTTTTTCTTGTTGTCGTCGTACTTATCGCGCCTAATTTAAGACTTCGACTTCCATAAAAGGCATCAAAATCTTTGATCGACTAGCTCGACCAGTGTTCGATTATACGGTCGTGGCCGTTGCACAACTAGCAGGAAATTTCTGGTGAGTGAATTTCAATAGGTACTTTACCGAGAATTTCATGAGGTCAAGTCAACGCGATTAAAAGGCACTAGGAACGTAGCATCACAATGCCCTACGGCCTCTTTTGATGCACTCTGCACCCATTTCCTATTAAATGTTTTAAGGTACTTTTTAAGATTGAAGCATATGGCCGACATCAGCATCACCTTGTGAGCGGCAGCTTTTCCTAGAACATTGATTTTGCTTAACCCGTAATGATGAACCAGGCTTCCAAAGACCGGCTCAATTGTACTCTGTCGCAGTCGTTTCATCTGTTTGCCTTGCCTGCTGTGTTGCCTTTCATGAGCTCGATAGTAATAATCTTCATAGGTTGTTGTGAATATTCTTTTAAATAGGGACTTAGGGGTACAAGAATCTTTGAGAACGCAGGGAATGCAATCTTTTTTAGAAGCCCGATAATTCTTTATTGGCTGTCCATCGGAAGTTCGGCCGAAGCCTTTAAATGGAATTTTCTTATTCATTGTGCAGATAAAAACATCCTCTTGCCTGTCGTAGGTGACCCATTCCCTTTCCGGTTTGTACTTTCCAAAAACAGGTATCCAGGCTGTGATGTTTCGTGATTCCAAGTATTCATAATTGTAACCGTTGGAGTAACCGCCATCTGCTAGCAGATCTGTCATGCACAGTTCATTCACCTTTAGCCGGCTTTCGACCTTTTCAGTCATTGCTGGCAAATACTGACTATCTCTCCCATCGGCAAAATCTGCCTGTATATGGCTGATTACCCCTTGGCCTGTATCGACTGCCATACTACAGTGATAATTGAGTTTTCTTGCTTTGCCAGGCTTTACTGAAATCCGTGCATCTGGATCGTGGGGATTGTAATGTGTCTTATTGCTGAACAGCTGTGCTCTTTCGTGAGCAGCGCCGCTAGCACTTACAGGGTTTTCGCGAAGTTTTTCCTGGTGAGATTTCATGCGCCTGAGATGATGTGAGGGCGCAGTTATTAACCCCACGGGCGAAGCTATGCCAGTGCTTATCTGCTGTTGATTTTCAGCATCAACATTCTCAAAGTGGTTCTTGATTGATTGAAATGGCCGTTTCAATTCAAGACTTTCCATTGAGGCATTCGCTTTGACGGGGGCGGAATCCAAGGCTTGAGTATGTCCACTGACCATCCCTTTGTCAACACACATAGCAAAAACCTTATCGAACAGACTTTCAAAAACGGTGGCGGGATATAGTTGCCTGGTTCTGCTGATAGTCGAATGCCAAGGCAGCTGCTCATCAATATCGTAGCCTAAAAAGTAAAGAATGTCCATTCGCATCGAGCAATGCTCGATCAGACGACGATCAGATGTGATGTTCTCCAAATAACCGGTCAGCATTAACTTGAAGAACACAACGGGATCGATCGATGGGTTGCCGGTTTTACCGTAAAGGTTGCTGGTATCTCGGTATAATGAAATACTCCCGGTTTGCTGGACAGCCGACGGATGAAATTAAGTTTAATTAGGATGCTTTTGCATTGATCTGGAAAAACAATTCATCGGGAATGTACCCGGTTCCTGTGTGTTTGCGTCGACGGTTGTAAAATTCCACATATGCTTTTACTCCCCGATACAAATCCATCCCGCCATTTGGAGGATTTAAGTATATGTACTCTTGTTTGAGCGACCTCCAAAATCTTTCGATGAAAACATTGTCTAGGGCCCGTCCTTTTCCGTCCATAGAAATTTGTATCCCTTTCTCTAAGAGCGGCTTAATAAAACCCTGACTTGTGAATTGGCTACCCTGGTCGGTATTGAATATTTCGGGCTTTCCCTGTGTACGGATCGTATCCAAAAGCGTTTCCCGGCACCATTCCATACTCATTGTATTGGAGATACTCCATCCCACAATTCGACGGCTGTAAACGTCAATAATGGCGAACATGTACATAAATCCTCTGAACATTGGAATATAAGATATATCGGCTTGCCAGACCTGATTGGGGCGCTCAATCTTCAACCCCTTCAGCAAATATGGATATTTGTAATCTGTTGGTTTGGATTTGCTTAGATTGCGCTTGGGATAAATTGTGCGCAAATTCATAAGTCTATAAAGTCTTCTCACCCGCTTCACACCAACAGGATATCCCAGTCCGATCAGGTAATCACGCATGCGTTCTACGCCATAAAACGGGCACTCTAGAAACTGGCGATCAATGGCCTTCATCAATCGCTGGTTTAACAGAGACTGACCTCTCGGCCTAAAGTAATAGCTACTACGCTGTAAACCAATCAATTTGCACTGTGCCGAGACGCTTAGCTCAGGGTACTCAGGGGAAACAAGTCCGCGTTTCTCCATAACACTCATTTCCCCAAGACCTTTTTTAAAAAATCGACTTGGACTTGAAGTTCACCGATTTTAGAATACAATTCCTTCTCTTTTGTGTTTTCGGATTCATTACCAGTGGTGGGTGCCTCTTTACTGAAAACTAATTCAGCCTTTTCCAGAAACTCTCGCTTCCAGGCAGCTATCTGTGTTGGATGAATCTCGTACTTGGAGGCCAATTCCTGCACGGTCTGAACCTCTTTAATCGCTTCAATAGCCACTTTGGCTTTGAAGCTCGCACTGAATTTTCTACGTTCCTTTTTCATAGTCAGCTACTAAGTTAGAAATTTAAGCAGCTGTCCAGATTTCTGGGAGTATTATAATAAAAACTGCATGTCGAGTGTTTCACCGATCCTTCGATAAAAGTTTTCCTTCGGAATACGATCTGAAAGTTGGAAGCTGACGAACAGCTTTTCCGAGTAATTTTTCTTTCCTTGCATTCCTGAAGTTACAAATTTTCACGTTGACAATGAAGTATTTAATTTGATTTATTCAACTAAAATGATAGGAAAATCACTTAATAAGAAGGTATATAATTTAATATCAAAGTGCGAGTCCCTAGGGTTAACTGAAAAAGATTGCACCGAGGCACGGTCACTTCTTGAATGCAATGAAGTTGGTTTGGCATTCGATACCATCCTAACACAAATGTATGAATACGACATTTTGATTGATTCAGAACTGTACCGTCAAATAGAAGCCATCGCCTACGGAATGTCATTGAACAGCGAAGGCTACGAATTTATGTCAAAACTCATACGGCCTGCGAAGTAGCATCGCCACCACCCAAACATGATATTTTCCGAGTTGTGCAACAGCCACGGTCGTTAAAGTGTAATTTCAAGCTCGTCCAGAAATCTGGCTGTATATCATTTGGACAAAGATTTGGGTTCACTTAGCGCGGAACAGTACACATTAATCTGTACTTTCCCATTGACTTCGGGAGTACACAAGCAAACGCTCATATGTATGTGGACGAGTCGGCTATTGCAGTGTCTTCGTCGCAAGGTAGGAGCGTTTTGTGAGATCTTATTTTATCCCATCTCAGTAAGCAGAATTCACAGTGATTCTTACATCATTCACAGTCCTTCTAAAAAGTATTCTTCAAATGGGTTCTTTTGTTGTTAAAAATTTTGCAACATGAAAAAAGGGCTCCTGTTATTTGTCGCTGTCATATCTTGCTTGTCTTCTGTGAATGCCCAAGTTAAATGGGACGAGTATTCCCACAGTTTTCTGAACAACGGCACTAAACCATCGGTGCCTGCGTTAATTGTTGCTGTCAGGAAAGAGAATAATTCATTTTGGGAAACACACGAACGAAGTCAGCATTTTGAGACCTTGAAGAAGGATAAAGAATTTCTCCGGTTAAGACCAAAAGAAATGATTGCTCGTACTGTGTTCGATACCGCGTGCGCACAATTTTTCTTGAAAAGCGTTGATCATAGGAATAGGGCTGCATATCAGTTCAGGGTTACAGAATATCCCAGCAAAAAAGTGCTTGTTCCGTGGAATCCGATTCAATCCTTTACTGACTCAATGCAGATGCGGGAGTCCGGCTTGCCCCAAATGGCTTATCTGGGAGGATACCGTACCTCGCTAGGAAATATGCTGATCATAGATGTCAGAATGGTAAGGAGAGAAGCAATCATCGCTACAGCAATGGTGGCTTGGGAGGCAATCAGGCCTGAAATAATGAGCATCCATACTTCCGAAACCCTAGATAAGTTTTTCCAGCAGATACGATCGCCCTGGCTTCCCGACAAACAGTCCGCAAGCAATTTCCCGTTAGGCTTTACCATGTCTTCCAGCAATAAAAACCTGGTTTTCGCATTGCAAGATGGTGTATTTAATAGAAAACAGATACAGTATAAGCTAATCCGGAATGGGCAGCTGCATACGGACTGGCGAGATAATGATTATGACAATTCATTTATCTGGCTGAAAGACTTTTCCCCTGGCCACTACGCGATCCAAATCCGGTACTCAGCTCAGCCGCAGCATATGATTGAATATCCATTTCGGGTTAAGCCTGTATGGTATCAGACAATTTATTTCCGGGTTTTGGCCTGCATGCTGTCGGTACTCCTGGTGAGTTTGCTAGCTATGTTTGGCCGGCAACGGCGTAAAATTAAGCAGGGGCGAATGGACAGATCGCGGTTGCAGCTTGAACTGAAGGCGATTTACGCTCAGTTGAATCCTCATTTTATATTCAATGCGCTCAGCTCGATCCAGGCGCTTATGAATAAACAGGATATGAGGGCAGCAAATGCCTATTTATCCGACTTCGCGCGACTGACCCGGGATTCACTCGTTCATAGCCAAAAGAGCGAAATTTCTCTTTACGAGGAAATTCAGACGTTGGATACATATTTGAAATTAGAGAAGCTGCGGTTTAGTTTTAGCTATCATATCAAGATAGCGCCCGATGTGAACACATCTGAAACGGATATTCCGGCTTTATTGCTACAACCGTTGGTTGAAAATGCGGTGAAGCATGGTGTCGCTTCCATGGGCGAAAAAGGATTAATCCAGCTGTCAATAGCCCGATCTGGTCCTGCAATGATCATAAACCTAACTGATAATGGTATCGGTATGGTCGAAGGGAAACCAATGACAGGTTTCGGTTTAAAGCTTACCAATGATCGGATCAGATTACTGAATCAAATCTACCCTGACCGGTTGATCACAATGGACATCAGCAATGTTCTCCCAGCAGGGTTACGGATTACGCTTACTTTTAATCACTGGTTTGATGAGAGCTTTATTGATAGATGACGAACAGTCAAACCTGGACAATCTCCAGATTTTAATTGAGACCTATTGCCCACAGGTCAACATTTGTAGTGCTGCTGCCGATACCCGATCTGCAACCAAATTGCTTCATACGCACCACCCAGATCTGGTATTTCTCGATATTCAGATGCCAGTACAAAATGGGTTCGATTGGCTACGTAGTCTGTCTCATATCGACTTTGAAGTTATCTTCGTGACAGCTTACGATCAGTACGCAATCCAGGCAATGCGGCTTTCCGCGATCGACTACCTGTTGAAACCCGTTTCAATTGAAGAGCTACAAGCCGCTGTCCAGCGGGCGAACCAGCAACATTCTTTGAAAAAGGAAAATCATCTTCTGCACAACCTGATCCATTTCCTAAAAAATGACGATAAATCTACCGAGCAACGTATTGCATTAGCAACTACTAAAAGAAACGCGCTTTGTAAAATCCAATGAAATTATCCGATGTGAATCGGATAACAATTACACAACCTTTTACCTCGTAGGCGGGGAAAATCTAGTTATTTGCAAGCCGATTTTCTTTTACGATGACTTATTAAAACAATATGGCTTTATTCGTTGTCACCAGTCTCATTTGGTAAACAAAACGTCAATCAAAAGCTGGAAGAGAGAATTTGGCGATTTTTTGTTGCTAACGGATGGATCTGAGATCCCTGTAGCAAGAAGTAAAAAGGAAGAAATAAAACAATTACTAAAAAGTTGAGTGAGTATCGCGTCACAGCTTTACCGCCTTATGAAACGTCTCATTCCTGACTGCCTTGGGACTAATAGCGATCAAACCCAGCAGTTTCGCAATTGGAGGGTTTTGAGAGAATACCTGTTTCCAACGAATCGGACACTGAATAAATCCTTTTGTAGGGATACTCTTGATTCAACATCTCGCGAAACTTTCATGAAGGATATAAACCAAACCGACTTATGAACCGCCTTTTAATCGCTAGCATATGCATGCTAAGTTTACTCAATTGCAAACAAGACAAAATCAGCCCAGTTGGATTAGAATGTTATTCTGGGTTTGAGGGATTATCGCGTGACGAAAATGTGACTGACGCGCCGGTTGTTGTGCAGCTTAGTGGCGGAACGGCTATTGGTAGCCAATTGGTAGCAACTAACGGCGTTGCTTGGGGCGGGTGTAATCTTCCAAAACAATTTATGCAAGACAGTTTAGCCATTTATGTGACAGGCTATTTCGTGACTTCCGAAGCATTGGAAAGAATGAATATAACACCTTTACCATTTGTAGTTACTTCCGCAAAGCTCCGATAATAACGATCAGAATCCATATGAGGGCTGCAGATGGTAGGCAAGGATGTCCGTTAAAACACTGCAAAACAATTCTGAAATGTCAGGTGTTTAAGTTATCCTTGCGAAGCTATAAACCATCAGGCCGATCAGCGCCCGATCCCGCAACCCAATCGGTGGAGATATCAATTGCATCTAGAATCGCCCGCGCTTCGACCGGGTCTAGTATAGGCGTCTTGCCCCGCTGAACCGAGTGACGCGGCCCCTTGACCGATGCCGCCGGGTTATGAGGGATTACCTGGCCAGTCGCCAGCCAATCCAGTAAATGCCGCACGGCCGCCAGCCGCAACTTAACAGTAGGGGAGGATACAGACCGGCAAAGTGTTTCCACCAAGGCTGCCACATGCAGCGGCATGACCTGGTCGATGGAGCCGACGCCGAGCTGCTCACAGTAGCCCAAGAAATCCGTGGCCGACCGCCAGTAGGACCGCCGGGTGTTCGGGTTCCGGATTGGAAAATTCGGTGAAATTGACCACCCCATTTCAGTTTAAACTGACCACCTGTTCCGGCTGAAATTGACCACCCCGTTTCGGAGCAAACTGACCACCTGTTTCGGAGGAAACTGACCACCCTGTCAAGCAGAAAAATGCTGTAGAATCACCCATATTTTTGGCGGATACCAACCGTGGAAAGTATGGCTAATTCGACTATCAGCATGAATAAGATAAGACAGATCCTAAGGATGTACAGTCAAGGGCGCAGCAAGCTTTTTATTGCTGAGCAAACGGGCGTTTCCCGCAATACGGCCAAGAAGTACATGGCTACTTTTGAAGCGAGCGGTCTGACTTTCGAGCAGATCAACGGCCTGAACGATAAAGAGCTGGACGAGTTTTTCGGTGCAGTTAGACAGATGCCGCCGCAGGATAGGCTGTTGAACTTACAGCGCTGTTTTCCCCGGATAGATAAAGAGCTCAAAAAAACCGGCGAGACACGTTATTCGCTCTGGGAGAGCTACAAAAAGGAATTCCCTGACGGTTTTGGCTATACCCAGTTCTGCTTCCACCTGGCTCAGTGGAAGGCCCGGGTAAATCCTGTTATGCACCAGGACCATAAAGCGGGCGATAAATTCTATATCGATTTTGCCGGTGTAAAGCTGAGCTTCGTAAACAGGGAGACTGGCGAAGTAATTGAGGTTGAAGTCTTTATTGCCATCCTGGGCGCCAGCCAGCTCACCTATGTGGAAGCGGTCATGAGCCAGCAAAAAGAAGATCTGATCCTGGCTTGTGAGAATGCTTTTCATTACATCGGTGGCGTTCCGGCAGCCGTAGTCCCGGATAATCTCAAGGCGGCCGTCACCAAAAGCAACCGGTATGAACCTACCCTGAACGAGACTTTTGAGGACTTTGCCAACCATTACGGGACCACCATATTACCCACCAGGGCTTACCGGCCACGCGATAAGGCGTTGGTCGAAGGGGCTGTTAAAATCGTTTACAGCCGGATCTATGCGCCTTTAAGAAAGCAGGTTTTTAACTCACTATCCGAGCTAAACGCAGCCATATGGGCGGCCCTGGAAGTCCATAATAATCAGCTCCTACGCGGTCGCAATTACAGCCGCAGGCTTCAGTTCGAAGAGATCGAGCGAGGCGCACTCTCTCCGCTGCCGCTGCTCCGCTACGAGTTCAAAAAGCAGTCACATGCGACCGTGATGAAAAACGGGCACGTGAACCTGAGCATCGACAAGCACTATTACAGCGTCCCGTACCGGTTCATCGGCAAGAAGGTCAAATTGCTGTTCTCGGGCACGTTGGTCGAGATTTACTACCGTTATGAGCGCATAGCCCTGCATCAGCGTGTCAAAAGCCCCTACAATTACTCGACCGATAAAGAGCACCTGGCCAGCACGCACCGCTTTTTGACCGAATGGACCCCGGATAAGTTCGTCGAATGGGCTTCTTCGATCCACGATGACGTAAGGCTTTATATCCTTAAAATACTGGACCGTAAGCAGCATCCCGAGCAGGCCTACCGCTCTTGCATCGGCATCTTGTCCTTCGCAAAAAAGGCCGGCGAACAACGGCTGATCAGCGCATGCCAGCGCGCGTTGAGCTATGGTATTTATAACTACAAAATCATCCAGATGATATTGGAAAAGAAGATGGACCAGTACGAGGACAGCCTGTTCGCCGACGAGCTGCCGATGCCTAACCACGACAATATCAGGGGTGAAGAATATTATCAGTAACCTTTTAAACAATCTATACAATGAACAATGACACCTTGGAGAAGCTGCGCAAGCTTAAATTTTATGGCATGTTCCATGCCTTCAAAACCAGCCTGGAAAGCGGAAAAACCAATGATTATACGGCAGATGAGCTATTAGGGTACCTTGTGGACGCCGAGTGGGACGATCGCAACAACCGCCGCGTAGAGCGGCAGATCTACCAGGCCCGGTTCCGTTATAAGGCCGTCGTCGAAAATATCCATTACCATGCCGATCGCAGTCTGGACCGTAACCAGGTCATGCGCCTGGCTGATTGCTCTTTTATCACCCGCAATGAGAACCTGCTGATCACCGGCAGCACCGGGATCGGCAAAAGCTATGTGGCAACTGCCATCGGCCATCAAGCCTGCATCCAGGGGTACCGCGTACTTTACGCGAGTACCCCAAAACTGTTCGCCCGCTTGAAAATGGCCAAGGCTGACGGCTCTTATATCAAGGAAATCGCCAGGATCGAACGGCAGCACCTGTTGGTGCTCGATGACTTCGGTATCCAGCCCTTCGATGCACAGAGCAGGGCCGCCCTGATGGAGATCATCGAAGACCGGCACGGAAAAGCATCGTTGATTATTACTTCGCAGTTGCCCGTCAGCAAATGGCATGAAGTGATCGGAGAAAAAACCATTGCCGACGCTATCCTGGACCGCATTGTTCACGACGCGCACCGCATAGAACTGAGAGGGGAATCGATGAGAAGAAAGAAAAAAATAGAGCCCGAAAACAGCTACCAATAATACGACCTTAATTAACTAATTTTGAAACTGCTTCTGCAGCTTTTTTCTGCTACCGGCCGCCAGACAATTAGGTGGTCAATTTGCCACGGAATCAGGTGGTCAACTTCTCCGAAATACCCATCCGGATCGTGGCGGCAAAGAATTCCAGGAAGCGCACCTGTGCCCGGTCGCCGGCGCTGGCCACCAAGCCGACACGGGTAGCGTTGCTACTTCTAAAATCAGTTCACTCATAAATCCATTGTCATCAAACGATTAATAAAGGACGTTGTCATATAAAGTATACAACCTGCTTGTATTAGGTATAGAAAATATCTATCGTAGCATTGCGACTAATTATTCGGTCGTTTAAGTGAAATCTCCATGTGCTGCCGAAACCTATCATACTATCCTTCCAAGGGATGTTTGGTTCATTATAAGTGCTGTACTGCACTTTAATCTGTACTTTCTTCGCCTTCTTTGTCCACATACAAACGGTCGTATGTATCGGGACAAACAAGATCAAGGCGACACCCTTCGTCGAAAAAGCACGTGTTATATCAGGAGTATGATTTTCATTCTAGCGTGTTGGCTGATCTGAACTATTCCGGAATTGCTTGTCTTTGAATACAGACACTACCGCATCAAACAATTCTTCCTTATTGGCCGGTTTAAAAAGATGTTTGTCGAAGCCCGCCAACCTAAATTCAGTTTCCTCAGAGAGCAAGTCTCGACCGGTAAATGCAATAATGGCCAAATCTCTGCCCCATGCTTGGTCTCGAATATGCCTGCACACTTGAAAACCGTCCATCTCCGGCATATCAATGTCCAGCAGGATCACGTCTGGTTTGGCTTGCTCGGCAATCAAAATACCGCCCTTTACGCTATTACAAGTTTGAACTTGGAAGCCTGAGTGACGCAGAAGCGCTCCATTTACAAAGGCTGCATCCTGATTGTCATCCACAACCAAAATCTTAAGTGCCGGAAATCCGATATTATTAGCTGCCATTGCGAATAATTTGATGGGGCTGCGCCGCTTACAAATCCCATGCCGGTCCATCCTTAATCTAAGATGGCGCGCTTCATTGATTCCCGGTTAAATTGAAAATAACCATACGAGCTCGCGTCCAATCTGGAAAATAAATTAGTTACCTTTGTTACAACCCCACTCTCTAAAACAATGTAGCCTGGACGCCTAATAGGGAGCAAACATCCGGACAACCGCCCTGCCGGATGCAGGCAACTCCCAAACAAGTTAGGTGATGACATTTTCTCATAACCCTGACGGAACTGCCGTCAGTAATCTCGCACATTATCTTGTCGTCAGGCGGCCGCAGCTGCTTGATGATTGGCACAATGCTTGCCAGGCCGATCTATCTCTCAATGCTGGCACCAGCCTAAGCAGCAAACAGTTTCGGAACCAAATCCCGCTTATGCTTGATATGCTCGGGCTGCGACTTGAAAGCAGGGATGACGGAGCACAGTTCAATGTTTTAGCGTCAAACCACGGACTCCACCGCTGGCAAAAAGGCTATTCTCTGAGCGAATTGGTGGCTGAAATGCAGCATCTTTGTCGGCTCCTGTTAGCTCAATTTCGCTCGTTCTGGCAATTGCAACCTTCAAGCGATTGCGATGGAATGTCGCACAGCTATGAACAATTATTCGAATTTGGAAATCAGGTAAACACCGGCAGCATTGCCCAGTATGCCGATTTGCAAAAGCAAGCGGCATTCAGGCGGGTGGACGCCTTGCAAAAAGCCCTGGATGAAATTAACGAAATGGCTAAGCAGCGCAGTAATTTACTCCGCCATTCTTCCCACGACCTTCGCGGTAGCTTCGGGGCACTTCTGGGAGCGGCCTCGCTTTTGGAATTAACAGATGTTCCCGAAAGTGACCGCAAAATGGCAGTAAAAATCTTGCACAGTAATCTTTCCAATTGCCGTTCATTGATTACTCAATTGATGGATCTGGCAAGACTAGAGGCCGGCCAAGACGTAGTGGATATTCAGGCGGTAGACGTTGGCCAGCTGCTTACCGGACTGGTGATGGCCTATCAGCCCCTGGCCAATGAGCGCGGAATTTTACTAAAAGGCGAAGGCCCCGCAAGCTTGCCAGTTGAATGTGATCCCGTACAGCTTCAACGCATCATACAAAACTTGGTACTCAATGCACTTAAACACACCACGTCCGGTTGGGTCGCAGTGTGCTGGGAAAAACTAGACAACCATCATTGGATGGTCAGCATCCAGGATACGGGCCCTGGCCTTCCAACTTCCATGCAATCTCATCCGCTGGATCAGGTTCAAGTAATGGAGACCGTTTTCACCCAGAAGGGTGAAGGCATTGGCTTATCCATTGTTAAAGGGTTATGTGAGCTTTTGCGTGCGAATCTGCAAATTGAAAGTAAGCCGGGCGAAGGCACCAAGTTCAACATAAGACTTGCTATTGGCTGGCAGTCGTAAGCAATCGCTTAAGACAAATAAGCAAGTGACGCCATCTTATAATGGACGTTAGCATTTATACTATGTTCAACCTTAAAGTCTGATTTCAAGAAAATAGCGAAACATTATGAAAGATTGAAACAAGACGGGTATTTGCATACAACCTGCTTGTTAGGTATAGAAAATATCTATCAAAAGATTGCGACTAAATATTCGGTCGTTTTTCTGTACTCCGCGGCATGAATTGCATTCGGGTAGTTTTTCGCGAAAACCGGCCTTAAACGGTACAGTTTAGTGGTACATGAAATCTAATTACAGTGTATTGCAGTTACCGACGTTAAACCGTACTTCGTTCATCGTCGTTTCCGCTTGCCACTTTCAGGCTTGCGTGAATTCGCATCCAGCAACTCCCACGCACGCCGAAGTGAATCTACCGAGGGTTCAGCTGCTTGGTCGAAGGCTTTATCAATCATGCTGGTTAGACGAGGAGATAATTGCTGAGCCACTTCATACCTCGCGGCAGTTCGGCTCGCCTGTTCAATTTTCTCATTCGAACATCTAACTGTCGCAAGGGAAGCAGCGGTAGTACAAAGCAGTACCGCTAATGAAACGAAATAGCTTTTAGCCTTGAAGTCGAACGTGACTGGCTTAGGATTTTCCTGAAATACTCCCGGTTTGCTGGACAGCCGACGGATGAAATTAAGTTTAATTAGGATGCTTTTGCATTGATCTGGAAAAACAATTCATCGGGAATGTACCCGGTTCCTGTGTGTTTGCGTCGACGGTTGTAAAATTCCACATATGCTTTTACTCCCCGATACAAATCCATCCCGCCATTTGGAGGATTTAAGTATATGTACTCTTGTTTGAGCGACCTCCAAAATCTTTCGATGAAAACATTGTCTAGGGCCCGTCCTTTTCCGTCCATAGAAATTTGTATCCCTTTCTCTAAGAGCGGCTTAATAAAACCCTGACTTGTGAATTGGCTACCCTGGTCGGTATTGAATATTTCGGGCTTTCCCTGTGTACGGATCGTATCCAAAAGCGTTTCCCGGCACCATTCCATACTCATTGTATTGGAGATACTCCATCCCACAATTCGACGGCTGTAAACGTCAATAATGGCGAACATGTACATAAATCCTCTGAACATTGGAATATAAGATATATCGGCTTGCCAGACCTGATTGGGGCGCTCAATCTTCAACCCCTTCAGCAAATATGGATATTTGTAATCTGTTGGTTTGGATTTGCTTAGATTGCGCTTGGGATAAATTGTGCGCAAATTCATAAGTCTATAAAGTCTTCTCACCCGCTTCACACCAACAGGATATCCCAGTCCGATCAGGTAATCACGCATGCGTTCTACGCCATAAAACGGGCACTCTAGAAACTGGCGATCAATGGCCTTCATCAATCGCTGGTTTAACAGAGACTGACCTCTCGGCCTAAAGTAATAGCTACTACGCTGTAAACCAATCAATTTGCACTGTGCCGAGACGCTTAGCTCAGGGTACTCAGGGGAAACAAGTCCGCGTTTCTCCATAACACTCATTTCCCCAAGACCTTTTTTAAAAAATCGACTTGGACTTGAAGTTCACCGATTTTAGAATACAATTCCTTCTCTTTTGTGTTTTCGGATTCATTACCAGTGGTGGGTGCCTCTTTACTGAAAACTAATTCAGCCTTTTCCAGAAACTCTCGCTTCCAGGCAGCTATCTGTGTTGGATGAATCTCGTACTTGGAGGCCAATTCCTGCACGGTCTGAACCTCTTTAATCGCTTCAATAGCCACTTTGGCTTTGAAGCTCGCACTGAATTTTCTACGTTCCTTTTTCATAGTCAGCTACTAAGTTAGAAATTTAAGCAGCTGTCCAGATTTCTGGGAGTATTATATCCAGAGCAGATGATAATGTGTCAAGACGCTTTCGAATACCAGCAAGCTCAGAAAGCATAATGTTTCCTGACGGCATTTTTGCCATGCTGGCTTGAATATCAGCCAGCATATGGCGTGCTAAATCATCAACCGGAACTTTGGGATCAGTTAATAGGCTTTCCATCACTGAGATCTTTTTTACCAGGATGGCCAGTACCTGCTCGAAGCCATCAAGTTTATCTTCAATATCTTTCATAAATGTAGTCCTCTTGATTTTTTTCGTTTGTGTTTTCTTTTAAGCTCTGGATTAATCGTCTCGTGTTGATGTACCGGATCCATCAAGTCTTTCAGCACGTTTTCTTCCCTGAAGTGCGGCAACCCATATCGGTGAGTAATCATTTTGTTTTGCGCGGGTGGTAGTATCCCCTGATCCAACATCCGACGCCTCACCGCCAGCTGGTGCTGAAAATTTTCCCGCAGCTTTCTATCAAGTGCCAGAAAACTCATGCTTCGGTCCACTTTCGAACCCTTCAACACCGTTCCGTCTTTTTCAAAGCTGATACCCTGCATTTGATTAGTCCCAGACTTATACTTGTAAATGATGCCAATCCCCCTCGATGAAAGCGCGTCCTCCAATTGCTTCCAATTCACTGCCGATCTGCTGGCCATCTTGATCTGATCTGCCAGCTCATAACGCGTTTTATCAACCCCTTTAAGCATGCCCCTGTTAACCAGCGTTTTTCCTTTGCCTATGTAGTAGCCGTGTTTCAGGGTCATCTCTTTGCAAACCTTCTGATTGATTCGCTTCTGAAAGCGGTCCGAAATGGATTTGCCAGCGTTATCAACCCGGTTGTAGAGAATATGAATATGCGGCTGGTTGGTATCGCGATGTTCAACGATGAGATATTGGGTGTTCTGGATTTTCATTTTGGCCATATATTCGGCAGCCCTTTCGACCATAATCTTTTGTGAGAGCTTATCCTTATCGAACGCACTCCAACTCAGCACCAGGTGGCCGACAGCCTTGCCCAGCTCGGGATTCATCTGGCGCTGAGCATTGAAGTCATGGATTGCTGACTTTACATCCTGGGTCCTGACCCCTTCGCCATGAAGCACGATAGCCTGCTCCTTCTGCATGACATATCTGACTGCCCCTCCGAAACTTGATCCTATCATTATCTTACCGATCATCGTTAGTGAGCCTTTTGAGTAAATGATCAATGTCTGATAGAAGCTGCGCGGCTTTTCTGGTCTCGTAAAGCAGACCCTGCATATTCGTAAACCTAAGCAGCTGGTTTAAGTTGTTGGCCAGACCAGCCAGCATTCTTACAAAACCCGCTTCCTCCGCTGAAAGCCGCGCAACAACCCTGGCTTTCCTGGCAGCTTGTCTCAACCAGGTGCTTGGACGCAGGCCTGCTTCCCGGGCTTTGGACTCGATCAAAAACCGCTCGGTCTCTGAAAGTCGGACCATCAGTTGCGCATTTCGTTTAACCTTCTTGGGCGGTCTTCCGCCTCTGGATTTGTGTGATTTTTGCTCCATGCTTTCTACCTCTTTCATTCATTGACAAAATCTGTTGATTACCTTTTGCGACCATCGGGAGTAAAAGCAAGTTTAAGTTCCGGCGCGGCCGGAACGAGTTTTTGCGAAGCGAAAACACAAACTTGCTCCCTTAAAGAAACTTAGAGGCCCAGACCTCGGGACTTCCTGTGACGGTACCGATGTTGTGGCTGTTTTTCCTGATGTTTGCTTGCAACCAGCATCTGGTTCAGATCTTTGTAATCCTGATAAATCCCCGACGTATCAACACCATTAATCCCTGCGCTCTCGAATCTTTCGAGCAACTTTTTCCCAGCTGCATCATGATCCGGATATAGAAAAGCGGTGCTGTAACCTTTGACAATGTCCACACTTCGCTCTGCCAGACTTACCGAATTGAGCACCACAAAGTCGGTCTGGACCTGCTCCTGTTTTCGAAGCGAGAGAAGCGACAAAAAATCCATAAAGCCTTCCAACACGCAGACCGAGCTATGACCATTCTCGATATGGGATATGTCTTTCGGAGATGTCGAGCCCTTGAAGTAGGCACTTCTCAGCTCATAGCCGCCCGACCGGTTTTCGAAGCCAGCAGCGAAATAATTCTTGTCGCCGACCCGGTAGTATACCTCCTGACAATATGATTTAGCAACGGCCAGATCGATACCGCGCGATTCCAGGTACTGGGTAACTGCAGGGTTAGTCCCTAACTCTTTCAAAGCAGTAATTTGGATGGCAGGCTGATCGATTGCTCTGGCTGGTGTAACGGCACTGTCTATATGCAAGCCAGCCGATTTTGGGTCTTGCGGTTGAAATAGAAAAAGACCGGAATCCAATTTCTCCAACAACGCTTTTGTATCGCAACGAAACAGGGCGCGCCCTAAATCAATGATATCTCCTCCCTGACCGCTTCCATGGTCATAATAGAGATTCAACCGCGCATTGACCTTAAAAGAAGGCGTTTTCTCATTCCTGAATGGAGAGAGGTACCAATGGTCTTGTCCCCGGACATATTGGGGGCGGATATGGCATTGTTCCAGCAGGTCTACCATAGATATCTGTTTGGCTTGCTCGCAAGTCATAATTACAGGGTCTTGAAGGTGAAAAAATTGATGAATTGATGCGGAGAGCTTGCAACTGATTGGTTTCTAAACATTTAAGACCGCATCAGAAAAGCATCAAAATGCATCATGGGCCGCATTGCCGTTTGGGGATTGATGCGCGTTGATGCAGATTTTGATGCGCTGTAATTATTTACTAATCAGGCAATTAAATATGATGCGCATCAAAGCATCAAAAAATTAGGGCAATTCGTTGAGCTCATTTATGCGCCCTCGGGATAGGGTATAGAATCTGCCCTTGCCGGTCTGCTCGAAGATTGAACCGTTGGTTAAAAATTTGTATTGCGGGTAAGTCAGTGAATTACTCGCCGGGCTCAACTTCCAGGCATTTTGCAGGATCCGCTTGATCTGTGAGAGGTCTTTGAAACGAATGTGTTTTTTATTGAGCCAGTCCTGGACATCCCCGGTGCAAAACCGGATTTCATCCAGCTCCTTTTCATCTGCGATCGTCAGCAGGATATGGGCGATCTCCACTTCCAGCTTATTCCGATTTTGGTTCAGCAGCTTTTTCAATGCAGGTGTCGCAATTTGATCCGCAGTAAACCACATTCTTGTTTTACTGGGATGGACGAAGTCACGGCTCACCAAAAAATGCAGAAAGTACGGGATCTGCGCCCGAAGCTGGGCAAGCAAGTGGTGATTCTCTGATTTTAGTGGTGGCACCTTTCTCACCCAGTATCGGATTTCCCCTGGCTCTGCGATGATAAAGTGATCTTCGTTGTTACTGCACAAAATGAATTTTCCGAAAAACTCCACTTCCTGCCGGTCATGGCCTTTGGCCTCTACTTTGTAAAATCTAGCCGTGCTCAGATTCTTGATCCGCTCTGAATCCTCCTTTCTATCCAGGAATGTTTCGTCAACGCCGATGACCAGTTTCTGTGCCCATTCGATGTTGAAATTGGAGCGGAAATCCTCATTGCTGTTGATCGTCATGTTTTCGCCGAAGATGGATTTGACAAAATGCAGGAATGTAGTCTTTCCGGTTCCGCGCTCCTCGCTCACCAGGCACAAAATTGGAAGGATTTGGGTCGGACGTTCGAGCAGGATTTTAAAGTAGTCATAACCCATCTCGATCTGCTCACCGAAAATGTGACTCAGGAACTGAAAGATCACAGAGGCATCGCCCTGCCGCGACTCATGTTGGAATGGCTGGTAGCGGTTGTAGAACCCGCCGACCTTCTGTTGGTAGTCCAGATGGCTCGGAACAAAACAAAAGCCGTCGTAACAATCTACCCGGTCCTTCAAGTAGTCACGGCTGTGATCCAGCCGAATGCATTCAGCCGACCAGGGGATCAAAGAGGAAATTGTGTCGCCGGAGGATAATGGCCGGTTGACTTTCTTAAAGTAACTGGTACCAATGCGCAGGTAAACCGGATTATCTTTCATGGCTACCTCCGATTTTCTGCTGACCATTGGCTATCCATTCCAGAAGCTCCTTGCGTGAAAAGAGTAGCTTGCCTTCCATTTTACAGAACGGGATCTTTTTTCTTTTCACCAGCCCATAAATGGAAGTCTCCTTGTATTTGGTAAGGCGCGCGGCCTCCTTGGTGTCCAGCAAAGTGTCACTGGTATCGGCGGCAGCCTCCGGTTTTGACTCTAAAACCCGGCGCAGTGAAGACTCGATCAACTCTGATAACTGCTGATCGTTCATTGAAACTAGAACTGTTGTGCTCATCCCTTTTGCGTTTTGGTGATGGGCAAAGCAAGGCCAGAAAATCGGGGAAAAACAATATGAAGTTGACTAAGTCAGGTCATCGACGCCGTACTCGTTTATTTTCCTTAATGTTTTCAAAACATTTTTAGAATGCGGGCTGTCAGTCAAATTACCAATGCTCTGCACGATGTTGCCACGTGCTTTATTGATGTTACTGCGAAGGCTTTCCAGCTTCGTTTTCGAGTAGCAGGAAAAAGTATCGAGCAGCAATTGACAGTATCTGTCAAGCCCAATATTGTTCCTATGTGTATTCAGCTTGTAGGTGGCATGCATAAGCAGGTTTAAAACCCGCTCGTAGTTTCCCGGAGGCATTTCAAAATACTTGTGTTCAGGTCTGGGCAGTCGGCCTCCTTTTTCTTCGAACATCATCCCTAACAGCTGCAACACTTCCTCTTCTCCGGTAAAAACCTGAATCGAGCCCACTGCCTTGCATTTCCACGCATCAACTAAAATCAACCACATGGATATGATTTCGTCAATGGCATAGTCCAGTGGAATCCGCTCCGGCCCGTTCGATTGCGCTTCGGCCACTGGCAATTCTTGCTTCTTTGAAACAACCTGATGTTGGTACTTAACCAGGCGAAGCGCATTTACTCTATCGCCACACGCTCGCACAAGGTAAGCCTGAATGAATCCGAGCGTGTATATACAGGATGGAACAGCAAATCCCTCGAAGTATAAATGATAGGAGCAAAATTCAATGAATTGCTCCAAATGAGTGATTTTACTTTCACTATCAGGATTACAAAGAATGGAGACTATTTGTTGTGGATATTCCTTCATCGCGTCGAAGTAACCTCTGTCAAATTGCGCTCTCAGTTCGTTGGCATAAGACTCCGAGATTGGGCTATGATGATCTACGATGACATTCTTCCGGTCTTTGTAGTCGAAAATGGCTTTGAGATTCGGTTCACTGAGGAAGACCGGCGGCATTGTCTTGTCAGCAATGTTCTCAAAGTGGAAGTTCTGTGATAAGTAGTCAGCTTCTCTTCTGCGAAAAACGTGATCCACGAATCTCAAATACGGAAACCGCCCCTGATCGTCCAGGTTTATACCAAGATCAGGATCGAAGCCTGGCAAATTGAAAAAGTACATCCGTTCAAAGCGTTGAGTTAATCAGATCATCCAGGACAGGGTCTCCAATGTCTTCCAGATAAATATCAGTGGTCTTCAAGCTATCGTGACCCAATGTTCTCCCGATATTCTCCTTGGATATTCCATTTCGGCGAAGGGTTGTCGCATACGAGTGCCTGGCCACATAGGTCGTTAAAGGCTTCAAAATACCGAGGGATATGCCCAACTCTTTAATTTGCTTGTTAACCCTGGTCAAAATCTTCTTCTTCCGATCCCGAACCGATTGAATCGTTGCGTGACGCTTGTACAGGATTGGGAACACAAAGCCAGCATCGCTGTTACCTTTCAGATCTTTGTAGTAATCCAGTATTTGAGCTGCCCAGGGGTGCAAACGAAACCGGAACTCTTCCTTTGTTTTTGATCTCACATAATGGAGCTCACCATCCACAATGTTCGTCCATTTCAATTCGGCCAAATCTGTAAAGTTCAGGCCTCGGCAATAGAAGCTAAACAGGAAGTAGTTACGCGAGTTGATCAGTGAATCATTTTCCGGATCGATTTCAGCTCCGGCAATCAACTCGATCTGTTCCTTCGTGATCGCCCGCTTCTTTGTGCGAGGGTTATTGTATTTAGAGAACGAGAAGTCTTTGAAGGGATAGTGCGTTTCCGGATAATAGTTTTCCTTGATCCCGACTTTCCACAGTGTACGGAAGGTTCTCAGATAAAAACTTCTCGTGACGATCGTGCAGCCTTTTTCGATCAGCCATTGCTCATAACGGTTGATGAATGGCAAACCGATCGAGAGGATATCCTGATCCTTCTGATTCATAAAGTGTTTAAGGCTTTTTAGGGTCGAGTTATGTGATTCAGCGCTGCCCAGCCGGTTTTGGCTTTTTAGCTTAGCGATGTGTTCTTCAAAAAGTACAAACAGCTTTTTCTTTTCAGGTTCCGTATGCCCGCAGTCAGTTTTTTGACCAGCGCCTTGATCTCGTCAAACGAGGGGCGCTTATTTTGCTTCCCGTAAGAGATGATCATGAAGTCTACCTCCGACTCAATGGTGCGAAGCAGAAGGTTAATTTCCTTGTGCTTCAAATGTGTTTTTGCAACGGATTGAAACTTCGGCTGCCATTGAACTTCCGAACATATCTTCCTCGTACTCACCAGAAGGTTCTTTCTGTCGATAATGATTTGCAGCATTATCGGGAACTGAGTTTCCTCCGAATCACGTTTCTTCCGTAATACAAACTTGGTCGAAATAGCCATAGCACTACATCTTTAGGTCGAACATAGGTCGAACATTTCGTGTCTAACGTAAGTTAACCAAAGTTACTAAAAATAATCAAAATGCTCATTCAGAGCATTTTATGATAATCATGCTCAATAAAACTTCTTGGAATAATACAATAAATATCCAATGGGGTGCTAGGGGTCGCAAGTTCGAATCTTGTCATCCCGACATTGAAAATAAGCCACTTACAGCTTTATGTTGTAGGTGGCTTTTTCGTTATGTCGAACTTTCTAACCAGAATGAGTGAGACTTTCCGAGTAGGCAGGCATCCGTCGAGCCTTGTTTCAGACTCCATTCCATGAAAGACTTCAAACTTCTGCTTCCGCAAAAGGCTTCAAAATCAAGCTATCAATCAAATGGATTCTATTAACCTAGTGTCCCATTATGCGGTCGTTTTTATGTACTGCTCCGACACTAAGTATAACAATCTATATTTCAAGAGATCAATTCGCCTGACAAACGAGTGCCAGCACATGAAGATAAAAAGAGAACGAGGCAAGTGGAATTCGTTTCTGGACAACCAATTAAAGATTTGCAGGCTCGGCTTTTTCTAATTTTCCCCTTCCCGCGGAAACAATTAATTTCCCACTTTATTAAGCTCGTGATCTTACTAAAACTCTTAAAAAAAGTTAATAAGATTAGACAATCCCTTGATTGTGTAATTTTGGCCCCTCACGTTCTTGAAAGAATTTGCATTTCTTAATTTGTATGTTTATCTCTCGTTGATCAACGAGCAATTTTAATTCAACACATGAAGTTCATATACTTTCTACTGTTACTATTTTTAACTGGCTGCAAAGAGACCGATCTTAATATCAATATCCCTTACTCAGGCGATAAGCTCGTTTTGTGGGGAAAACTCAGAGCAGGGTTCCCTGTAAGAATCCAAGTAACCAAATCTTTAATCCCGTCGGAGTTATTCCAATGGATGTTAACATTGCAGATGCTACTGTGCATTTATTAATGAATGGTAAAGAATACATTCAATTATCTCAATCAGGTGAAAGAGGTATTTATGTATCCAATCACGTAGTCCAGGCGGGCGCCTCTTATATAGTAAAAGTCTCGGCACCGACATTGCCTCCAGCCGAATCAGAACTTATATTCGTTCCTTTGGATTTACCGGATGTCAGCGTAATAAGAACGCGCAATGTTCCAGGAGAAATCAACCATCAGACGCCCCAGGACTTAATAAGCCTATATTTTACAAGGAACCAAAGCCAGGTAGAAAAATATTTCGCACTTACATTCTTATCCTACTACGAAAAGGATACTGTATCGGCTAATCCATACGGCGCCTTGAACAATATCCCTGCTAAGGAAAAAGATTGCCATACCTGGGCCAATGAAAAGATATCAACCTATTACAATGAAGTCGCCGGAATTACATTCGATCGCTTCGCATCTATCTTTTTAGTGAAAAGTCTATGTCTACCGGATCCTAAAACACCAATCAAATTCTATATTGAAACCAACAAAGGAACCTTCAATAATCCGCAACCCGCATCCAAGGTTACCATGAGAGTTGAAGTCGTTACAAGAGAAGCATTTGACTATGCCAAAATAGAACACGACCAACCTGAGGGTGTCGATCATCTCATGCTTCCTCCACAAAGAGCTTTGACCAACATTAAAAACGGCTATGGGCTAATTTTTGCTTCCAACGAAAAGACGATAGAAATACCATGACAAAATACCTATTAATGGTCATTTTCGTCGTAATTACGCATGCTACCTTTTCTCAAAGGATGACCATCAGCGGAATCGTCCGCGACGCAACGAACGGAGAACTCTTGGCAGGTGCTATCGTACAAGACAGTCTTTCTCAAACGGGCGTACCAACGAATGCCTATGGATTTTTCAGTTTGGAAATTCCCGCTGGAGATCATCCGCTCAAAATTAGTTTTGTGGGCTATGAGTCTTTGTACATAAACGGCGTTGCTAAACACAAATCCCCCCTGCAAATCAAACTAGTACAGGCCAATCTTCTTAAAGAAGTAACGATCAAAGAAATAAAAAATACGGATGTGCTTATCGGAAGTTTATCTATCCCGATGAACAAATTGAAGTCAATGCCCGCCTTACTGGGTGAGGTCGATGTACTGAAGGCACTAAGCTTTACACCGGGTGTTTCGACAGGCGTCGAGGGTAGTGCAGGGTTGTACATCAGGGGTGGAACACCCGATCAAAATTTGATTTTACTAGATGAGGCCCCCGTTTACAATGTGACGCATCTGGGTGGGTTTCTTTCAGTCTTCAATCCAAGTTCCTTGAAATCGGTTGATTTATACAAGGGAGCGTACCCCGCCCGGTATGGCGGCAGGCTTGCTTCGGTGATCGATCTTACCATGAAAGACGGAAACAACCAAAAGTTTGGTGGCGAAGTGGGTATCGGCATTTTGAACCAAAATTTGACGTTGGAAGGACCCATCATTAAAAACAAGGCTTCATTTATTGTCTCGGGAAGAGTTTCTACGCTGGGGCTTTCATTCTTATTGCAACCAAAGAAATCCAGCGGATATGGAGAAACCCGGAAGTACCGTTTTCACGATCTTAATGCAAAGTTCAACTACCAGATTAATAAAACGGATCAAATTTTCCTCAGTGTTTATAATGGCTTTGACCGCTTTACGTACGGTGAATGGACCGCAAATGACGGGAGAGAAACAGAAACCGCTGTCAGTAATAATTGGGGAAATACCACCGCTACCCTCAGGTACAGCAAGGTCTTTTCTCAAAAGCTTTTTGCCAGGTTCGCTATGCTCTATTCCAAATACACCAGTGAGCTGGCCAATAATTTTGATGATACTAATGAAAATATCGAACCCGTAAGACTTTATCGAAACACCAATGCAGGCGTAACGGATTTGGGTGGTAAAGTCCAGTTCGACTATTTCCTGAACAATCGTATAAATTTGAAGTTTGGTATCGATTTAACCAGGCATTTATTTAGTCCGTTTGTTACCAAAAGCAATTATAATAACTCTCCCGACGATGCAAAGAAGGAAAGGCTTCCAGCAACGCAGGTGGACTTCTATGTCGATGGCTCTATCGCCATAGTGCCGGCGTTACGTTTTAACCCTGGTCTCAGATATAGTTTATATCACGTTGAAAACCGCACATTTTCCAATCCGGAACCACGCCTGGGGTTGAACTGGTCACTTCCAGCGAACTGGACTATTAAAAGTGGATACACGCTTATGAATCAATATGTTCACCTGCTCACCAACAATGGTTTCGGGTTTGGCTATGACGCCTGGGTCCCTTCAACAGAAAAAGTAAGACCTTCACGCAGCTCGCAATTATCCGTCGGACTATCCAAGACTTTTCCTCAACTAGGATTGGATCTGTCAATTGAAGGCTATACCAAAAAAATGAAAAACCTGATAGATTACCCTGACGGCACCAATTTTACAGGCTTGCTTGCTGGCTCATGGGATGATATTGTTATTAAAAAAGGTATGGGCCGTGTGAAAGGAATTGAGTTGATGTTGAATAAAAAAGCGGGCCACTTCAATGGATGGATTTCCTATACCTTGTCAAAATCGGAAAGAAAATTTTCGGAAATCAATAATGCTGCGTGGTATCCTATGAAGTATGACAGGCGACATCATTTAGCGATAACTGTGAACTACGATATTGGCAAAAAATGGACGTTGAGTGCCAGTTTTATTTACCAGACCGGACATGCCGTTACTTTACCGGAAGCTGCCTTTATTACCGACAACAGTAATGGTCCCAGATTTATTTATGACAAGAGAAACAACGGTCGCATGCCTGCGTTTCACCGGCTGGATATTGGCGCAAGCAAATCGCTAACAACTCCTCATAAACGCAATGCAGAATTGCGACTAGGCTTATACAACGCTTATAACAGGAATAATCCTCTATATCTGGATATGAAGACTGATCGGAATCAGGATTTCGTACCAACCGGTATTACATTAAAACAAATTTCATTTTTCCCAATATTGCCATATGTTGGCTATACACTTAGATTTTAGCATATCATCACCAACATTAACCATGAAAAAAATACTCCTTTGTGCTTGCTCTCTGATACTTTCGAACAACCTGATTGCACAGCAAAACAATAATTCTGGTCAAACTGAGGACTCAATAAAAATTCCGGTTTATAAGAATTTAGAAAAGGGAGCTTTTACCTTTTCATTGAATGGTTCCGCAAATAATAGTGATCAAAAAGCGGGCTGGTCTCTGACGCCACAAGCTGGCTATTTGGTCGCTGATCGTCTGGCGGTTGGGCTCCAATTGTCTGTGGCTAATCGGTTTTCTAAGGAAGAAAGTGGCTGGATGAGTCTGAAACGTGGGGGAGTGAGGGAATATGCTTTCACCCCAGAGGTATACGCCCGTTATTATGTACTTCCGTTTCGGTTGACTCCATTTGTACAATTATCATCAGGTTACAATTTTGGTAAATTTAGAGCCAACGATGATTTTTTCGGCAGCAAAGTTTCCGTCAACACCAATAATTACGTCATGTTCGGAGCGCTTGGTTTAAGCCTGCGAGTCGGGAAGTACGTGGGGTTACAGACGCAATATAACTTGCCCATCATCGTCGACTCGAAAATAAACGATATGATTAGAGGCAATCGCTTTCTACTTGGATTTTCTCTGTATTTCAAATAGTTAAAGCATCTTACGCAACCGGTACAATGCCAGTCATAAGCCGGATGGTATGCAATAGACCCTCATTATCCTGGTCGGAGTACTCTTTCCGACAGGCGCAGCCTATTGGGTAGTGGTGGTTTATGACATTCCGGCGAGGAAGTATTTAAGCAACAAATGAACTGGAGGGACCTTACAAACAAAAACAATCGGGCACTCACTTCATCAAAATTACCCTCCCATTAAAAGTTTGTACCACCTTCTCACCATCATCGAGCAACATTACTTTGTACATATACTGATCATGTAACCCATCAGCAGGTTGCCAATACCATTCGGTAATAGACGATAAAGAGTCTGTTGCAAGGGTTTTATCTTCCACCAGCGTCCCCCGCTGACTATAGATTTGATAGCGAACCGATGAAATACCCGCATCTTTGGGCGATTTCAACTCGAATCGTAGATAGGAATTAGCCGGATTCGGACTCACAATCAATTCAGAAGACCCAGTTCTTTGATCGATAATTTTGAAAGGCATCCTATAAGAAGTTGCGGACGAATTGCCCGAGCCGTCTCTCGCACTGATCAATATCTCATATGATCCGGCGGCCCAATCTGTGTCGTAACGCAAGCGAAAAGATTTCGGGCCATCCGGCTCCAAAGAGAGTTTGTCTTGCAGATAAATCAACTTTTCGAAATTGCATTGTTCATCAGGGCAACGTTTGAGGAACACATCAACCAGGGCAGCATCGGGATTCAGTGGTTTATCGTCCGATACCAAGATCGCCAGAACAGGCTCAGGATTCACAATTTCGTCCTTTTTCAGGATTCTGCTATTCAATTTCACACTAATCAGCGGCGGCACAATGTCGCTGACGTGTTGACCAGAGAATGAAGTTTCGTGCTTCACCAGTTCCCAGTCCACATCCAACTCAGCGATATTGTTCTTTTCATCGAGCTCAGTTATAACTCGCCCCGGATCCACTTCGACACGGATGTTCTGAATGTCTTTCGAATTACGGAACGGAACTGTGAGTGTATCTTCATATGGGAATGGCTTTACAAGTTCCTGTCTGGTGGTCACTCCTTGCTTTCCATTCCAGGTTATTTTGACAGAAATTTCCTCGCCAATCCTGAACCTCCCGTAATTCCCCATAACTATCCGCACGCGTAGCGAATCAGAACTCTCCATGGATTGGTCTGGCGACTGAGATAACAACGCTATACTGTTGTCAGGATCAAGGGCATAATCAGGCTTGTCGATGGTGATAACCTTCAATGCCGGATCGCCTTGAAGGATCGACTGATGCGCATTGGCGATGCTGTAAGTATCTTTTTTCAGAATAATATCCCTCGCAACAGCCCACTGGATCTTTCCGATCGGCAGATCGGCCGTAGCAGGATTAGAAAACATATATTGATACAGTTTGGCAAGATAGGCCGATGCAGGGTTTACGAAGCTCTCGAACGAATTCGCGACAATCGCAATTGCACCACGCCTGGCAGCCAGCAACCAATCCAGCGATAACGGGAGCCGGTCACTGGCCCGGGGAGTTTTTGGAGCCGGATTAGAACGGCCGCTAAAAATGTTCCCGACTCCGCAACCATTGAAATACATCATCGGGTAACGATTGACGTTATTATATCCTCTGGCAACATCCGTCGCATACCCTATGTCCGGGTCGGATTCGAGGGGGGAGCCGTGCCCGAAAAATGTGATTAGTCCGCACCCGGCATTTATATCCGTAGTAATGTTCACCGGTTCTACCTCCTTCATCGCTTGCTGCTTTACATATTGCGTCGCACTTCCGCCGACGATCCCATTCCGGACCAACGGCTCCAATGTCTTCAACATGTCTCTGAATTGCGTTATTTCTGCGATATCTCCTCCTCCACTCACATGCAGCACGTTTTTTCGCCAGCGGTAGTCGCCCGCGCTGTTGTGTTCGTAATCCTTTATTTTCTGAACGTAATCGAGTACTTGCTGTTCCGTAAAAGCGGAGAGCCGCCCCACTGGTATGGCGGGCACATCTCTTTCTGCTCCTGCGAGACCCTCAACCAGCAGCAGATCCGATGCAGGATAGCCGATCGTCGGGACCTCATCGGGTAACTCGCGCTTCATTTTCTCGTTTTGACTAATGGAATGTCCAATGAGAAAAAGCATTTTATCGCTCCCTCCCTCAGTAAGCATATAGGCCATAAACTTCTTGATAGCAACCGGACCAGGTTCTCCGTAGTTGAATTGATTATACAAATCCCTTACGTCGACCACTAGAGGTTTATAATTTCCGCCCGGTTCCGAGGCACGGTATTCTGCCAAATGCGTAGCCGCGTTCCATAATCGCTCTGTCGTAACCACGATGTAATTGGGCTCCTTGGCCGGATATTTCCTAAACCTAATTTCCTGTATCTTCGAAGCATTTACTTTCACAATTTCGTTGGTGGCAAGCAAAACCTGACGTTTGCCTGCGTGCCGTGGCACCATTAGATTGTCCGGTTCCGATTCGATGACAACCGAACTGTTTTCATCTGAAATATCAAGGAACATCGCCTTCGGAGGCGCGCCTGTAACCGCGATTCTGCTCCAAGCTTCGTTTACCGGTTCCAGCCTGAACTCCTTGCCCGACTGCCCATCCATACGAAACTCCTGCGCATATTCCAGGGTATAATAAGTGAGTGAAAATCCACTATAACTGTCGGTGCTCGTCGATTTCAACCTCAAAACACCGTTCTGATTGCTATCCAGGTCCCCGGGTTGAATTTCCACGGTACATTTCGCGAAATTAAAACCAACGATGTCGAGCGTTGCCGCCAACCGCAAGCTTTGCGTCGTTTTGCCGATATAAATTCCGACCTTACGATCAGTACCGCTCCTTCCATGTAATAGCAAGTGTAAATAAGCCTTGCCTGCTTCTTTCGCTCTGTATTTCAGGCTGAAATTCCGGGTGTATAACGAATCCGGGTAAACGACTTTGCCTGTGCGGCTCGCTCCCCACTCAAAATAGCTATTAAAGAATTTGGGCCGGTTGAACACCAAAGTAGTCAGCGAATATTCATCTTTCAACAGGATCGCGGTCTTTTCGACGTGTGATGGTAATCGCGGCAGCTTCTGATCGACTGGCTGATGAACTCTCGGAGCCCTCTTGCCCGGCTTATCACCTACCGTCAGAAAATACGCCCCTTCATCCCCATACATACTGAAATACGGGTTCACGCGCGAGCTCATGGGCCGGTACAGCAGCGAATCGCTTGCCCCATCGTTGGGAACAGCATAAAAGATGATTTCCTGATTCGCTGTACTGATGATGGATACCTCTTTACCCCGATGCCAAAGCTGCAATTTTTCCGGGGAGCCAACTGGAAAACCCTTTGGCAAGGAGGAGAATGCAACGCTGTGCAAGCCCTTTTTCAGTATTCCGATCTTTACGTAAGGTCTATTGTAGTCGATCCAGCTGTTGGCATAAGGTGGAGCCCACTGGGCTTGTAGTTGATAACCAATCAGCAAAGCCACCATCAACAGCGGCTGCTTTGTGAAATACCACATATTTTCGAGAATGTCTGATGAATCCTCAATAAAACACTGCTTGACGATTTCATCCGAATCCTTCCAGCGAGCGTGATATATGGGTTAGCCACTGGATTTCGCTGTCGACGCATCGCTGCCGTTATCCTGTTGAAATATTTCTACTCATACACCAACAGAGGTACTACACCCTATGCTGCTCTTGAAAATGTGTAATTTCTGGCACATGATTTGATTTTTCCGCTCCTGAATAAATCAACTCATGACCGATGAATACTTTTAAGTTTATGAAAGACGATTGGGTGAAAGAAAAAAGCGGCAACCAGCTGATGCGGGTTGACGAATACCAGATCGTCGAGGCCGTAGTGAATGCTAGCGGATCGACCTCGCTTCCGGTCACAAAGCGGGTATTCAGTGGCAAGGTCTGGTGTACCTGGGTCAATGAAAACAAGGCGGTGATCACGCAACCATTTTGGGAAGATGACCTGGAACCGGCCGTTTACCAGCAGGGAAATATGGTTTCCCATCCTTCCTTTAACCACGCGCATTGATCCTTAACCCTCTAAGGACACTAAACCAAAGCCCGGAATGTTTCCGGGCTTTGCTATTTTAACACAATATTTCCACTTCAAGGCTTTACCGCCGGGTCGGACTGTGGCTTGGCCGACGTAGTATCATCGGTTTCTGACGTCCCTTTGCGGCTTTTACGGCGCTCCGTACGTTCCTCGCGTTTACGATCGGTAGCCGGCATGAGCGTGTCGTGTATCACGGCACCCGAGCTTCTCTGACCTTTGATTAATGTATCTTCTGACGGGATCTGCGCCGGCCGGGCAGGCGATTGCGGTGAATTAAATTCAGGCTTCGTTTCGGGCCCTGTTGCAGGCACGGGGCTCGTTTGCGGTACTGGCTGTGGTACAGATGGTTCCGGCGTCACCGGGTTCTGTGCAAATGCCCCTGCAATCCCCAGAAGCATTGTGAATATGCATGCGAGGTATTTCATGGTCCATTCTGTTTAGTGAATAAAAGTTTACCAATAAAATGGCACTTGTTTCACTAAAAGCGTTCCAATCCATCGCCACCGCCGGACATAATTTTTTACATAACCATATAATGGCGACAACGCCCCACTTAACGAAATACGAGGATCGACAAGTACATCGAAAGACTACCGGAAATAGCTATCCACAAAATGCGTAGCGATATACCCAAAATGACGATAAGCCGCTGGGTAGGTGCAAGTTCTGAAATATATTTTTTGTACGAAATACTTCGCAAATGATGTATCAACTGTACACCCTCCTCATCCGGATTTTTTCGCTCGGTGTTAATACAAGAGGTACTTTTTCGATCTTCACGGAGCTACTGTCGAGACCAAACCATTTATCCTCCGAAGTTGTAATGCTCTTAATTGCAAAATAGATTTTCATGACCAGTTCTTCCATGAACGGCAGGTTGTTTTCGAGCGACAGATAGCGTTCGAGGACAACGAAGCGGAAATCACCGGTAATGTTCTGGCGGTTCAGCGACTCGTAGCGGCTGGTAATGTCTACTTCCTTATTAAGCACCATATCCTCTACAACCTTTCGGAAAAACAGGTTGATGCGCTGCTCGATCCGGAAACCAAGCCGGAACGTGACCTTGATCACATCGTCCTCCGCCAGGATATTTACGTGATAGTCCATTGTGTAGGGCTCATCGGTAGTTTCCACATGCACGAACCAGTAAATATCCGCACGTTTCGGGCGCTTGTAGAAAATCGAGTAGATGATCTTGCTCTCGATCTCATTCTCCCGCGAAGCGTTCGACATGAATATCAGGTGCGTCGAATATTTGGGAATACTAATGTCGTTACTCAGCTCCTTCAACGGCCCGATGTATTTTTCGAGGTTTTCAAATTCCGTCAGACGCAGTTTGATATAATACGCTTTAAGCCAAACGGTGATTACCAGGCCGATAACCGTGGCAAGTACCAGCGAAACCCAGCCTCCGTGTGTAAATTTCAAAAGGTTAGCGGCCAGAAACGATCCTTCGATAGCCAGGTACACGATCAGAAAAACCGCTACGATCCATTTCGCGACCCTTTTGACGTATAGATAAACCGACATCAGGATCGTCGTCATGATCATCGTCAGCGTGATCGCGAGCCCGTAGGCGGCCTCCATGTGCGAGGATTCTTTGAAATACAGCACAATGCCGACACAACCCGCCCAGAGCAACCAGTTCACGCTCGGCACATAAAGCTGCCCTTTCTGGTCGCTTGGATAAATCAACCGCACTTTCGGCCAGAAATTCAGCCGTATCGCTTCCGAAATAAGTGTAAACGAGCCGCTGATCAAGGCCTGACTGGCGATAATGGCGGCGGTAGTGGCGATACCAATGCCCGGTAAAAGCCACCAGTCGGGCATGATTTCGTAAAACGGCTTCCGTCCGTTCAACAGGTCGCCAGAATGTACGATCAGCCAGGCA
Source organism: Dyadobacter sp. 676 (assembly GCF_040448675.1). Classification (NCBI taxonomy): domain Bacteria; kingdom Pseudomonadati; phylum Bacteroidota; class Cytophagia; order Cytophagales; family Spirosomataceae; genus Dyadobacter; species Dyadobacter sp. 676. The sequence continues at coordinate 3,515,888 of NZ_CP159289.1, read as the reverse complement.
CCTTGCCCAAAATAGTTGAGTATCAAACAGGTTTTCACAAAAACCCAGCTGATCCGGATATTGCCGCGACCACAATGCCCCAGATCACTGTACAGGGCCTCGGCACCGGTAGTACAAAGGAATACCGCTCCCAGCATCCAGAAGCCTCCTGGATGGTTGGCCAGAAGCTGGTATGCGTAAAACGGACTTAGCGACTTCATAATTTCCGGGTGATCGACCACCTGCGAAACGCCGAGCACAGCCAGCATCAGGAACCAGATCATCATCACCGGACCAAAAGCCCGCCCTACAATGGTCGTTCCGAACACCTGAATAATGAACAGCAGCGTGAGAATGCCTATAACAATGGGAATGGTCTGGATTTCGGGATAAAGAATGCGCAAACCTTCAACAGCCGAGGAAACGGAAATCGGCGGGGTTATGATGCCGTCGGCCAGCAAGGTGCTGGCCCCGATGATCGCCGGGACCGTGAGCCAGGCAGCGCGGCGGCGGACGAGCGCATACAATGCCAGAATACCACCTTCCCCTTTGTTATCGGCCCGGAGGATCAAAACCACATATTTGACCGTCGTTTGCAAAGTAAGGGTCCAGAAAATACACGAAACCGCGCCGTAAACAACATCGTCCGTGATTTGGTTGGTACCGATAACGGCCTGCATTACGTAAAGCGGGGATGTCCCGATATCCCCATAAATAATCCCCAATGCTACCAGTAATCCTGCGGCCGATGCTTTATCGAGGTGTTTGTGCGAACCCATTGGTTAGTTGTTGAATGCGGTGCGAATTTAGAAAATTCTGCTTGCTTATATTAAAAGGTATAAAACTCGTAACTGACTTTCCACCTGATCTCCTCACCGGGTTGGGCAGCGATTTTAATATAAGGTTCGGGGCAGGAGGTAGTGGGGCAGGCCCAGTACACGAGCTTTTCCAATGGCTGGTCGCAGGTAATCCGTACACCTGCCTTCGTCCTTGTATTCTCGATCCGGATATCGTAGTCCTTCGGAGTAGGCCCGAACCCCAGCAAACCGGCGCTGAAAACCTGGTCGCCCTTGGCCACTTCACGCGAGTAGGTCAGCATTTTGCCCTTTGCATTAATAATGGTGCCAAAGCCTTTCCCTTCTCCTTTCACGTCAAATGGGAATACAATGCGGATATTCTCGTTGGATGGCTCATTGTCTATCATGAAGAAATTGTGATTGTAGGTGCTGGCCGAAATCGGTTTTGAACCGGTATTCTTCAACACATGCTCCAAAACAAGCTGTGGTTTTCCTTTTACCAGTTTCAAGGTTTTCTGATAATTGTAACCATAACCCGTTTCGTCTTTCAGCTCATGGGTAAACGCCACCTGGTTCTTACCCTTGGTTACCGACCATTTACCCGGGTTACTGATCTCGTAATTGGTCGCAAATGAATACTTTTTATCATCCGGTTTCGTCAAAACCCCGACACCGATTTTCACGAACTGTTCCCCGGGCTTTGCCTCATCAAAATTCAACGGTGTGAACTCTTCCACCGGCCCCATGATCGCGTCGTGCAGTTTCGGGTCGTAAGGTGCCGGGTTCCATGCGCCGAAATAGGTGTGCCCTTTGTATTCCAGGCTGGGCATCACACCAGCCCAATCGAACCGGACACCTCTGTAATACCCTGCATTTGCGTCCGGCAGGTATAGCTTCGCCTCGATTATGCCATTGGAAATACCGGTTTCAGGAAAATCGGCGATTGTAAATGCGGCTATGCCCAGGCAAAGCAATGCAGACAGGAAAGCGAAAGTTTTTTTCATATGTATTTCAATGGTTCAGGAATAAAAACGGGTCAAGGGCATTACAGCCCTGTTTTGTTCTAAATAAAAAACAGTAAGATAAAAATGTGGTAGCACATTTTTATCTTACTGTTCCGTAATCCGGCATGATTTAATACTTACGAAATACCTTTGAATGCCTGTTCATTAATAAAAGGCTGGTTTCTAAGGCGCTGCTTGGTGGCTTTATAAAACGCATTAGCCACTGCGCCTCCGGCCGGCGGCAATGCCGGTTCTCCCAGACCTGTCGGCGAGATGCCATTGTCCACAAAATGCACCTCGACCTCGGGAATCTCGTTCATGCGGATCAGGCGGAAGCCGTTGAAATTACTTTGATCGGGCACGCCCGCCTTGAAGGTCATGTTACCGAACATCGCATGCCCGATACCGTCTACAATACCGCCACGTACCTGTTGCAGGGAGCCGCTTTTGTTGATCACGATACCGCAGTCGACCGCAGCAATAATATTTTTCAACGCCGGTTTTCCTTTCTCGACCACCACTTCTCCCACCTGCGCCACGTAGGACCGGTGTGAGAAATAGACCGAGAAACCCTGATAAACGCCTTTTTTCTTGCCCCAGTTGCTTTTTTCAGCAGCGAGCTTGATCACCGCAATCATCCGGTCGACATCGTACTTAACTTCGCCTGCCGGCGATTTCTTGGCTTTTTCCAGCAATGCAAGCCTGAATTCAACGGGATCTTTTCCCGCCGCTTCCGCCACCTCGTCGATAAACGACTGCTCGGCATAGGCAAGGAAGTTGGTGATCGGCGCGCGCCACGGACCGGTCGTGATGGCCGATTTATGCTCCACCGAATCAATCAAAAGATTATCCACAGAGCCTGACGGAAAGTTGTCCTCCCGGGTAGGGTTTCCAGAATTAATCCCCACACCACGGAGCTTGTAACCGATCATTTCTCCGTTTTTGTCCAATGCGGCCTCGAACCGGTAGCGCACTGCCGGACGGTAAGTACCACCCGTCATGTCGTCCTCACGTGTCCAGATCACTTTAACGGGTGCTTTCACAAGCTTCGACACATGCACTGCCTCGATCGCAAAATCAGCCGAAAGCCTGCGCCCGAAGCCGCCTCCCTGCCGCGTAATTTCGACCGTGATCTTCTCCGGCGGAAAGCCGGTTATTTTGGCGGCTTCGCCCCGCGCGCGGTCGGGTGTTTGCGTCGGGCCTACGAGCTCCACACCGTCCTCCCGAACGTGCGCGAAGAAGTTCATTGGCTCCAATGGGCTATGGGGCAGGAAAGGACATTGATATTCGGCCTTAACGATCTTCGCCGCGTTTTTGAATGCGGCCTCCACATCGCCATTTTTACGACGCACGGTAGCTTCTCCGTTATCCATCAGATTGGAGAAAATGCGGTTATGGTCTTCCGAGCTTTCCAGATCGGCCGCTTTCTCATATTCGATTTTCAGCGCTTCGCGTGCCTTTTTGCATTGCCAGGTAGACTTGCCGACCACCGCTACACTGTTTTCGAAAGTAACGACGTCCACAATGCCCGGCATTGCCTTGGCCGCGGCGGAATCAACCGATTTCAATTTATATCCGAATGCCTTGGGCCGCTGAATAATGGCGTAAAGCATCCCCTCTCGATAGAAGTCGAGACCAAACAACGGCTTACCTGTGGCTATATTCTTATTATCGACATTTCTGACCGACTGCCCGATCAGTTTGAAGGACTTTTCATCCTTCAATTTAATGTCCGTCGGCGCGGTAAGCTTGCCTGCCGCCTCTGCAAACTCTCCATAACTGGCCGATTTTCCGGAAGCTTTATGAAATAGCTTGCTGTCGGCTGTTGTGATTTCCGAAGCAGGTACGCCCCATTTGGCTGCTGCGGCATTAATGAGTAAATAGCGTGCGGTAGCGCCGGCCTTACGAAGGCGTTCCCAGGAATGCGGCACAGCGCCGCTTCCACCCGTCACCTGCCGCTCGAACTGCGTATTATCCAAATTGCCCTGCACCGTTTTTACCAGTTTCCAGTCGGCATCGAGTTCTTCGGCTACTACCATCGGGAATGCCGTTTTGATACCCTGCCCTATTTCCGGGTTAGGGGAAACGATTGTAATGCTGTTATCAGTGCCTATCGACAAATAACTGTTGAATTTTACCGATCCGGCTGCAATTTGCCTGGCATCTACTACCGCCGGTGCTGCCGTCGAATCCGACCAGTTGAATCCCAGGAACAAACCGCCACCGGCCGCAGCCGCGATCTTCATGAAGTCTCGACGCGATGTCTGATTAAATGTACTCATGGTCAGTTCGTTTTGGTGGCTGCAACTTTTACGGCTTCACGGATGCGGTGGTACGTTCCACAACGGCACAGGTTGCCGCTCATCGCTGCTACTATCTCCTCGTCTGTCGGCTTGGGCTTCTCTTTAAGGAACGCCGCGGCAGTCATGATCTGACCTGCCTGGCAGTAGCCGCATTGCGCCACGTCTACTTCGTCCCAGGCTTTCTGGACCGGATGATCGCCTTTTTCGGACAATCCTTCAATAGTAGTGACTTTCGCTTTACCCACTGCTGAAACCGGCAGCACACACGAGCGGACGGCCTTGCCATCCAGATGAACGGTGCAGGCGCCGCATTGCGCGATACCGCATCCATACTTGGTACCTACGAGGCCGAGATTGTCGCGTAACACCCACAGAAGCGGGGTATCACTATCGACATCGGCGCTGTACGCACGGTTGTTGATTGAAAGTTTGAACAATGCCATGGTGAGAAAATTGAGTTTAGAAATAATCCTGTGAGGGCGGCTGATACCGAAGTTAGTCAAATTGTGGTAAACTTGCTTGTTTTCACCTGATTATCCTCCCAGAAGTTCTGGATTTCAAAAGTTTACTTATAGTTGACGAGCCGTCGCCCGCTGCATTTAATGCGGGTATACCTGCAAAAAACCTGAAATCCCGGTATTATAATGCAACTTGGGTTACTTAGAAAAATATTAGTTACCTCTACGCTGTTTTTCTACACCGCATTCGCTGCCCTCAACTCGTTTTTTCACTGCGATGCCCTCAGAACCCGCCTGTCCGGCAGCCATTTGTCAGATTGACATAATCAGGCCTCTCCTCCGGGCCCGCCGAAGCTGATTGGAAAATTGAATGTAGGCTCGTTGTCCTGTGAACTCTGGATAGTTCCGTATTGGTCCTCATATTTCTGGATGTTATCACGCAACGCGGCCACCAGGCGCTTCGCATGCTCGGGCGTGACGATGATGCGCGCCTTCACTTTCGCACGTGGGACGCCGGGCATAAGGCGGATAAAGTCGAGAATGAATTCGCTGTTGGAATGTGCGATCATGGCCAGATTGGAATAAACCCCCTCTGCCATTTCCTCCGACAGTTCCACATTGATCTGTTGTTCGTTTTCCTTGTTTTCTTTCATTGCTGGTTTTTGAGTAGCGGCGCTATTGATCCGGAATTTACTTTTAATGGGAAAATTACTAAAAATACCCCGCTTGGAAAAGCAAGAAGCCGGTCCTGCATGTGCAGGCCGGCTTCCTGATTACTTATAGTCAGTCGGGTTACGCCAACTCTTTTTTCTTGCGTGATTGTCTCTCGCGGGAATCTGACAGCGCATCGAATTCTTCTTTCGATCCGACGATCAGGTTTTCGTACTGGCGCATACCCGTACCGGCCGGGATCAGGTGACCTACGATCACGTTCTCCTTCAAGCCTTTCAGCTCGTCGCGTTTTCCACGAACAGCCGCTTCGCTCAACACTTTGGTAGTTTCCTGGAACGATGCTGCGGAAACGAAGCTCTCGGTACCCAAAGAAGCCTGTGTGATACCCATCAGGGTTGGTCTTGCCACCGCGGGCTGTGCATCACGGGCGGTAACCAGTTTCAGGTCACGACGTTTCAGGCTCGAATTCTCATCGCGCAGGCGGCGTACCGAAATGATCATCCCCGGCTTCAATGTTTCGGAGCTACCAGCATCCTCAACTACTTTCATATCCAGGATTTTGTCGTTTTCCTCGCGGAATACCACGCGGTCGACTGCCTGCATTTCCAGGAAGTTGGTGTCACCGGCATCGAGGATCTCTACTTTCTGCATCATCTGGCGCACGATACATTCGATATGCTTATCGTTGATCTTCACACCTTGCAGGCGGTATACTTCCTGAATCTCGTTCACCAGGTACTCCTGAACCGCGGTTGGCCCTTTGATAGAAAGGATGTCAGCAGGCGTGATCGCACCGTCGGAAAGCGGGTCACCGGCTCTTACGAAGTCACCATCCTGAACGAGGATGTGTTTCGAAAGAGGTACCATGTAACGGCGTTGTGTTCCGTCTTTCGATTCGATATGGATTTCACGGTTACCGCGTTTTACGCCGCCGTAAGATACCACACCGTCGATCTCGGAAACCGTTGCAGGGTTGGACGGGTTACGTGCTTCGAACAATTCGGTCACACGTGGCAGACCTCCCGTGATATCGCGTGTTTTACCAACAACGCGCGGGATTTTCGCCAGCGGCTGACCAGCCTTGATGCTCGCACCGGCTTTCACAACCAGGCGCGCTCCAACAGGAAGGTTATAGCCTTTTTCAGTCTGATCTTTCAACAAGGTAGACTTCCCTTTCACCACGATCGCCGGGTTTTTGGTTTTGTCGCGTGTTTCGATGATCACCGACTCCTGGAAGCCTGTTTGTTCGTCAAATTCTTCACGGAATGTGATGCCTTCTTCGATCGCGTCGAAGGAAACAGTTCCTGTAAATTCTGAAAGGATTACCGCGTGGTAAGGGTCCCAGGTACAAAGTTCCTGTCCTTTGAATACAGTATCGCCTTCTTTCACTTGCAAATGCGCACCGTAAGGTACGTTGTTCGAGATCAGCAGTTGTTTTGTTTCAGGGTGAACGATTTTCACCTCACCCGAACGACCCATTACTACGGTTACTTCGTCGCCTTCCGAGTTCACGGATTGTACGAGACGAAGATCTTCGAACTGGATCAAACCGTCGAATTTCGCTTTGATATTGGCCTCAACGGAGATGTTGGAAGCCGTACCACCCACGTGGAATGTACGGAGTGTCAGCTGTGTACCCGGCTCACCGATCGACTGGGAAGCGATTACACCTACCGCCTCACCGATATTCACCATCTGGGCAGACGCCAGGCTGCGTCCGTAGCACTTCGCACAAACACCGTCACGGGTTTCGCAAGTCAGCACCGAACGGATTTCAACTGTTTCGATACTTGTTTCATCGATTTTACCTGCGATTTCCTCGGTGATTTCTTCACCGGCCGAGAGGATCAACTCATTGGTCAATGGATCGAACACATCGTGAACGCTTACACGTCCGAGAATACGCTCCGACAATGGTTCAACGATATCCTCATTGTCTTTCAACGCCGAGATCGCAATACCACGTAGCGAGCCGCAGTCTTCTTCTACTACCACCACATCTTGTGCAACGTCGTGCAAACGACGGGTCAGGTAACCCGCATCCGCAGTTTTCAACGCTGTATCGGCGAGACCTTTACGTGCACCGTGGGTAGAGATAAAGTATTCCAGAACGTCGAGACCTTCCTTAAAGTTGGAAAGGATCGGGTTCTCGATGATTTCACCCGCACCACCAGCGATGTTTTTCTGAGGCTTGGCCATAAGCCCCCCTCATACCACCCAACTGACGGATTTGCTCGCGTGAACCGCGGGCTCCGGAGTGCATCATCATATAGATTGAGTTGAATCCGCCTTTATCTGTTTCCAGCTGCTTCATCAACGTTTCTGTAATGCGTGAGTTAACGCGCGTCCAGATATCGATCACCTGGTTGTAACGTTCGTTTTCGGTGATCAGACCCATCAGGTAGTTGTTCCAGACGTTTTCAACATCGCCTTTCGCCTGCTCGATGAGTTTTTCTTTTTCACTTGGAACCATTACATCGTCCAATCCCATCGACAAACCGCCTTTGAAGGCCATTTGGAAACCAAGTTCTTTGATTTCGTCGAGGAATTGAGCGGTACGGGCCACACCAGCCTGTTTGAATACCAAACCGATGATCTGCTGAAGTTTCTTTTTAGTCAACAATTCATTGATATAACCTACTTCCTCAGGAACGGCCTGGTTGAACAGGATACGTCCTGCTACGGTATCAACCAGCTTGGTTTCGAATGTACCGTCGTCGTTGCGCACGCGCAGACGGCATTTGATATTGGCATGTTTCGAAAGCTTGCCTTCGTTAATCGCGATGATTACTTCATCCGGACCGTAGAAGATCTTGCCTTCGCCCTGGATCGGATATTCAGGCGTACTTACGCGGCCTTTGGTCACATAATACAGACCCAAAACCATGTCCTGAGATGGTACCGTGATCGGCGCACCATTGGCAGGGTTGAGAATGTTATGCGAAGAAAGCATCAGCATCGACGCCTCCAATACAGCTTCCTGGCCCAGTGGTACGTGTACCGCCATCTGGTCACCGTCAAAGTCGGCGTTGAATGCCGTACACACCAACGGGTGAAGCTGGATCGCCTTACCTTCGATCAGTTTAGGCTGGAATGCCTGGATACCCAAACGGTGAAGTGTCGGAGCACGGTTAAGCAATACCGGGTGACCTTTCAGTACGTTTTCGAGAATATCCCAGATCACAGGGTCCTTGCGGTCTACGATCTTCTTCGCTGATTTCACCGTCTTAACAATACCCCGCTCGATAAGCTTACGGATAATGAACGGCTTGAAAAGCTCGGCGGCCATATCCTTAGGAAGACCGCATTCGTGCAATTTCAATTCAGGACCAACCACGATAACCGAACGACCGGAATAGTCGACACGCTTACCAAGCAAGTTCTGACGGAAACGGCCTTGTTTACCTTTCAGCATGTCTGAAAGTGATTTCAAAGCACGGTTACCTTCCGAACGTACCGCATTCACTTTACGGCTGTTGTCGAAAAGGGAGTCAACCGCTTCCTGCAACATCCGTTTTTCGTTACGCAAGATCACCTCGGGTGCTTTGATCTCGATGAGGCGTTTCAGACGGTTGTTACGGATAATTACACGACGGTAAAGGTCATTCAAATCCGAAGTCGCGAAACGGCCACCATCCAGAGGTACCAATGGGCGCAATTCTGGTGGAATAACCGGTACCATTTTGATCACCATCCATTCAGGGCGGTTTTCGATACGGGTATTCGCATCACGGAATGCTTCTACCACTTTCAGACGTTTCAAGGCTTCCGCTTTACGTTGCTGGGAAGTGTCGGTAGCAGCCTGGTGACGGAGCTCGTAAGAAAGTTCGTCGAGCTTAATGCGGCTCAACAGCATTTCCAACGCATCGGCACCCATCTTCGCGATGAATTTGTTGGGGTCCGTATCCGGAAGCAACTGGTTCTCGCGTGGGAGTTTGTCGATGATATCGAGGTATTCATCTTCGGTCAGGAAGTCGAGGTAGCTAACGCCGTCCTCTTCTTTGATACCTGGCTGAACTACCGCGTACCGCTCGTAATAAATGATCTGGTCGAGTTTCTTGGTAGAAAGACCCAGCAGGTAACCGATTTTGTTCGGCAAACTGCGGAAGTACCAGATATGTGCAACAGGAACCACGAGTTCAATATGACCCATGCGCTCGCGGCGAACCTTCTTCTCGGTTACCTCCACACCGCAACGGTCGCAGATGATTCCTTTATAGCGAATGCGCTTGTATTTCCCGCAGTGACATTCCCAGTCTTTGACAGGACCAAAAATACGCTCGCAGAACAGACCGCCCATCTCCGGCTTGTAGGTCCGGTAGTTGATGGTCTCAGGCTGGGTTACTTCACCGAAGGAGCTTTCTAGGATAGACTCCGGTGACGCCAGACTGATCGTCATTCTGGAAAAGTCGCTGTTTAATTTTTTATTCTTTTTGAAAGACATAATAAAGAGTCGTTTGTCTGTTAGTCGAAACTAATTCAATTGCATTTCTGGCGCCTTTCGGCGCCACGACTAGAAATTAGTCCAGTGTAATCTCCAATGCTAGTCCACGAAGCTCGTGAACGAGTACGTTGAATGACTCTGGGATATTTGGTTTCGGAAGGTTTTCACCTTTCACGATCGCTTCATACGCTTTCGCACGGCCCACCACATCATCGGATTTCACGGTAAGGATCTCCTGAAGAATGTGCGATGCACCGAACGCTTCAAGCGCCCACACTTCCATCTCACCGAAACGCTGTCCACCAAACTGCGCCTTACCACCCAATGGTTGCTGGGTAATGAGCGAGTATGGCCCGATAGAACGCGCGTGCATTTTATCGTCAACCAAGTGGCCCAATTTCATCATGTACATCAGTCCGACTGTTACCGGCTGGTCGAACTGCTCACCAGTCAAACCATTGTACAGGTAAGTACGTCCCCACGCCGGCAGACCCGCCTCTTCCAGTTCGGCAGCAACTTCCGCTTCTGTCGCACCGTCGAAGATCGGTGTCGCATAACGACGGCCGAGTTTCAGACCAGCCCACGCCAGGATTGTTTCGTAAATCTGACCGATGTTCATACGGGAAGGTACACCCAGCGGGTTCAATACGATATCCACCGGCGTTCCATCTTCCAGGAATGGCATGTCTTCGTCACGTACGATACGGGCAACTACCCCTTTGTTACCGTGGCGACCCGCCATCTTATCACCTACTTTCAGCTTGCGCTTCTTAGCGATGTAAACTTTGGCCAGTTTCACGATACCTGCCGGCAATTCGTCACCTACTTCCAATGCGAAACGATCGCGTTTGAAGCGGCCCATTACTTCACTGCGGGCATTCAGGTAGTTTTTCAATACAAGCGAAATCTGACGGTTCGTGTCCGGATCGTCGGTCCAGGAGTCGGTCAGCACATCCCCGATGAGGTTCACCTCTTCAGGCACCGCGTACTGGCTTTCGTCGCGATACGGGTTGTTGGCAGGGAAGAGGTTCTCGGAGATATTTCTCACGTTGAACTTCATTCCTTTGCTGATCAGCTCGTCACCGAATTTGTGCTTCACACCTGAGCTGGTTTTGCCGTCTGTGAGCGTCACCAGTTTGTCGATCACGCGTCCGCGCAATGCAGTCAGGTCACGGCTGTATTTTTTCATCAACAGACGCAGCTCGTCTTTATGTTTTGCACGTTCTTCTTTGGTTGGGCGGGAAAAAAGTTTGGTATCGATTACCACACCTTTCATCGATGGTGGCGCTTTTTTGGAAGCATCCTTCACATCGCCAGCCTTGTCGCCGAAGATCGCGCGAAGGAGTTTTTCCTCTGGAGTAGGATCAGATTCTCCTTTTGGAGTGATCTTACCGATCAGAATATCGCCTTCTTTTACTTCGGTACCTACTTGTACGATACCATTTTCGTCGAGGTTCTTAACGGTTTCCTCGCTCACGTTCGGAATTTCAGCCGTCAATTCTTCTTCTCCGCGTTTGGTATCACGCACTTCGAGTTCGAATTCTTCGATGTGAATCGAAGTAAAGATATCGTCGCGTACTACTTTCTCGGAGATTACGATCGCATCCTCGAAGTTGTATCCCTGCCAAGGCATGAACGCAACCAAAAGGTTACGGCCCAATGCCAGTTCACCACCTTCTGTGCCATAACCCTGGCAAAGCGGCTCGCCTTTTTTCACTTTCTGACCTTTCAACACCATTGGCTGGAGGTTCAGGCAGGTATCCTGGTTGGTACGACGGAATTTCACCAGATTGTAGGTTACGCTGTCGTCGATAAAGCTTACGAGACGTTCCTCATCGGTTCTGTCGTACTTCACAACGATTTTCTTCGAATCAACAAATTCGATTTCTCCATCGCCTTCCGCTACGACCAACGCCCGCGAGTCCATTGCCACGCGACGTTCCAGACCAGTTCCCACGATAGGCGCCTGCGGGCGCAACAACGGTACCCCCTGGCGCTGCATGTTAGATCCCATCAAGGCACGGTTCGCATCATCGTGTTCAAGGAACGGAATCAGCGAAGCCGCAACGGATACGATCTGGTTGGCAGCAACGTCCATGTATGACGCTTGCGAAGGATCCACCATCGGGAAGTCACCTTCGAAACGTGTTTTGATTTTATCAACAGTAAAGTTTCCTTCCGCATCTACGGAGGCGTTCGCCTGCGCGATGTATTTGGAATCTTCTTCTTCCGCTGTCATGTAAATCAGCTCGTCGGTCAGCTTACCGGAGCTGTCGATCACCCGGTAAGGCGTTTCGATGAAGCCCATGCCATTCACTTTCGCGAATACGCAAAGTGACGAGATCAAACCGATGTTCGGACCTTCCGGAGTTTCAATGGTACAAAGACGTCCATAGTGGGTGTAGTGAACGTCACGGACCTCGAAACCTGCGCGCTCGCGGGAAAGACCACCCGGCCCAAGCGCCGACATACGGCGTTTGTGGGTAATCTCGGCCAGCGGGTTGGTTTGGTCCATAAACTGAGACAGCTGGTTGGTACCGAAGAACGAGTTGATCACAGATGACAATGTACGGGCATTGATCAGGTCAACCGGTTTGAAATCTTCGTTGTCGCGTACGTTCATACGCTCCTTGATGGTACGTGCCATACGTGCGAGCCCCACGCCGAACTGTGCGTAAAGCTGCTCGCCCACGGTACGTACACGACGGTTCGACAAGTGGTCGATATCATCGACTACCGCTTTCGCATTGATCAGGCCGATCAGGTATTTCACAATCGAAACAATATCCCCGGTGGTCAGAACACGAACGTCGAGGCTGGTATCTGATCCCAGTTTCTTGTTGATACGGTAACGGCCTACGTCACCCAGATCGTAGCGCTTATCCGAGAAGAACAAGCTCTGGATCACGTCGCGTGCAGTTTGCTCGTCCGGTGCTTCCGCGTTACGCAACTGGCGGTAAATTTGCTCTACGGCCTCTTTGTCGGAGTTTGAGCTATCTTTTTGAAGCGTGTTATAAATGATGTTATAATCCGCTACGTTCATGTCCTCTTTGTGCAGGATGATCGACTTCTGGCCTGATTCCAGGATCACATCGATATCATCCGCGGAAATGGTAGAATCCCGTTCCAGCAACACTTCGTTACGCTGGATAGAAACTACCTCGCCGGTATCCTCATCCACGAAGTCCTCGGTCCATGTACGGAGAACCCTCGCCGCCAACCGGCGCCCTACTGCCTTTTTCAGGTTAGCAGGTGTTGCGCTGATTTCCTCCGAAAGGCCGAACAGGTCGAGGATATCCTTATCAGATCCGAAACCGATCGCTCTCAAAAGGGTGGTTACCGGGAACTTCTTCTTACGGTCGATGTACGCGTACATCACGTTGTTCACGTCCGTAGAGAATTCGATCCATGATCCCTTGAATGGAATAATCCGCGCGGAATATAACTTGGAACCGTTGGTGTGCTTGCTCATGGAGAAGAACACGCCCGGTGAACGGTGAAGCTGAGAAACGATTACGCGCTCAGCACCATTGATCACGAACGAACCGCGTTCGGTCATGTAAGGAATGTTTCCGAGGAATACTTCCTGCTCAATGGTTTCAAATTCTTCATGATCGGCGTCGTTACAGATCAGACGCAGCTTCGCCTTCAGAGGCACTGCGTAAGTCAGACCGCGATCGATGGATTCGTCGACAGAATACTTCGGAGGCTCAAGCAGGTAATCGATGAACTCGAGAACGAAGTTCTCACGAGAGTCGGCGATGGGGAAGTTTTCAGCGAAAACTTTGTAAAGTCCTTCTCCGGAACGGTCTTCTACCGATGTATCCAGACTAAAGAAATCGCGGAACGACTGCACCTGGATTCCCAATAGATCCGGATAATCGATAATCTGATTAATCCTCGAGAAGTTCTTTCTTGGTGTTTTTGAATTGATTGTAGCCAAGGCTATGTGTGATTTGGGTTAGCAGAAAAACTAATTAGTTTTAACCTAATCTATTGCCTCGTAGAAAAAGGTTAACCGTCCCTGTTCTTCCATTCTACGAGTAAGGAAGTGTTTCGGACAAAGTTAGCCGGAAGGAGATTTTGGCGGTAAACCGGTTACCACCTCTAACCAGAACGATAAAAAAGCATTTTTCGTTTGGTTGGTATAGAAAACAGGAAAAGACCTGACGGTCGTCAGGCCTATTCCCTAAGAATTATCTTCTAATGCTGTGGAGCAAATTACTTCACTTCAACTTCTGCACCAGCTTCTTCTAGTTGCTTTTTCAGAGCATCAGCTTCGTCTTTAGCAACTCCTTCTTTAACTGGTTTTGGAGCACCGTCAACGAGTTCTTTCGCTTCTTTCAGGCCAAGACCGGTAAGGTCTTTAACCAGCTTCACAACAGCAAGTTTACCTGCACCAGCTGATTTCAGGATTACATCGAAAGATGTTTTTTCTTCAACAGCAGGAGCATCAGCGCCACCACCAGCAGCAGGGCCTGCTACCATTACTGCACCAGCAGCTGCTGGTTCGATACCGTACTCGTCTTTAAGAATTGCAGCCAATTCGTTCACTTCTTTAACCGTAAGGTTAACAAGCTGTTCTGCGAAAGCTTTCAAATCTGCCATTTTTATTTTGATTTTTTTGATTATACAATAAGATGATTTAAAAAGGCTCCTTTAATTATCAACCCGGAGAGCTAAGCCTGGCTATTTAGTTAGTCTTCTTTTTCAGATAAAGTTTTCAGAATACCAGCCAGGTTCTGTCCGCCGCTTGTAAGAGCGCCGATAACATTTTTGGCAGGCGATTGCAGCAATCCGATCACTTCGCCGATCAGTTCTTGTTTCGATTTCAATGAAATCAGAACGTCAAGCTGGTTCTCTCCAACGAAAACAGATGAATCAACAGAGGCTCCTTTGAATTTAAGCTTGTCGCTACCTGATTTCTTTTTGAATTCTTTGATCAGTTGTGCAGGTACTTTACCTGACTCCGGGTGAAACATTACTCCGGAAAATCCTTTCAACACTTCGTCGAAAGAAGAATAATCCGTATCAAGTGTTTCGAGCGCTTTTTTAATCAATGTATTCTTCACAACACGATACTCCACGCCACGCTCGAAGCAAAGTCTTCTCAGAGAGTCGACCTCGCTCACAGACATTCCTGCCGCGCTCGTAATGTAGAAGTATGGGGTGTTGGAGAATTTCTGACTTAACTCGTCAATAATTACTGCTTTTTCTTCCCGTGTCATATTACAATCCTGGAATCGTGTTTTTGTCAATAATAACACCCGGGCTCATCGTGCTTGACAAGTGAATGCTTTTTACGTAAGTACCTTTGGCCGATGAAGGCTTCCAGGCGGACCAAGGTATTGATAACCTCCGTTGCGTTTTGCGCAAGCTGTTCTTTTCCGAAAGATACCTTTCCGATGCTGGTGTGAATAATACCGGTTTTGTCAACTTTGAAGTCGATTTTCCCCGCTTTCACTTCCTTCACAGCTTTGCCTACTTCGGGAGTTACAGTTCCAGACTTAGGGTTTGGCATCAGACCGCGAGGACCCAATACTTTACCAAGCCTACCTACTTTTGCCATTACACTCGGCATTGTAATAATCACGTCGATATCAGTCCAGCCTTGCTCGATTTTTGTGATATACTCGTCAAGACCAACGTAATCTGCTCCTGCCTCTTTCGCTTCTGCCTCCTTGTCGGGAGTACACAACACCAATACGCGAACTTCTTTTCCGGTTCCGTGCGGCAATGTTACCACGCCACGCACCATCTGATCCGCTTTACGGGGATCAACGCCCAAACGAACGTCGATATCCACGGAAGCATCAAATTTGGTATAGGAAATCGTCTTCAGAACATCCGCAGCTTGTTCCAGGGTATAAGCCTGGGTTGCGTCGTATTTTGAAAGAGCTTCTTTTTGCTTTTTGGTCAATTTTCCCATGTTCTTTGTTTCTTTGGCGTAACGATTAACCTACGCTCAGTTGTTTTCTTCCCATGGGGCCTTGCCAGCCACGGTGATACCCATACTACGAGCCGTTCCCGCAATCATTTTCATAGCAGACTCTACGGTGAAGCAGTTCAGGTCGGGCATTTTAGTTTCAGCGATCGTTTTAACCTGATCCCATGAAACTGATCCTACCTTCACACGGTTGGGCTGAGCCGAACCTGTCTTTACTTTTGAGGCTTCCAGAAGAAGAATAGCGGCCGGGGGGGTTTTGATGACGAAGTCGAAAGACTTGTCTTTGTAGTATGTAATAACTACCGGCAATACCACACCCATTTTATCCTGGGTACGGCCATTGAATTGCTTGCAAAACTCCATGATATTCAAACCCTTCGATCCTAGTGCAGGACCAATCGGAGGTGATGGGTTGGCTTGGCCACCTTTCACCTGCAGTTTGACGTATCCACCTATTTCTTTTGCCATTGTTTTGGAATTTGTCGGTTCATCGATTGACTAGCGGCTCACATGCAGTTGGAAGCCTACCTGCCCGCTATTCGCTCAACTATCCTTTTCTACTTGTGCGTAACTGAGTTCAACGGGTGTATTACGCCCGAATATTTTTACAACTACATTGAGTTTTTTCTTCTCGTCGAATACTTCTTCCACCAGACCGATAAATCCGCTGAACGGACCATCTACGACTTTCACAGTCTCGCCTTTGATGAAAGACATGCTTGGCGCTTCTTCGTGCTGCTCTGCCTCGTCGACCTTACCGAGGATCCGGTTGATCTCCGACTGACGGAGCGGAATGGGCACTTTGGAATTTCCTTCAGCATTACCAAGGAAACCGATTACGCCGGGAATGCTTGTAATAATGTGCAATACCTCCCCTTTGGACAGATCCGCTGAAATGATAATATAGCCGGGAAAGAAGTTCTTCTCCCGTACACGCTTTTTGCCGTTACGCATTTCGTAGATCTTCTCGGAAGGGATCAGGATCTGCGGAACGTATTCATTCAGTTTCTGGCGTGTGATTTCATTTTCAATGTAGGACTTGATTTTCTTCTCTTGCCCGGACACTGCCCTTAATACAAACCAATTTAGACTACTCATACCTTTCGGGGGGTTATCTTTGATAAAATAGCCTTAGAAAGACTGGTAAAACAGTTTCAGTGCGTTTTCGAAAACGAAATCCATCACACCTACCACAAAGGCAAAAATGAGCGAACCTACAAGCACCAGGGTAGTGTTAGCTTGCAGCTCGTTGAAAGGCGGCCATGTTACATGCTGGGTCATTTCCTCCCAGGACGCTTTCAAAAAAGAAGTAAATTTTTCCATTTCACCTTTTCGATTTATGCACGGGTGGAGAGATTCGAACTCCCATCAACGGTTTTGGAGACCGCTATTCTACCCTTGAACTACACCCGTCTATCGTGCGACCACCCTTTCGGGGCTGCAAAGATACGACTTTTTTTACAAAAAAACAAGTGCATTCCAAAAGAAATGCACTTGTTTTAATATTGCTATCTTGATTAGTCAAGAATTTCAGTTACCTGACCAGCACCTACGGTACGTCCACCTTCACGGATCGCGAAACGAAGACCTTTTTCCATAGCGATTTTGTTGATCAGCTTCACTTCGATAGTGATGTTGTCACCTGGCATAACCATTTCAACACCGGCAGGAAGTGTGATTTCACCTGTCACGTCAGTGGTACGGAAGTAGAACTGAGGACGGTATTTGTTAAAGAATGGAGTGTGACGTCCACCTTCTTCTTTCGACAGTACGTAAACTTCACCTTTGAAGTGTTGGTGAGGCTTAACGGAACCTGGCTTACAGATAACCATACCACGACGGATATCGGTTTTGTCGATACCACGGAGGAGAAGACCTACGTTGTCACCAGCTTCACCGCGGTCGAGGATTTTACGGAACATCTCAACACCGGTTACGGTTGATTTGAGACCTTCTGCACCCATACCAAGGATATCAACAGGATCACCAGAGTTGATCACACCACGTTCGATACGACCAGTTGCAACAGTACCACGACCAGTGATCGAGAATACGTCTTCAACAGGCATCAGGAATGGAAGATCTGTCATACGTGGAGGAATTGGAATCCAGTTGTCAACAGCATCCATCAGGTCTTCGATTGTTTTAACCCACTTAGGATCGCCGTTCAGACCACCCAAAGCAGAACCCTGGATTACAGGAATGTTATCGCCATCGAATTCGTAAAAGCTCAGAAGCTCGCGAATTTCCATCTCAACAAGCTCAAGAAGCTCAGGATCATCAACCATGTCCACTTTGTTCATGAACACAACCAGCTGAGGTACACCTACCTGACGAGCCAAAAGGATGTGCTCGCGGGTTTGTGGCATTGGACCGTCAGTAGCGGCAACCACGATGATCGCGCCGTCCATCTGAGCAGCACCAGTTACCATGTTCTTCACGTAGTCAGCGTGACCTGGACAGTCAACGTGCGCATAGTGACGGTTGGCTGTTTGGTATTCTACGTGAGAGGTGTTGATTGTGATACCACGCTCTTTCTCTTCAGGAGCATTGTCGATCGATGAGAAGTCGCGTTTCTGTGCATAACCTTTTTCAGCCAGCACAGTTGTAATCGCCGCTGTAAGGGTAGTTTTACCGTGGTCAACGTGCCCGATAGTACCAATATTTACGTGGGGTTTCGAGCGGTCAAACGTCTCTTTTGCCATGACTTAAGTACGCTTAAAAATTAAAAGTTATTACGAATTTATTATACACTACTAATTGATCCTCGCTGGCCTGCTGCAATCAAAACACCGCAATCGTTAACCAAACCAGGATCAAAACATTGCAGGAGAACCCGCCTTTTGAATCTCGACGATCCAATTTCTTGAGCCTTTGAGGGGATTTGAACCCCTGACCTCTTCCTTACCAAGGAAGTGCTCTACCCCTGAGCTACAAAGGCGTTATGCCTAATTATCGTTTCACTTCTCTTTTGAGCCTTTGAGGGGATTTGAACGGCACCGGCCGCCCGGCCCTGACCTCTTCCTTACCAAGGAAGTGCTCTACCCCTGAGCTACAAAGGCGTTAATGCCATATTTGTCTTACCTTCTCCGGTTAGTCCCAAATCCTGACCTCTTCCTTACCAAGGAAGTGCTCTACCGCGCGGCGGACCGTCCCTGAGCTACAAAGGCAATCATTATTAGAATCAAAAAGCGACTAGCGAAAAAGTCTCTATTGAATGTTTTCGCTAATCGCTTCGATGATGCTTCTATTGGAGCGGAAGACGAGGTTCGAACTCGCGACCTATAGCTTGGAAGGCTATCGCTCTACCAGCTGAGCTACTTCCGCATTTGTTTTCGTCTTAACCTCAAAAACTGGTCTTAATTGAAGCTTTTTCTCAGACTCAAACTGTGGGGGCGGATGGATTCGAACCACCGAAGACATACGTCAGCAGATTTACAGTCTGCCCCATTTGGCCACTCTGGTACACCCCCAGACAACATTTCAACACAAGCGTGAAAACCGTTTGTTTCACAATTTGGAGTCGCAAAATTATACCCATTTTTTAGATTCTCAAATTCTTTTGAAAATTTTTTGAAAAAAAATACGCCCTGGAACCGAAAACTGCGATTCCAGGACGCACGGGCACTTTTTGGACCTAAAACAATCTTACACCAAAACTAAGCATCCTGACCGACGGGCCCCGGTTAGCCTCGTAAAGATTGTTCAAATCGTAGTTCACAAACAAGTCAGGAAAGTTACGGATACCTATCTCGGCGGCCAGGCCGTAGCGCAGATCTTCGATATAAAAATTCCGCCGGTCGTGGTCGACGTCCTTCGTTCCTACCCGTCGGACTTTGGTATAGCTTCCAAGCCGGTAACCGCCGTAAACTCCCGCACTGATGTACGATATGAACGATCTCGGAAAACTCAGCGTCGGCATGATCGAAAGGTTAACGTACGGTACGACGAGCTTCGACTTCCCGAGTTCCACGTTATTGCCCTGATCGTCTTTCACGTCCGGGAATTCGACCCCGTCGTCTGTTTTGATGATGGTATTATCGCCGTCATACATCATATTGTACCAGGAGAAATCAATACCAAAATCCATGTGCAATCTGGCCCCTTCGCCCCTGATCAGACCGGCGCTCGCGACGTAGCCTAAACTCACATAACGCGAACCGAACGGTTTGAGGTCATATTGAGCCTTGTCGAAACCGGCGGTAGTTTCATTGGTGCCGTAAGTATTGAGCCCCAATGCGACGTTGAATCCCTTTCGCGGGCTCGAACCACCCCATGACCTCCTGTGAAATCGCTTGCCAATACGGCGATAGGCCGAGTCGGAGGCCACCACTTCGTCCCCTTCCTTCACTTCTACGCCCCTTCCGTCGATCGAAACCCGCGTGTCGCCGTCCTTGATATGGATACCACGAAGCCCGATCCTGACATAATCCTTTTCGGCCGGATCGCCCGGATTTTTCAGGTATTTATTGCCATCGAATTCCTCCCGCAAAAACGTCGTGTCGGCCCGGGTGCTATCCAATCTCACTTTCAGGTCTCTCAGCAATGCATTCAAATCATACTTCATGATCTTGTCCAGCTCCTGACGGTTCTCGCCGTAGATGATCAGCCTCGTTTTGTCCCCGAACGTTACGATGATCGAGTCCTTTTCCAGGTCGCCGGACCGTGAAAATTCATCCGATTTCAATGAACCGGCGCGTGCGCCAACGGCAATCGACAGTACCAGCATTGCCATTGCATATATTTTACTTTTCATGGCACAATAGATTACAGTTTTGTCTTCTCTTTAGGGTGATCTCTTTCTGAACTTTTTCCATCCTTGCCACGCAGGCGATCGTCCACACGTGCCACAAGGTTTTTGGGATTGAAGCCTACCTCGTCCCAGTCGACTTTTTCACCTGCCCTCGCATTTTTGAGCTGGCGGAAAACCCTCGCCAAACGGGTATTACGCGGTTTGTCTTCCACTTCATCAGTACCGGTCTCCACGGCCACGACAATCGTTCTTGTCGGTTCCGGCTCCGGTTTGTTCACCCGACTAACAGCTGGCTCATCGGGCAAAATCTTTACTTCCTGCGCAACAGGGATATTTACTGGCTGGATTGCATTGGCAGAAACCGCCGGCTTTTCTATAATGGCCAATGCCGGTGCGTCCTGAGCAGGCTCTTGCCGCATTGTCTCTGCGGGCGCTGTTCGTGGCAGGGCCTTTTGATACCGGGCAATTTTAGCCTGAACAACCTGCGATTGTATGACTTGCGCTTTCCGAATTTCGGATACTTTTGAAGCCAGGCCAGTCGCTGCATGTCCTGTCGGACCATTATCTAGTTTTTCAACTACTGCTAATTGTTCGACGGACTGTTTTGCATTATCGACCGGAGCAACTGCTGAATCAATCCGGGCAGGTTGATTTGCCGCAATCGTCTTTTGCGGCTGAATGGCCTCCGGTGAAGCGCCCTGCTGATTCTGCCAAACCAGGTACCCACCCATCACCGCAGCCGCCACACCGGCCGCCGCAAACCATCCCCACACAACCGGACGTTGTCGGGCCGTGCGACCACTCGCCGATTGCTTTTCCTGAATTCTCAGCCACGCATTTTCCGAAGGCATTCGCTCCAACCCTTCGAGTTTGCGCTTGAAAAGATCATCAACAGGATGCTTTTTCATAGTCTACTTTTTTTATAATCATGCTGCCATTCCGCGACCATTTTCTGCAACAATGCCCGGGCGCGGTGCAATTGTGATTTCGATGTACTTTCAGTGATACCCAGCATCTGAGCGATTTCAATGTGAGCGTAGCCTTCGATCGCGTACAGGTTAAAAACCGTCCGGTAACCGACCGGCAATGCTTCGATCAGGGTCATGAGCTCTTCGGTCTCCAGATTCTGGTCGGCATGGATGTAATCCGGAATATTATTGGCTTCGTCGGAAAGGTTGTCTTCCAAAATGCGCTTTTGCTTCCGCAGATAACCCAGCGCCTCATTCACCATAATCCTTCTGATCCATCCCTCGAAATTCCCTTCACCGCTGAACTGGTTTATTTTTTCAAAAACCTTTAAAAATCCTTCCACCATTACATCTTCGGCCGCCATTTCGTCGCACACATACCGGAAGCACAACGCCAGCATCCGGCGACTGTATTTATCGTAAAGCTGCCGCTGCGCCTTTGGATCTTCCTTCCTGAGGGCTTTGACGAGCTGCGCTTCCTGGCTAAATAGTGCTAAAATTCGACCCATTCTAATCGGTGGTTTCGACAGCAAGATGCGCATTCCTCCGCGTGAGGTTGCACGTGCGGGAAAAGTTTTTTGATATTTTTTTAGCTTTGATGCGAATATCACTTTCTGACCATTTCACAAATGCTCGACTCCTCTGCGCCCATCGGAATTTTTGATAGCGGAATCGGCGGTATGACCGTCGCCAGCGCCGTTACCGGATTACTCCCCCAGGAAAACACGATCTATTTCGGCGACACGGCGCATTTACCCTACGGCGACAAATCCACGGCAGCCATTCAGGCCTATTCGATCAAAATCTGCAATATGCTTTTACAGCAGAACTGCAAACTGATCCTTATCGCCTGCAACTCTGCGTCCGCGGCCGCTTATGAGCTCGTACGCGAGTACGTAGGAAGCAAAGCAAAAGTTTTGAATGTGATCGATCCGGTGGTGGATTACGTGAAGGAACACTATGAGGGAAAAACGATCGGCTTGATCGGTACCAAGCAAACAGTCCTTTCCAATGTTTACAAAAAGAAAGTCGACGCTTTGGACAGGAACATTCACCTGAAATCGCTGGCTACACCATTGCTGGCGCCGATGATCGAGGAAGGTTTTTTTGACAACAACATCAGTGAAAGCGTAATCGCCAATTACCTGTCCGATCCTGCATTGAGTGGTATCGAGGCATTGATACTCGGCTGCACGCATTATCCATTGATCAAAAGCCAGATCCGTAAATTTTACGGCGAAACGGTGGAGACGCTGGACACTTCTGAAATCGTCGCGCGCTCGCTGAAAGCGTGGCTCGAACAGCATTACCTGATTAATGAAAAGGGCGAAGGCAAGCGGCAATTCTATGTTTCGGATTATACGCTGTCGTTCGAGCAATCCACAAAAATATTCTTCGGACGGCAAATTCAGCTGGAACACTACCCATTGTGGGAGTGATGCATCAGTAAACCAGCTTCACCGGCCCGAGCAGCCCTGATGGCATCGGCTTCCATCGGGTAGCATCGAATTTTTTATAGGTAATGTCCACGATGTTGATATCGTAAAATTTCTTCCAGTCGGGCTGCTGCTGATCGCGCAGGCGCATGTAATTGGCGGAGAGGTTGGTTACTTCGATTTCGAGGATATTGCCTTTTGATTTCAATGCATTTCCTATCGGAAGCATAAATGGTATATGCCAAGCTACGCCCAAATCCTTCCCGTTCAGCTTCACGCTCGCAACCTCGCGCACATCTCCCAAATCCAACGCTGCATTTGCATAAGTTGCAAGCGGGCCTTGCACATCGAAAGTAATGCGGTAGCGCGCTTTGCCTGAGAAATAGTCGGCGGAATCCGGTAACATCGTCCAGGAGGTCAGTTCCGTTAGTTGTGCGGGTGCAGGTAACCTGGGTTTACCATTTAAAAATACGAGTTCCCATTTGCCTTTAATATCGAAATGCTTGCCCGAGCTGCCTATTACCGGCGCGTCATGACCATCCGCAGATATCGTCAAAAAACACGATTCTCCCGGGAGGAGCCGGAGGAAAATCTCTTCGCTTCCTTTTTTGCCGCGCGTTTTAGGCATCGACACCTTGTTGAGCGGATCTGACTTGAAGAATTGGCCCCCTTTTCCGATTCTTACCCAGCCCTCGGAGAATGTATTGCCAAGGTTCGTCACGAAATAAAGCGGTAACCCTTCCCCTTGTTTCTTGCGAATAAAAGTCAGGCCTTTCCCAGTCAGTTGCTCCCGCACAACTCCATTCGCGGCAAGGTCTGCATGAAGATCCGTCGAAACTTTCACGTTTTTCAGCTTCGAAATTTGTGTTACAGCCTCGATAAATGCCTGTTGACGCCCATCATGGTTTGCGTAGCCAGTCACCGCAGCAGGTAACTTGTTATCAAAAACGATCTTCGCGCCGCCATTAGCCAAGCGTTCCAACTCTTTCAAAGTTTCTTCGGACAAATAGGTTGCTGACGGGACGAGCAAAGTCTTGTAAGTAGCATTTCCTGAACTCAAAACACCATTTGCATCCACCGTAAATTTCTTCAACTGCAAATCCGACACAAAATCGAATGCGTATCCTTCTTTCCAAAGCCTTTCCGACAATTTCCCAAACGGCAAATCCAGCAACCAGCGATCGACATGGTGAACTTCCAGTAAATGCACCCCTCCGCCAGACCTGGCTTTCGTAGCCCACAAATCATGGATCGGGAAATATACGAGCACGTCGTTATCCGGCTTGCTGTCTTGCAATAATTTCTGACACCACTCCACATATTCGTTCAACAATGGAAAATGCTCCGAGAAATGGGACGTTTTGCCAAAATTGGTCGATGCGTAGAATAGCCAGCCGGGGAAACCCTCCTTTTCGGGAGAATAGGTGGAACCGTGGTAAAAAATGTGGTTGATACCGGCCGTAAAAAGTTCATCGATCTGCGGCTTCACCTGCGAAAGTGAGACCTTGAAATGATTCGCCAACCAGGTGCCGGTTTCCGAACTCACCAGTTTCTTACCCGACAAATGCGCCGCGGAAGATGCAAATTTCATCGCGAGCGGGTTGGGCGTCCCGAATTGTTCAATCGAATAATCCGGATCAACGCGCAAACCGGGAATGCTGAAACGGCTCGTCCCGAACGATTCCGTTTCGGGAATGTCGGCGGCTTCGTAGAGATCAAGCAGGTTACCCGGCGAGCCATGTGCCTGGTAGCGGGTTTTGAAACCGTGCCAGCGGCTCCAGGCGGTCCAGGGCTTTGCGTATCTTTCCAAAAGCATTTCGGAAAGCGTCTGATGATAATCGATTTTGACCAATGTGGCTTCCGGGTTTCCGGTCGAGTCATTGAGTAATGTGAGTTTGCTTAACAAATCGTATTTCCTGCGTGCCTGGAACTGCTCTGCAAAATCCGCCGTCCAGTTCGCGCCGTAGGCTTCATAAGAATCGTTGTACATGGATCTTGGTTTTTCCGGCAATTGAGCCAACGCTGAATCAAACCGCGAGAGATATTGCGACATTCCGCTTGCATTGAATGGATCGAGTACCAATCCTTCCCCTCCGGGTGCAGCGCGTTTTACTTTCTGTCCGGTGGGCTTCACGGAAGGCTTTCCCGCTGAAATTGTCATGCTTTGCGCCGCAATCGCGGGCGTCACGTTCGGCCCGCCGAAGGGCCAGCCGGTGCCTGTGGTCATATCAACACCCAGTCCAAGGCGCTTACCCTCCCGAATGGTATGCTGCATCACTTCCAGCCATTGATGGCTAAGAAATGCGATGTTTGCATTCTCATAACCTTTCACGCCATAAATGGGAATAATATGTACCCCTCCGACGCCCGATTTACTGAAATATTCAAGTTGGGCGGTAATGTCGGCTTTGTTGACGGCGCTGCCCATCCACCACCAGTAAGTCCAGGGCCTGGCCGTGGACACTGCTTGCGCATAGGCATTTGCAAATTGGACTAAAAGAAGGGCAAGACAGATAATGAGCCGGCGCATAACAGGATTGTGTTTTTCTCAAAAGGCACACAATGCATTATCTACGCCATCGCAACGCATTATTTTATCCACAAAAAAGGGCGAAACCGCATCGGCTTCGCCCTTCATATCTTCGTTGGCGGATCAGTTGTCGAATGCCTGCCGCACACGCGCCGCGACGAACTGCCGCTCTTGTTGTGCACGTTTCGAATTGCGGTACCAGAGGTAACCGATCACCGCAACCAGTATGTAAGGGATCACAAACAGGAACATAATGCCGGTATTCAATCCTACTCCTACATTATTCCTTCCATTACCCATAGAACTTTCCACCGTTCCGCGGCACATCGCACATTGCGCGAATGCGCCCGCGCTGTTCAACACGAACATGATTACCAATCCGGATATTGCCAGGAACTTTTTCATACGTAATAAGGACTAATCATCAAATAAACGATCACACCGGTAACACTCACATAAAGCCAGATAGGCATCGCCCATTTCACCGCCTTCCGGTGCTCGGCAATCTGGTTGGTATAACCAAAATACACGGCCCGCAATACAAACCAAACGACCCCGATCGACAACACGATATGCGAAATCAGTAAAAAGTAATAAATCGGCCGGATAAAACCCGTTCCGCCGAATGGCGTCGCCTCGTTCGAAATGTGATAAAGCACATAGCAAACCAGGAACACGGCGCCCAGCACGAACGCGCCCGTCATCATCTGGCGATGTGCAGCGATATTCCTCTGCTTGATAAAATAAAAGCCCATAATTAGCAACATGGATGTCAGGGTATTTATCACGCCGATCACATGGGGAAGGACTTTGGTCCACGAGCCAAGATCGATTTTTTGCCGGATGCCCAGCAACAACGCAACCACTACCGGAATGGCAATGGCCAAAATGTTGATAATACGTTCGTATTTCGGTTTTCTTTCGATTGTTAATGTAGCCATACTCACTTATTTCTCATTCTTCTTTTCATAGTCGAGGATCCTGATTTCGGCCATAAGCCGGTCGGTTTCCTCTGCGTCTCCGGCCTTGTAAAAGCCTCTCACGTGCCTGTCGCGGTCTATCAGTACGATTTGCCCCGCCGGGCCATTCAACACTTCGCTTCCCTTCGCGACGTCCGTTAATTCCTTCGCAAAACAGTCCTCAATCGTCGCACTATCCGCTTTGACCGGCAGCCAGTCGCCCCGTCTTGCCGTGTCCGCCGCAACCGACAGCACCTGCAACTCCGGTATGGCTGTCTTCAAGGCGGCGACCCGTGCCAGTTCATCGCCCGCCTTTCCGCACGGTTCCCCACAATTCGATGGAATACGGGCTACGACTGTTAAACGCCCATCCAGACCTGCGCCGCCAAATATGCCGCAGTTCCCGGATATCCGGTGAAACAGGGTATCGCCGTTTTGCACGACGGCCGCGCCGTTACCATCCTTCTCCGCCACGAAATAGGGGAGGTCGTAATGGTTTGTTCCAAACAGTCTCAGTAAGGCAAAAATCAAAGCCGGAATTACTAATGTGACAATCAGTAACCCGGCTTTGGGGATTTTTTTCATCGTAATCTATTATCCGAAAATCGCCTCGAAAATCGCTTGTCCTTCGAGAAGGAGCGCCAGGATCAACCAGGCCACGAATATCACCGGTACGAGTATGGACCAGATCAGCGATTTTGTTTCATGTTTCAAGTGCATAAACTCCCCGACAATGTAGAACGCCTTCACGATCGTCATCACGATGAAGATCGAAACCTTCAAAACGCCGTGGGGAATGGTAAATGCGATCAAGAACTCGAGTGAGGTAATGATCAAAAGAATCCAAAAGGTCTTCCAGATCGCTTTACGCTGCTCGGCCCCTGCTTCGGGATCCTGGTTATGTACGTGGTGATGATGTACTTCCGCCATTTTACTTCAATTTTAATATTGTCCTATAAATTAAACCAGGTAGAAGAATGTAAATACAAACACCCAAACCAGGTCTACAAAGTGCCAGTAAAGACCCACTTTTTCCACCATTTCATAGCTTCCCCTTTTGTCGTAGAAACCTGTCGCCGCGCGGAAGAATATCAGGATGTTCAGGATCACACCGGAGAATACGTGCGTTCCGTGGAAACCTGTGATGAAGAAGAAGAAATCGGCGAATGCGGGAGGGCCGTACTGGTTCTCGGTCAGGTTCGCCCCGTGAATTGTTTTCTCGACCCAGGTACCGTTTTCGATTACTTTCATCACGGTTCCGGTGTCGGTACCGTGGATAAAGTGCGTCCATTCCCAAGCCTGACAACCAAGGAAGGTAAAACCGCCGAGGATTGTCCAAAGCATATATTTTTCAACATTCGCACGGTCCATGCGGTGACCGGCCTCCACTGCAAGTACCATGGTTACGGAGCTTGCGATGAGGATGAATGTCATGATACCAACGAATACCAACGGCAACGAAACACCGTGAAGGAACGGTACGGCTTCGTAAACCCTTTCAGGTACCGGCCAGTACATATTGGAGAAGGTGAAATCTTCGTGTTTTCCGGTGAATGCTGGGAAACTGAACCGGGCTGTACCGTAGGCCACCAGCAAGGCAGAGAAAGTAAAGGTATCGGAGATGAGGAAGAACCACATCATCAGTTTACCGTAACTTGCTTTCATAGGCTCAATACCCCCCAACCACATTTTGGGTTCTACCGCGCCGGGTGTTGTTACATGTGCCGCCATTGATAAAAGGAATTATTTAATTAAAGGTCAATAAAAAAACAAAAAGGTATAACCAGAGTATATCCAAAAAATGCCAGTAAGTGGCACTGATCTGAATTCTTCTCAGATTTTTGGAATGCATGTTCAGCTTGAATGCTGCTATCAATGCGAATACCAAAACAATCAGGCCGGTGATAATGTGGAAACCATGAAGCCCCGTGAACACGTAAAAGAACGAACCGGACGGGTTTCCAACAAAATAGACATTCATAGCTACCAGCTCTTTCCAGCCCTGAAACTGCATGTAAAGGAAGATCAGGCCGAGTACAAAAGTAATAGAAATTGCTATTTTCAATTGTTGGAACTGATCTTTTTTTGCCGAGAAATAGGCCCATTGCATTGCTACGCTGCTCATTATGAGTACCACCGTGCTGTACCAGAATATCTGCGGCATTTCAAATTCGAGCCAGTTCCCTTCGGCGCGGCGTACGAGGTACGCGCTGCTTTGCGAAGCGAAAAGCATGATGATCGTTACAAGGAACAACCAAAGAATAAACTTCTTCGGGTCCATCGAAAGCGTCTCCTGAGGCTCTCTCTCCAATTTATATTGCTGAACGTTTTCCATTTTCACTCGATTCTATTTCACAATTTATCCAACAAAAAAGCAATTTGCACGATAGGCAGGTAAATGAACGATCCGAACATCAACTGCTTCGCGGTCTTGTCCGTGCAAGTGCGCATCAGGTGGAACGTTTGCGCAAGGAACAGCACCCCGAAAACCGTCGCGATGAATGCGGAATTGATACCTGTCATTCCCAATTCGTACGGCAACCAGCCAATCGGAAGCAGGAACAAGGTATAGATCATAATCTGCAATGTCGTATCCGAATCTTTCAAACCATTGGCTGGCAACAATTTGAAGCCTGCTCTCTTGTAATCTTCGTCCAAAACCCAGGCAATGGCCCAGAAATGCGGGAACTGCCAGAAAAACTGAATCGCAAACAAAATGCCGGGTTCCAGTCCGAAATGGTTCGTTGCCGCCACCCATCCGATCATCGGAGGAAATGCGCCAGGGAATGCCCCTACGAACACGGCAATCGGACCGACGCGCTTCAACGGGGTATAAACAAATCCGTAAAGCACCAACGACAGCAGGGAAATCAACCCTGTTGTCAGGTTAAAAAACATTACAAATATCGCCAGAGACGCTACACCCAGGACCACCGCCCAGGTCGCAGCTTGCTCCACTGTAATTCTTCCGCTAGGCAACGGCCGAGAAGCCGTTCTTTTCATCATTTTGTCCAGGTCCTTTTCGAGAATCTGGTTGATGATGTTCGCCGCACCGGTAATACCGATCGACGCGAAAATAAACAGCACCAGGTCGCCGGTTTTTACATCCCGCGAGCCCAGGCAATATCCCATTGCTCCCGAGAATGCAATCAATGACGCCAGCCGGAACTTTAATAATTCAAATAAAACCCCTAATCTCTCTCTGATCTTCCCAACCCCGCTTGCGCTTTCCTCTACTGAAATCATTATTACAGAAATTGAAAATTCTAAACCCGGCTATCGCCAGACAAGGCTACGCCATTGTATTTTAAGTATTTCCTGCCATTTACGATCAGCCAAACAATAAATTGGAGGCCGATCAGCAGTATCGCGAATGTGAGGTGTATGGGCTGGGCAAATGCCGGCACTCCGAAATATGCCATCACCACCCCCGTTACGATCTCCGCGATCAGGATCCAGAGACAGGCTATTGCAATTTTGCCCGCTACCGTTCCCTTGTTTCCGGTTTTCAACACCCTGTTGATCCAGATTACATTCACCACGAAGACCAGTATCGAAAAGGACCGGTGAATGTAAAAATTGGCGCCCAGTTCATCGATCCACTGCGAACGTGCGCCGTAGCCGAGCTTCATGATCGCCAGATCCATGGCCTCACGCACCTGCGTTCCGAGCAGGATCTGAAACAGCGACAAGGCCATTACCGCGATCCCGATTCCGCTGAGCACCTTTTCGCTGCCTTCCCGCAACGTCAGTACTTTTTCGACGTATCCGGCCCATGTGAACACATAAAGCAGGATAAAAACTATCACGATGGCCAGCAACATATGCAATGTCACGATCACCGGATGCAATTCAAAAGAAACTACCTTGGCTCCGAGCCATCCCTGGAAACCGGTCAACAAAAAAGCTGTAAGGCTTAGAAAAAAAATCCGTTTGTTCCCCGATTTCAAAAACGGAATGGATGCCAGGAGCGTCAGGAAAATCATGATGCCGGTGAATACCCCGACAAGCCTGTTGATATACTCCGTCCAGGTCTTGGATGCATTGAACTCGACCTCCCCTTTCAGTTTGGCACCATAAATTTCCTTGTAATTCGCAGGAAGTTGTGATGCCTCCGTGGGTGGGACCCATCTGCCGAAGCATTTAGGCCAGTCGGGGCAGCCCATTCCCGAGCCCGTACTTCTCACAACGCCGCCGGCTATTACCACCGAATAGAGCGTAATGAGCGTATTTAAAGCCAATCGCCGGAACCGGCGATTGGCTTTAAGATCAATGATGTGTTTTGAACTGGTCATTAAAGTTCTGGGACTCAATCACCTTCTCCAGTGCGATCAGCTCATTCTCATGAGGGAAGTTCGACTCGGGTGTTTGAGAATACGGGATGTTCTGAGGAATGAAATCTTCTTTCGCACCCGGTTTGCTGTAATCATATGACCAACGGTATACCGCAGGAATTTCGCCTTCCCAGTTTCCATGACCCGGATTGATAGGAGCGGTCCATTCCAGCGTATTCGAACGCCAGGGATTTTGCGGCGCTTTTCTTCCTTTGAAAATGCTGTAAAAGAAATTCCAGAGGAATATAAACTGCGCGAGGAACGTGAATATCGCCGCTATGGAGATAAACATGTTCATATCCATGAACTTATGCGTAAAGTCGTAGCTGGTGAACTGATAGTAACGGCGAGGGAAGCCCGCGATACCCACATAGTGCATTGGAATAAACACCATGTAAATCCCGATGAACGTCAACCAGAAGTGTACCTGGCCCAGCGACGTGTTCATCATACGGCCGAACATTTTGGGGAACCAATGGTAAACCCCCGCAAACAGACCGAACGCCGACGCCGCGCCCATTACCAAGTGGAAGTGAGCTACTACGAAGTATGTGTCGTGCAATTGAATGTCCAATGCACTGTTACCAAGAATAATACCTGTTAAACCACCCGATACGAACAGGGAAACCAGACCGATCGAGAACAGCATACCCGGCGTGAATACAATATTACCTCGCCAAAGGGTGGTGATGTAGTTAAAACCTTTTACCGCAGAAGGTACCGCGATAATGAGCGTCAGGAACATGAAGACCGATCCGAGGAATGGGTTCATACCTGTTACGAACATGTGGTGCGCCCATACGATAAACGCCAGGAAGGCGATACCGAGCATGGATGCGATCATCGCACGGTAACCGAAGATCGGTTTGCGAGAATTCGTCGCGATTACCTCGGATGTAATACCCAAAGCAGGCAAGAGTACGATATATACCTCAGGGTGACCTAGGAACCAGAACAAGTGCTGGAACAGGATCGGGCTACCACCCACGTTTGGCAGCGCTTCACCATTGATATAAATGTCGGAAAGATAAAAGCTGGTACCGAAATGACGGTCGAAAATCAGCAG
Organism: Dyadobacter sp. 676; assembly: GCF_040448675.1. Lineage (NCBI taxonomy): Bacteria > Pseudomonadati > Bacteroidota > Cytophagia > Cytophagales > Spirosomataceae > Dyadobacter > Dyadobacter sp. 676. Next base: position 3,484,238 of record NZ_CP159289.1, on the reverse strand, counting down.
CAATACGGATGAAAGCAATACAGGGAACGAGATCAGACCCAGCACCGCCGTGATCAGGAATGACCAGATCGTCAGAGGCAGCCGGTCGAACGACATACCTCTCGTACGCAGGTTGATAACCGTAGTAATGTAGTTGATACCACCCAATAGCTGCGACACGATAAAGAATGCCATACTAGCCAACCATAACGTCATACCCATGCCTGAGCCAGGGTGTGCCTGTGGTAATGCGCTCAATGGTGGGTAGATTACCCAGCCACCCGCGGCAGGTCCCTGTTGCAGGAACAAAGAGGCGAACATGATAATGCTGGCCAGAAAGAAGAACCAGTACGAAAGCATGTTCATGAAACCCGACGCCATATCGCGCGCTCCCACCTGAAGGGGAATCAGGAAGTTGCTGAAAGTACCGCTCAAACCGGCCGTCAATACAAAGAATACCATGATGGTACCGTGCATTGTTACCAAAGCCAGGTAGAAGTTAGGGTCGAGCTTACCCGCATCGCTGATCCATCCACCCAACACAGGCTTTAACCAGGACAGGTTGGAATCGGGCAAACCGAGCTGGATACGGAAGATCACCGACATGGTAATCCCGATAACAGCCCACACAATACCCGTGATCAGATACTGCTTGGCAATTACCTTGTGGTCTTCACAAAATACATATTTCTGCCAAAAGCTTTGTGCTTCATGGTGGTGGTCATGCTCGTCTGCGTGGTGGTGAGCTGTTTCCAATCCTTCAATAGCTGACATATACTTTTATTGTATTTAATTAATAGAATTATCGTAGACTAGAACTTGCTCCGGCACCGCCGGCAGATGTTGCTGAGCTGTCAGCCGCAGGAGCAGCTGCTTCGGCAGGCACATATTTCATGGCCTTCGCTTTCAGGTTCTCAGGAACTTTCGCAAGATACTCAGGGTATGTTTGCAGGAAAGTCGCCTGCTCTGAAACCCATTTCTGGTATGTAGCCTCGTCGTCTACGATCAATCTCATTTTCATTGAAAAGTGACCTTGTCCACATACCTCCGTACAAGCAATCTCATAGTCAAATTTCGGGTTACCGGTTTCGGCGCGCATATCGGCGGTTGTTTTGTCGGGTACGAACCAGAATTTGGTTGGCAAACCTGGCACCGCATCCATTTTCACACGCATATGAGGAATGAATACGCTGTGCAATACGTCGCGGGCGCGGATTTTCAGCAATACAGGACGGCCCACCGGAATGTGCATTTCGGAAGGATTGGTAAAGTCGTCGAATGAATTCTCGTCCGACAAATCGATACCTACTTCGTTTTGCGCGTCAATCAGTTTATAGTTATAGTCACCAAGCTTGTTATTATCGACACCGCCGTACCGTGCGATCCAGTTGAATTGCTTACCCGTGATTTCGATCACCTCCGCATCGCGTGGTGCTTCCGCGGTAATATCCGACCATGCTTTCCAGCCTGTGAATACCAGCAACGCCATCACTACGGCGGGGATGATAGTCCAGATCAGTTCAAGCTTGTGATTTTCGGGATAGAATGTAGCACGGTTTCCTTTTTTATGTTGGTATTTCCAGGCAAAGAAGAACACCAGGAAGTTAACCAAAATGAAAGGGATCGTCAGGATTCCCATAGAAAACCAGAACAGGTCGTCGGTTCTTCTGCCGTGAACGGATGATGCTTCGGGAAGGAAGAACTCTCGTGAATGCAGGTATGACCAGGTAATTGCCACAGCACCAATCAGCAATGTCACGATAAACATGGCACCGTTGAATTTATTACCAGTCGTTACAACTTCCTCTGAATCGGTTTTGTTGATACTCTTCAAAACACCCTGCAACCTGGCTATCACTACCCCGGTGAGGACAATAAATACAAGAGCAACTAATGCGATAATAATATACATGATGATTTACTGTTTTTGCAATTAGGCGATATCGTGGTGCAATGACTCCTCCAACATCGGGTGATTTCTCGGGATCAGGTTTGCCTTGGTCAATTGCGTTGCGATTGTATAGGTAAATGCACAAAGGAACACCAGGAAGAAACCCCACTCCAAAGGTCCAAGTTCAGCGCTCGCGCCAACAGTTCCCGGCATAATATTCGTGTAGAAATCAAACCAGTGTCCGATAATTACACTCCAGCAAGCCACTTTCAGGATCGAGTGTGTGAACTTCGCATCGCGTGTCATCAACACGAGGAATGGGAAGAAGAAGTTCAGGAACAGGTTGATGAAGAAAGGTGCCTTGAAGAACCCACCGTGTCCGCGGAAACGCTCGATGAAATAGATCGTTTCTTCGGGAAGGTTGGCGTAGTAGATCAAAAGGAACTGCGCGAACCACACGTAAGTCCAGAAAATACTGAACGCAAATACAAACTTACCCAGATCGCGCAGGTGGCTTGAATTAACCGCCCTCAGGTAACCTCTTTCGCGCAGCATTACCACGGTGAGAGTAATTACAGCCAATCCGGCCACGTGCCAGCTAGCCAAAGTATACCAGCCGAACATCGTACTGAACCAGTGTGTATCGATCGACATTACGAAGTCCCATGCAGATGTGGAAGAGGTGACACCAAACACCACCAGAAATGCGGTTCCAATGCGGATAGATTTCTCGTAGAACTCCGTTCCGCCGATTTCGTCCTCCTGCAATGACAGGTTACGGATTACTCTCCATAGATAATACCAGATTACAAAATAGATTACCAGACGTGCCAGGAAAAAAGGCGTATTCAAGTAACCATGTTTACCGGCAATAACTTTGTCGTATTCAGGACCACCCACTTCGTAAAGGCCCTCATGCGTCCAATGGAAAAGATCATGGCCTCCCAAAAGGAATGTAATGATCATTACTGCTCCTGTGAAAGGCAGGAATGCGGGCATAGCCTCGGGTATTCTTTTGAACACTGCCGACCAACCGGCTTGCGCCAGGTAGTTATAAGAAAGGAAGAACATCCCCACAACGGACATTCCGGTAAAATATACACCATTTACCCAAAGGTTAGCCCAAATGCGCGCTACCCAGCTCTTGGCATGGTGACCGCCCTCGGCCGCAGCGCCGTGCGCGTCTGCGCCATGTGCCGCAGCAGCTGCTCCATGCTCGGCAGCCGCGTGGCCTGCCGCTGCAGCGTGCTCCGCTCCGTGCGCAGCCACCTCATGGCCACCACCGCCATTGGCTGCGAGGTATGCTCCTAATAGTACAAGAGCCAGTCCTACACCGCCACCAATGAGCAAACTTCTCTTAGCTCCTGATGTAAATTCAAACCGTTCTTCAATAGAAGGAATCGAATGTGCTGATGCCATTATTTAAATTATTTCTCTGTTTTCAAAATTGTACTTAGGCCCCTTTCTGCAATTTCTGTACGTAGTGTACGATCTTCCAGCGTTCCTCCGGGTTGATCTGCGACCCGTGAGGCCACATGCGTGCTTTTCCGTGTGTGATGACATGAAAAATATGCCCTTCATTCAGGTTTTTGTATGCATCGCTGGCGTAATTGGGAACACCTTTGTACATCGCTCCTACTTTACCGTCACCGGCACCAGTTGCACCATGGCAATGCTGGCAATACCTGTCATATAACACCTTGCCTTCCGCCAGCGTCTTCTCGTTCAGCGGAACGGGGTTTTTCAAAACTTTCTCAGCGATTTCGATGCTGTCGGCGGGAATGTTATAAACCATCAGGTCAACCACAGCGGAATCCGACTCGCCGAATTGGGTATGGTAGTTACGTCTCGCAACGGTACCGGCCACAGGCAGACGCATGGTAAGGCCCTGAGGATTGATAGGATTCGCTTTCTCCTGCTTGTACGGCTCGTAACCTACCGGCAGGTACATATTCGGCGCATATTCTTTCCCCGGGTTGTTCGGATCTCTCTTACAACCAGCAGCAGCGGTAAGCAATACGGCAGCAACCAATAGATATCTATATAAACTTTTAAATTTCATTGCTTTAAACTCCATTAGAATTGCTTAATGTTGACTTCTTCCGCGCCGCTGTCTTTCAACGCTCTCGATATCTCTTCTTCGCTCAGTGAGTTTCTGCTCATGTCGATCGCCATCACAAACTTGTTGTCTGTGGCGCGTACATCGAACCTCGGATGGAAATGCGTACCAGGCCCAAGTCCGTTGGAAATAAAGAATGTGATCACCATACCGAACGCAGTGAAGAGCACCGTCGCTTCGAATGTGATGGGGATATAGTTGGGGATCGAGATCGGGTCCTTACCGCCGATGATCATCGGCCAGTCAAATCCCATTGTCCAGATCATCAAAGTCAATGCGCAGCAGCAACCTGTCACACCGAACATAAAGGCAGCGATACCGATACGTGTCCTCGGGTGGCCCAGTGCCTCGTCCAACCCGTGAATCGGGAATGGAGAATATACTTCCTTGATTTTCACACCGGCTTTTCTCAGTTTAGGTACCGCGTGAAGAACAGTATCGTCATCGTCGTAAACTCCGACCAAATATTTACCAGATAATTCTGCCATACTATTACTTAATTATAATCTCTATAATTCGCTTTTACGCAATGCTTTTATTCCTGATCCTTGTTATAAGCGGGTTCAGCAGTTCCACGCTGTCTTACTTTCGCAACCCCGGCGATCTTGGCAGGCAGCTGCGCAGATGTTGAGCGCAATACCGCTTTTACTTCCGCCATGTTTACTACCGGCAGGTATTTCGAGAACAGGAGGAACAATGTGAAGAACAAACCGAAGGAGAAAATGTAATCCCCAATGTCGTAACGAGTTGGCGAGAACATCGACCAGCTTGAAGGAATATAGTCACGGTGCAGGGAGGTTACGATAATTACGAAACGCTCGAACCACATACCGATGTTTACTACCACAGAGATGAAGAATGTAAAAGTAATGCTGCGACGCAATTTTCTCGACCAGAAAAGCTGCGGAGAAATTACGTTACAGGTCATCATTGCCCAGTACGCCCACCAGTAAGGACCGGTCATACGGTTGAAGAATGCGTAATATTCATATTCGACACCACCGTACCATGCGATGAAGAACTCGGTGATATAGGCCACACCCACGACAGACCCCGTCAGTGTGATTACCTTATTCATTGTTTCGATGTGCTCGAGGGTAATGTAGTCTTCCAGCTTGTAAACCACACGTGTAATGAGCATCAGGTTTTGAACCATCGCAAATCCGGAGAAAATCGCACCCGCAACGAAGTACGGAGGGAAGATCGTCGTGTGCCATCCCGGAATTACCGAGGTAGCAAAGTCCATACTTACAATGGTGTGTACCGAAAGTACGAGTGGGGTTGAAAGACCGGCGAGGATCAGGGAAACATATTCATAACGAGCCCAGGTTTTTGCGGAACCGTCCCAGCCCATTGCAAACGTTCCGTACATGAAACGGGAGATTTTGCTGGTAGCACGGTCGCGGATGGTCGCGAGGTCAGGGATCAGACCGATGTACCAGAAAACCAACGATACGGAGAAGTAAGTACTGATCGCGAATACGTCCCAAACAAGCGGCGAGTTGAAGTTAACCCAGAGTGAACCGAATGCGTTTGGCAATGGAAGAGCCCAGTAAGCCATCCAGGGACGACCCATGTGCATCAAAATAAAAGAAGCAGCACAAATAACGGCGAAGATCGTCATCGCTTCCGCTGCACGGTTGATGGAAGTTCTCCATTTCTGACGGAAAAGCAAGAGGATCGCGGAGATCAGCGTTCCCGCGTGACCGATACCCACCCACCATACGAAGTTGGTGATGTCCCAGGCCCAACCTACTGTTTTATTCAAACCCCAAACTCCGAGGCCTTCCCACCAGGTCCAGGCAAGACACACAGTTCCATACGCCAGAACGATAAGCGAAAGGCCGAAAGCAATCTTCCATTCTTTCGTTGGAGTCGCCTCCACATGGCGGCATATGTCTTCCGTTACGTCCGCGTACGTTTTCCCACCTTGGATCAGCGGTTCTCTTACAGGTGAAGTAACATGCATACTACTATTTATTTATAATGATTGGATCGTCTGTTATTCTAAACTATCAAAATTAAGCGTGCTCTTTCTCAACCTTTTCCGCCTTGGCGGCTGCATCCTTATTACGGATTTTGGTCAGGTAAGAAATTTGCGGACGAACGTTGATTTCTTCCAGCATGTGGAATGCACGTCCCTCTCTTTCCACTTCCAGCAATTTCGAAATGCGGCTTTCAGGATCGTTCATGTCGCCAAAAGTAATCGCGTCTGTCGGGCAGGAAGATGCACAAGCCACGTTTACTTCACCATCGATAATGCGTCTTCTTTCTTTCTTCGCAGTCAGTTTTGCCTCCTGGATTCTGTGAACACACATCGAGCATTTCTCGATTACCCCTCTTGAACGTACTGTCACATCAGGGTTGATGACCATTTTACCGAGGTCATTGTTGAATGCGTAATCGAAGTTGTCGTTATCAAAATATTTGAACCAGTTGAAGCGACGTACTTTATATGGGCAGTTATTTGCACAGTATCTTGTACCTACGCAACGGTTGTAAGTCATCTGGTTCAATCCTTCCGAGCTGTGGGTAGTCGCCAATACGGGGCATACCGTTTCGCACGGAGCGTTGTTACAGTGCTGGCAGAGCATCGGCTGGAACGTAACTTCCGGATTTTCAGAAGCAACTTCCAATCCGCGAAGATCTTCCACGTCGGCATCGCTGCTGTAATAACGGTCGATACGCAGCCAGTGCATTTCGCGCGCGTTAATGATTTCCTGACGGCCAACCACAGGAATGTTGTTCTCGTTCTGGCAGCTGATCACACAAGATCCGCAACCGAAGCAGGTGTTCAGGTCGATCACCATACCCCACGAGTGGTTCTTGTATTTGTGGCCATTCCAGAGCGACAGGTCGGTTGCATCAACTTCTCCTTCCGAAGTCTGGATTTTCGGAACGAAACGTCCGGCCATCGGATCTTTCTGGAAGTGAGAAAGGACTGTTTCCTGCAAAACCGATTTACGGTTCATTACCGTATTGTGCGTCTGAGTCTGAGCGATTTCACGGGTATCGCCTGTCTTTGACAGCGTTACTTCTCCGGGCGTGAAGTTCAGGAAGCCGTCTGTGAATACTGCGAACGGATATACGTTTTTACCAACGCCGTTTGCTGATTTACCGGCTTTCTCGCGGCCGTAGCCGATCGCAACAGCCACGGTACCTTGTGCCAGACCCGGCTGAATGATCACCGGCAATTCCACCGATTTGCCTTTCACATCCACCTTCACCACATCGCCTTGAGCCAGCCCAAGTTCAGTTGCTGTTTTTTGTGAAAGACCGGCGTGGTTGTCCCAGCAAGCTTTTGTGATCGGATCGGGATTTTCCTGCAACCATGGGTTATTCGCCGCAAAACCGGTACCCATGCCTACATTTTCGAAAATTGCGAGTTCGAGGCCCGACGAAGATGCTTTGTATCTTTTGGCAATACCTGCGGCAGCAGCGGCCAGATTTCCGGAGAATGTCGCCCCGGAGCCTGTTGCAGCAGCCGAAGCCACATCGAATACGCCGTCATGCAGGGATTTGATCCAGAATTTCTCGAAATCTCCTGCTCCGCTTTGCGGATAGATATTTTTTCTCCAGTAAGCTTTTACATACTCGTGGTAGTCGGAAGATGCACCTGCCCATTTCAAAAGGCTGGATTGTGCCTGACGGGTATTGAATATCAGGCTGATAGCCGGTTGCATCAGACTGTATGATCCTGCGACGGGCTCTGCATCGCCCCATGATTCGAGGTAGTGAGGTGCAGGGAGGATGTATTTCAAAAGTGAGGAAGTTTCATCCGGTCGATCGTTGAACGACACGCTCAATGAAACCTGTGGCAAAGCTGCCGCCAGTTCCGCACCACGCGGATGATCGTAAACCGGGTTAGCGCCCCACAAAAGCAATGCTGAAACTTTGCCGCCTTTGATCTCGTCGATCAACTGGTTGGTCGCGATATCGTTACCCTGACGGTAATAGGCAGGTTTGTCGAGATTGATGGTGGAACCGTAGCTTCCCAGCAGGCTGTTCAGTGCATTCACGATCACTTGTACCGATGGATCGTTCACACCCGATACAACCAACGCCTGTCCTTTCGCAGCAACGAGGTCCGCGGCGGCTTTGTCCAGATTATCGATGTTCAATGCAGGCGTTGCAACAGGGGCCCCGCCCAATTTCGCCGCTACCTTATTATATAGCGCAGCCGCAATCAGACCGATCTGCGAAGGTTTCACCGCTGTACGGTAATCCGCATTGGCACCTGTCAGCGACAGTGTTGATTCGAACTGATACAGACGGGACATTTCTTTATTACCGTCTTTCTCGCTGCTGACGCGGCGGGTATCGGCGAATTGCTTCGAAAATGTATCGGGAGCAAGCCATGTTCCGAGGAAATCGCCGTCGATACCTACGACAACTTTCGCTTTGCTGAAATCGTAGGATGGAATAACGGCTTTACCGAACGACAACTCATTGCCCTTTACAATAGCGTAAGAAGAGTTGGCATCGTAAACTACGTGGGTAGTGGTCGGATATTTTGCAGTGAAGTCCGCGATTACCGCCTTGGTCGACGGGCTCAATATCGTGGAAGTAAGAATACGGATCGCGCCGCCTTTTGCTGCGATCTGCGCAAGCTGATCGGCGATCTCCTTGTCGACAGTTTCCCAACTTACTTTAGTATCTTCTCCTTTTTTAGGGCCTCTCAGCTTCTCGTTGTCATATAAGCCAAGCAAAGAAGCATGCGCGCGTGAGCTTACGCCGTAAGATACTTTCGAGAGAGAGTTGCTTTCTATTTTAACCGGCCGGCCCTCGCGGGTTTTGACCAGGATACTCGCGTAATCTCCACCTTCCGCGTAAGTGGATGCATACCAGTTAGATATAGTCGGAAATTCGCCTTCCGGCTTGTTAACGTAAGGGATGGCCTTCTTCACCGGCGCTTCGCAAGCTGCCAGGGACACAGCTGCCATTCCAAAGCCCAGTACTTTAAGGAAATCACGACGGTGGGTACCTACGCCGTCCACCAGGCTTTCATACTGACTTTCGGTCGGAGCGCTTGGGAACTCAGAACCTGCATCTTTGACAAACTTTTCGTCATTCCTCAGCTCTTCAAGTCCCCGCCAGTATCTTTTATTAGTATTTTCCATAAAACTATTCAATACAATGAGTTGTATCCGGTATTAATTTCTTGATTAGTAGTGGCACTTAGAACATTCTAAACCACCAATATCCGCTACTTTCAAAGCCTCTTTGCTTTCAGAAGCGTGCAACTGTACCAGCTTATCGTAGTACTGATTGTCTTTGGTATTTACCTCAGTTTTACGGTGACAATCAATACACCATCCCATCGTCAGTGACGAACGTTGCTGTATTACTTCCATTTTCTCCACTTCGCCATGGCAGTTCTGGCATTCCAGGCCGCCCACGTTTACGTGCTGTGCGTGGTTGAAGTAAGCCAGGTCGGGCAGGTTGTGAACGCGCACCCATTCGATAGGCTGGTTGTTCTCTATGGAAGAATAAATCTTTTGAATCTCAGGAGATTCCTTCTTGATCACACCGTGGCAGTTCATACAGATGTTGGCAGAAGGAATGTGTGCCGACTTGCCGCGGTTAACGCCGGTATGGCAGTAGTTACAGTCGATTTTATATTCGCCTGCGTGGAGTTTGTGGGAGAATGAAATAGGTTGCTTAGGAGCATAGCCCTGCTGAACGCCTACATTAAACGCGCCGTCCAGAGTTGACTTCAAAACGAGGAGTACAAAAATCCAGAGTGTCGCAGAACGGATCGCCGGATCAGCGGCGATTCTTTTCAGCAATCCACCAAAGCCTTCACCCGCAGGTGTCTCTGCATCAGCAGCTCCGCCTTTAACAGCTTTCGAAAGAAGCGATACAATAACAAGTAGAACCCCCAGCACCAGTACCATTACAACTACCAATGCAACCAGTACGATCACGAACAAGTCGGAAGGAGCACCACCTTTGGCATCACCCGCAGCAGCAGCGCCACCGGCAGGAGCAGCACCACCTGCAGCAGCGGCAGGAGCAGCAGACGCCTGGTCTACATAAGCGAAGATCGCTTTAATATCGTCGTCTGAAAGGTTCGGGAAGCTCGTCATTTGAGCTTTCGAATATTCGTTGTAAATTTTTACCGCATAAGGGTCGCCCGATGCGATCACGGCTTGCGAGTTGCGTACCCATTTGGCAAGCCATGCAAAATCGTGGCGCGAACTTGCACCTTTCAGGCCCGGGCCAACTACACGCTCGTCGGTAGGCGCGTGGCACTGGGCGCAGTTGTTTTTGAAGATCGATTCACCTTTCGCAACGTCGCCACCTCCGGCAGGTGCAGCAGCGCCGGCAGCGGCGGCAGTGCTATCCTGAGCAGACACTAACGTGGGTACGCTTAATAAGATAGCCAGAAGAACGGCTAAAAAGGTTTTTGAGTAATTAAAGAAGGAACAAAACTTAGCGTCCATTCGGAATGGTATATTCATAATCAACTATTCATTATTCTTCAACAGACAAAACTAGCTCACGATTTTTTATCCACAAAAGTATTTCAGGGATATTTTACCCCACCTTCTTATTTATAATTTGTCTAATTTATAGGCTTAATTTAACATGAGTTACATTTCTATTAAACACTGATTTTCAATCAACTAGCAAAAAAAATACCATTTGGAGCTCCTTCAAAAAGCTTGTTCCAAATGGTATTTTTCAGACATTTAATTGTGCGCTAAAATTGGGGAAAAGCGCCACAAATTCAGGTGAGGTTCCGAGCGGATTCGAACCGCTGTACGAGGTTTTGCAGACCTCTGCCTAGCCACTCGGCCACGGAACCATTTTGAGAGATTAGCTGCCCACGTGAGGGCTGGCAGCTAATCCGGGTGCAAAAGTATTAAAAAATTCTTCCGCACCACATTTTATTTTACTTTTTTCCTTTTTTCTCGCTCTCTTCAAGCTGCTCTTTCAACGCTGACAGAACGCTAAGGTCTCCGAAAGTGGATTTCTCAACCTCTTTGTTCACAGTTTCAGCCGCAGGCGCTTTTGCCGCTTTGGCTTCTTTTTTCTCCTCAGCAGGAGCACCTTTTACTTTAGAGTGAGTCAAAACGATTTTCTTCTCGTCTTTCAGGAATTCGAGAACTGTGAAGTCAAGGCTCTCGCCTACCTCAGCAAATGTTCCGTCTTCTTTCTGAAGGTTTTTGATCGAAGCAACGCCTTCGATTCCGTAAGGAAGCTCAAGGGTAGCGAATTTATCGCCTTTTGCCACGATAGTACATTTATGTACCGAGCCTACTTCGAAGATCGTCTCGAAAGTATCCCATGGGTTTTCTTCAAGCTGCTTGTGACCCAGCGCCAGACGACGGTTTTCCGCGTCCAATTCAAGAACAACTACTTCCAGCTCGTCGTTTACTTTCACGAAGTCGGAAGGATGCTTGATTTTCTTAGTCCATGAAAGGTCGGAAACGTGTACCAGACCGTCGATACCTTCTTCGAGCTCGATGAAGAGACCGAAGTTGGTCAGGTTACGAACAACGCCTTTATGACGGGTACCGATCGCGTATTTCTCTTTCAATGAACCTTGAGTCCAAGGATCTTCGGTGAGTTGTTTGATACCGAGAGACATTTTGCGCTCCTGACGGTCAAGCGTCAATACAACCGCGCTGATCTCGTCGTTCACATTCATGAACTCCTGAGGGTTGCGCAGGTGCTGCGACCATGACATTTCAGAAACGTGGATCAGACCTTCAACACCTGGTTTGATTTCAAGGAAAGCACCGTAGTCAGCAACGTTCACGATGCGACCGGTAACTTTCGATCCAACCTGGATTGATTCGTCCAGAGAATCCCATGGATGAGACTGAAGTTGTTTCAGACCCAAAGAAATGCGTTTTTTCTCTTCGTCGAAGTCGAGAACAACCACGTTCAGTTTCTGATCCAACGAAAGAAGGTCAGACGGATGGTTGATACGGCCCCATGAGATATCGGTAATGTGCAACAGACCGTCAACACCGCCCAGGTCGATGAACACACCGAAGTTGGTCATGTTTTTGATCACGCCTTCCAGTACCTGACCTTTTTCGAGGTTATTCAGGATTTGCTGACGCTGTGCTTCGAGGTCTTTCTCGATGAGGATTTTGTGAGAAACGACTACGTTATCGTTCGCGTAGTTGATTTTCACAACTTTTACTTCCATACGCTTTCCGACGAAAATATCGAAGTCGCGGATTGGTTTCACATCGATTTGTGAACCTGGCAAAAATGCTTCAATGCCGAAAATGTCAACGATCAAACCACCTTTGGTTCTTCTCTTCACATTTGCATCGATCACCACATCCTCATCGAACGATTTCTGGATGTTATCCCATGCAGTGATCACTTTCGCTTTTTTACGTGAAAGCACCAGCTGGCCTTGCGCGTCTTCCTGGTTTTCTACGTAAACTTCCACTTCGTCGCCGATTTTCAAACCTGGCAGGTCGCGGAATTCATTGGATGAAACGATACCATCGGATTTGAAACCGATGTTCAGGATTACCTCGCGGTCTGTAATACCTACTACAACACCTTTAACCACTTCTTTTTCCGAAACGGGAGAAAGCGTAGTCTCATACATTTCTTCCAGACGGGTACGGTCAGCAGATGAATAAGCGGTTCCGAAACCTTTGTCTGATGCTTTATCCCAATCGAATTCGGGAAGCGGTTGATTTTGTTTTTCCTTTGACATAAATAGGAATAATTGCTCTTGAATACATCAGCCGCCGAGCTAATCGGCTGAAAATTAGTTCAACAAGTATTTTTGGAAAATTAGGACGCAAAATTACGCGATTCGAAAGCAATTTCCGAATGGTTGGGCAATTAATTTTACTCAAGGGTGGTATGATGCCGTTTGGGCGTAAAACGGTCAGGGTTAGTCAGGTATAGCCAGGAAATTGTCAAGTGTGGTCAGGAGTAGTCAGGCGTCGTCATGAGGTTGTCAGGTGTGGGTCGGGAAGATAATTGGAGAAGAATTTGATCGGTGATATCATCGAGCACGATTAACAACCATGGCAATCCATGACCACACTTGACCATATCTGACTAACCCTGACATCTCCTTCAACCTCCTACAATACTTGACGATACCTGACTACAAATGACGGTCCGCAAACCGGCACTATAACCGAACGAAGTTAGCAAGACCGCTCCTTCGACCCGAGGTAAGGCAGCCATTCGTCATCGGCCATGCCTGAGAAATCACGAATGAACATTAAAAAAGAAGGCCGGAACGGTCGCTGCTTTAACGGCATATCAACCTCTTCCGGCGTATGGTCTCCTTTGCGGGAGTTGCATCTTTTACATGCGGTGGCCAGGTTATCCCAGGTGGTTTTCCCTCCCCTTGATTTCGGGATCACGTGGTCCAGAGTCAGATTGTCGTGGGTTCCGCAATACTGACACCTATTGCCGTCCCGCTTGAAGAGGTTTTGCCTGGTCATGACTACGCCTCTGTACGGTATGTGTATGTAGCGATGGAGACGTATGACGACCGGCATGGGATACCTGTCGTTGACAGTCCTGAGATGCTCCTGTTGAGACTCTGCGAGCATTTCCGCTTTTTTCATGTAAACCAGCAGAAACGCCTTAGGAACTGTGCAAACACTTAATGCGCTATAATCTTGATTCAGAACCAGTACTTTACCCATGAGCCCTGTGGTAGTTAATTCCCACAATATAAGAATATTTCAGCAGAAAAAACGCTCCGGGTTTTTCAAATATTGTCGAAAAAATTTACCGGAAAAGCCCAAGGATCACCATATTAGCGCATTTTACAAGACAAAGCAGCCGGTTGTTCAATAACCCGCCCGATCGTTCTCGCGTTTCACGTCCCGCTCCTTGATGGTCTCGCGCTTGTCGTAGAGCTTTTTGCCCTTTGCCAATGCGATATGCAGCTTGGCCAAACCACGCTCGCTGGTAAACAGCCGGACCGGTATAATCGTAAGGCCCTGATCCTTCAAGCCCTCTATCAACTTTTTTCGCTCTCGCTTGGTAATCAACAGCTTGCGATCGCGCATAGGCTCGTGGTTATAATGCGTACCCTCTGTGTAAGGCGAAATGTGCAGGCTGCGAATGAAGAGTTCCCCATCCATAAACAAACAGTAAGCATCCTGAAAATTGACTTTGCCCTGCCTGATCGACTTGATTTCCGTGCCTGTGAGCACCATACCGGCTGTGAACTCTTCCAGAAAGAAGTACTCGAATGACGCCCGTTTATTCTTTATATCTACTTTTTTAACTATTTTTTCCGACATATCGATTCCCAAAATTTTGCAAAGGGGCTTAAAATTAAGTTTTTGTTAAAATATACCAATGAAACCTATTAGCCATTTCCTGACGTCCGCACTACTTTTTACCATTGCCGCATCCGCCGCAAATCGTGCATGCGCGCAAGCGGAAGCCACCGCCGCGCGCGACGTCGTCGATAAACTGTTCGATGGAATGCGCAACGGCGATTCGACCGCCGTCAGAAACGTGTTTACCAAACAATGCACACTGACTTCCATTTCCAAAAACGCCGCCGACTCGGTCGTTATCCACAAAGGCAGCGTCGATGGTTTCGTGAAAGCCGTAGGCACGCCGCATAAGGAAAAATGGGACGAACGCATTTACGACGTCAAAATCTCCGTCGACGGGCCGATGGCCCTGTTATGGGCGCCGTATAAATTTTACCTCGGCGAGAAATTCTCGCATTGCGGCGTCAATGTTTTTAACCTCATCAAAACCGGCGCCGGCTGGAAGATCAACGATATCACCGACACGCGCCGGAAAGACGCTTGCCCCTGATCCGCAATGCAAACAGCATTATTATATTAAATGCGAAGCGGCCCGCCAGATAACCTGACGGGCCGCTTCGCTCAATACTATTGCCTATTTCAGCATATTCAGCAGGCTTGTCAATTTATCTTTCAAATCCTTGCGATCGACGATAAAGTCCAGGAAACCATGTTCCAGTAGGAATTCCGCGCTTTGGAAACCTTTCGGCAGGTCCTTACCGATCGTCTCGCGAATTACCCGTGGACCGGCGAAGCCGATCAACGCTTCGGGCTCCGAAATATTGAAGTCGCCGAGCATCGCGTAAGATGCTGTAACACCGCCGGTTGTAGGGTCTGTTAACAGCGAAATATACGGTATCCTGGCCTCCGACAATTGCGCCAGGCGTGCCGAGGTCTTGGCCATCTGCATCAGTGAAAACCCTGCCTCCATCATCCGGGCCCCTCCCGACTTGGAAATCATCAGGAAAGGGATCTTTTTTTCGAGGGAGTAAGAAATCGCACGGGCGATTTTCTCTCCTACTACCGAACCCATCGATCCACCGATAAAGCTGAAATCCATACAGGCGATGACGAGGTCCAGTCCATTCATTTTACCGTGACCGGTACGAACCGCGTCTTTCAACCCTGTTTTTTTCATCGTCGACTTGATCCGGTCCGGATAAGCTTTGGTATCTACGAAACCGAGCGGGTCGCCGGAAACGAGGTTGGCATCGAGCTCGATAAATTCATCGTCATCGAAAAGCAGGTTGAAATACACATCCGACCCGACTTTTTCGTGATAGTTACAATGCGGGCAGGTAAAAGCATTCTGCTTATGTTCCCTGGTAGGAGTGATTTTTTTGCAATTGGGACATTGGTACCACAAACCGTCCGGCGCTTCGCGCTTCATTTCAGTCGGTGTATTGATACCTTTTTCTTTGCGAATAAACCAGGACATATTTGTATGTGGGTTGATTTATGTATAACAATCTGAAAATCAGATAATTACTTTAATTTCACGGTGAATAACGGGCTCAAATATAAGAATAATTGTCGTGTATCATGAAAACTGCCTGGTAACGTGTCGGTTTGGCAGTTAGTTTTGCCTCGCAGAACTGCTCTGTCAGAACAATTTTATCCATTATTTGTTACTAATGACAACCAACATAACCGGCCGTACCCGATAAGCCGTTCATCCGAGTTTTCAAATGACTCCATCTACATCGCCCATAGTCATCATTGTTGGCACCAACCGGCCCAACTCGATGTCCAGGAAAATTGCAGATTATTACCAGGGCGTACTTCAACAGCTCGGAGCCCGGAGCATCATCCTCGATCTG
The DNA here is from genome assembly GCF_040448675.1 of Dyadobacter sp. 676. Classification (NCBI taxonomy): domain Bacteria; kingdom Pseudomonadati; phylum Bacteroidota; class Cytophagia; order Cytophagales; family Spirosomataceae; genus Dyadobacter; species Dyadobacter sp. 676. The sequence goes on along the minus strand of NZ_CP159289.1, from coordinate 3,468,152 downwards.
GTAAACCTCCCCGACGATTTTACCGTCTCCGCATTGTATGCCAATACAGGCAAAAACGAGGCCTTCAATAATCTGAAATCCTTACTGGAACAGACCGACAAGTTCGTATTCATCGTTCCCGAATATAATGGCTCTTATCCCGGTGTTTTAAAAGCGTTTATCGACGGCCTGCCGTATCCCAACAGCTTTTCCAATAAGAAAGCCGCATTGGTCGGGCTTTCGTCGAACATGCAGGGGGCAGCCATTGCATTGAGCCATTTGAACGACGTTTTCAGCTACCTGGGCATGAACACCCTCGCACTGCGCGTAAAACTCGCGCACATACGCTCACATTACAGCGATAATGTGATTTCAAACGCATTATACAAGGAACTGCTGGAAATTCAGGCCGGGCAGATCATCCATTTCTAGCCATAAAAAAGGGAGCTCGAAGCTCCCTTTACAGTAATACTATTTCAACCAGTGCTGTTCCATTTCGTGGGCCGGAATGGCGGGCCGCTTCCAAAGCTCTACCCTGCTCCTGCGGAACGCCGGGCCTTCCAGGTCGGAATATTTTACGAGGCCCTCTTTGAAAGAATTGATCATCATCTCCATTTTCAATGCGTCCTCGTCGGTCCATTCGTCCTGTGGTTCCAGTTCGGTCAGCGATATATTGATAGGGTCGAAGCCGCGGGTCACGGGCTCGTCTTCCAGAACAATATCGATCGAGCCGGTCGGCGTATTTTCTTCCAGTTCACCGGTCAAAACCAGTTCTTCTTCCCTTACAGGTTCGGGGACCTCCACTTTTGGTTCTTCCGCCACCACTGCCGGTTTTTCTTCCTGCCTGCCTTTAATTCCTTTCAGCTGAATACCCGGTATCGGCGATTCGATGCTGTCAAAACCAGCTGCGACGATCGTGACGCGCAGCCTGTCATCCAGCGAATCGTCGGTGATAGTGCCGAGTTTGAACATCCGGGCTTCGCCGCCTACCTGCGAGAGCACGTACTGCCAGATTTCGCGCTGCTCCTTCATGGTGGCTTCCTTTTTTTTGCTGGTTGCCAAAGTCACGAGGATGCGTTTTGCGCCACGAATGTCGCGGTCGTTCAGCAATGGCGAGTCTAGCGCCTCTTTGATAGCTTTTTGAGCGCGTTCCGGGCCAATTGCCTCGGCTGTTCCCATAACCGACTGGCCGGCGCTTTTCAACACTTTCTCCACATCCTTGAAGTCGGTGTTGATATTACCGTTCGTGGTAATGATCTCGGAAATACTTTTTACCGCATTGAGAAGAATGCCGTCGGCCTCGGCAAATGCCTGGGTGAGGGTCATATCCTCATAAAGCTCTTCCAGCTTGTCGTTCAAAACGACGAGAACGGTATCGCTGTACTCTTTCAGCTGCTCGATACCTTCGAGCGCCTGCTCTTTCTTGTCGAGTCCTTCCCAGGTATATGGCGCTGTTACGACGGCGACGGTCAGTTTGCCCATTTCCTTCGCCAACTGTGCGATTACCGGAGCGGCTCCTGTACCTGTGCCGCCGCCCATACCGGCAGTGATAAATACCATTTGCGTAGATCCGCCGAGCAATCCCTTGATCTCCTCGATGGTTTCCAGGGCCGCTTCTTTTCCTTTCGTCGCATCAGTACCAGCCCCGAGACCTTGCGTGAGGGTAGCACCCAGCTGGATCTTCACCGGAACCGGACTGTTGGCCAAAGCCTGCCTGTCCGTGTTGCAAACCGCGAATTCTACATCTTTGATTTTCTTTTGAAACATGTAGTTCACAGCATTGCTACCGCCTCCGCCGACACCGATCACCTTGATGATAGCCGGGTCGCCGTGGCCCTCTCCGTCTGGCTGGTCTTTGACGATTTCGTTCACTATATAGTCCTGGTCTAATGCGTGCAACAAGCTTTTGTTCATATTCTTTCCGGGGTTGAGTATGTGATTTGGCTGTTAATAATCTCCAAGACTATCGTCTTTCTTTCCGATAATACCGGTAAAGCTGTCCCAAAACGTACCGTTGCGCTTCGGAGTCTCTTTTACTTCCTTAACCGGCTCTTTCTGAACCACGTTGCCTGTATTGAATGCAGATGCTGGCTTACAGACCGATTTCACGCGCGGATCGACCGATTTCAATCCGGCCCAGGCCAGGCCGATCGCCGTGTTGAAAGAAGAATTGCTCACTGCATCCGCTTTGGCTGTGCGTTCCAGATTTTCGGGATAGCCCACGCGTACCGACATGTCTGTGATTTTCTCAAACAAAACCTCTATATCCGGAATATTGGCAGATCCCCCCCGTAAGTACTAAACCGCCGATCAGCCGGTCGCCATACCCCGATTTGATAATCTCCGCATAAACCATCGCAGCGATTTCTTTCAACCGTTCCTCAATGATCAGCGCTACGTTCTTTTTAAGAACCGGTTTAGGCTGGCGGCCCGCCAGGTAATTGATCAGAATTTCTACATTCAAAGGCACATCGGCCGAAACCGCCGAGCCATATTCTTTTTTCAGTTGTTCGGCATTCTCGAACTGAATACCGCACCCTACTTCAAGGTCGGCGGTAATGTGCCTTCCGCCGATAGGAAACGAAGCGATGTGGCGCACAATACGGTCGTGGTAAATGATCAGGTCCGTGGTATGGTCGCCGATATCTACCATCGCGATGCCCGCCTTCATTTCATTGTCTGTAAGAACCGCCAAGCTGGTTGCCAGAGGTGCCAGTACCAGTTTGTCGCATTTCAGCCCCTGGTCCGCATCCGCCAGGCTTTTCTTCGTACGCAAAATCGACTGGCTGTTTGCCGAAACCACGAGGAAATTTCCGCCGAGCTTAATGCCGGTGCGCCCCACCGGCTCGCGTACGCCCGTCGAGTTATCGACCGTAAAATCCATGGGCAGGACATGCAGCACATCGAAATTCGGCTCGATCTTCGCACGGTACATGTCGTCGACAAGCTGGTCCACATCCCGCTGCGTTACTTCTTCCCCGGATGATGCCGACGGGCGGATCACGCCGTCGCTTTGCGCGCTCACTTTTACGTGCGTGCCGCCGAAGCTTACATTTACGATACCAATATCAAGATCCGAACGCGAAGACGCTTCCGCGAGCGCTTCCTTGATCGCACTGCCAACCTGTTTAATGTTTTCAACGGAGCCGTTCACCACTGCTCCGGCCGGCACGGGGACTTCGCTGAAGCCCAGAATCTCGATATTGTTTCGCCGTGCAGCCGATCCCTGTGCGGCCACCACGGCTATTTTGGTACTTCCAATATCTACCCCAACTACAATCTTATCGTGTGCCATGCTGATGGTGAATTATTATTCACAAACTATTTGATCTTGAAACTTAACACTAATTCTCTTGTACCGACTCCAGTCCTTGCTCAGCACCTTGTCATAAAAGATGCGGAGTTTTTTGAACTTGGACTCGAAATTCTCCGCCGTTCCCAGCTCGACCCGCTGGTCGCCCAGCAACGTCATCAGGTCTATCTCACCATCCTTATCCACATTCAGCTGCGTAACCTGCGCTTTCCAGAACGGGTCGGTGTTCAGAAAGCGCAATAACTCCAAAACCTGAGCGCCCTTTTCGGACCTCAGCTTTTGAGGGTTGTTGAAATACGCCCCTGAAACCAGTAACGTTCTTGCTGAATAACTTTCTGATAGAGGAAAAAAAACGCCCTCGTGGTTGATATAGTATCCCGATGTGTTCCGCATTTCCCCATTTTCCGAAGTGTTAATCCAGCGCGCAAGCGGTTTCTCCTGCTCTACTTCGACTACTATATTGCCCTTGAGGTCACGAAAAACCTGACATTTCTTGATCAGTTTATTGCGCGTAACGCGGTTTTCCAGATCGTGCAAGGCGACATCTTTGAGCCTTGCCCCGATCAGCGGATCGCCGCCGTTCTCGGTGAGCAGCATTTGTACATCCATTGGGTTCAGGAAACGTGTACCCGAATCACCCTGGATCGATATTACGAGATTTGTACAACGCTGTTGTCCCAGCTTGCTTTCTGCCATGCCGATGCCGGCAATTGGCAGAATGAGCCACAAACTACGTTTCAACAAAAGCCATGAATAGTCAAATTTACGTAACATCTTAGTAATATTAAAAATGCTTTGACTAATTATTCGCAACGGTCTTTTGAAGCAAATTCTTAATCGGACCGACCAAAGTATCGATATCCCCGGCACCGATTGTAACCACAATATCCGTATTTAATTCTTTTAAAAGTTGTAAAACTTCTTCTTTTGCAACCAGTTGTTTATCGGCGGCGGTCACTTTATCGAGGATCATCCGGGAATCGACGCCCTCGATCGGCAACTCTCGTGCGGGGTAAATATCCAGCAACAACAGGCGGTCGGCCAGCGACAAACTTTCGGCGAAACCATCTGCAAAATCTCTTGTCCGTGTGAAAAGATGCGGCTGGAAAATGGCCGTCACGTGGCGCCCGGGGTATAGCCCCTTCACCGACGACAGGAATGCCTCGATCTCCGTCGGGTGGTGTGCGTAATCATCGATATACACTTTGCCCTCTTCCTCAACCTGGTATTCGAAGCGACGTTTCACGCCTCCGTAACTTTCCAGCGCTTCCATGATCTTCTCCGGTTCTACACCAATATATAACGCTACCGCGCTGGCGGCAATCGAGTTTTCGATGTTATGGTAACCAGGAATTTTCATCGCAATGCCCCCGATCACCCCGTCCGGATAAATCAAGTCGAATACAAAGCGGGCATTTTCGATGCGGATATTGGCGGAGCGATATGGGCCGCTGTTTAGGGAATAGGTGAATACCTTCGCCTTGCAGCTGTCCGCGATTTCCAGTCCCTCGCGCATAAACAATGCGCCGTGTTCGTCGACCTGACTTACGTAGTCGCGGAAGGACTCGAGTACGGCTTCATGTTTACCGTAAATATCGAGGTGATCGGCATCGGTGGAAGTCACGATCGCTATTTCGGGAAACAATGTCAGGAACGAGCGATCGAATTCGTCGGCCTCCACGACACAGAAAACCTCTTCCAGCCTGTCGGTCGGCTCGTTCAGAAGGAGGTTAGTGCCATAATTCTGCGTAATGCCTCCCAAAAACGCCGTGCTGTTCACATGCGCGTGGCGCAGGATATGCGCAATGAGCGAGGACGTGGTCGTTTTCCCGTGCGTACCCGCAACGCCGATCGTTCTCAGATTCTGGGTCAGGATGCCCAATACCTGCGAGCGTTTCAGGATCATAAAATTCCCGTCCCGGAAATAATGCATCTGCTTGTGCCGGACCGGTACCGCAGGTGTGTAAACAACGAGCGTTTGCTGTGAATCGGCTGTAAATTCGGCGGGGATGGCCGACACTTCGTCTTCCAGCGTTACCGGAATGCCTTCCTCGATGAGCTTGCCTACGAGCGGCGTCATGGTTTTGTCATAACCCGCAACTTCAAATCCATTGGCCTTGAACCATCGTGCGAGCGCACTCATTCCGATCCCGCCTATTCCTACAAAATAGATATATTTCCAGTTCGTCACAGAGGATGACATCATATTTGAATCTTGGGGTTACTGTATCAATTTTAAAACTTCCGCGGCAATGTCGTCCGCCGCGCCGGGCCTTGCCAGTTTGTTGATATTCATTTGTAACTCACGCTGACGCGCCACATCGTCGAGCAAGGCCAATGCCTGGTCTACCAGCTTCTCACGCGCTTCCGGGTCTTTGACGAGGATGGCCGCGTCACCGTCGACCAGGTTCATCGCATTCTTTGTCTGATGATCTTCCGAAGCATACGGAAATGGCACGAGAATGGCCGGCTTGGCGGCCAGGCACAACTCCGAAACTGACAATGCGCCCGCACGTGATACGACCACATCCGCCACCGCGTAGGCGAGGTCCATGGTATAGATAAAGTCGAACGCCTTCACCCGGTCGGTACCGAGCTTTTCGATGACTGCTTTGGCTTTGTCAATATCGTTTTTGCCTGTTTGCCAAAGTACCTGATGACCCGCGTCTACCAACCGGCCGAGGCCTTCGGTAATGCTTTCGTTGATCGAGCGCGCGCCCAGGCTTCCACCCATGACGAAAAGCGTTTTCAAGCCCTCGTTCAGCTCAAAATGTTCCAGCCCTGCGCTCCGCTTTAAATGCACATAAGTGATGTCGCTCCGTACTGGATTGCCCAGTAATGTAATTTTCTCTTTCGGGAAAAATGCTTCCATTCCCGGGTAAGCCACACATATTCTGGCAGCCCTTTTGGCGAGGATTTTATTCGTAATGCCTGCGTAGGAATTCTGCTCCTGAATTAATGTAGGAATGCCGGCCATGGACGCCATCATCAGCAACGGTCCGCTGGCAAAGCCCCCCACTCCCACAGCAACGTCGGGCTTGAATTCCCTGATGACCTCCTTCGCCTTCATCAGGCTGCGCAACATTTTGAACGGCAACGCAAGGTTTTCAAGGGAAAGGCTCCTCTTGATGCCGGCAATAGGCAGGCCTACGATCTTATAACCGGCGCGCGGTACTTTTTCCATTTCCATTTTACCCAACGCACCCACGAATAATATCTCGGTAGCGGGCTCCCGGTGCTGCAATGCATTGGCAATGGCTATCGCCGGGTAAATGTGCCCTCCTGTACCGCCTCCGCTTATAATTACTCTCTTTGCCATGTCTAAATGCGTTTTTCCTCCACGATCTCACCCCGGCTCACGCTCAGGATCATTCCCATCGCAATACCCGTAAAAAGCAGCGACGTTCCACCCTGGCTGAAGAACGGCAACGTCTGCCCAGTAACCGGCACAAGCCCGACAGTAACGGCCATCGCCGAAAATGCCTGACTGACCACAATGAATGTGAGCCCGGCCGACAGCAACCCGCCGAACGGCCGCTTGGTCGCCTCGATTGCTTTGAGGCCGCGGTATAAAAGGATCAGATAAAGGATAATCAATGTAGTGCCGCCCAATGTGCCATATTCCTCCACTGCCACGGCGAAAATGAAGTCCTTCTGCGGCTCGGGCAAAAAGCGGCGCTGGCGGCTTTTGGAAACACCTTCCCCGTAAAGCCCGCCGCGGGCCATGGCCATGTAAGATTGTTGTGACTGATAAACCACCACATCCTTGTCAAAAAACGTAGAAATCCTGCTTTGGGCCGTGCCCGAACGTTGTGTCGAATTGAGCAGGATCGCGATGGTTGCGAAAAATACCAGGCCAAGAGCCGTAAATGCGAGGTAATGCAACGGCACTTTGCCTACGAACATCAGCAAAAAGCAAATGCCTGCCAGCATGACGGCCGTCGATACGTTACTCACGAAAATTAACCCGCACACAACGCCTACGAGCGCGAGTGGTTCCATGAAAAGCTCGCGGGTATTCCAGCCGCCTTTGATGTGCCGCGCCAATATCAGCGACAAATGCGACACCAATGCTACCTTGGCCCATTCCGAGGGCTGGAAACGTTGCCCGATTACCGGAATTTCGATCCAGCGGGCCGCATCGTTCACCGATGTCCCGAAAAACATGGTGAATATCAAAAGCAGAATCGAGCTCCACACGGCCAGGCGCGTCACGTAAACAAACTTGATGTACGGCACGCGGTGTACGAAATACATCACCATGAGCGACAGCACACAAAGCAATGCGTGTTTGTAAAGATAATATTCGGTATTACCGTCCATCTGGCTGTACGCGTCCTTTACGGAAGCGCTATACACGACCACGATGCTCCACATCAGCATGATAATGCATATGCCCCAGATCCAGGGGTCGCCTTTCAGGTTTTTGCTAAACCACGCCTGGGTATCTTCCCTTAATCTATTCAGGAAATCCATATCGTTTGGCGGCTAATGAAATTGTTGTCAGGTATAGTCAATAGTTGTCAGATGTTGTTATCGAACAAGGTCTCTGACGGCAGCTTTGAATTGATCGCCCCGGTCCTCGTAGTTTTTGAACAGGTCAAAACTCGCGCAGGCGGGCGAAAGCAGGACGATATCCCCGGGAACGCCCCATTCCCGTCCTTTGTTCACGGCATCCCGGACATCCTCGGTCGCGTATATCTGCGGGACTTTACCTGAAAAGTAGTTTTGAAGCTTCTCGGGGTCTTTACCCAATATAATAAGCCCCTTCACTTTATCCCTGACCAGGTTTTCGATCTGTGAATAATCATTTCCCTTATCAACACCTCCCGCAATAAGGATCACCGGCTGGTCGAAGCTTCCCAGTGCGTAGAAAACCGAATCCACGTTAGTCGCTTTCGAGTCGTTGATATATGTCACGCCGCCGATCACCTCTACCTGTTCGAGACGGTGCGGCGCATTGGTAAACGACCTCAGGCCTTCGCTGATTTTCTCCGCACGAATGTCCAGCAGTTGCGCCACCGATATCGCCGTCAACGCGTTGATCGCATTGTGCGGGCCTTTAATCGGCAGTTCGCCGAATGCTTGTTCGAATGTGTTTCCATTGATATTCGAAATCAGCTTTCCGTTTTCGAGATACGACCCGGATGCCAGCGGCGTTTCCAGCGAAACTTCGACCCGGCCAACTTCCGGCCTTCTCTTTTCCAACTCCCTGCTAATCACTTCGCTTTCTTTATAATAAATGAAATAATCGTCGGCTGTCTGATTCCGGATAATATTAAACTTGGAATCGACATAATTCTGAAAATCATACCCATAACGATCCAGGTGATCGGGAGTGATATTCAGGAGAACCGAAATATATGGATGGAAATCAACGATATTATCGAGCTGGAAACTGCTGATTTCCAATACATAATAATCATATTGCTTTTCAGCCGCCGCCCAGGCGAAACTGTCGCCGATATTGCCGGCCAAGCCCACATTCAGGCCTGCGTTTTTAAGCAAATGGTAAGTCAGTAACGTGGTGGTCGTTTTGCCGTTGCTGCCGGTAATGGCGATCAATTTTGCATCGGTATAACGGGAGGCAAATTCGATCTCGGAAATAACCGGGGTACCCTTTTCCTTCAATGCGACGATCAGAGATACTTTGTCGGGGATACCGGGGCTTTTTACGACAAGGTCGCTTTCGAGGATGCGCTCCTCCGAATGCCGTCCCTGTTCAAATGGAATGTTTTCACTCTTCAGAATATCGATGTACTTCTGATGCAACTGGCCCTTATCCGATAAAAAAACTTCAAAACCTTTGGATTTCGCAAGAATAGCAGCACCTGTGCCGCTCTCTCCCCCACCCAGAATAGTCACCTTTTTTTGCACAAGAATCGATTTAAAACGTTGAACAATCTGCCTTAACCACGAAGGTAAATCTTTTGCCGAAAACTTCTTTTAATGCCCTCCCAATAACATGGATAAAAAAAGAGGCACATGTAATATGCCTCTCTCTTGTTATTTGCAAACCTTAAAGTAGTTCTACTCTTTCTTCAGCGATTCGGATAATTTCAATCGGTTGGCCGCTTTTACGATCAGGAATATCACCCAGGCGATGAGCAGGAATTGAATGAGGACCTGGATAAAGTTTCCGTATCGGATCGCTACCTCCGGGGTTTCACCGACAGCTTCTTTCAGCACAACTTTAAGCTGTGTAAAATCCACTCCACCGAGAATGAGACCCAGGACCGGGTTGATGATGTCTTCCACCAATGAGGTAGTGATTTTACCGAATGCGGCACCGATCACCACACCGACAGCAAGGTCGAGCACATTCCCTTGTGCAATAAACGTTTTGAATTCCTTGAGCATAACAAGTTGAGGTTAGTTGAACAGATTAAAAAGCAAACAAAAATCCGATGCTGAGGGCCTGGGCAAACTGGATTTTGTCGCTCTGGTCCTCGTCATACACCATAATGGCTCCCAGGTTCACGTTGACATATTTGTTGATCTTCGCCGTAAGCTGGGCGTCGAGACGGTTGTCTATATTCAAAGGATGCTTGAAGCTGGAAAACATCAAGTAACGGAATTTCAGGTTGACATCCTTGGCGATGTCCTTATCGAAGTTCGCCACAAGCTGGATCAAAGCCGCCTCGGTACGCACACGCTTGCCGATGGGCACCCCGTAATTCTTCTGCTCCGGCGTATTTACATACAGATCTTTATCGACAACGATAGTTTGCCGCAACGCACCCGGCGCGAGGTCCACAAAGAAATAAGGAACGGGGCGGTATTCGATACCGATCGCTTCCGTCAGGTAGGCGGGCGAGAATATTCCCGACACTTTCTTTTTCACATTAATGGAATCCGGGTTCGACGAATATTCGTAGCCGTTGCCAAACTGCGACAGGAAGTTGACATTGGCGAAAAGACTCCATTTCGCCGTTAGCTCGCGATTATATTTGGTGTCGAAGAAAATCCGGTCGACGTTCTTGCGGCTTTGCTGGCCTTTGTTCCGGACGATACCGTACTGGCCCTGGAAATCGTTCCGCCATGAGTTTTTGCCCACTTTTTTTTCACTCAATGCATTCAGGAAAAGCCCCAGTGCAATTGAATTCACACCACCGCCCGTCCAGTTGGAGCTGAAAGAGCCCTGGTTCAGGTTAGCGCCGAATTCGATTTTGCGCCAGGCGGTGTCGTTAGCGGTTTTCAACCGGCCGGCGTTGATCGTATTGGAAAGATCAACCTTGTTTTGTGCGAAAGCCGGGAATGTCAGAAGTGCGAGTAGAGAAAGAGCAATAAAGGATGTACGTTGATGTTTTTGGTTCATTGTAAATGTGTTTAGTGGACCATACTCATTGATTTCCTATTTTTTCAAATCAGCGAATGAGGAGGTGTGCGGGTAAAGTAAAGCAATTTTCGAACTTTTAAAAAAAATCGTCTTCTCCCGATAACTTTCGATACCACTGGCGGAGCTTTCTGCGGCTGCGCAACAACCGCATCTTCGCGGCACTTTCCGACGTCCGGAAGATCCGCGCAATGTCGCGGATGCTACGGTTGTCAAGATATTTCAGATAAATCATCGCCTTATCTTCCAATTCCAGCTGATCCAGCGCCTCCTTCAACATTGCGGGCGTCACGTGCTCGTCGAGGACACGGCCCAGGCCGCTTTCCTCGCATTCTTCGAACTCCGGGCTTTCGTCGTGCACGAGGATAACCCTGCGCTTGCTCACGCGCGCCAGATCCATACAATGGTTATGGGTGATGGTAAAAAGCCAGGTGGAGAATTTAGCGCCGGTCTTAAACGTGCTCATCTTATTGATCAGTTTCAGGAAGACATCGTGCGTAATGTCCTCGGCGCGGGCCGCATCCCCGGTCAGCGTTACACAGCGTTGATAGACCTTGACGGCATAGCGCTCGTAAAGCTTTTCAAAATGACGATTGTCCTTTGATTCAATGAAAAGTTTAACTAATTCTTCGTCTGTCGAATTATGATCCGGGTACGAAGCGTTCCCTGTTCCAACCATTCTGCCTGATGAAATGCGCCGATAGTGTGCGAAAAAATAAAATTGCATTTAACTTTCCGTAAATATGAAAAAACAACGCCTGGTATACAAATAGATACCAAGCGTTGTCAATATATTTTGTTACAGATTGGCTTAACCGCCGATCGCTACACGTTTGAATGTGGAAACAGTCAATTCCTTGCCGGTTTTCTCGAGCAGCTGACGGATAGTCAACGAAGAATCCTTAACGAACTCCTGGTTCAGCAGCGTAAATTCCTTGTAGAATTTCTGCAATTTACCCTGAGCGATTTTTTCCAGCATAGCTTCTGGCTTACCTTCCGCGCGGGCCTGCTCTTTACCCACTTCGATTTCGCGCTCGACAGTAGCAGCGTCGACACCGTCTTTATCGACGGCAACCGGCTTCATAGCCGCGATCTGCATCGCTACGTCTTTGCCCAGTTCGGTCACATCCGCACCGTTTACGCCGGTGAATGCTACCAGCACACCCAGTTTACCGTTCGAGTGAATGTAAGGAACCACCTTATCGGCTGTGATATTCTCATAACCGACGATTTCGAGTTTCTCGCCGAGCTTGCCGGTGAGTTCCACCATGTGCTCGCTTACCGGACGGCCGTCAGCCAGAACTGCCGAAAGCAACGCCTCTTTGTCGGAGATATTATCTGCAACCGCTTTGTCGAGAATGCTCTGAGCAAGCGTCTTGAAATCTTCCACGTTTGAAACGGGCTCCGTTTCGCAAGCAAGCGCAACGAGTTTACCGTTGGTACCGTCAGCGCTGATGTTGATCAGCACAGTTCCTTCCGATACGGCGTTGTCGGCACGTTTTGCGGCAACTTTTTGTCCTTGTTTACGGAGAATATCAACGGCTTTGTCGAAATCGCCATCTGCTTCCTGCAGGGCTTTTTTACAATCCATCATGCCCGCGCCGGTCATCTGGCGGAGTTTGTTTACATCTTGTGCGGTAATTGCCATGATCGTGATAAAAATTATATTTTAATGTTAAAAAAATATAGCCCATAGCAAGAGGCTATGGGCTACCGTATGTCAAGTATGGCGAATCATCGAAAATTACGCCATATTGCCCTTTTTACTCTTCGTCACTTTCAGCAACCTCTACTTCGTCAGCGACCTCGGCACGAGGGGCTGCCTCCTCGCCTTTGTCGGCTGCGCGTTTTGCCTCTTCTTCTTCTACCAGGCGCTGATCGTCCTTATCTTGTTTGCGTTCCATCAAACCTTCTTCGATAGCCTTACCGATCGCCAGGGTGATCAACGAAATCGCTTTGTAAGCATCGTCGTTCGACGGGATCGGGAAGTCGACCAGTTCAGGGTTCGAGTTGGTATCGCAGATGGCAAAAATAGGGATATTCAATCTCTTTGCTTCTGCAACCGCAATGTGCTCGCGTTTTACATCAACGATGAAAAGTGCCGCTGGAAGGCGAGTAAGGTCCGCTACACCACCAAGTACTCTTTCCAGTTTTTCCTTTTCACGGGTAAGCATCAGGCGTTCTCTCTTCGCAATATTGTTAACCGTGGCTTCGTCTTTCAGCATCTTCTCGAGAGTCTGCATTTTTTTCAAAGACTTGCGAATCGTGCCAAAGTTTGTGAGCATACCACCCAACCAGCGGTCGGTCACGTAAGGCATTTTAAGGCGTTTCGCCTCTTCCGTTACGATTTCCTGCGCTTGTTTTTTAGTAGCTACAAACATGATCTTACGTCCTGAACGAACGATCTGTTTCAACGCAGCTTCCGCTTCGTTGAGGCAGCTCAGTGTTTTGTTCAGGTCAATGATGTGGATCCCGTTCTTCTCCATGAAGATATACGGAGCCATCCGTGGATCCCACTTGCGGGTAAGGTGACCAAAGTGGACACCTGCATCCAATAGTTCTTTATATTCTATTTGTGCCATTGCCAAATTTGATTTTAAAATATTTTAGACTTGTTACGCAGCACGAAGCATCGGGCACGATAAGCGACGTCTGGACAATTTTTAGTCAGGTATTGTCAGAGATTGTCATATTTAGTCAGGTATTGTTTTAATAAAGCAGAAAACAACACATGACCATTCTTGACTATAAATGACCACATCTGACCACTTATTAACGTTTCGAGAACTGGAATCTTCTGCGGGCCTTGGCGCGTCCGTATTTCTTACGCTCAACCATACGTGGGTCGCGGGTAAGGAATCCTTCTTTTTTCAATGCGCCGCGGAATTCTGCATTGTATTGAACCAGTGCACGTGAAACCGCCATACGGATAGCCTCCGCCTGGCCTGAGATTCCACCACCTCTAACGTTTACTTTGATATCGTAACCATTTCCACCTGAGATTGTTGCGAACGGCTGTTGCAACACGATCTGGTGTACTTCAAATGGGAAATATTCTTTGTAATCACGACCGTTTACTTTAATGTCGCCTTTACCAGGTGTAAGGTAAATACGCGCAACGGCTGTTTTTCTTCTACCTATTGTGTTGATCACTTCCATGAATTACAATTGGATTTGCTTTGGTTGCTGTGCGCTGTGCGGGTGTTCTGCGGCAGCGTAAACAAACAGGTTTGTAAATAAACGACGTCCCAAACGGTTCTTTGGAAGCATGCCTTTTACGGCTTTCTCGATCACACGCTCAGGGTGTTTTTCGAGCAACTCGCGGGGAGTTTGAAAACGTTGACCTCCCGGGTAACCAGTGTGACGAACGTAAATTTTGTCCGACATCTTCTTACCTGTCAACTTGATCTTATCGGCGTTGATAACAATTACGTTATCACCACAATCAACATGCGGAGTGTATCCTGGCTTGTGTTTGCCTCTGATGATTTTCGCAACTTCACTGGCCAGACGACCAAGAATTGCATTTTCAGCATCCACAACAACCCACTCCTTGTTCACTGTGTTTTTGTTCGCCGAGATGGTTTTGTAGCTTAACGTATCCACGATTAACAAAAAATTAAATTGATTTTCAATTATTTACACTGTAACAAGACAGTCCATCGCAAAATGGGAGTGCAAATATAGAGTTTAACAAATTGAATTACAAGTATGTTGAGAAATTCATTTATCGATTCCTCAGCGCGAACGACAATGCGATATAGGGAATGCCGTAAACTTTGGATACATGCCGCTGCTTGTTGTCGAGGTAAACACTCAAATCGTCGACCTTCCTTGTTGTGTACGTAACCCGCCCATAGGTGTAACCGAGCTTGACCCCGAGGGTCCGGGTGGCGAGGAAACGCACGAATGCTTCGGATTGTCCGCTGTTCCTGCGCAATGCGAGCGGCAACGCATTGAATAAGGTAGGTTTGGAAGCAAGCCACTGGTTGTAATACGGCGCACCGGTGCCGCCCGTCGGTACTTCCTTTTCATAATATCCATGCCTGTTCGTGCCGTAGGTCAGCGCGAGTAAATCCGTGTCGACGCCGATATCCAGTTTCCAGAACGTAAGATTAACCCCCGCCAGAAAGCTGATACCGTTGAGTGAAACATCCCGGTATTCGAGATAGTCCTCGATTCCTCCGACCCGCCGGGTATGCAGATTGGTACGGCCGGCATAATAGCCCCACGTTCGGAAACCGAGGCCAAATCGCAGCCAGGGAAGCCGCTGCGGGCCTATTTCTTCGTGATACATCAACGACGGGCTCCATGAATTACTTCCGAAACCCGAACCTACGTCCACACCTGCTGCGATAGGTGACGTGTACTGCGCGTGTGTGAAGGGGGCATTCAGTAATAAAATAACAACCAGTACTTTTAAAATTCTCATGAGATGAACCAGCAGTTTAGATGATGTTTTTTAATCAGCAGATACAATGGATGCAGTCTTTTCTACAATAATAGCTGATACCCGCAAGAAATTAAGCCACAGGTTGCCACAACTGGCAATATTGTTCCTCCTCGTTCTGCCGGTCGACCGGCTTTTAGCCCAGGGTAATGGCCAACTGGCATTCGTCCCGCTGTTCAATGGCAAAAATCTGGATGGCTGGGTGGATGTAAATACCTCCAAAGAAACCTGGAAGGTCAAAAACGGAACCTTGATCTGCTCGGGCAAGCCGATAGGCGTCATGCGCTCCGACCGCCAGTATGAAAACTTCGTCCTGGAAGTGGAATGGAAACATATGGAAGCCGGCGGCAATTCGGGCATCTTTATATGGAGCGAAGGCACTCCTCAGGAACACGACCCGCTCACGAAAGCCATCGAAGTACAAATGCTCGAACTCGACTATGCCCGCCAGCACAACGCCACCGACGACTACGTACACGGCGAGCTCTTCCCTACCATGGGCATGACCGCGATACCCGACAATCCGCGTGGTATCCGCAGCAAATCGCTCGAAAAGCGCTGCAAAGGCAAGGGTGAATGGAACAAATATGTAGTCGTGGCGGTGGACGGCACCGTAAAACTCTCGGTCAATGGCAAATTCGTCAACGGCCTCCGCGCCTCCGAGCGTAAGAAAGGCTACATCTGCCTCGAAGCGGAAGGCGCCGAGATCCACTTCCGGAATATGCGGATTATGGAGCTTCCGGGCGGCATCACCACACCGGAGCAAGTGGCGCCGGTGGTGCATTGATTTGGGAAGTTGCCTTTCTCCGAATATCTTGTTGAAGATTTCAATCATTTGACATGAAAATCTCCTTCATTGGCGCTGGTAACGTTGCCTGGCATCTGGCGCAGGCGTTCGAGGACGCGGGGCATTGGATCTGCGAGGTATACAGCCGCGACACGCAGAAAGCGCGCCAACTGGCTTCGTCGTTGTACGATACCAACATCCAGCCCGACCTCAATTTTTCGGAAAGCGAAGCCGAAGTGATCGTGATCGCCGTCACGGACGACGCCATCGAGAGCATTATCGAACGGGTTGTGCTGCCCGAAGGCGTGATCCTCGTGCACACGTCGGGCACGCGGTCGCTCGCTGAATTTCAGAAACTTGTGGAGATTTACAGCGACGTATATGTCCACACGGGCGTTTTCTATCCCTTGCAAACGTTCACGAAAGGCGTCGAAATGGATTACAGCGAGTTGCCGTTCTGCATCGAGTCGCGTAATGAGCTGATCGAAGGCAAACTCATGCAGCTCGCATCGAGCGTGAGCGGTAATGTGACGCGAATGGATTCCGACGAGCGCTTCATTTTGCACGTGGCTGCGGTATTTGCAAGCAATTTTACCAATTACATGCTCACAATCTCCCACGACCTGCTCGAACGCGAGCAACTCAGTTTCGACCTGCTGAAACCACTCATCCAGACAACGATTTACAAAGCCCTGGCTTCCGACGACCCGTCGATCGGCCAAACCGGCCCCGCACGTCGCGGCGACTGGAAAACCACGGCGCGGCATCTCGAATATTTGCAGGAAACAAACGAGGATTACACGGAAATCTACCGCCTGCTTACCGACAAGATCCGCAACCTCTACATTTCAAAATAATAAGAAGCCGCATCGTCCCGAAAAAAGTTAGGCTATATTTGCAGGATTCACAATTCCGCTATTCATGGATTCGACTTTACGGGAACGTTTCAAGCGCATTACCACCTTTATTTTTGATATTGACGGCGTCATGACCGATGGTAGCGTCATCGCCCTCGAAACCGGCGAGCAACCCCGCATTTTCAATGTACGCGACGGCTACGGTATCAACCGGGCGCTCAGAATGGGCTACCGGGTAGCGATCATCTCCGCGCAAAGCCAGGTGGGCGTTCGCAAACGGCTCGAATACCTGGGCGTTACCGATATCTTCATCGGCACCTCGCCCGACGGTAAGCTGCCCGTTTTTAAAAAATACCTGGCCGAGACCGGTCTCACGGAAGACGAAATCGTATTCATGGGCGACGATTTGCCCGATTATGAGGTCATGCGCACGAGTGTAATGGGTGCCTGCCCAGCCGATTCCGCCGACGAAATCCTCGCTATCGCCGACTATATTTCTCCCAAAAACGGAGGAGGCGGCGCCGTCCGCGATCTGATCGAGCAGGTCATGAAGGTACAGGGAAAATGGATGGCCTGGTTTGAATAAAAAGCTTGGTAGTGGACAAGAAAAAGCGCTATTTCCCGAATCTGAACGGTATCCGTGCCATTGCCGCGTCGCTGGTGGTATTCCATCATCTGGAACAGGCCAAACATGCATTGGGCATCACCAATGTGTACGATATGCCCATTATCCAGCATGCGGGCAGACTTGGTGTGGGGCTTTTCTTTGTTTTAAGCGGGTTCCTGATCACCTATCTGCTCCTGGAAGAGCGTGGACGGTTCGGCAATGTGGATGCAAAAAAAGTTCTACCTCCGCCGCGTGTTCCGCATCTGGCCCATTTACTTTCTGATTATCGGATTATCGTTCTTTGTTTTCCCGCATATTCCCATTTTCGATTATCCGGGTATTGAAGAAAAGCTGACTGTAAATCTGCCTGAGCGCCTTACATTGCTGCTGCTGGTTCTGCCCAACTTTGCGTTCGTTCTCTACGATCTCCCTTATTGGTGCGCGCAAACGTGGTCTATCGGCGTGGAAGAGCAGTTTTACTACCTCTGGCCCTGGCTGATCAAATATCCCAAAAGGCGCATTCCGATATTCGCTTTCTTCCTTTTACTAACCGCCGGCCTGCTTTACCTGGGACTCGAAATGGCTGACCCGCCGGCGGAAGCACGCCAATCGATGATCACGACATTCCTGGGCCAGTTTCGCATTCAGACCATGGCACTGGGCGGCTTGTGCGCGTGGCTGGTTTATAACGACAAGACAAAGTTCCTCGACTTCATTTTCAGGAAAGATGTACAAATCGTCGCCTATACCATTCTGCTGGTGTTATTCTTTTCAGGCGTCCATTTTTTCGGTTTTCTCGAAATTTATGCATTGTTCTTCGCCTTCTTCGTACTGAATGTTTCGTGTAATCCCAACACGATTGTGCGCCTCGGGCACCCGGTAATGGACCACCTGGGCAAGATTTCCTATGGCCTGTACATTTACCACGTAGCGGTGATCGTGGTGATTATCAACCTGTTCGAAATGTATGCGCCCGGCTGGCGTGGGACGGGTTATCAGGTGGTGCTCTATATGTTGAGCTTTGTTGGCTCCGTGGCGGTGGCTACTTTTTCTTTTAATTATATCGAAAAACCGCTCCTCGCGTACAAGGACCGCAAGTTCGGCCGCTAGCTATCTCACTTCCGGCAGTTCCGACATTGTGTAGAATTTCAGTTTCTGCCGGTGTGCCTCTCGCAAAACCGCCGCCAGAAAGCTCACATTGAAACCATATTCACCATTAACCGGAGCGCTGTATAACGGTTCATGCCCGAATATCATTAATGCGGTGCCGTTCTCCTTCGCTTCCCGAACAGCCTCCGCAATTTCTTCTTCCGTCACCTCGTCGTAATCGATCATCAAGGCATCCACTGCCCGCTTTCCGTCGAATGCATAGTAAATGGAACTCATCCACTTCGGCGGCCACGCGTAGAGCTGAAAGCCTTTGTATTTTCTCCTCGAAATAGCCACATCACGTAAAATTGTAAAATCATTCGCCAGCAGCACCGAATCGACGCGGTCGTTATGGTTCCCCCCCCGGGTGCGCGTAGGAGGTGGGCTTAAAACCTGCTGCATTCATATGGTGCAAGCCCGGTTCGAGCTCCGTTTCCATGTATCCTTTCGGTCCGCCCACGGCCATAAGTTCGGTGGATTTGGCATGAACAGTTCCATGAAAGCCGATTTCGTGGCCTTCCTTTTCCAACTGCTTCAACATGGCAACTTCTTCGGCATTCAGGCTGTCGGGGCAGGTGACAAAGAAGGTGGCTTTGGCGTTGTATTTCCGGAAAAGCGGCCGCAATTCGTACCATTCTTTGATAAAATGGTCATCGAATGAAATGGCGATACCACCCGCGCCGGGCTTCCCGGCCGGACTTCCGCAACTGCAAAGCGTTCCGGCTATCACGGTCGCCAGTAATAAAAGAAATCCGCGGGAAGAGGTTTTAATGTATTTCAAAACTTCGGAAATGATCTGTTATTTTCGCTAAATTAACGACACGGATGAAAATACTGCACACCGCCGACTGGCATATCGGCAAAAAGCTCGACAACTTTTCCCGCCTCGACGAGCAACGCCTCGTGCTCGAAGAAATCTGCGAAATAGCGGAGCGCGAGGCCGTCGACGCGATCGTCATCGCCGGCGATCTATTCGACAACTTCAACCCGTCGTCGGAGGCTACCGAGCTTTTGTACAGCACATTACACCGCTTATCGGCCAATGGCACCCGCGCGGTCATCGCCATCGCAGGCAACCACGATTCCCCCGAGCGCATTCAGGTACCCGACGCGCTCGCGAAGGTGTGTGGTATCCTGTTTGTCGGCTTTCCCAACACGGAGGTGAAGCCATTCTGCACGCAGGGCCAGGTGGATATTGTCAGAACCGCGCCGGGTTTTATTGAAATCAAACTGCCTAACGCCCCCTTCCCCCTGCGCGTGCTGCACACGCCTTACGCGAACGAGCAGCGCTTAAAAACCTTTCTGGGCGTAGAAGAATCCGAAGAAGCATTACGCGTGCATTTGCAGGAGCATTGGCAAAATCTCGCTGATCAATACCTTGACAATGAGGGCTTCAATTTGCTGGCCACGCATCTGTTCGTCATGCAAAAAGGCGGCCCCATGCCCGAAGAACCCGACGATGAGCGTCCGATCCTGCACATCGGTGGCGCCCAGGCCATTTACACCGAAAATTTCCCGAAACAGGTGCATTACATTGCGCTGGGTCACTTGCACCGCTTCCAGCAGGTCGACAAGGTACCCGCACCGGCGGTGTATTCGAGCAGCCCGCTGGCTTACAGCTTTTCGGAAGCCAGTCAAAACAAATATGTGATATTAATTGAGGCTGAGGCCGGGAAATTGGTCGGCTACAAGCCCATAGAATTATTGAAAGGTAAAAAGCTCCGCCGCAAAAGTTTTCACAGCATCGATGAAGCGATTGAATGGCTCGGCGAGCATTCCGACGATTTGATTGAACTCACCATTATTTCCGATAACTACCTCGAAGCCTCCGATAAAAAGCGTTTAATGGAAGCGCATACGGGTATTATCCAGATCATTCCGCAGATTAAGAAGAGTGAGGTGGCAGATACCTCGTCGGACGTCGATCTTTCGCTGAGTATGGAGAAGTTGTTTCAGGAATATTTCAAATTCAGAAACAAAGGCCAGGAGCCATCGGAAGAGCTCATGGAGGTTTTTCGGGAAGTATTGGGCACAGACGGAGAATAAAAACCGGAGGCCTTCCCAGACCTCCGGACGTTATCTACTTTGCATTTACCACTTCAATACCAAACTTGTAAGGTGCCTCGCTGACCATACTAATTGTATACAGCTTTCCTCTACGATAAAACACAAATCTGGGTGTGCCTCGCAAGAGAATCTCGTTATCGCGCGTTAACTGCGGATAATGCGCGATCTGGATCGACTTCCGGTTTTGCGTTGCGGCATAAATCGTTTTGCCGTCGTCGCTGAATGCAAAGTCGGAAAACATCAGGCTCCCGCGCTGGATCATGCCTTTGTATTCCATGGCCTTGGTGGTCAGATATACCGCGCCTTCCCCGCCGGTAACCAGGTAATCGCCACTTCTGGAAATCCTGAAAATATTCGGGTTCAGAGGATAATCCCCGTGCTGGGTATCGTCCACATGCAACAGAATTTCCCCCTTGGCATTCAGTTCAAAATACTCCATGTCTATCGGGCTGACGCTACGCGAGATGGAGATGATTTTTTGCTGACCGGGCACAAACCGCAACCGGTCGCCTTCAAAGCCGCCGTTGCCGCCGATATTGATACCCGTTGCTCTGGAATAAGTCCGCACGGGTTGTTCCCACCAGGGAGATGGCGTCACCGAAGCCGCAAGGTAACCGCTGCCGTTAGTCACCACACAGGGTGTCGGCAGCCCGGTGTTAATCGATTTTTTCAACGTCAGCTTGTCCGCGTCATAGACATAAATCCAGCCATCGCTGCTCGGCACGTAAACCTCCATTCCAAAGCCATTATCACCTACATCGATGAAACCAGGTGTGCCTTGCAACGTAATGCTTCCCGTTTCTTCGAATGTATCGATATTAATCATCCGCAATTTCCCGGCCCCTTTATCCACGGCATAGAACCGGTTCAACGTCGGGTGCATAACTACGTCTTCGGGATTGAACAGGAAGACCGATCCGGCCGGGTTGTCCACCTTGATCGAATTACTGTTCCGCGAACTTTCAGTCTTCGTAACCACTCTCAGATAATAGAAAATCTGGGTCGAGAATGGCGCGAGCGAATCCACCATGGTTAACGTGTTGATATTGTCAATCGTAGCGACCAATGTCTCATTCGAGGAATTCTCCGCTTCACTCCGGTAAATTTCATAAGACCTGAAATCATCGCCAACATACTTTGTCCATGCCAACGCGATATTGGATTCCTTTTTGACGGCGCTCGTCAAAGTAACCGGTTTGGGAGCAGTTGTAGAAAGCGCAAAAGTGAATGTCGACGAATATTGATCCTTGTCCGTCGCGGTTACGGTAATGGAATGCTGTCCCTTAGACAACCCTTTGGTGAAGGCCACATTCCCTTTCTGATCGGGCGAGGAAGTGTGAAAAACCCCATCCAGGCTACTTTCCCACTTCACGGTGATATCGTTCGGAGAAGTATCCTGATCAGTAATGTCCGCCGAAAAATTGATCTGATCATTCGGTGAATAGGCCGCGGGGAGCGCTGGTAATATGAGTTTAATCTCCGGTGCAATGGCAGTCGTAACGCCCTTGACAATGTTGATAAAGACCTTCACCAGGGAATCCCTCCGGATTTCCACCACACTTTTGCCCGAACCAAAACCGGATTGGCTGGCAAATACTTCATACGAACCGGGCGTGATGCCTTTCAATAGCACACTTCCGAACTCGTCGGTAACACCCTGAATGCTTTGAGGCTTTGTGAACACATTTACATTCTTGGCCGGCACCTGATTGTAACCTTCGGAGGAATAGACCGTTACGAAAAGGTCGCCAGTAGTAACTTTTGGATCGACTTCCTTTTTACAACTGCCAAGCAACATTACACACGCCGCGAGCATGTGCAGGAGGGGTAATTTTTTAATCATGTATCACTGAAAATCAAGGGTAACAATGGTTACAAATCTATCTATTTTGCTTAAATAGTTACAACTATTTCGTCGTATTTAAATAATAAAAAGACTGCCTGTTTCGCGCGAAGACGATATTGAATGAACGGCTCCGGAGGAGCAACCTGTTTATAGAAACCCCGTTCACCAGCGACGCACGACTCCGGCAGGAGCTCCTAGCGGAGACTACGTTACCGTGTGACGTTGCTTTTGCTATAAACAGCAGGCCACTCCGTGGCCGCATTAAAACAAAAGAGGCTACTCCATCCGGAATAGCCTCTTTTGCGTCCTATTGGTTTTGATAATCTCAGCTGGCTCTTTTCAGCTTCGCTTCAATGGTTTGCTGTGTATGAGGTACGATGCGCAGGCGCTCTTTCGGGATCAGTTTGCCGGTATCGATGCAAATGCCATAGGTACCGTTTTTGATGCGGATCAGCGCGTTTTCGAGCTGTACCGAATATTTCTGAAGGCGCGCCGCCAGCTGGCTCAGATTTTCGCGTTCGCTGGCATCCGCCCCGTCTTCGACAAGCTTGGCCGCACCGGAAGTTACGTCGGTACCGCTATCGTTCTTTTTACTCAATCCTGTTTTAATGTATTCGAGCTCACTTCTTGTCGCTTCCAGCTTCCCACGGATCAGCTCTTCAAACTCCTTTAATTCTTCCTCTGAATATCTTGTTCGTTCTTCTTGCATAATCTGAATTGATTTGTTGGTCTACATCAAGGAGCGTTCAAAGCACAAAAGTACTAGTATTCTGCCTATTTCGGAATAGTATTTAATTAATAACCACTTTCAAATGAGAAACTTACTAACACTGACATTCAGGGAATATAACCAACAAAGCCAAAACCTGGTTCGGTATTGGCTTTGCTTTGAATCTCCGGGGGTTATTTATAAAGCACCGATTTCACGGCGTCCACGGTCCGCTTCACGCTTGGCAGGACCTCTTCGATCAGCGTCGGCGCATATGGAAGCGGCACATCGCGGCTGGTGACGCGGATCACCGGCGCATCCATATAATCAAATGCATGGCGCTGGATGTGGTAGGCGATTTCCGAAGAAATGGAAGCCAATGGCCACGCTTCTTCCACTACGACGCAACGGTTGGTTTTCTTCACCGACTCGATCACCGCGGGGTAGTCGATCGGGCGAACGGTGCGCAAATCCACCACTTCCACGTCGATACCTTCTTTTTCCAGTTGAAGTACCGCCGGCATCACCACGCGAGGCACCATTTTACCGAAAGAAACGATGGTAACGTCCTTGCCCTGGCGCTTGATATCGGCCTTACCCAGCGGAATGAGGTATTCTTCCTCGGGAACCGCCATTTTATCGCCGTACATCAGCTCCGATTCCATGAAGATCACCGGATTGTTGTCGCGGATGGACGATTTCAGCAAGCCTTTCGCGTC
Source organism: Dyadobacter sp. 676 (assembly GCF_040448675.1). NCBI lineage: Bacteria > Pseudomonadati > Bacteroidota > Cytophagia > Cytophagales > Spirosomataceae > Dyadobacter > Dyadobacter sp. 676. The sequence goes on along the minus strand of NZ_CP159289.1, from coordinate 3,444,333 downwards.
GTAAGGGTTGGAAGGAACGACCACTTTGAGGCCGGGCGTGTTGGCAAACCAGTTTTCGAAGTTCTGCGAGTGCTGTGCGCCGAGCTGACCTGCATTACCGGTCGGGCCGCGGAACACGATCGGGCAACCGTACTGGCCGCCTGACATCGAAAGAATCTTAGCCGCGCTGTTGATGATCTGGTCGATCGCCACCAGCGAGAAGTTGAATGTCATGAATTCGACGATCGGGCGAAGGCCGTTTCCGGCAGCGCCCACCGCAATCCCCGCGAAGCCCAGCTCCGCGATAGGCGTATCGATCACGCGCTCAGGGCCGAACTCATCGAGCATTCCCTGACTCGCCTTATAAGCACCGTTGTATTCCGCAACCTCTTCACCCATCAAAAAAATACTCTTGTCAAGGCGCATCTCTTCCGACATAGCGTCGCGAATGGCATCTCTAAATGCTATTTCTTTCATTCGTAATTCTGATAATTATTAATTCTTAGAAGAAACCACCGCAAAATCATTGCTTCTGAAACAGACCGACCTGCGCGGTTACATTAAAAGAGGTTTTGTACACTTATTTCAAAATGATCTGGTAAAATTAGGCAACACCGGTCAATTCTCAAATTCTTTACCGGAACCATTCCGTTAAAAAACATTGTAAATGCGGCGCATTCGGGTATTAAATCGGGATCACATCCACTTCTACCGAAAGTGTGTGTTTCCCGTAACTGAAAATAATGCCTTTCAGCGGCGGCACATCGCTGTAATCGCGGCCCCACGCCGTGACGATATGGCGCTCGCCGGGCACCACATCATTGGTCGGATCAAAGTCGCACCAGCCGTAATCGGGGATAAAAACCGAAATCCACGCATGCGAAGCGTCGGAGCCCTGCAACTTGGGCCTTCCGGGCGGCGGCAGCGTTTCCAGGTACCCGCTCACATAGCGCGCCGCAAAGCCGAAACTACGGATACAGGCAATGGCCAGATGCGAAAAATCCTGGCAAACGCCTTTTCGGGCAGCCAATACTTCTTTGACAGGCGTATTAACCGTCGTGAAATCGGGCACGAACCTGAACCCGGTGTAAATCTTCCGGCAAAGTTTCGCGATGCATTCGTACAAAGGCACATTGTCGTCGAAACAATCGGCCGCAAATGCTTTTATTTCCGCGTCCCATTTCACCAGCGGACTGGGCAATGTGTATTCCAAAACGGAGATTTTCGTCGCGCGGTCGCCCGTGAGCCGCTCCCTGGCCTCACCGCTCGTTACCGACGACGGAATGAATAGCGAGCCCGTACGTTCTTTCAGCCGCTCGACCACCGCCGTAGTGAGCACGGTGAGCGTTTTGTGCGGCGAATGCAGGGAAAAGTAATGCGTAGTATTACCGTAAAAATCGACACGCTCGCTGACCTGCGCCGGCTCCGGGGTAATTTTAATGCTGAAATCCCGGCAAAGCTGATCGGGTAACGTGCGCGGTGTGAGGCATACGAGGCTATGGTAGTTGTTCACGGCCTCGGCGTATTTGTATTCGGTTTTATGGATCAGCTTATACTTCATCCGTATCGTAGTCCATCGGTTCGAAAGAGTGGTGTATCAAAGTGTGGCTGAAATACTGGTTCGTCAGGTAAGTGGATACCGAACTCACCAGCCGCGCTACTTCCGCGAGCAGGTTAAAGAGCTCTTCCCGTTCGTCGTCCGCATTGCATTTCGTCAGGTCCTGAATATTTGAAAGTTTGATCAATGTCGATGCCCTCAATGCAAGCTTTTCCGCTTCGCTTAATCTTTCACCACTTGCCGTCGCAGGTAATGCGGCCAGGTTTTTACCCAGCTCATCGAGCATGTACGCCAGCGAATATGGCAGTCGTGTTTCAAGCAAAATCATATCGAGCATTGTCTCCACGCTCAGATGCGACTTGTAGATCTGCCGGTAATTCACCAGCATATGATGGTTGATCAACGTCGCCTCGATCAGCTCGTTCTCCACCGCCGCATTGCGCCCTACGCCGAAATTCGATTGAATGACACTGATTCTCGACAATATTCGCTCGATCAGTTTGCCCGTTTCCAGCAGCAGATAGCTGTTGTCCCGCGGCATACTTTCCGCGATCACGCCCAGGAACGTGAACATATTGTTGAACAGCCCGTCGAGCGTACGCTGGATATTGCTGCTGTTCATGTGCGACGCATTCCGGATCTCATGGTAACCGTTGTCGATCAAGTCCACGATCCGCCATATTTCCAGTTCCCATTGATTTCGCACCGCCGCTACCGCATTCAGAAACGAGCCGATATTGGCAGCCACGGTGCCTGCCCGGCAATTGTCCGAAATCAATGCGATAATCTCCGGGTAGGGATCATTCAGCTTGTCGTCTCCTTCTAAAAATCCGGGATAAGTAGCCGAAACGTGCGTGAGCGACTGCAAAAGCACTTTAATGTGCTCCTGCTTGGCAGATCCTCCGAAATTTCGGTCGAGATTAAGGACATTAATCGTGATGTTCATGAACTTGATCACCGCCATCGCCCGCTCGCAATATCGTCCCACCCAAAAAAGATTCTCCGCGCTCCTGCTGGGAAGCGACACCTGCTTATTGACCGCCGCGGGCGTGTTCAGTACAATCCGCTCCTGCGGCTCGTCGGATTTGTCGGAAACGATCCAGGTATCTTTCGAAAAACCACCCTGCTGGTTGGAAATTACAAACCGGTCCTTCACCGCCGAGCTGCGTGTGAGCCCGCCCTGCATGACGTGATACCCGTTCTCATCGGCCACCATAAATGCACGCAATGCGGCATAACGCGGCTCGATCGCGCCATTGATCAGCGATGGCGTGGTAGAAAGGCTTACCTCCTGCTGGGCGATAAAATCGTGCGGCCGCTGGATAATCATCGCTTTCAGCTCGGCTTTCTGCGCCTGTGTGAGCGTCCGCCCGTAAATCGACCTGAACCTGGACTTCCGGTTGGCTTTCTTGACGATCAGCTCATCGATATGATCGAGCACATAGGTCAGTTCTTTCTGATGGCCGCACCACCAGGTGGCCACGTTTGGCATAAGCAGCTTTTCACCCAGGAAGTACTGGCAGATATTCTCCATAAATGCGAGAAATGCGTGGTTTTCCAGCACGCCGGAACCCGGCGGGTTCAGCACCTGCACATTTCCGAGGCGGATCGCCTGCAAAAGCCCGGGCACGCCCAGGCGGGAATCTTCGCGCAATTCCAGCGGATCGCACCAGTCGTCGTCGACGCGGCGGACGATCACATCCACTTTCTGTAACCCGTCGATGGATTTCAGCCACACGCTCCCGTTGCGCACGAGCAGGTCGTCGCCCTGCGCGAGTGTGTAACCCAGGTAAGATGCCAGGTATGCGTGTTCGAAGTACGCTTCATTGCCAGGCCCCGGTGTGAGATAGACGATATTCGGGGCATCGCGGCTTTTATCGGCCAGCCTGAGTACGGTGTTTTGAATGCTGTTAAAAAAGGGGGAGAGTTTGCTCACGTACATGCCGTCGGCCAGTTCGGGCAGGAGCTTGCTCATTACAATGCGGTTTTCGAGCGTGTAACCCGAGCCGGACGGCGCTTGCGTGCGGTGGTCGAGTACCCACATTTGCCCGTCGGGGCCACGCGCCATGTCGGCTGCAAACAAGGTCAGTTGCCGGGGCCCGGGGATTTTAATATCGATACAGGGCCTTAAGAATCCCGTATTTTCAAAGACCAGCTCGGCCGGGATAATGGCATCCTTCACAAGGTTTCTCGGCCCGTACAAATCCTTCAAAACCAGATCGAGTATTACCGCCCGCTGCTGCAAACCCTTCGAAATCTGGCCCCATTCCCGGTGTTCGATCAGGAACGGGATCGGATCGAGCTGCCAGGGGCGGTTCATGCCGTCGGGACTGCCATAGACATTGTAGGTCACCCCATTCTCGCGCAGCTTGCTGATAATTTCCTGATTACGGCTTTTCAGCTCCGTAATCCCCAGTTTTTCTAACGTGGCAAAGAGCGCCTGCCAGTGCGGCTTCCATTTTCCGTCGGTATCCAGCACCTCGTCGTAGGAAGTCAGGCTGGCTTGATAAGTTTGTAACAGGTTCAGGGAAGCCTCGGTAAGCATATTCAAAAACAGGGGTTATAATACAAATCTACCGCGATTTCCAGAATTTGCGTAAATCCAGCGTATTCGGGTACTCGGGGTTGATCAGTTCGATGGGTGTGTCGCCGCGCATTTCTTTCTTTGTCTCAGCCACAAACCGGGATACGCCCGAAGACGTTTTCTCCACCACCGGCACCTCGCGGGTAGCCGAGGGCGTGTGCCCGAAGCCTTGAAAGAGGCTGATCTTGCGTGATTCGGCCTCGAAAGCATTGACCGGATAAGTATCGAAACTGCGCCCGCCGGGGTGTGCAACGAAATAGGTACAGCCGCCCAATATACGGTTATTCCAGGTATCCACAATGTCGAACACCAGCGGCGCGTCGGCCCCGATCGTCGGGTGCAATGCCGATGGCGGGTTCCAGGCTTTGTAACGAATACCCGCTACATATTCACCTTTGATGCCCGCACTCCGGAGCGGCACCCGGCAGCCGTTGCAAACCAGAATGTGTCTTCCCTCTACAAAACCACTCACTTTGACCTGCAACCTTTCCAGCGACGAATCCACAAACCGCGCGGTGCCCGCATTCGACAATTCCTCTCCCAAAACATGCCAGGGCTCGATGCCCAGGCGCAGTTCCAGCTGAATGTTGTCGACCGTAATGCCGCCGTAGTGCGGAAAGCGGAATTCAAAGAATGGATCGAACCACGAAATATCAAAGTTATAGCCCGCCGCTTTCAGGTCGTTCACCACGTCCACCATATCCAGGTAAGCGAAATGCGGCAGCAGGAAGCGGTCGTGGAGCTCGGTGCCCCAGCGGATCAGCTTATGCTTGTAAGGTTCTTTCCAAAATTTCGCGATGAGCGCGCGTATGAGCAGCGTCTGAACGAGGTTCATGTGCTTGTGCGGCGGCATATCGAATGCCCGGAATTCGAGGATCCCGAGCCGTCCGCTCGACGAATCGGGCGAATACAATTTATCCATACAAAACTCGGATCGGTGTGTATTCCCCGTAATATCCACCAGCAAATTCCTGAAAATGCGGTCCACCATCCAGAATGGCACTTCGCCTTGCTCGGGAATCTGGTCAAATGCAATTTCCACTTCGTAAAGGCGCTCGTCGCGGCCTTCGTCGATACGCGGCGCCTGGCTGGTGGGACCGATGAACGGCCCCGCGAAGAGGTAGCTCAATGCGGGGTGGTGCTGCCAGTAGGTCAGCAGGCTCCGGAGCAGATCCGGGCGGCGCAATATCGGGCTGTCAGCCGGTTTAGCCCCGCCGATGGTTACGTGGTTGCCGCCACCGGTGCCGGTAGCCCGCCCATCGACCATAAATTTCTCGGTGCCGAGACGTGAAAAGAATGCTTCTTCGTATAATGCGCTGATGTTATCCACCAGCTCCTGCCAGTTTCTGGCCGGATGGATATTCACTTCGATCACACCCGGGTCGGGCGTCACGATCAGTTTCTGCACCCGGTAATCCGAAGGCGCCGGATAACCTTCGATCCGCACGGGCATTTTCAGTTTCTCAGCCGTCGCTTCAATGGATGCCAGCAGGTCCAGATAGTGTTCGAGGTAATCGGTCGGCGGCAGGAAAACGTAGATGATGCCGTCGCGTTCCTCTACGCAAATCGCGGTTTTAATTACAGGAACATCAAAAAGCAAGTTGCTTTGCGGTTCTTCTTCCTTCTTTTTCTTCAAATCTTCTTCCTCATCAACCGGCTGGATATTCAGCGGCAGCTCGTACCCTGGCGCCACCGAGCCGTAGCGTGCCTGCACAATAGGCTGGTAATCGGCCAATGCGGGCAAATCCTCGAACGGACTGCGCTCCACCGGATACTCACGGCGCTCTTTGGCGATTTCAGGGAGCGAATTCAATGGCAAACGGTAACCCATTGCCGAATTGCCGGGGATCAGGAAGCAGTTACCGCGCCGGAATTGCCAGGCGCTGCTTGTCCAATGTTTGCCTTTTTCCTCCCATTTAACGGGTACTACAAAACCGGCAGGATTATTCAAGCCCTTTTCCAGCAATTTGGCCAACGTCCTCCGTTCAACCGGATCTTTCAAATTCACCTTCAACGGATCGACATTAACAGGCAGCTTACCCTCCTCCATGGCCCAGTAGACAGGATCTTCATAGGCCGGGGTGATGTTGTTGGTATCGAGGCCAAGGTATCGGGTTAATTCATTTGTAAAAATCTCCGCGTCGCTGAAAGTGTATTGCGTCTGTCCCTCTTTGGCAACGAGCTCGTCGTTTTTCCACATCGGAACACCGTCATTCCGCCAATACAATGCATATTGCCAGCGGGGGAACAATTCGCCGGGATACCATTTGCCCTGGCCGAAATGCAGCAATCCGCCGTGTGCAAAGCGGTTTTTGAGCCGTAGCGAAAGGTCATAAGCCAGTTGCCGCTTCAAAGGCCCGTCGGCGGCCGTGTTCCATTCCGGCGATTCGTAGTCGTCGATAGAAATGAAAGTCGGCTCGCCGCCCATGGTAAGGCGCACGTCGTTTTCCTGTAAATCTTTTTCCACATCAAAACCCACCTGCATAACCTGCGCCCATTGCTCCTCGGTATAGGGTTTGGTGACACGCGGATCTTCGTGAATACGGAAAACCTTGTTATCAAACTCAAAAGTAACCTCGGCGACGTCCGTAGCCCCCGTTACAGGCGCGGCGCTGGCGTAATCGGGCGTGCAGCAAAGCGGAATATGCCCCTCGCTGGCAAAAAGACCGGAAGTTGGGTCCAGGCCGATCCACCCCGCGCCCGGCACATATGCCTCCGTCCACGCATGCAAGTCCGTAAAATCCGCTTCCGGCCCGGAGGGCCCGTCGAGCGACTTGATATCCGAGGTAAGCTGCACCAGGTATCCCGACACAAACCGTGCCGCAATGCCCAGATGCCGCAATATTTGCACAAGCAACCACGCCGAATCCCGGCACGAACCGCTGCGGATCGTGAGCGTCTGTTCGCAGGTTTGCACGCCCGCTTCCATCCGGATATTGTAATGAATAGCCTTATACAGTTCCTGATTGAGGTACACCAGAAAATCGACCGTCTTGATATCCCGCTGTATTTTCAGATTTTGAATGAAATCCATCAAAAGCGGGCCGGCCTCGCGTGCGTCGAGATACGGGCCGAGTTCCTTTTCTAGGGTCGGTTCGTATTTGAAAGGATATTTCTCCGCATAATCCTCCACAAAAAAATCGAATGGGTTGATGACCTGCATTTTGGCGATCACCTCCACATCGATGCTGAGTTCGGTTGCTTTCTCGGGAAACACGACGCGCGCCTGGTAGTTACCGAACGGGTCCTGCTGCCAGTTGATAAAGTGGTTTTCGGGTGTAATTTTCAATGAATACCCCTCAATGGGCGTGCGTGAATGCGGCGCGGGACGAAGCCTGAAAATATGGGGCGAAAGCGAAACACTCCGGTCGAACTTATATCTTGTTTTGTGCGAAATAGCAACTTTTATAGCCATAATAGGAGTATTATTATAAAATCATATAATTTGGCACGAAGGAAAATACATTACCCTAAACAAATGCTTTACGCTTATTTTTCAAAATATAAGATTGAAGCAAATCTCCAATACAGAATTTTCTTTTAGCACACAAATGGCACCCGCCGGAGCGGCACGGATAATTCCTTAAAAGTTACGTAATTCGCCAAAATCCTTACGATACCATTAGTTTTAGTCCAAAAATGAAAATCGCTATCATCGGCTGCGGCAACATGGGTATGGCCTTCGCCCGCGCCTTCCTGAAATTTGACCTCGTCAAAAACCAGGACTTTTTACTGGTTGAAAAAAGCACCGACCGTATGGAAAGCCTTACGAGCTTCCAGCCGGGCGTGATCACGGGCGTTATCGGCCCGCAGATCGGCGACTATGACCTGATCATCCTTTCGGTGAAGCCGCAGGACTTTCTTTCGGTAGCCGGTGCGCTGAAAGAGGTCATCAAACCCGGTCAGGTCGTGCTGTCGATCATGGCTGGTGTGACGATCGAAGGCATTCAGAACGCCCTGAACCATAAGGCGGTGATCCGCGCGATGCCTAATACGCCCGCCATGCTCGGAATGGGCATCACGGCCTATTCCGCGTCGCCGGAGGTGGATATTCATCAATTGCGCAAAATCGAGAACCTCATCAATGCGACCGGCCGGTCGGTGTTCCTGGAAGACGAGGACCAGCTGAATGCGGTAACGGCGTTGAGCGGCAGCGGCCCGGCTTATTTCTTCTACGTGGTGAAAGCGATGATCGAAGCGGGCAAGCAAATGGGCTTCGAGGAAAATGTAGCCGCATTGCTGGTGAAACAAACAATGCTCGGTTCCTATCACCTCATCAATACGGCCGATAAATCGCTCGACGACCTGATCAAAGCAGTAGCATCCAAAGGTGGGACCACCGAAGCCGCATTGCGTCAATTCGAGGCCGGAGGACTGGATAAGACACTAGAAAAAGGCATTTTCGCGGCGCAGGTACGCTCGACGGAATTGTCGAAAGGATAAAAGGCCTGTCAGCCTGAGCGCAGTCGAAGGCCGTTTCAGTACCGGCCTTCGACTGCGCTCAGGCTGACAGCTGAAATGCGCTCAGGCCGAGAGCTTAAATGCTTTTGAACATCAAAATCACACTTCATTAAATCATCAACCTTTGAAATATGGAAACGTCAACCGGCAGACTCGCAACTCTCGATATTGTTCTGAGCGGATTAATGCGCCGCTACAAGGAGCGCGTCCCCGACGTGGGCATTATCCTGAATGCAATGATGCACGACGGCGTAATTAAAAGCGCCGACGACATCGAAAACGACCATATCGCGTTCCGCACGATGGGCGTTCCGCAGCTGGGTGTGAAGTCGTTCGAGAAAATTTTCCTGCATTACGGCTACGAAAAACGCGACCATTATTTTTTTGAAGGCAAAAAGCTCGACGCCTGGTGGTACGCCCCGCCCCGTGAAACCGATCCGCGCATTTTCGTGAGCGAGCTGCGCGTCGGCGACCTCTCGCCCGAGAGCCAGCGCATTATCCACAGCTACACCGACGAAGTCCTCACAGATCCCGTCGATTCCCTCGACCTCGACAATGGCGAAGCCGTGGACGCATTCCTGCACCAGCCGCTATGGCGCACACCCACCGTAGCCGACTACCAGTCGTTGCTCAAAGAAAGCGAATATGCTGCCTGGGTGATCTACAACCGCTACTACCTCAACCATTTCACGATCAGTGTCCACAATCTGCCGGAAGGGTACAATACCGTTGCTGCGTTCAACGATTTCCTGGAAAAGCACGGCATCAAGCTGAATACATCCGGTGGCAAGATCAAAGTAAGTCCTGATGGAGGTCTGTTGCAAAGCGCTACCGTCGCCGAAATGCTGGACGCCGAGTTCGCAAATGGAGAAAAGCTGCGCATTTCAGGCTCTTATGTGGAATTTGCGGAGCGGAAAGTGCTACCCGAATTCGCGAATCTTCCTGCGAGTGAAGTTAAAAGAAAGCACCGCCGCGATGGTTTCGAAGCCGGGAATGCGGATAAGATTTTTGAGAGTACTTATACGACGCAGACGGGACGTTAGGTCTTCGCTATTTACTCATTAACCAGCAAATGCACAACCCGCAAAGCATTCCCCTCGCTCTTCTCGTTCTTCTCCCCGGCAATCGTCAAATGTAACTTATGTTTCCCGGCCGACAGCTCATCCGCCAGCATTAAATACCACGGCAAATGCAGCTGATTACTCCAGGGCGTGTAGGTATCGAGCGTTTGCGGCTTTTTGCCGTCGATGGTATAGGTAATCTTCCCCGCATCCGGCCCGGAAATGATGGCAATCCCCACGCCACGCCCTTTGAACTCAAAATCGAATGAAGATCCCGCCGTCTCGCTTACCAGCATAGGCACATTCACAAAACCTTCGCGTGTCGGGAACCTGGTTTTCGGTTTCCAATCGGGGTCGAGGGTGAAACCTTTCAGGCTTTTAGCTTCTTCGAGTTTATGGTAGCTGCCTTTGTCGTAAGTGAAACGGTCCATTGTGGCAGGCAGTTTAATGTCCCCGGTCGCAGGCGATTCCATTTTCAGCATTTCCTTGATGGTCTGCGCATAGATTTCCTGTCCGAAGGGCGACGGGTGCAGGTCCTTAAAATCATATTTCCAGGTGAATTCCCCGGCTTTGATGCGGTCGTAGACTTCTTTCGCCAGGTTGATGTAAACGGCGCCGTAATGTTTTGCCACACGCTCATGTACGCCTACTTCGACAGGCTCCTTACCCACGTCATAATCATCATTTTTTTTCGGCTCGGCGAATGCCATCATCACCACATTTGCTTTGGGATTTGCCGCATACATTTGCCTCAAAATGCCATCCAGGGCCCTTATCTGCGCCTTTTCGCTGAACCCGTTGCCCCGGTCGTTCACGGCTGCTTCTACAAAAAGCAGATCGGGCGTGCCCTTTGCGAGCACATCACGGCTGAAACGCATCGAATGCGGCGTGCTGCCGAGCGACGGAATGCCTGCTGCTATGAATGTAAATTCCGTATCGGGAAAATGCTCCCGCAAGTATTGGGACGTTTTATCGCGCCAGCCCGGATTGTGGGTAATGGAGCCCCCGAGAAATGCGACGGTGCCCTTTTTGCTCGTGCGAAACTTCTCAAATGCATTACCCAGGCCCTTATTTAATGCGATATAAGGCGTATGAAGCAGCGGCTGTTGCACTGGCACGCTGTTCTGTTCGATAAAATTGGCGAAGAATTCGGGATGCTCGATCGGGAAATGGTGACCTTCCATCTGCTGCTCGCCACGCGTCATTGGGTACACGCCCGCGGGACCGCCCAATGCGAGATAGTTTTTAATCAGCACGTCCGTATTTTCTGCGGCCGGGACGTGCTCGTCCTTCAAACCTATTACATGCACAACGGGTACTTTGAATGACGCCAGCCCGGCGAGGTCGTTCAATGGGATGTCGGTGAAATTGGCGGCCTGCTCTTCGGTGAGGTTGAAAATCTTTTTCCATGCCTCCCAGTCTTTAGGCGAACCTTTGCCCTTTCCTTTGCCGCCCGGCCAGCTTTTCGGGTCGGCAACGGGCGCTTCGGCGTAAATGCAGCTTACCTTGTCGGGATTACGTTTTGCCCAGCCGTACACGTACAGTCCGCCGCGACTGACGCCTTCCAATGCCACTTTCGGAGCGAAATGCTTTTCCTTCACGAGGTAGTCATAAAATGCATCCCACACCTGCATCGCTTTCGGGTGGGCGAACATGTCGTTCGTGTTGACATACGCCACGTGAAACCCGCGTGAGAGTAAGATGCTGTCCATATCGGTGTGCCAGGTGGGAAAATGTGCCCGCCACACCCACGGGTTGCCGTCAATCGCTTTTTGGGGTTTTATGTACCAGGCATCGCGGTCCCGGAATGTGAATTCAATTTTTTCGAAACCCTTCCATCGGGTTGTTTTTTCGGGGGTTTGAGCAGAAATACAGGGTGCAGATAGCAGTAAAACCGCCAGCCAATGCCATGCGAAGCTTTTCGTTTTCATAGTTCTCAAAAGCATTTCCGCAGCGGATTTTACCGGCAGGCATAGTTGCTTTGGTATGATATTTTAGCCACTCTTATGAAAACAATCTCGAAAAGACCTATGGACAAGATCGAAAAATATAAGACCATGGAGAAGATCCTGCGGGAGATCGAGGATTTGAAAAACAGTGAAACTGCCGTGATCAAGAAAATCGGTCAGATCGAAACCGAAAATATGAACATCAACGTCCAGAACCTCGACAAGTCGTTGAACGAGATTTACGACGGTGTTTATAAAAATCTCCAGAACGTGGAAAATCTTCAAAATTCATTCTCCGAAACCGTGGCCGACTTCAAGGAAAAGAACAAGATTACCGATGAGATGTTACTTGAATTAAGAGAATAAATTACCGTGATATCAACAGACAAAAAACCACTGAAAAGCTCCGGTTCGCATGAATTGGGGCTTTTCTCCTTTTTCCCTACTATCGCAACTTTAATGTAGCCAGCGTTAAAATCGCCAGGATAATACCGACAATCCAGAAGCGCGTCACAATTTTTGCTTCGTGAATTCCCTTTTTCTGGTAATGGTGATGCAGTGGCGACATCAGGAATATCCTTCGGCCTTCGCCGTATTTCTTTTTGGTGTATTTAAAATAGCTGACCTGCAATATCACCGAAGCGTTCTCTACGATAAAAATGCCGCACATCACCGGGATCAGCCATTCTTTCCTGATCGCCAGGGCCACTACTGCAATCACACCTCCGAGCATCAGACTGCCCGTATCGCCCATGAAAACCTGCGCCGGATAGGCGTTGTACCACAAAAACCCGACACAGGCCCCGATAAACGCCGCACAGAATATCACCAGCTCTCCCGAATTGGGAATATACATGATGTTCAGGTATTGCGAGAACTTGGTGTTACCCGACAAATAGGCCAACACGCCGAGCGTCAATGCGATAATACCCGAAACGCCCGCCGCGAGGCCGTCGATACCGTCGGTTATGTTGGCGCCGTTGGAGATGGCGGTAATGATGAAAATCGCGATGATGGTGTAGATTACCCAGGTATATTCTTCCGGCAACCAGCCGAAAAGCAATGTTTTGTAGTCGAATTCATTGTTTTTGATGAACGGGATCGTGGTTACCGTGGGGTGGATGATATCGCGGTAACGCTGCACTTCGCCCAGACTGGAGCTAAGCACCGGCTGGTCGTAAACCCGGATCTTCACATTGTCGTTGAAAGATAAAGTGATGCCGACGATCAAACCCAGACCAACCTGCCCCACGATCTTGAAACGGCCATGCAGCCCGTCCTTATTGTTCCGGAATTTTTTCAGATAATCGTCCAGAAACCCGATGCCGCCCGTCCAGATGGCCGTGATCAGCAGCAAAACGATATAGACATTGCTTAATTTGGCAAACAACAAAACGGGGATCAGCAGCGACGCCAGGATAATGAAACCACCCATGGTAGGCGTTCCGGCCTTCTCCATTTGCCCGGCCAGCCCGAGGTCGCGGATCGACTCGCCCATTTGCTTTCTCCGCAACAGATTAATGATAGACTTTCCATAGGCGGCGGCGATAAATAGTGACAAAACCGTCGCGCCCAACGCCCTGAACGAGATGTACTGGAATACCCCGGCCCCGGGAATGTTGAATTGTTTATCTAAATAATCGAAGAGATAATAGAGCATGAAAAAGCGTATTGGGATGACGGCTGCAAAATTGGTTTTTTTAATAGACTACGCCAAAAGCCTGCTGATTTTTAATTGCCCGCCCGTTTCGCGAACACCTCCATCAATACCTCTTTATCGTCGAAATGATGCTTTACGCCCTTAATATCCTGATAATTCTCGTGACCCTTGCCGGCGATCAGGATAATATCGCCCGGCGCCGCTTCGAGGCCTGCTTTCATAATGGCTTCGTGGCGGTCCTCGATCACCGTTGTTTTTTTGTAATCCAAGGGCGGCACGCCTTTCCGCATTTGATCGAGAATATCCATCGGGTCTTCAAAACGTGGATTATCCGACGTCAGGATCACGCGGTTGCTGTACTGGCAGGCAATTTCCGCCATTTTGGGCCTTTTTTCGGCGTCGCGGTTCCCGCCGCAGCCTACGACGGTAATTACCTGTTCATTGCCATTCCGTAAATGCGTGATTGTTTCCAGCACGTTTTCGAGGGCATCGGGAGTATGGGCATAGTCGACGATCCCCACGACGCGGTCCGCCGAGTGGAATTGCTCGAAGCGGCCCGGAGGGCTTTTCAGGTTCGAAAGTTCCGTTAAAACGGCCTCTTCTTTTTCTCCCAAAAGCACCGCTGCACCATATACCGCGAGCAAATTGTAAGCGTTAAAACGGCCGATCACGCGAAACCACACTTCCCGCTGGTTGATCTCCATGTGCATGCCCGCGAGTGTGTCCGAGATGATTTTGCCTTTAAAACCCGCCAGCGTTTGCAGCGAGTAGGTTTCTACATGCGCCCTCGTGTTCTGCACCATTACGGTCCCCCGGCGGTCGTCGATGTTTACCAATGCGAATGCGGATTTCGGCAATGCGTCGAAAAAGCCTTTCTTAGCTTTGATATAATTGTCGAACGTCTTGTGGAAGTCGAGGTGGTCATGGGTAATGTTGGTGAAAATCGCTCCCGTGAAATGCAGGCCGGTAATGCGGTGCTGCACCACCGAATGCGAACTCACTTCCATAAACACATGGCTGCAATGGCGGGCGGCCATCTGGGCAAGCAGCGCATTCAGCGCCACCGCGTCGGGTGTGGTGTGGGTAGAAGCGATGATTTCGTCCTCGATCTGGTTCTGGACGGTCGACAGCAGGCCGCAGCGATAACCCAGTGCCCTGAACAGCTGAAAAAGGAACGTCGCAACAGAAGTTTTGCCATTGGTACCGGTTACACCAACCAATTTTACTTTTTTCGAAGGATGCCCGTAGAATGCCGCCGCTATCAAACCCATGGCGGCGGCGGAATCGCCTACCTGCACATAGGTAATGTCCTCTCTTACATTTTCAGGCAGCTCTTCACATAAAATGGCCGTCGCGCCCAGCTCCGTGGCCGTTTGGATAAACCGGTGTCCATCTACCTGTGTACCGCGCAAAGCCACGAAAAGGCTTCCCGGCAGCACTTTTCTGGAATCCAGAATGATGTTCCTGACTTTGACGTCGGCATAGCCGTGAATAACTGCTCCTTTTAATTCGCCGAGCAGGCTGCTCAAAATTGGATCGTTTTCCATGAAGGATTATTGTAATGTAAGCAGGATCGTCTTGCTTCCCGATTTATTGGCGCCCGGAGGCAGCGATTGTTCCACAACCTTGCCCGAGCCTTTGAATGTTACCCTGAAACCTTTATTTTCCATTAAATACAAAGCATCCCGCATAGACATTCCCTGCAAATTCGGCACCTCGCGTGACGCCACATCGCGCGGGTTCCACTTGGTTTTCCCCTTTTTATAAAGTGACCCCGCCGCATATTCGCTCTCTTCCGGCACCGGCGTCATATTCAACGATTTGCTGATCACATTCAGGTCGCTTGTCATTCCCGCCCATTTCACATCCACCGACTGTTCGGGGATCGAATCCCTCACCGGTTTTTGAATCGAAACGTCATAGGCATAAATACGGTCGGCGACCTCCTTGAAAACCGGCGCTGCCACGCTACCCGCGTAACGGGTGTAGTCGGCGCCATTGCTTTTGGGATTATCGATAATCACAATGCAACTGTACTTAGGTTTGTCGGCGGGGAAATAGCCGGCAAACGAGGTGTAATTTTTCCCCTCCGTATAAACCCCGTTGATCAGCTTCCGGGCAGTACCGGTTTTTCCGGCAATCTGGTATAGGTCGCTCTTAATATGCTTTGCGAGGCCCGCATTTACCACACCTTCGAGCATTTTTTTCACCTTTCGTATCGTTTCGGGCGAGCAAATCGGCTTTTCTTCCACATAGGGCGGGATTTTGTCTTCTATTTCCTCGGCATTACGGATCTCGCGCACGATCATGGGCCTTACCCAGTATCCGTTATTGGCAACGGCGTTATAAAACGCCAGCGTTTGCAAGGGCGTCATCTGCATTTCGTAGCCGTGCGCCATAAAATACATCGAGTAGCTGCTCCACTGTTTCGACCGGCGGTCACGGATCAACGGCGGTTTCTCGCCTTTCATATGAATGCCCGTGGGTTCAGTAAGATGGAATTGTTTCAGATATTGCAGGTATTTGTCCGGTTTGTTGGCGAAATACCGCTGCATGAGCTGCACAATGCCGATGTTGGATGATTTCTCCAAAACCTGCGAGGCGGTAATGGTACCGAAGCCCCCACGGTGTGCGTCGCGGATCACGTGGTTGCGGAACTTCATTGCCCCGTTGCCCGTATTGACGGTCACCTGATCGGGGTCCATATGCGTTTCTTCGAGTAGGGCCATCATGGTCGCAAGCTTGAAGGTAGAGCCCGGGTCGTTGCTCCCCGCCAGCGCGTAGTTGAAAACTTCCTCGTATTTTCCCGGGCCGCGTTTGGTCAGGTTAGCCATCGCCTTGATTTCCCCGGTAGCCACTTCCATAATAATCACCGAACCGAAGTCGGCGTCCATTTCCAGCAACTTCCTGCGCAAGGCGATCTCGGTGCGCTCCTGGTAATTCATGTCCAGGGTAGTATAAATGTCCCTTCCGGCCTCCGGTTGTACATTAAAAGCGTCGCCTACCGGTATTTTCAGTCCTCCTTCGACCTTTTCGACCCAGCCGATGCCGGGCCTTCCTTCGAGCTGTTTGTCAAAACTCGCTTCCAGGCCGATATAACCGCGGCCGGTTTTGGGATCGATGCCTCCGATCGTCCGGTCGGCCATAGGACTGAATGGCTTGTAGCGTTTATAGATCGTTTCAAACTTGCCGCCCCCGCCTTTGCGGTCTTTGGCGAAAAACGGCCATTTCTTGATCCGTTCGCGTTCCAGATGCGTGATTTCCTTGCTTTTCAAGCGCAGGTACCGCTTGCTTTTGCTTACACGGTAACGCATGATTTTGCTCTTGTAGCCTTCGGCGGTGTTTTCCCTGAAGTTTTTAGCAAGAAGCGCCGCCAGTTCGTCGATATGGTTATAGAAATAGGCCGAATCGGCGACCTTCGTGTCAAAACCTACATAATAATAGGGCAGCGAGGTCGCGAGCAAGCTATTGTCGCTGGCGTAAATATTACCGCGCATCGCCGGGATCGTATCCAGTTTCAGGTCGTTCTTCTCCGAATATTCCGCCCAGGTTTTACCTTTGAATGTATCGTAATATTGTACCCGTATCAGCTTGACGAACACCATGATCGCCAGCAAAAACAGCAGCCAGCCAACCAAACGGGCCCGGTTGATCAGCGCTTTTTTATTGTTCTGACCGCTTTCGACTTCGTTTTTCATGAGGCGTTGAGAAAAAACGGCTTATTCTTCGTCTTCTTTTAAAATGATTTTTTTGGGAGGCGTCAGATTTTCGACCAGACCTTCCGCCTGGACTTTTTCAACAACCACCGACTGCTTTCCCGCCCGCTCGTATTCCGCGTGAATGGAAGTGTATTCGGCTTTCAGGTCGTCGACCTCCTTTTTGAGCTTTATCGTCTTCCGTACATAATCTTCGGACTGGAACCCGATCCGCTCGTAAGCGACGAGCAATATGATCACCCACCCGAAATAATAGAAATATTTAACCGGCAGACGCTCTTCCTGCCCCGGTACCTTTTCCCCGAATACCTTGTCGAGCGGTAAAAATCTGTTCAGCCAGTTGAATAAAGAATATTCCCGTTTCCGCTTCGGCGGTTTTGGCGGCACCGGCTTTGGGCGTTTTCTATTTTCAGCCATCGTATAACGTTACGTTAAATATTTGATCGGGATGCGGTTTTGTCAGGTGTTGTCAAGTAGGGTCATGTGTGGTCAGGTATGGTAATTCTCACTCAATAGATATTAGAAATATTAGTGATTACTTCTACTACACCCGACTTCCTGATCATCCGTGACAACATTGCTACAACCGACCATCCCTGGCAACACCTGACTACGCTTGACAAAACCTGACCACACCTGACTACACCTGACCATCCCGGCACCATCACGCCCTGGCCGCAATGCGCAATTTGGCGCTCCGGGCACGTGGGTTTATGGCTACTTCTTCCGCTGTGGCTTCGATCGGCTTGCGCGTCACGCTTTTCAGCGGCTTGATCTCGTTCCCATAAAAGTCCTTTTCGACTTCTCCGTAAAACTTTCCCTTTTGAATATAATTCTTCACCAGCCTGTCTTCCAGCGAATGGTACGACATCACCACAAGCCTTCCGTCGGGCGCGAGCACCTCGGGAACCTGCGTCAGGAACTCTTCGAGCACCGCCAGTTCATCGTTCACCTCGATCCGCAATGCCTGAAACACCTGCGCGAAATATTTGTTCTCGCGATGTTTGGGCGCATAACGCATGAGAATGCCTTTCAGGTCATTAACGGTTTCGATGGGTGAATTGTATCTGGCAGCAACGATCGCCTCCGCCGCGGTGCGGGCATTGGTTACTTCGCCGTACATACCCAGAATGCGCTGCAATTCCCCTGCCGAGCGCGTTCTGACCACTTCCCCGGCCGTTTTCTCGATATTAGGGTTCATTCGCATGTCCAGGTCAGCGTCAAAACGGGTAGAAAAGCCCCGGTCGGGCGTGTTGATCTGGTGCGACGAAACGCCGAGATCGGCCAGGATACCATTCACCTGTGTCGCCTTGTTCAGTTTCAGATAACGTTTAAGGTGCCTGAAATTGGCTGGAATGAAGGTAAACCGGCTGTCGTTCCCGAATTCCTGTGCATTAACCGCCGCGTCCGGATCCTGATCGAATGCCAGCAGCCGGCCCGTCGTCAGCTTTTCCAGGATAGCCCTCGAATGCCCGCCACCGCCGAAAGTAACGTCGACATAAACCCCATCCGGCTGTATTTGAAGGCCTTCCAAACACTCAGGCAACATGACGGGAACGTGGTAGGTACTAGGTGAATCCATTTGTTAAAAGCAATGTACTAAGGAACTATTTCCGGCTAAGCGGCAGTTACAAACTTAGCAATTTTCAAGCGTAGGAATTACGCCCCCTCGGGGAATTTAATTTTGGCACCACACATCGCCTTCAAGGCCAGTAAATTGTATATGAAACTCCTGTTTTCGTTCGTAATACTTTCATTTTCCATTCTTTCCACGGCTTTCCGGTCTGGCCCCGTAACGGCTCCGAAGAACGGGATCTGGCGTGCGACGCTCAGCCGCGACAACCAGAAACTGCCCATTTTGCTCGATATCTCCAAAAACGCCGACGGCAAGACCTACATGGTCCGGATCGTCAACGGAACCGAGAAGCTGAACATGGACAGCGCCTATTTCCAGAACGACTCGCTGGTAATCCCGATGATGATGTTCGATGCTAAAATCGTCGCCAAATCCACCGGCGACAAGCTGAAAGGTACTTACTACCGCTACGCCAACGGTGCCGTAGCGGGCTCGTTGCCTTTCGAAGCCGAGCAGGGGGGCCGATTATAAGTTTTTCAAAAAAGGCGAGGCCAAAAGCAGCCGTAATGTGGGCGGCAAGTGGGCCACTACATTTAAAAACCCGGCAACAGGCGACGAGACCGTCGCGGTCGGAAACTTTACGCAGCAAGGCACCGACGTTACGGGCTCGTTTTTGACCCCTACCGGCGACTACCGCTTCCTGACCGGCAGCGTAAACGGCGACAGCCTTTATTTATCCACTTTCGACGGTTCCTTCGCAATGCTTTTCAAGGCGGGTTTCCAGCCCGACGGGTCGCTGAGCGGCAACCTGTGGTCGGGTGTAAAGGCATTTAAGACCTGGACGGCCCGGCCCGATCCCCAGGCCAAGCTTCCCGACGCTACCAAATTGACTTTCCTCAAACCAGGCTTTGAAAGCGTGGACTTCTCATTAAAGGATACCAAAGGCAAAACCTGGACATTAAAGGACCCGCGTTTCGCCGGCAAGCCTGTCATTATCCAGATCATGGGTTCGTGGTGCCCCAATTGCATGGATGAAACCAATTACCTCGCGCCCTGGTACAAAAAGAATAGAAGCCGCGGCGTCGAAATTATCGGCCTTTCATTCGAGCGCTCCGATAAACCGGAAATCGCAAATCCCAAAATCGACCGGATGGTAAGCCGGTTCGGCATTGAATATCCCGTGGTACTGGCAGGAACGAGTTCCGAAGAGTCCACAGCCAAAGCCCTGCCGATGCTGAACAAGGTGATGTCGTACCCTACGACCATTTTTATCGATAAACACGGCAAGGTCCGTGAAATCCATACCGGCTTCAACGGCCCGGGTACCGGCCATTATTACGACGAGTTTGTGGCCGATTTCAATACTTTAATGGACAAGCTCATCAGCGAGAAATAACAACGACACACCGCCCCGGAATGAGGCGGTGTGTTTTTTATGGGCATCAATTAGTATGCTTGCATAATACCAACCGCATTGCTTACATTTGTGCTAAGGGCATTACCGACACTAACTGCTTTTGAGACGATGCGCAAGGAAAAAACCGTCGACTTCCAGATCAAATGGGCATGGCATTCGATATCCAGAATGTACAATGCTTATGCCGCGCGTTTTGACACGACCATGGCCGTCGGGTATGTCCTGCTGAATATCGATATCGAAAACGGCACGCCTGCCACCAAAATAGCGCCGTTGCTCGGTATGGAACCCCGCAGCCTCGTGCGGATGCTCAAAAATCTCGAAGAAAAAGGGTTGATCCGCCGCGAAGTCAGCAAAAACGACAAGCGCTTCGTACGCATTGTGCTTACCGAACTCGGCAAGGAAAAGCGCGAACTGGCGCGCGAAGGTGTGATCTCGTTCAACACGATGATCCGCGACAAGATACCGCTCGACAAGCTGGTCGTCTTTTTTGATGTCATTAAAGAAATAAACAGACTGGTGGAAGAAGAAAACCAGAAGCTGAAAGCGGGGGAAATCACCGAAGACTTCTGATCGCCGCCAATCCGATCCTGAAACCAACCTTAGTAGAAATGAATCGTTCCATTCGTAAAGTAGCTGTTCTTGGTTCGGGCATTATGGGCTCACGCATTGCCTGCCATTTTGCCAATATCGGCGTGGAAGTACTCATGCTCGACATTGTGCCCAAAGACCTTACCGACGCCGAAAAAGCAAAAGGCATTACCACCGATCATCCGGCGTTCCGGAACCGGATCGTGTATGATTCGTTCCAAGCTACGCTCAAAGCGACGCCGGCGGCATTGTACAGCCCTGCATTCGCTTCGCGTATCAAGGTCGGCAACTTCGACGACAACCTGGCCGATATTAAAAATTACGACTGGGTGATCGAGGTCGTGGTCGAGAGGCTGGACATTAAAAGAAGTCTTTACGAAAAAGTGGACGCCCTCCGCAAGCCGGGAACACTCGTAACTTCGAATACTTCCGGTATCCCCATTCATTTAATGGCCGAAGGCCGGAGCGAGGACTTCCGCAAGAATTTCGCCGGTACGCACTTTTTCAACCCGCCGCGCTATCTGCGCCTGCTCGAAATCATTCCGACCGCCGATACCGACCAAAGCGTCGTGGATTTCCTGATGCATTACGGCGACCTGTTTTTGGGAAAAACGACGGTTCTCTGCAAGGACACGCCGGGCTTCATTGCCAATAGACTGGGCATTTACGCATTGATACAAACCATCCGCGTGGCCGAAGAAATGGGGCTGAGCGTGGATGAAGTGGATAAACTGACCGGCCCGGTTGCGGGAAGGCCGAAATCGGGCACTTACCGGCTTTCGGACGTAGTAGGGCTCGATACTACGGTGCACGTGGCGAACAACCTGTATGCTTCCGGCGAAGGGAAAGACGAATCGCGCGAGGCATTCGCGTTACCCGGAATCATGCAAAAGTTGTTCGAAAACAAATGGCTGGGCGATAAAACGGGTCAGGGTTTTTATAAAAAGATTAAAGACGAAAAAGGCAAGTCGGTAATTCTCGCGCTGGATTTCAAGACTTTGGAATATGTACCGTCGGGTAAGGTAAAATTTGAAACGCTCGAAGGCACAAAAAACATCAGCGATGTTTACAAACGCTTTGCCGCTCTCGTAGCTGGCAAAGACAAAGCGGGTGATTTTTACAGAAAAACCTTCGCGGACGTTTTTCGCTACGCGACCTTCCGCATTCCCGAAATTTCCGATGAAATATTCCGCATCGACCAGGCCATTACCGCGGGTTTCGGCTGGCAATACGGCCTTTTTGAAACCTGGGACGCGATCGGCTTGAAAAACATGCTGGCAATCATGGAATCGCTGGATTTGAAACCCGCCGATTGGGTTTACGAAATGCTCGCAGCAGGTAACGAGTCGTTCTACAAAGTCGAGAATGGAAAACGGCTGTATTATGATATTCCTTCCAAAACCTACAAACGCATTCCGGGCCAGGACAGCTTTATATTGCTCAGCAACCTTTCCGACAATATCGTATGGAAAAATGCGGGGGCTAACCTGTACGACATCGGCGACGGCATCCTGAACCTCGAATTCAAATCCAAAATGAATACCATGGGTGCCGAAGTGATCGAAGGCATTCAGAAAAGCATTAGCCTCGCGGAAAAGGATTTTCGCGGGCTTGTGATTGGTAATGAGGCGGTGGAAGCATTCTCTGCCGGCGCAAACCTGGCCATGCTGTTCATGTATGCGGTGGAGCAGGAGTTCGACGAGATTAACCTAGTGATTTCGCAGTTCCAGCAAACCATGATGCGGGCCCGGTATTCGTCGGTACCTGTGGTAGTAGCGCCTCACACGCTCGCGCTCGGGGGCGGCTGCGAACTCACATTACATGCCGATAAGGTGGTTGCGCATGCGGAAACTTACATTGGTTTGGTCGAATTTGGCGTGGGGCTCATCCCCGCGGGCGGTGGTACCAAGGAAATGGCGCTCCGCTGCTCGGACATGTATCAGGCCGGCGACCCGGAGCTGAATATCCTGCAAAATGCATTCATGAACATCGCGCAGGCGAAAGTATCCACGTCCGCGCACGAGGCGAAGGCGATGAATTATTTGCAGGACAAAGACCAGATCGTGCTCAACCGCTCAAGGTTGATCGCGGAGGCTAAACAGGCCGCGATAGACCTGGCCGATAACGGGTACACACAGCCCAAACAGCGGAACGATATCAAAGTTCAGGGCAAAACCGGTATCGCATTGTTCCTGGCGGGCATTACCCAAATGCGCCTCGCCAATTACATTACCGACCACGACGCTAAAATCGCGGAGAAACTGGCGTACGTAATCAATGGCGGCGACCTGAGCTACCCGCAACTTGTTTCCGAACAATACCTGATCGACCTGGAAAGGGAGGCGTTTCTGTCGTTATGTGGTGAGAAAAAGACATTGGAGCGAATGCAGGGGCTGCTGAACGGCGGAAAACCTCCCAGAAATTGACGATGGAATTATTGTTTCACCGAATTGTGTTCTGTTGGATAGGATATTTGTTTAAAAATCCGAAATTTAGAACTAGTCAAAGCAGAAATTTGCCAAAACCGGTTCATCTTTACGCTTGCTGACCCCAAATGTACATTTGATCAACAATGATTTCAAAAAAAGCAAAATACGCGCTGAAAGCCCTCAAAGTTCTGGCAGAGCAATACGGAAAAGGACCGGTATTGATCTCTTATATTGCTGAAAAAGAGAAAATTCCGAAAAAATTCCTCGAAGCGATCCTGCTCGATCTGCGGAATAACGGGGTTTTACAAAGCCAGAAAGGGAAAGGCGGCGGCTACCTGCTTCGCGTCCCGCCCGGAGAAGTAAACTTTTCTAAGGTACTGCGGATCATCGATGGCCCCATTGCCCCGGCATTATGCGTTTCCATGTTTTTTTATGGCAAATGCGACGATTGCAAGGACGAAGAAACCTGCAGCCTCCGCACTGTCCTGGAAAGATGGCGGGATGCCAACCTGGCTGTACTGGACAAAACAACCCTGAACGATCTGTTGCAAGCGGAGAATACGGCCGCAACCGACATTGTATCGTAATCAGCGGCGATCGTTGCGAACGTACAGGCGCACGTCGTCGAACTCACCGGCAAGGGTATAACTACTACGAATATATTGATTCAACTCAGGGTAGCTTTCGATGCCCTGAGTTTTTTTGTCCTGCACCCAAAGGCTGTTCTTGCCCACGGCATCCAGGACAAAGGCCGGCTGCGTGCGGGCGAGGTCCGACAGGTAGCGCTTCCGGTAAACTTCCCGCATCGGATGTTCGAAAATCGATCGCTCGGAATGGTTTTCGGCTGTTCCCTCCGCCAGTTGCGCTTCTACATAATAGCTGCAATTCCAACCCCAGACAACCATATAATCTCCGTCCTTCCGTCGTTTCAGGATTTCGGCCACCACCGGACTCTCGTGCAGCTGCGTGTTCCCAACCGAGTCGAATGCGTTCAAGCGGCGCTCTTTTACGAAATGTAGCGCGTCGTAGCCCCCGAACCACAGCACCATCATCGCCGGAAACGCAAGAGACCAGCCCTCGACAGCTGAAAGGCCGTATCCGGCGAGCAACGTCCAGGGAATGATACAAAAATTGAGGTAATGGATAAAATCGTTGCCCGATTTGGTGACTGCGTAAATACAGGCCAGAAGGAAAAAAAGAATTGTAAACGGCACATGAAAACCCATTTTGCCAGGCACATAAAGCCGTACGATCCGCATGAGCCCGATTGCCATCGGCACGGTTAATGCAAAACTGAAAATCTGGAAATCGGTGGACAGCGAGATTATTTTAAGGAATTGTGAAGGAATATCCGTAAATGTGCTGCCACTCGCGTAAATCGCATTTCCGAGAATATAAAAATCGATCAAATCATCGAATACGCCGAAAGAGAGCGTGAATACCAGGAAAAACACGGGGACCGTGAGCCCGCCCAGAATCAATGCGGCCACGGATTTCAGTTCACGATATCGTTGGAAACGTTGAAACAGCACAGCAAACGCCGACAAAACAAGGACGATTGCCAGCGGTGCCGCCTGTAATTTACCGAACGGCACGGCGCCCGCCGCCAGTCCGAGAAAATAAAGTCCGGGAGCCGTGGGAGTTGTCTTAGGGTCAAGGCGGGAAACTTGCCAGGCGCAAAATGCAAGCAGCAATACCGGCAGCTGTTCACTCGAATAATGGACAAAATCAACTTCCTGCGTGAATGCGACAAAAAGCAGCGGGACAATAGAAATACGTCGTGCGATGCTGGCCCCGAACCAGTTCTTTAACGCGGAAAACAGGAAAATCCACGCACCTGCGACACATAGCAGCCCCATAAAGCGGCCGGAACTGTAATCGATCGGGAACCCGAATAACTTCGGAAGAACCAGCAGATAATTATCCAGCGGGCCGATGGTCGTACCGTCCACAGACCGCCAGTAAACAGGGTCCTGGTAGAGCGTCAACGCATGGCTGAGCATCTGGCTTTCATCCGGATTGAGCTCCCGGTTGAAAACGATTACGGGCAAACGCATGAAAACCAGCAGAACGACGCCGGCCGACAGATATGCCCTCGTCGGCAGCGAGTTGTTTTGGGAAGCGAAAACGACAAAACCCGCCAGCACATAGCCGATAAACCAGTATACTGTGGGTGAATTGTCGAAGCTCAACATACGATCAGCTGAAAGACTCTACTTTTTCGACAAAGTCACGATAGTGAACGGCGGGAATAAAATGTTGCTGCGAGCGATATTGCAGCACCATAAACACCAGAAACAGCGAAATCAGGAAGGATTGCAGCATGAGGATCATCAGCGTGCTTCCCAGCGTCGATGCCCAGCCAGGGGTGGCATTCCCGATCAGTTTCAGGAAAAGAATAAAGAAAATGAATGCGATGGCAATGCCCGACATGAAAATAGAGAAGATCAATATCCGTACAGCCGTGGTATCGACCATCACCGAAATCGCGCTTAAACCATGCAATACCAGTGAAACAAAATTCATTTTGCTCTCGCCTGCCAGTCTTTTGGCGCGGTTGGTAAGCACCGAATCGTAAGGAATCCGCGACTTGATCACGCCGCCGGGATAATTGTTCCATATCTCGGAAACGCGCACAAGGTTTTGCAAGCGGCTCTGAGGCACCAGGCTGAAATTACCGAAAGTGATCACCTTGCCCGTCAGCAGCTTGAATATATATTTATAAATCACATAAAAAAACCGGAACATGAAGCCCTCTGTACGCTTGTTGCGCTCCGCGAAAATGATCTTGTCGGGGTCGGCGACCGATTTTTCCGCCATTTTGTTGATGTCGCCGGGCGCATCCTCTCCATCCGCGTCCATAACAATCACCTTGTCCGCCTCCATGTTTTCGGCCGCGTACGAAAGCCCGATCGCAATCGCCTTCTGGTGGCCGAGGTTACGGTACAGCCGCAGCACTTTCAGCTCTTTTCCGTTGAAAGCAGCGAATGGCTGGGTCCTTGCCCGCGAAGAGCAATCATCCACAATGAGTAGCGTCGTATTTTGAAGGATTGGAGTGTTTAAATCTGCATTAATTTTTTGTATCAGCAGATTCAGCGCCTCCCAGTCATTGAATTGGGGTATAATAATGACGTAATTTTCTGGCATGGGAGAGAGTTAGAAAGCCCCCCGGAAGGTGGTTCCGGAGGCCCTGAATGTGATTTTAAACCGTTTTAACTCCTAATCGCGACGCGATTCCGTCGTGGATCTGCGTGAGCGTTTCCACCAGGCCGAATTCCCAGTTCCAATCGGGGTAATGCGACTTGAATTTCGAAAGATCGCTTACATACCAGATGTGGTCCCCGATACGGTTGGTTTCAGAATACGAGTAAGAGAGTTTGTTTCCGGTAATCTGCTCGCACAATGCAATGGCTTCGAGCATCGAACAATTGGCGAAACGGCCGCCGCCGGCGTTGTAGACTTCGCCCGGACGCGGGTTTTGATAGAAATGCCAGAACATGTTCACCAGGTCGTGGCTGTGGATATTATCGCGGACCTGCTTGCCTTTGTACCCGAAAATGGTGTAATGCGTTCCGGTAATGGCACATTTCATCAGGTAAGCCAGGAAGCCGTGCAACTGTGCGCCGGAGTGGTTGGGGCCGGTGAGGCATCCGCCGCGGAAAACAGCCGTTTTCATGCCGAAATAGCGGCCGTATTCCTGCACCATAATGTCGGCGGCGACTTTGGAAGCGCCGAAAATCGAGTGTTTCGTATGGTCGATGCTGTGGTTCTCGTCGATACCGTTTTTGAAATACGGGTGGCTTTCGTCGATTTCCCAGCGGGTTTCGAGTTCCACCAATGGGAGATAGTTCGGATTATCGCCGTAAACTTTATTGGTAGATGTAAAAATAAATACAGCCTCAGGAGCGTGCTGGCGGGTCATTTCGAGCATGTTCAATGTTCCCACCGCGTTTACGCCAAAATCGGTGAAAGGCTCGCGGGCTGCCCAGTCATGGCTCGGTTGCGCCGCGGCGTGGACGATCATCTTAATATCCGTTCCGTACTCTTTGAAGATCGGTTCGAGCTGGCTGACCTCGCGGATATCGGCAGAATAATGCTTGTAATTTCCGTAAGCTTCCTCGATGCGGTTACGGTTCCACTCGGTGTTACCGTCGGCCCCGAAAAAGTATTGACGAAGGTTGTTGTCGATTCCGATGACCAGATCAAACTTGTCAGCCAAAAAAGCAACCGATTCACTTCCAATGAGTCCGGCCGAGCCGGTGACCAAAGCTATGTTCATGTTTTGAATACTTTTTAATCGCTTATTTCTTTCTAAAATTTCGGTTTCGCCCTGCCTCGAATACGTAAAGTAAATTAAAAATGTTCAATCGACCCAACATCACTTAGTCAATGGGCGGAATCCAGAAGGATAATACGCGTAATGCAATATTAAAATTGTTCAATAATCGAATAAGCAGCGCAAAAAAAAGATATCCCTATTTCGTGGGGATATCTCGTATATTTTCTCAATGAATGGCTGCTATTCTTTCACCAGCGAGCTTGGAATTTTACCACCGTAAAGTTTCGCACGGATGTCGTTCACGCGCGCGTCGAGCTCAGGCTTGGGATCATACTTGAATGACATTTGGCGCGGCAGGGAATCGGGGCTTACGCCGTACACCCATTCGTTACCGGCATTCACGTCTTTCTGATCCTTGTGATTATATTTTTGGTATTCACAAGAGGAAAGAAGCACCACACACGCAACAAAAGCAACTATTTTATTGAATTTCATTTCTTTGATCGTTCATAGTATTGTGCGCAAAAATAACCGCCAATTTCATAACCACCAAATTGCGGACTGCTGAAATATTATTTTTTTAACTCGGCCAATTCGTCGCGTACGAACTGCATCAGCTCGGCGATGTGCCGCTCCGAAAAATCGAACGGAATGTTCGCCGCCTGGTAAATTTCGCCGATGGTGGCGGTGTAACCCAGCTTCAATGCATTCAGGTAACCCTTCAAACCGGCGGCCGGGTCTTGCCGGTAGTTTTTCCAGACACCGATGGCCCCGAGTTGCGCGATACCATATTCGATGTAGTAGAATGGCACTTCGTAAATATGCAACTGCCGCTGCCACAGGTACTTTTTGAAGTTTTCTAACCCCGACCAGTCTATGACCGAATCGGTAAACTCCTCATAAATACGCACCCACGCCCCGGTACGCTGCTCCGGCGTATGCTGCGGGTTTTCGTACATCCAATGCTGGAACTTGTCCACCGTCGCTACCCACGGCAAGGTCTCGATGATCGATTCCAAATGCGTGATTTTGGCACGTTTCAGGTCTTCTTCATTTTCAAAAAACTCGTCCCAGAAATCCATGGTGATCAGCTCCATCGACATCGAAGCAAGCTCGGCCACTTCCGAAGGCGTGTGTTTGAACGAGTTGAGCGCCAGGTCGCGCGTTACGAGTGAATGCACCGCGTGCCCGCCCTCGTGCAGGAGCGTGACCATATCGCGCAGGTTCGACGTCGCATTCATGAAAATGAACGGCACGCCGATCTCGTCGAGCGGGTAATTATAACCACCCGGCGCCTTGCCCTTGCGCGATTCGAGGTCGAGATGCTTCATGGTTTTCATTATCCGGAGGCAATCGCCCAGGAACGGGTCGAGGCGCGAGAATACACGGATCGTTTTATCGAGCAATTCTTCCCCGGTTTCAAATGGTTTCAAGGGCGGCAACCCCTTCGGATCGACCTTTGTATCCCAGGGGCGCAATGCATCGACCTGCAATGCAGCCTTACGTTCGGCTGCCATTTCATTCAAAACCGGCACCACCGCCTTTTTCACGGAACCGTGGAAGTTGAAACAATCCTGCGGCGTGTAATCGAAACGGCCCATGGCCGCGAACATATAGTCACGGTAATTGCTGAAACCCGCATTACGGCCCACCTGGTCGCGAAGGCCAACGAGCCTGTTCAGCAAATCGTCCAGTTTTTCATGATCTTCATAGCGACGTTCGCTGATGGCTCGCCATGCCTCTTCGCGCACATTGCGGTCCGTGGATTGCAGGCGGTCGGCAGCGCGCTGCAGCGTCATTTCCTCGCCATCGAGCGTAACGGTCATCGCGCCCGCGATAGCACCGTATTTACGCTCCTCGGTCTGCATTTCTGTGATCAGCGGGATATTTTCGTCCCGAAAAATCTCGATCGCCTTCTTCATCCCGCGCAATGTGATCGCAAAGCCGGGTTCCGTCAATTCGCCCAGAAACGGGTTGTCGACGATCTTCTTATCGAGCGCATTGCCATATTCCGCCAGTTTCGGCTGGATTTCCGTGATAAAGAATTGCAACGCGTTGATCAGGCCGGTGTTAGCCGTATCGCACGTCTGACGGATATAACGCCAGGCAAAATTTTCCGAGAGGTAGGATTCAATCTCGCTGCGGTCCGCGAACCATTGCCGCAGTTCCTCAACCGAGTTGATTTCCCTGTTTTTCAGATTTTCGAAGAACGGCTGAACATCATCCCATTTCTTCAAATCAAATTCTTCCCCGATAAAAAGGCCGCTTCGCGCGGGTCGGTATATGGAGTGTTTCCTGATTGGACATATAAAAGGTACTTTATTTTAAAACGCAAATTTATAGTTGAAAGACCGACGCAGCCTGATGCATTCCCCGCTTAGGCCGGGATACATTATGATTAAGTCGGAAGCCGTCGCATCCCTACGCATTTTTTTGAATCAATTCAGCTATCAATCGGGTTCCCTTAATCACCGGTTTTCCGGGCATGATACGCGAATCCGAAATAATAGAATCTTGATAGTTCATTTCAGGAATCGCCTTTAAATACTACAACTTGGTCCCCTGCGGCTGGGTAACATCGCTCAGATTATCCGTTACCACATTCTCCGTCTCCCGGATATTATTGAATGCATATTCCATTTTGCTGCGATCGAACTCCTTTTCATTATTTGCAAGCCAGATGGTGGCGACGCCATTGCCGATAAAGTTGGTAATCGCACGGGCCTCCGACATGAAACGATCGACTCCGAGCAGCAATGCCAGCCCTTCTACGGGGATTACTTTAATGGCCGTTAATGTTGATGCCAACACCACAAAACCGCTTCCCGTTACCCCTGCTGCACCTTTGGAAGTGACCATCAGAATACCGATGAGCGAAAATATCTGCCCCATATTCAAATGCACATTGAAAACCTGCGCCAGGAAGATCGTTGCCATCGAAAGGTAAATCGTTGTCCCGTCGAGATTGAAAGAATATCCCGCAGGCACCACAAGGCCGACGACCGGCTTGGAACAACCCATCCGTTCCAGTTTCCCCATTAACGAGGGCAATCCGGCCTCGGAAGACGAGGTGCCGAGCACAATCAGCAGCTCTTCCCGGATGTATTTCAAAAAACGCCAGAGACTGATTTTATAGGTTCTTAAAATCAATCCCAGAACTCCGAAAATGAACACGGCCATCGTCGCGTAAACGGTTCCCATGAGCTTGGCAAGCGGCAGCAGCGTATCAATACCATATTTGCCGATCGTAAATGCCATCCCGCCGAACGCACCGATCGGAGCGAATAGCATAACCAGGTGCAGGGCTTTAAAAACGTATTTCGAAACGAAATTCAAGCCGTCGACAACGCGCCGCCTGGCTTCGATGCGGCTCAGTACCGAACCGAAAACGAGTGCGAACAGCAGTACCTGCAGCGTCACATTATCCAGGAAAAATTGCAGCCAGCTGAAATCGTGCGCCTTCCCGGCATATTTGGAAATATCCCCTTTTTCGAGCGCGCCGGTGACGACACCCTGCCCGGGACGGATGATATTGGCCACGATAATGCCCACAACGAGCGCCAGGGTCGTTACCACTTCGAAATAAAGCAGCGCCTTGGCCCCTACCTTGCCCACCTTTTTCAAATCGCCCATTCCGACGATGCCAAGGGTGATGGTCAGGAATATAATCGGGTTAATGAAAAGCTTCACGACCGAAATAAAACCTTCGCCGAGGAACTTCATTTCAACCGCCTTGTCGGGCGCATAGTGGCCGAGCAACGCGCCGGCGGTGATGGCGGTCAGGACCCAGAAGGTCAGGTTGGTAACAAGCTTTTTCAACGGCGGTCGGGTATAGGAATGAAACAGTTCGTACGACGCGTTACCCATAGCCGTTGGGCAACTTATCAATTTACAATAATAAGAAGTCTGACAGAGGATTCCGGAAACGAAGAGTGAAATTTTTATTCTTTATTTATATTTGGTCTAAATTAATATCATATATTTGCTCCCGGTAAATGGCGGAACCCAGGAAAGCATTTACATCCACGATCATTTAAAGGTTATGCAGGAAGACCCGCATTCATACAACTCGTTAAGGATTTTGAGCCAGACAGCCAAAGGTTACATCGGGCAGTGCCACTGCTGCACGCGTTTCAATTTCGCCTACGGCAATGTGCTCTTCCTGTTCACGGAAGATGGCCTGAGGGGATTTCAATCCATATTGTACGACCAGTACCACCTCCACAGCCCCGGCGAAGCGCTTCCCCATGGCAAAACCCGTTTGTTACCATCGCCCATCCCGAACTTCATGCTTTCTTTCGACGATACCGAGCTGGAAGAGATCCGGACCATGTTCCAGGAGGCGCTGCTGGTTCTGGAAGTAGATAAAATTTTTTCCTATAAAAAGTAGAGACCCTGAAATGCGACCTGTTTCGAGATTCTTGATTTGTTTACTGGTAATGCTGTGGACGGCGGAGGTCGGCTACCCGAAAGCGCTCCGGATCGTGTCTGCGAACGGGACATTGAGTGAAATACTGGTGGGTCTTGGCCTGGAAAAACAGCTCGTGGGCGTGGATGTGACGAGCACTTACCCCGCCTCTCTCCAAAAACTGCCGAAAATCGGGCATAACCGCACGATCGCGGCGGAAGGAATCCTTGCATTGAACCCGGATGTGATCGTTTATACCGACCAAAGCATGCTACCGCCCGGGGTCGTGAAGCAGCTAAACAGCAGCGGTAAAAAAGTTGTCGCGTTCAGGCACGAATATTCCAAGGAAGGTGCGATCAAACTGATCCGCGAAGTAGGCGCCTATTTTAATGCCGGTACACAGGCTGAAAAAATGGTCAAAGCGCTGCAAGCCGATCTGGCGAAGATCCCTGTGCCGGCAAATCCCAAAAAATTGCTCTTCATCTACGCCCGGGGAGCGGGCACATTAATGGTTTCGGGCACAGGCACTTCACTGGACAAAATGTTCGCATTGGCCGGGCACAGGAATGCCGTTAGTGGCTTCACGGATTTCAAACCACTCACCGCGGAGTCGCTTGTCAGCACCAATCCCGACGTGCTTGTACTGTTCTCAAGCGGCCTCGAAAGCCTCGAAGGAACAAACGGCTTGCTGAAACTGCCGGGCGTGGCTAATACCAATGCCGGCAAAAATCGCAGGATCGTAACGATGGACGGTCAGTTACTGACCGGCTTCGGGCCCCGGCTCGGTAAAGCGGCCCTGGAACTTTCTCAAAAAGTTAATTAAAATGCGATGCTGACAGACACGGTAAATGAGCGGGAAACAGTCAGGAAGGAAACCGCGCGAAAGCACATTCTACCTTCTTCAACGGGCAAAATGGCGTGGGTCCTGGGGCCGATCCTGCTGGCTTGCGTTGTGTTCGCCGCCTGCACAGGTGCATTGCCGATTTCCGTACGCGAGCTTTCAGAGATTATCGCATTCAAACTCGGCTGGATATCCGAAACGCATGTCGGGGAACAGAAATCGATCGTTTTCTGGATCATCCGCCTGCCGCGGGTATGCCTGGCGGTGCTGATCGGAGCGGCGTTGGGGATAGCAGGTGCGGCATTGCAGGGACTTTTCCGCAATCCCATTGCCGACGCCACGCTCATCGGTGTAACTTCCGGCGCTTCGCTTTTTGCCGTTTTTGTCATTATGCTCAATGTTAAATATTTCGGAATGCTGAACGAAGTCGCGGGCGCATACGGCATTTCGTTTGCGGCATTTCTGGGCGCAGCTTGTACGACCTTCCTGGTGTACCAGCTTTCCAAAGTCACGGGAGAGGGAGGCATTGCCACACTGCTGCTTTGCGGGATAGCAATCAATGCATTTGTAGGCGCCATGACCGGACTGATGACCTACCTCGCCGACGATGCACAACTGCGAAATATTACCTTCTGGAACCTGGGCAGTCTCGGCGGGGCCAACTGGACGTCGGTGATGGCCGTAGCGCCGTTTGTAGGAGTTTCTATCATTTTCATGCCCTATCTTTCCAAAGCGTTGAACCTACTCGTGCTTGGAGAGAGTCAGGCGGCAAGCCTGGGGGTGAACATGACATCTTTAAAACAAAAGGTGATTATCCTGGCAACCCTGGGCGTAGGCGCGTCGGTGGCTATTGCAGGGACTATCGGCTTCGTCGGACTTGTCGTTCCGCACATTATACGCACATTGTTCGGACCGGACCACCGGACGCTGATCATCGGATCGGCTCTTTCCGGCGCCGTTGTACTAACCCTGGCCGACACCCTCTCGCGTACCATCGTAGCGCCGTCGGAACTCCCGATCGGCATCCTCACGGCCATGCTCGGTACACCTTTCTTCATTTATATTTTGCGGGAACAAAAACGGAAACGGCTATGATCGAGGTACGCGATGCGGGTTTTGAAATCAGAGGGCGGAAATTGTTGGAAAACGTGAGCTTTTGTGCAAAACCTGGCGAGTTCTGGGCGATTATAGGCGCAAATGGGGCGGGCAAATCCACCTTGATCAAAATACTTTCCGCCGAACTGGGTACCACCTCGGGTACCGTACAGCTCCATGGCCGGGACCTCCGCCGGTATAAACTGAAAGACCTGGCCAGAAGGCGGGCAGTGTTGTCGCAACAAAATAATATCACCCTCTCGTTTACTTCCCACGAGATCGTGCTGATGGGCCGCTATCCGTTCTACGACGATGCCCCCGCCCAGCGCGACCTGGCGATCGTCGACCAGTGTCTGAAAAAAGTCGGTATTGGCCATTTGAGGAACCGGCATTACCCGGCGCTATCCGGCGGCGAACAGCAGCGCGTACAACTTGCAAGGGTACTCGCGCAGGTGTGGGAAATTGAAAACGGCCTGCTCCTGCTCGACGAGCCAACCACCGGAATGGACCTCCTGCATCAATACGAGACATTCGAACTGGCAAAAGAACTGACCCGCAAGAATTTCGCGGTAATCGCCGTGATCCACGATCTGAACCAGGCGTTGCAATATGCCGACCGCGTGTTGATGCTGAAAGGAGGACGCATCCGTGCCATCGGCCCGCCCGATAGCGTATTGACCGCACAGGCGATCCACGAGGCATTTGGGTTGCCCGTACAGATTATCAGATTCGAAGCCATGCCTTACCCCGTAATTGTGCCTCATGCGACACCCATTTATGACATATCCTGATTAATCACTATTCATCATAATAAAGAAATGAAGTCAACCCTTTCACCCGACAGAACCGAACTGAAAGAACGCTGGGCAGCATACAAGCTAGCGAATCCCAAAACGCGCATCCGCGACGCCGCGAAAGCGCTCGGCACCTCCGAAGCCGAACTCCTGGCCACAGGCCTTGGAGAAAATGTACAACTGCTCGACGGCGATTTCAGAGAGCTGATCAAGGAAGTGGGCTCGCTCGGGCACGTAATGGCGCTCACGCGGAACGACCACGTGGTGCACGAGCGCAAAGGCGTTTACGAAAAAATATCTTTCAATAACCATGTCGGGCTGGTACTCGGCGAGGATATTGACCTTCGCCTGTTCCTCGGCGACTGGAAATTTGGCTTTGCCGTTTCGGAAGACGGCCGTTACAGCCTGCAATTCTTCAACAGCTTCGGCGACGCGGCGCATAAAATTTACCTGACGGAAAAAAGCAACAAGGAAGCCTATGACGCCCTGACGACCAAATACCTCGCCGCCGACCAGGATGTTAACCTGTTTGTAAATGAGAAAAAAGAGAAGCTGGCCGAGCCGGAAGAAGCTGTGGAGCCCGACAAAACTGCGTTCCGGCAGGAATGGCTTGCCCTGAAAGACACCCACGACTTCTTCACACTGCTTCGCAAATACAACCTGTCGAGGAAACAGGCCTTACGCAATGCCCCCGAAGGTTATGCACATCGCATCAGGCCCGAGAGCATGAAGCCGCTCTTCGACGCAATTTCGGAAGCGGAGCTACCGGTTATGGTGTTTGTTTCAAATCCTAACTGCATTCAAATACACACCGGCCCGATCAAAAAGATATTTGTAATGGGCCCATGGCTGAATGTGATGGATCCCGAGTTCAACCTCCACCTCCGCGAAGACGCGATCGACGAAGCATGGGTAGTGAGAAAACCGACCGCGGACGGCGTCGTCACCGGCATCGAACTCATCGACAAGGACGGCGTGATGTTCTGCCAGTTTTTTGGAAAACGCAAGCCCGGCATTCCCGAGTTGGCCGAATGGCCCGCACTGATCGAACGGTATTCCGTCAAACTCCAAGCAGAAAAGCAATCGTAGCAACGATTTGACATAATTTCGCCATAGTAATTAAAAATTGCCGGTCTCGGATGAGCCGGTTTTTTTTGTAACATATTTAAAAGCAGCTTTTAGAAGAAAATCAAAATTTGCAAACTTTTCAAAAATTATTAAATGTTAATCAATTGAAATACAATGAGTTAAATTTTATTTTTTGTAAACTTTTTCTAGGAAAAACTTTCTTTTAATCTCCAAAATATATACATTTGAAGTTCTCAACTTCTTCAAAAAGCCTGATACCAGCCAATGGAAACCATAAAATCTTCACAATCAGAACGAACCTATACTGCTGACGAAGCTTACCAGGCTTCGCTGGAATATTTTAAGGGCGACGATCTCGCTGCCCGCGTTTGGGTCAATAAATATGCATTGAAAGATTCCTTCGGGGCTATCTACGAAGCCACGCCAGACGATATGCACCGCCGCATCGCATCGGAGATCGCGCGCATCGAACAGCGCTATCCGAACCCCATGAGCGAAGCCGGGATTTTTGACCTGATCAGGGATTTCAAATACATTATTCCGCAAGGCAGCCCGATGACAGGCATCGGCAACCCTTACCAGATCGCCTCCCTTTCGAACTGTTTCGTGATCGGCAATAGCGGCTCGTCCGATTCATATGGCGGCATTATGAAGATCGACCAGGAGCAGGTGCAACTGATGAAACGCCGTGGCGGTGTAGGGCACGACTTGTCGCACATCCGTCCGAAAGGCTCGCCGGTGAAAAACTCGGCGCTGACTTCCACTGGTATCGTGCCGTTTATGGAACGCTTCTCCAATTCGACGCGCGAAGTGGCGCAGGATGGCCGCAGGGGCGCATTAATGCTTTCGGTATCGATCAAACATCCGGATTCCGAAAGCTTTATCGACGCCAAAATGGAGCAGGGCAAGGTTACAGGCGCCAATGTGTCGGTGCGGATCGACGACGAATTCATGAGAGCGGTGGAGGCAGGCACAACCTATCGCCAGCAGTATCCGATCAAAAGCGACAATCCGACACATATCAAGGACATTGATGCAACGGCGCTCTGGAAGAAAATCGTACATAATGCATGGCAATCGGCCGAGCCGGGCGTCCTTTTCTGGGATACCATTATCCGCGAGTCCGTCCCCGACTGTTATGCAGACCTCGGCTACCAGACCATTTCGACCAATCCTTGCGGCGAAATCCCGCTATGCGCCTACGATTCATGCCGGCTCCTGGCCATTAACCTGTTCTCTTACGTCGAAAACCCGTTCACCGACAGGGCGAAGTTCAACTGGGACCTGTTCAAAAAGCACATTGCCGCCGCTCAGCGCATGATGGACGATATTATCGATCTCGAACTCGAAAAGATCGATGCCATTCTTCAGAAAATCGATGAAGACCCGGAGGACGACGAGGTCAAACGCGTCGAGCGCAACCTCTGGCTGAACATTCAGACCAAAGCCCGCGAAGGCCGCCGGACCGGTATCGGTATCACCGCCGAGGGCGATATGCTCGCCGCGCTGGGCCTGCGCTATGGCAGCGACGAAGGCAATGCGTTCGCGGTTGAAATCCACAAAACCGTTGCATTGGAGGCCTACCGCGGGTCGGTCCATACTGCGAAAGAGAGAGGCGCATTCGCCATTTTCGATTCGGAGCGTGAGAAAAACAATCCGTTTATCCTCCGACTGAAAGAAGCGGATGCCCAGCTTTATTACGAAATGCTGGAATACGGACGGCGCAACATCGCATTGCTGACCATCGCGCCGACAGGAACGACCAGCCTGATGTCGCAAACCACGTCGGGTATCGAGCCTGTTTTCCTTCCGGTTTATAAAAGGAGAAGAAAAGTGAATCCGAACGACAAGGATGTCCGCGTCGATTTTGTCGACGAAGTCGGCGATTCCTGGGAAGAGTATGTGGTTTTTCACCACCGTTTCAAACAGTGGATGGAAGTTAACGGCCTGGACACCGCCAAAAATTACTCGCAGAAAGACCTGGACGAGCTGGTCAGAAAATCGCCCTACTACAAGGCGACGTCCAATGATGTGGATTATCTCAAAAAGGTGAAAATGCAGGGAGCGATCCAGCAATGGGTGGACCACTCGATCAGTGTGACTATCAACATGCCGAACGACGTGACCGAGGAACTCGTGGGCGAATGTTACATGGAAGCCTGGAAAGCCGGTTGCAAAGGTGTTACCGTTTATCGCGATGGCTCCCGCTCGGGCGTGCTGGTCTCCAATACGGACAAAAAAGAAGAACCGGCGGCACCAGGCATGCCGGCCCCATTCCCGACCGAGCGACCGCAAACGCTCGAAGCCGATGTGGTGCGTTTTCAGAACAAAAAGGATAAATGGATCGCGTTCATTGGCCTCATCGACGGCCGGCCATATGAAATATTTACCGGTTTCGCAGACGATGAAGACGGGATTTTATTGCCCAGATGGGTCAATGAAGGCCTTATCATCAAAAACCGCGAACCCGACGGCAGCTCGCGCTATGATTTTCAATATAAAAATATGCGTGGCTACAAAACCACGATCGAAGGGCTCTCTTACAAATTCAACCCCGAGTACTGGAATTATGCAAAACTGATTTCGAGTACATTACGACATGGAATGCCGATCGAAAAGGTCGTGGACCTGATCAGCAGCCTGCAACTCGACGAAGCGATCAATACGTGGAAAGCCGGCGTGGCACGCGCATTGAAACGCTACATCCCGGATGGTACCGAAGCTGTGAAGCAAAAATGCCAGAACTGCGGATCCACCAACCTGCTATATCAGGAAGGCTGCCTGACTTGTAAAGACTGCGGCTCTTCGAAGTGTGGGTAAGATTTAATTTTGAATGACTGAATGATTGAATGACCGAATAGAAATCATTCAATCATTCAGTCATTACTACTATTCACGTCCTCTCGTACCACCAAACGTCCCGCCCGGTTCAAAGCACCACCGCTTTAAACCGACGCTATGCTTGTTTCAGAAATCCTGATTACCTACCGTCAACGCAACGGGTTGACGCAAAAACAGATGGCCGATTTACTGGGCATTTCACAGGTGGGTTACCACAAATGGGAGACCGGTACTACGAAGATCGAATTAGAGCATTTTTGCCGCATTGCGACACTCTGCGACGTAAGTTTGATGGATCTTCTCCCGCGCGATTGGCAGGAGAAGATACGGGAAGACCTGGGTGTGTAAGTTCCTGCTAAAAGGTATCTTCCACAACTCCCAGATAATTGAATGGGCTCAATGCGCGAAGTTCTTCGCGTATTTTTTCGGACACATCCAGCGTCTCGATGAAACGTGAGATAGCATCGTGGTTGATTTTCTCGTTGGTGCGGGTGAGCTCTTTCAATGCCTCATAGGGTTTCGGGTACCCCTCCCGGCGGAGAATGGTCTGGATCGCCTCCGCTACAACGGCCCAGTTATCTTCCAGGTCCGATTTCAGCGCTTCGCCGTTCAACTCCACTTTGCCTAATCCTTTTAAGAGGGAATTCAGGGCAATGGCCAGATGGGCAATAGGGACGCCGATATTCCGCAGAACAGTCGAGTCGGTCAGGTCGCGTTGCAGGCGGGAAACAGGCAGTTTGGATGCGAAATGCTCGAACAACGCCGATGCCAGGCCCAGGTTCCCTTCCGAGTTCTCGAAGTCGATCGGATTTACTTTGTGCGGCATCGCCGACGAGCCAACTTCTCCCGCTTTGATTTTCTGCTTGAAGTAACCCATCGAAATGTACGTCCACATGTCGCGGTTAAGGTCGGTAAGGATAGTATTGAGGCGTTTCAGGCAGTCGAATGTTGCAGCCAGATTGTCATAATGCTCTATTTGCGTCGTATGACGACTTCTTTTCAGGCCCAGGCTTTCCACGAAATGGTGACCGAAAGCCATCCAGTCGTGCTTCGGATAGGCAACCGTATGGGCATTGAAGTTCCCCGTCGCCCCGCCGAATTTTGCCGAATGCGGGATCTTATCGAGCATTTCCAGCTGGCGTTCCAAACGTTCCACAAACACCAGGAACTCCTTACCCACGCGCGTAGGCGACGCGGGTTGCCCGTGCGTGAATGCGAGCATCGGAACATTTTTCCATTCGATCGACATGCGTTTCAAAACAAACAGCACCTGGCGGAACAACGGCTTGATTTGCCGCTCCATCGCGTCTTTCAGCGACAGCGGTATGGCCGTATTGTTAATATCCTGTGAAGTAAGGCCGAAATGAATAAATTCCTGGTAGGACTCGATGCCCAGCTTTTCGAATTGTTCTTTGATGAAATACTCGACAGCCTTCACATCGTGGTTGGTCACCTTTTCGATATCTTTTATATGCAATGCATCGGCTTCGGTGAAATCCTCATAAATCTTGCGCAGCGATGCATATTTCTTTTTGTCAAATTCCGATAGCTGTGGGAGGGGAATTTCGCAGAGTGCAATGAAATATTCAACTTCCACATACACCCGGTAATAAATCAGGGCATATTCCGAGAAATAGGCCGAAAGTTCGGATACTTGTTTGTAATAACGGCCATCAACCGGAGAGATCGCCGTAAGCTGATTTAATGACATGATTTTCAATACAAAAATTGATTATCACGCAAAGTTAGCAGAATTCAGCGTGCTAAAATGGTAAAAGAGGAACGAAAAATTCTTTTTGGGATTGGAAAGAGAAATAATAAAACTATTCGCATATTCGCTCACTAACCTCATTATACCAGCACATGCAACCTTCGCCTTTCATCGGAGAATTAGTAGGAACCATGGTTCTCATTTTATTGGGCAACGGCGTCGTGGCCAATGTAGTATTGAAAAAAACAAAAGGGGAAAACTCCGGATGGATCGTGATTACGGCGGGATGGGCATTTGCGGTGATGCTCGGAGTGTTCACAGCCAATGCGTTCGGCAGCGCCGCCGCACACATAAACCCGGCAGTAACAGTAGGATTTGCCGTACTTCAAAACGATTACAGCCTCATGACCACTTTCATTCCGGCGCAGCTGATCGGCGCATTTCTCGGCGCGGTGCTGGTTTGGCTGCAATATCTGCCGCATTGGAAGGCTACGGAAGACGGCGGCGCCAAGCTCGCGTGTTTTTCTACCGATCCGGCTATCAGAAGTACCGGGGCCAATTTTCTGAGTGAATTTATTGCCACCATAATGTTACTGGTCGGCGTAGTAGCTATTGGCTACGCAGGCACTTCCGACCCTGAAAAAGGCGGCATTCCGTCCGGCGTAACCCCCTACCTTGTGGGAATGCTCGTGTGGAGTATCGGTCTGTCGCTCGGCGGTACAACCGGCTACGCCATTAACCCCGTTCGCGACCTCGGCCCACGGATTGCCCATGCCATTCTGCCCATTCCCAACAAAGGCAGCTCCGACTGGGGTTACGGCTGGATCCCCGTAGCGGCTCCCATTGCGGGAGCCATCATCGGCGGATTGCTGCTGCGTAGTTTTTCCATGTAATCATTCGACCGTTAGCATCCCGCCGCCCGAATAGCTGCGGTATTCGCCGCGGTACATCGCATCGGCAGCGGCAGGACCTACGGTGAATGTACCCTTCGAAACAACCCTCACCTGATAGTAGAACGACTTTTCCTGTGCGTCGGCGGTTGTGAAGAAATGGATACGGTCGTCGCGGATATCGTAATATTCCGGCACGGCGGCTTTGGCGATCCATGGCATGTCGCGCGGCTCGGTGATACGTGGGTTCTCGATTTCAAAGCCGGAAGGAAGCAGGTCGGTTACCACGACATTCTCGACCGGCAAGCCGTTGGTGCTGGACAGCGTCAGTTTCACTACAACCAGATCATTTTGATGAAAAGCCTGCACAGGTGCGCCGTTACGGGTGAGAAACTGCCTGCGAATGCTGATACCCTGATCTTCTTCCACGAAACTGCCCGTTGCCGACATACCGTCCGTTTGGGCAAACCAATACAAATCCCCCTTGCCTTGCGCTTTGACCAGCAGCTTTTGGTTAGCGATGCCCTTCGAAAGCTTCAATTCCTTACCTGTAAACTGCGCCAATGCCTTCCCATTGACCGAAACCGAAGCCGTTACTGTCGAATTGGAGGTCTTTTTAGCCAGTTTACCCAACGCCAAAACTGCAAATGCCGCCTCCTGCGTATTCAGGTAGGAGGCCGATTGAACGGCCTGCGAAAGCTGCCGGCCCAGCACCGGAATCTGCACGTTCGACGGATCCGATTCAATCAAGGTGTTCAAAACCAAAGATATATTCCTGAGCGGGGATGAATAGCTGTTGTCGGAATATTGGCTTGCGTGTTCGGCGATGTATTTTTTAGGCAGCAATGCATTGAAACTCCGTGAATCGCCAGCCAACTGAAACGCGCCGGCCAGCAGATATTTGGAGTCCTGTGTTAGCAAATGCGGATTTTGTTTGTAATAATTCATGGACGCGCGGTTCGGATGGCCATTCAATGCCAGCACATAAAGCGAGTAAATAGCTTCCCGGCGGGCCATCGTTTTTCTTGTCTGTGTGCCCGTCGGACGGCCTTCGTAAGCCAGCCCGTGGTTTGTGCTTGCGATAACGACTTCCCTGTTCGCCGTCGTTCCGCTTTGCGCAGTCAGATATTCCACGGCGCGGCTGAGCGTTTTGGCATTTACTTCGAAACCGGCCCTGCGTGCCTCTTCAAGAAAATGGAGCGCATAAGCGGTTGCCCACCAATCTTCCTGCGTCGCGCCGGGCCACATGCTCATTCCGCCGTTGAAAAGCTGCTGCGACTCAACTTTTCGGATGGCCTGCTGCACGTTGGTCATTGGATTAAAATCGCTTTCGCCGCTCTTCACCGTGTAAACCGGTGCCGCCATTGCTTTGGTAAGATCGGCGAAGTAAATCTGCGGAAATGCTTTTGACACGGTCTGTTCCAGGCAACCGTAGGGGTAACCCAGCAAAGTCGACAATGCCTTTCCTCCTCCTTGTACGAGCGGCGAACGGCTTAGCACCACCTGCGCGCTGCTTGTAGCCGGAATGAATGATGATTTCAAGTCAATCGTCCCTTGCTTTTCACCCGCAATGAGGCCGGATGTGCTCGTTTTCAGCAGCGGCGACGCCGGACGTACGGTAATTTCAGTTTGATTAATGAACGTCTCTTTAAATGCATTCACTTTCACAGTCACCTTGCCAATGCCAATCGCAGTCGCAGCTTTCACCGTAAACACCGCACGGCTTTCTTTTCCGGCCGGTACCGTTATATTTTGTGTGAGCGGAGCGGCACCAGCTGCCAGTGGTCCCGCCAACTGTACAGAGACCATTGCGGCAGTCGCTTTCGCTTCGGTATTACTGATATTCACCGGCAGCACCAGCTCATCGCCGGGGCTCAGGAAACGCGGTAAACCTGCACTGATCACGATCGGATCGGCGACTTTCATGTTTTTGGTGGCGGAGCCAAATGCTTTATCCTTATAGGCAACAGCCATAATGCGCAAATCGCCGCTGAATTGTGGGATATTCACGTCGAAAGTCGCTTCTCCGCTTCCATTGGTTTTCAACTGGCCGCTCCAAAAGGATACCAGTTCCGTACGGCCATTGCTGAGCGGATTAATCCTTCTTTCCAGATCATAACCGTCACCACCGGAGCTGGATG
This sequence comes from Dyadobacter sp. 676, assembly GCF_040448675.1. Lineage (NCBI taxonomy): Bacteria > Pseudomonadati > Bacteroidota > Cytophagia > Cytophagales > Spirosomataceae > Dyadobacter > Dyadobacter sp. 676. Next base: position 3,401,263 of record NZ_CP159289.1, on the reverse strand, counting down.
TTCCTGAAATCGTCAATTCCGGGAAAAGCTGCGCGTACAAATCGTGGCTGGAAACTTCCAATGCCCGTTTCTGGTAAAAGTGCCCGTGAATATCCGGCGTTTTGGAATTTTTGATCTGTAAAATGCCTTCATCCACCACGGCCAGCGTCACCTCTGCATTCGGCTCCGTTTTGATGCGGATCTGCTGCTTTGTTTTCGAACGCGATTTTTCGACCGCCGTGATAGTAACCGGCAGCTTTCGGTCAGGATCTTCGACCAAAACAGGCTGAAACCCGTGCGCCACCGTCAGCGGCATGTCCGACGCATCCAGCGGCCTGATCAACGTCGCTGTCACGAACACGTTCGGCAAATGCTCTTCTTTTATTTTGAATGTAAGCTCGGCTGCTTTTTTCTCCGTCATCAGCATATACTGTTCGAGCACATTATTTCGCTCCACAGTCACCAGCAACCGACCATCGAATGGCGTTTTGAACAATACTTTCGCCGATTCGCCGGTCTTATACCGGTCTTTATCGGTTTCCATCAACACCCGGCCTTCGTTGCTCACTTCGAAGGACGAGTACTGGGTGTAACCATAACCATATGCATAGAAATTCGCGAGCGTGTAATGCGCAGCGCCCGGGCGTCGTACGCGTACCTCGTACTCACCCGAGACTGTGGGTACGTAGCGGAACGTCCCTTTTCCAGCGGGAAGCGTCAGTTTATTGGAATACACCAGCTTTTCGTGTTTGCGGGAGGTGTATTGCAACCGGTCGTATTTCTTTTCCACGACGGTTTGATATTCAAGCCGTACCACTTCGATGCTTGCTACCGCGTTATTTTGTAATGCACCATTCTTGTTAACACCGACGATATCGACAGGTACAGGTGCATTCGTCCCTACATAGGAGTCGGGCAAGCGGATGCCGTAGAATACCGGCTGGGTGTACACGTCGAAGCGCTGCAACCTGTTTACAGGACGCCCGTTCTCGTCGAAAACCGTTACGTAAATCTTGCCTTCCAGTACGCCGATGTCCTGCAAGCCGGGCAGTAATGTAAACTGCTCGTTAGCCACACCCTGCTCATTGGTTGTGCCATGGCGGCTATCGCGTTCGAAAGTTGCTTCGGCGGGGATGTCAAAGATGTATTCAGGAAAACCTTTGGCGGAAAAGCCTTTTCGCTGCAACTGGAAATCCATTTCGTAAGTGCGGTTACTGGCAGGAGGGCCAAACAAATTCACCGCCGTGGCCGTCAACGACACTTTCTGGCCCGAAACATAATCCTTGGCAGCGCCGCTGAGATCTACTTTAATGCGGTCGGGCATGAATTCTTCCACACTTACCGCCTGCGAACCCAGCAAAACCTCGTTGGCATTGTATACTTCCAGAATATAGGTCCCCGTCAGTACGCCGGCGTCGAGCGGGATTTCCGACTCCACCGCCCCTTGTTCGTTGGTCGTCTTGCGCCATGTCCGGAATTCTCGACCGTTCGGCGTCAGTAAACGTAATTTCAAAGGTACTTTTCCGGCTGTTTTCCAGTCCTGCGCCCTCAGCACGGTGTTGAAATGCATGGTTTCACCTGGACGGTAAATATCGCGTTGCCCGTAAATAAACACCTGGTATCCTGATGCATTGTCCCGCAAGCCTTCCACATCGAACCGCGACGTAAGCACTTGTGAATCTTCGAGTAGCAGGTAGTTAAAATCGTCCTCCGAGCTCGCTGTAATCATTGCAATCTTAAATCCCGGCGCTTTTTCGCTCAGTTCATCGACATGTGCAATACCATCGCCGTCTGTTTTGATTGTATGTACGGTTTGATTATTCGAGCTGACGAGCGTCAGTTCAAGGTCTTTAATGGGTTCGTTCGTTTTAATGGAATTGGCAAATACCCAAAGCTCATCCTTGCCCTGCTTGGCGATGAGGCCAATATCCGAAATGGATATGAGTTTGGTGGCACCCAGGTATGCCTCTTCCTCGGAATTTACTGCCACCAGATATACTCCTTGCCGCTTATTGTCCTCCGGCAATGCAATATTCAGTGCAGATACTCCCTTGTTTTTGGATAAATTTTCGGTCTCGACGATCTTGTTGACGATCACGTCGCTCAGTTGGCTTTCCCGGTCGTCGCTGTAATTAAAATTACCGGTAGGCTGCCAGTCGTCACCTACGTAAGCATAGTCGTTCCAGCGGTTATTGTGAATGTAATGCAGGATATTATTGGCATACAACTTGGAAATGCGCACCTGCACTTTGGGTACATTCACAATGTTTACTCCAATATTTCTCGAACTTTTGGACGACAAATACAATCCTTTTTTGTTCGCAAACGAGATTGCCGCGGGCATTTTGCCAAAAAACAGGTCGCGCGAGGTTTCTTCCTCCAAATTTTGACCCAAAATGCCTTTCAACGACTGTTTCAGTAGCAGCACATACGTTTCCGTTTCATTAAAAGACCCGCGAATGATGAAGCCGTTCTCGGTTATTTCTGTTTCCGCCGCGGCTTCGGGATTTATCGTAAAACTGTTGGCAATGCTTTCCTTGTCGAGCTCCTGCGTGGCCACGATCCGTGCGTAACCCGCATTGTTTTCAAAACCGGTTTTAATATCCACCACTTTCAGATGTAGCGGCGACGGAATACTGACGATCTTCGAAAGAGCTTCCTGACTCGTATAAGAGGTATTCAACACCTTTACACCTTTGTCGATGGCGATATTGACAGGCGTTTCATTATTGTCCGCCGCTCCTGTCTTCGTCAATGCCAGTGTTACCGCCGATTCGTCCTGTGAAGGTAAAACCTTGTATTCTACTGCCTGGCTTCCCGATAAAACCTTCAACTTTTCGACTACATTCTGCGCATTTACCCGATAGTTGAAATGCAATCTCAGTCTTGCCTCCTGCCTGCCGGTTTCCTGTGATAATGTCCACCAGCTTTCCGTTTCAACGAGCTGCAAATAAGGTGTATGAAAAGCGATCGGGTCCTGGGCAAGCTTGTATTTCTTTTCCTTGTCCGCTTTTTCCGTGATCAGGTCCGTTAACTGCGCCTTGTATGCCGTAGCCGCTCCAAAGCCGGCAACCGGCGAAAAAACCAGCTCGTTCGGCGCAGTCCATTTGAATTTCCCGCGCACGGCCGGCTCGAACGTCACGTACTGCGTCGAATCCCAGTTGTTCAGGTCTGCCGTCGAAACGAGGTCCTTGTTGAAGGTAAATACGAGGTTTTGCGATTGTCCTACCTCTTCCGTGAAATTGGTGCCCGCCACGCGGATTTCATTGAAAGAGGAGCAGCTAATGAAAACCCAGGTAAAAAAGAAGAAGCAAAAAGAACACAGGATGGCAGTCTTTTTCATAGGAAAGGAGATATAAAAAAACGGATGATTTTTGTAACCAAAACCATCCGCCTAAATTAAACTATACAAGTTAATTCGCTTTAAATAACCGCTTTCAAATGATTCAACGGTGCCGCTGTGAGATTTAGCGGTAACATTTCGTTCAGAATGCCTCCATTACCTCCTCGATCGGCTTCGCCGCTTCGAAAAATGAAAGCAGCCGAACGAGAATCCCTTCCACCACCGCATCCGGGCACGACGCGCCGCACGTGAGCATGATACGCACGGGAGTTTTTGTCGGAATATAATTTTCCGTCACGATTTCCTCCTTTTTGTGCAGGTCAAAATGGCGGATCAGTTGCCTGTCCAGTATTTTATTCACTGATTCGATAAAATAAGTCGGGAACTTCTGTTCACAGAGCTCGACTAAATGGGAGGTGTTCGAGCTATTATACCCACCCGCAACGACCACCAGATCGGCGTCATGCGTGAGCAATGCATAGGTAGCGTCCTGATTATCGTTGGTCGCGTAGCACAGGGTGTCACGCGTGTTCGCAAAGCGGTCCTCTACCTGCTCCGGGCGCAGGCTGTAATGGCGGATCATTACATTTTTGAGGTAGTCGGCAATGCCTTGCGTATCGGACGCCAGCATGGTCGTCTGGTTCACGACGCCGATGCGCTGCAAATCCTTTTCGGGGTCAAAGCCTTCGGAATATTGGTTTTTGAAATCCTCAAAAAACTGCGGAGCCGGCCTTGCACCTGTCATATATTCAGCGAGAACCTGTGCCTGCTTCATATTCTCGACCACGACGGTCGGGGCATTTTCCTTGCTGTGTGAGAATGTAGCCCGGGTTTCTTCGTGATTGGGCTTTCCATGAACCACGATTGTATAATCCTTCTCCCCGATTTGTGCCGCACGGTTCCAGACTTTCTCCACAAACGGGCAGGTCGTGTCGTACACATACGCATTCACTCCGAGTTCCGACAGTTTCTGCTGATTTTCCACCGTGGTACCAAATGCTGGGACAATTACAATATCCTCTGCCGTAAGCTGCTCCCAGCCGATGAGCTGGTTGCCTTTCGTATCCATGATAAACTGCACGCCGCGTTCCACCAGGTCCCGGTTCACGTCCGGATTGTGGATCATTTCACTCAAAAGGAAGATCCGCTTGCCAGGGTTTTCGGCGATGGCCTTGTAAGCAATGTCGATCGCATTTTCCACCCCGTAACAAAAGCCGAAATGGCGCGCGATGAGGAACTGTACCGGTCCGAAGTCGAGCAGCGTGGGCGAATAATCCCTTTTCAGCTTGTCGTTCTTACGTCGGAATTCCTTGATCGGCGTGATAATGCGGCTCCGGTAAAAATCGGGGATATTGAAAGTTTTCATGTACTAAAATCGGTAGATTGCATCAGGCAGCACAAAGATAATCCCGCCTTTTTCTAAGAACAACACGGTATACCCCTTTGTTCGGTATGCGGCATTTTGAAAAAATTTTTAAAATGAATGCAACATGCAGCAGAAACGCTTGTCTTTGATTCAGAACGTTCAAAATATAAACCTTCTGCTTGAAAACACAAATTTACCCCGACCGGCACGTCGAACTGGTAGAGCGTTGTAAACTCGGCGAGCGCAAAGCGCAGTACGAGCTTTATAAACATTACTCGAAAGCCATGTTCAACATCTGCATGCGGATACTGAACCATTTGGGAGAGGCTGAGGATGCTTTACAGGAGGCTTTCGTGGATGCATTCACGAACCTGCACCAGTTCAGGCAGCAGTCGACGTTCGGGGCGTGGTTGAAGCAAATCGTGGTCAATAAGGCGATCAACCACATGCGTAGCAGAAAGGTTAAATGGGTGGAAATCGACGAGTTCCACGAAACATTGGAGCAAAGCGACCGGAATGAGGATTCTTTCGGACTGGATGAAAGCGACACGACGCTCGAAATAGAAAGGGTCCGTAATGCGGTACAAAAATTGCCGGACGGTTACCGGGTGGTGCTGAGCCTGTATTTGTTCGAAGGCTACGATCACGAGGAGATCGGCGAAGTGCTCGGGATCAGCGAAACGACCTCCCGGACGCAGTACATGAGGGCTAAGCGTAAATTGACCGAGATGCTGGTACGGTAATGGAATGGTCGGATGCGGTCAGGGGTAGTCAGGAAGTGGTCAGAAGGCAGTCAGGTGTGGTCATGGATAGTCAAATGGGAGAGAAACAACAAATGACAATACATGACTAAAAATGACAATACTTGACAACACATGACGACAAATGACTAAAAATAAATTGTGCAGAACACGAATTGCGATACACCTTAAACTATTACGGATTTGAGACTATTATTTACACTTGACAAGTTAATTAATCTATGAAAAATTCTTCTGATAAAAAGGATCGATTGGAGCGGTTTGTGCGAGATAACAGGGATGGATTTGATGCTTTCTTACCGCAGGATTCTTTGTGGAGTCAAATTGAAAGTCAGCTACATAACGAGATTCCGTTAGTGCCCGAGAAATCGAAAAAAAAATCAGGCGACTGAATAATCCTTATTTCGACTGGCGGATCGCTGCGGGGGTGTTCCTCGCACTCGGGATTGGATTTCTGGTTTATCTCAATAACGAATACGGCATCACCCGTGATCCGCGCGTGGCCCTGAAAGTTCCGGCATACGCCCGTGAATTCAATCAATACAATGTTGCAATAGACCAAAAAAGGGAGGAGATCATCAAACTCGCCCGGAACAATCCGGAGCTCTACAAGGATTTCTCCGCTGATTTGGAAAGTCTGGAAGCGAGCTACAAAAACCTGCGCTCCAACTTATCGAACGCCCCCAACCAGGAAGCACTGCTTGAAGCAATGGTTCAGAACCTGCAATTGCAGGTGGATCTGCTGAACCGACAACTGGAAATTTTGCAACGTATTAACAAAGTGAAAAATGATAACGATAAAGAAAATAGCGACGCTCCTGTTATTTAGTGTGATCGCCACACTGCCGCAGGTAGCCAGCGCAGCCCTCGACTCCGAACAAAACGGATTGATAGAGAAACGAAGGAATATTGTAAAGGTTTTTGATGTCAAAAAAAGCGACGCGCTTGAAGTTGACAACCAGTTTGGGCTGGTGAAAGTGAATCTGTGGGGCAAGGAAGAAATCAAGATCGAAATTGTCGTTACCGCCAGCGCTCCTTCCGACGGCCGCGCTTCGGAATACCTCAGCTCGGTGAATATCGATGAAAAACGGGTTAAAAATCTCATCAGCATCACCACGCGCATCGATCGCAGCCAGTTTGGCGGCAATGGCTGGAACAAAGGCAAAGGCGACAAGAATTTCATTCAGATCGACTACACGATCTACATGCCCAAAGAAAACTCGCTGACCGTGCGCAACAAATTCGGGAATACCGACATCCCTTCTTTCTATGCGCCGCTTACAGTAGATTCCAAACACGGGAATTTCATGGCCAGTTTGCTTGAAAACCCCGACAACGTGATTGACGTGCAGTTCGGTAGCGCCAAAATCGGGAAAATGGATGGGGGAAGACTGGATTGCCAATATTCCAATGTGAAGGTAGACCAGGCCAAGAAAGTAATGCTAAGCAACAAGTTCGGTGAGCTTACCATTGGCGACGTGGTAAATCTGGACGCCGCTATCGATTATTCCGGCGCCAAAATCGGTACCATCCGCGGTACAGGCAAGATCAAACTCAACTATTCTGGCAATTTTAAAATCGACGAACTGACGCATTCCGCGCAGAATGTGGATATCCAGGCGCAATATTCGTCGATCGTGCTGCCGGCGGAGCCTAACCAGTTCAATGTGAGCGTGACGTATGGCAAGTTTAGTTACCCTACCGAAAATGTAAATTTTTCAATGCAGCCAAACAAAGACGGCCGTCCCGACAAAATGAAACATTATCAGGGCAAGGTTGGCTCCGGCGGAGGCCCTAAGATTACCGTCACTTCGGTATTCGGCGATGTGAAACTGAAAAATTAACCCCCCTCCTATTCCTCCAGCAGCACATTGTACCTGAAATCCAGCGGATCGAAGGCATTGTAAAGCTTCTGAATGAACTGGGGATCGTTGATATAAAAATTCAGCAAATTATCATACCGTTCCTGGGCGACTCCGTTCGGGAACAGTTTGTTTTTGAGGGTCAGCAATTGCTCGATTTCCGATTCGTGATTACGCTCTTCGGCACGAATAATGCGCTTTTCAAGGTGTTTCAACGAATTCAATAGGCGTGTCTGCTCCGCTTTCACCGCTCCGTACATGGTTTGGTCCACTGCGGTAGCTTTGGCGAGGATTTGATCGAAAATCGCATTGAATGCCTCTTTTTGCTCACTCAGGTCAAGGACATGTTCCGTATTGCGTTCGACGAATGTTTTACGCAATGCGACTTCGTCGAGGAACAGATCTTTGTAATCGATTTTCAGCTTTTGTGCTTTCTTATACTGGTGGCCGTTCATGTATAATGCGAAATTGCGGGGCATAAGCATCGGGTACGGCACGCCGAAATGGTCGAAAACGCCTTTCAGCTGCATCCAGTAGGGCACTTCTGACGGCCCACCTATATACGCAAGGTTTGGCAAAATCACTTCCTCGTACAACGGCCGGAGGATTACATTCGGGCTGAAACGCTCGGGATTCGCCTCCGCAAGCGCCAATAGCTCCTGTTCTGTAAATTCCAGCCCGGTATTCAGCACTTTGAAAACGTCGCCTTCACGCACGATACGTTCACGCAGGTTGTCATCGAGGTAAAAGAAATTGATTTCGCGCGCATGCAAGGGCGTGTGGTAGCCAAGCGCATTCAACCGGGAGGTGGTTTCTGTAACGATTTTCTCCGAAACGGAATCCTTCAATTCTTCCCGGATCACCGGCAGGAAGTGCCGTTTCAGATCTGCATTATCGGCGTCGAGACTTACCAGTCCGTAACGTCCGAAGAGCTCGTGCATGTAACATCGCACGGCGTCGGCCAATGTGTTATTTTCGAGATAGGCCTTGGCAAAAAGCAGCGGTTTGTCCGGCAATTGCTTCAAAATACCCGCCAACTCCTTCGGATTCAGCCTACCTACGGCACCTTTGTGTTCGCCCGTCCATTTATGCGTCTGCCCGAACAGGTGGAAGGTTGCGATTTCCTCGAAATCGTGGTCTTCCGTCGCCATCCAGTAAACAGGTACAAAATTGTACGCAGGGTACTTCGCTTTTAAGGCTTCGGCCAGCTTAATGACCGTTACGATCTTATAAATGATATAAAGGGGCCCGGTAAAGATGTTCAGTTGGTGGCCGGTTGTTACGGTAAAGGTATTGTCTTCCAATAAAACAGAAAAGTCAGGCAGGTAAGGCAAGCCGTGGTATTGCCTGGTCAACACATCCACGAGCGTTTTTCTCTTTTCGGGCTCGAAACCCTTTTTGTTCAAAATGGCCTTCTCAGCATTCTCCAACGTAGGAAAAATGCTGTAAAAAGATTCAAGCGTCGGTTTCTGATCCAGGTAGTCGAGTAATAATGCAGGAAACTGGCCTGTGGTACGCAGATCCACGGAATGCAATGTCATGAAAGGTGGCTTTTCAGTAGCGAGTAGAGAATCCAACGTGATTATTTTTGCGATTTTGAACCAAAAGAAACCTCATACCTAACGAGAAAGATGTTGTTTTTGGTTTCCCAAAATTGCGCATTTTGGCCGATAATCGAAAACCTTTTAGCAAGATACAAAAAAAGCCGCATCTGAGTCAGATACGGCTTTCGACGTGTACATTTTGGTTTTCAGTTGTAGCAGGTTATTCACCTGAGATATTCATGATATTTTAAAAGACGTAATCGTTTCGGACGATCAGCCCGGCGGCAATGCGGCGGCGGGCATCTTTCAGGTTCATCGGCTCGATTTTCGTAAATCTTTTCAGCCCCATCAGCATTACTCTCAGTTCGTCGCTTTCCGCAAAGCTGGTAATCGCGGCCCGACCGGCGTTATTTACCTTTTCAACCGTGCGGTGCAGGTAAACAAGCGCCATATCCCTGTGTAATGCATTCGCGTCTTCCCCCTGCAATCCAATGCGCTTTTCTACCCTCAATAACACCGATTCGGCTACGTAAATTTCAATGACCATATCGGCGAGGTTCATAATAATCTCCTGTTCCTCAGAAAGTTTCATCATAAACTTCTGCACCGCCGCTCCCGCGATCATCAGAGCGGCCTTTTTCAGGTTTTTAATGACCTTTTTTTCAGCCGCGAACAGGGATTCATCTTCGTCGGTGCTGAAATCGGGTATCGACAGTATATCTTTTCCTACCGCCATCGCCGGGCCCATTAAGTCAAGCTGGCCCTTCATAGCACGTTTCAAAAGCATATCTATCACCAGCAGGCGGTTAATCTCGTTGGTACCTTCGAAAATCCGGTTGATCCGGCTGTCGCGATAGGCACGATCCATAGGCGCATCCGCCGAAAAACCCATCCCTCCGTACACCTGCACGCCTTCGTCCACTACAAAATCCAGCACTTCCGAGCCGTGCACTTTCATAATCGCACACTCGATCGCAAATTCTTCCAGGGCCTTCAATTTCGCTTCCGCATCGCTTATTCCCTTCTCTTTGAAGGCCTGGATCAAGTCATCTATATTTTGACCCACGCGGTAGGCGGCCGATTCCGTCGCGAACATCTGTACCGCCATTTCGGCCAGTTTATGTTTGATAGCACCAAAATTGGCAATAGCGGTACCGAACTGCTTGCGTTCGTTGGCATATCGAATCGCCTGCGAAGCCACACGCTTCGCGCCGCCCAATGCAGCCGCGGCCAGCTTGATCCGACCGATATTGAGGATATTAACCGCTATTTTAAAGCCATTGCCCCTTTCGGAAAGCATATTCTCCACCGGCACCTGGCAGTCGTTGAAAAACAGCTGCCGCGTATCCGACCCTTTGATGCCCATTTTGTGCTCGGGCTCGTTCATCGTAATACCGCCAAACGATTTTTCGATGATGAAGGCCGTCAGGTTTTTATCTGTTTCACCATTCTCCTCGATCTTGGCAAAAACAATGAACACGTCGGCGAAACCGCCGTTCGTGATCCACATCTTTTGTCCGTTGATCACGTAATGTGTTCCATCGCTGCTCAATTTAGCCCTGGTTTTCCCCGAGTTCGCGTCCGAGCCTGAATCCGGCTCAGTGAGGCAGTAAGCCGCTTTCCATTCGCCGGAAGCCAGCTTCGGCAGGTATTTACGTTTTTGCTCCTCGTTTCCATAGTAAACGATCGGCAATGTTCCGATGCCCGTATGCGCCGACAGCGCCACCGAAAACGAGTTTCCAGCTCCCGTAGCCTCGGCTACAAGCATCGAAGTATTGAAATTCATTCCGAAACCTCCAAATTCTTCCGGAACGGCCGTTCCGAGCAATCCCAGTTCGCCGGCCTTGTCCATGAGCCCTGAGATCAATGCAGGACTTTTCGCCTCATCGATTTCATCCAGACGCGGCCATACCTCCTTCGAAAGGAAATCACGGCAGGTCTCAGCGATCATACGCTGCTCTTCATTGAATTCTTCCGGAATAAAAATCTGGTTCGCGAGCGTTTCCTTGATCAGGAATTCGCCTCCTTTAATGGATGCCTGGTTTACTGCTGCAACGGACATAATCTGAACGCGGGTTAATCGGAAAACATGTGGGTATGCTTGCATACCATCACAGGTTAATGCAAATATAGGAGGTTAAAATTATTATGCAAGCATACTATTGCCAAAATAAACAAAAAAGGCGGCCATCGGTTTTGGCCGCCATTGTCGGAAATACATCTTAGGCTATTTCTTAAAAATCCTGAATTGCTTCACAAACTCCCCGTTATTCTCGATCCTTATAAAATAGGTGCCCGACGACAGGCCCAGAGCGTCCAGGTCCAGATTCACCAGGCTATCCGACACCTTGATCTGCGAACCGGCTAGCGGCATCCGCTTGCCGGCCGTCGTCACAATTTCCCAGGTAAGACTGTCGCCCGGCTGGTATTGGGGAAGTTTGATATTGACGATGCTCTCTGCCGGATTGGGGTAAAATGCCCAATCTTCCATGTTTTTGGTAATATCTGCTTTATCTCCCGCAGAAATGCCGAATTCAATGGAATTGGTAACTACCGCCGAATCGTCTTTAAATGCGGTAACCGTCAATGTATACCGACCCACATAAGGCGCAAAACCGGAGGCGTCCTCGTACAATGCGTATGGGAAAATAGCGGTTGTCGCTTTTCGGCGATATGGTCCGGCCAGGTCGAACGAAACTTTGTCATATTCAAAATTTCCATAGGCGTACATATTGAGCGCCGGCGGAAGGGAATCATAAGGAATCACGTCGTCACCCGAAAGCCTCCTGATCACGCGCTGGTCGACCTTGCTGCCGGCCTGGACGAGCTCGAAACGGAGTTCAGGAGTCTGCACCAGCAAAATGAGCGGGATTTCCACGTATGCACCCGCATTGTCGTAGGCCCGGATGATCAGGCGGTATTCCCCTTCTTCCGAGGGAGTTCCTGAAAACTGGTTTAGTGCAAAATTGAGCCACGAAGGGCGGTTTTGCACAGTAACAGACGAAATGTAGCCGTCGGGATCGCCAAAAAGATTCGTCGGCAGAATGTAATTGAACGGCATATTGACCTGCGCATACTTCACAGGCAAAGTGCTGGTCGCGAATGGCGGCGCGTTCAGGAATTGCGGCTCCACCACTTTAATCGTAAAATAGGTTTCCACGAAGGCATTCAGATCATCGTAGGCTTTGAGGATAATGCGATAATCGCCCAGTTTATTGGGCGTCCCGCTCAACACACCATTGGAGAAACTCAGCCAGGAAGGCAGTTCGCTGGCCTCCACTTTCGTAATCTGCCCATCGGCGTCGGTGAAAGCGGTCTTTGGAATGGTAATGGTAAATGGCTTATCCACCGCCACCAACTGGTTGGAGAAGTTGGCGTCGACGGTCGGAGGCTTGTTCGCATTTTCGCGCGTATCCACACGTATCGTGAAAAACGCTTCGGCGGAACCGCCCTCGTCATCGATCCCTTTCACTGAAATGCGGTAGTCGCCCAGCGTCGTAGGCCTGCCCCGCAAAACTCCGTTTTCATAGCGCAACCAGGCGGGCAATGCGCCTACTTCCACGCGTACGACCGTCCCGTCCACATCGGAAAACGTGTCGATAGGGAGCCGATATTCAAAATCCTTATTCACCGGAATAATTTGCATCGGTACCGGCCTGAATACGTAAGGCATGTAGTTGGACGCATCCTCCCAATAGCTGGGCGACAATATATCTTCGATCAACCGGATACGCACCGGCCTGGGCTTTGCCGGGTCGGCATAGGCGCGTTTGGCCCATTCGTCGTAAATCACACCTTGCGCCCCGCCTTTTTCAGTAGCAGCCGACAAGCGATACGACACCGAATCGGCATACACGATCGGGGTCATGGGTTTATTCAGCCAGGTGACGGCGCCCTGGCGCAAAAAGCCTTCCGCACGGGCCATCTGCTCTTTTTGCGAGATCACCACCGCCACGACATTGGCACCGTGCTCGAAATTCTCGTTAATCTGCTTCATATGGGCCGCATTGTCGAGATACGAACTCACAAACAGTTCGTTAGCCGTAATAAAACCCGGGGGCGCGTCGCTTTTGAGGATATCCACCGACCAGCGGTGGTCGTGCGAAGCAAGGTTGTCGTTAACCTTGATACCATCTGTCTTTTCATTCAGGTTACGGAAACCCAACGTGCCCCGCGAGGCCGACTGCGAGTCGAATACCGAGCCGTAATCCGACACATATTTGATATTGGGATCGACCCCTTTGACCGCACTGACCATCTGCTCCGTAAATCTTTTGAGCATCATATGCCGGTAAATGTACCAGTCCTTACCATAGCGCTGGCGGAAAGAAAGGTTCGGCTCCCAGGCGGTTGCTGGCGGATTGGCCTCATCGAACGATTTGAAGGTCATCCCCCAGAGAAAATTAATCCGCTCGATTTTTTTATATTTTCCTTTAACAAAATCCTTGAAGCCCTTCACCATGGAAGGCGAATAATCGTACACAGCCGCGTTTTCCTTGCCGTTCTCGATCAAACCGCCCGCATACTCGCCTTCCTGTGTGCCCGTGCAGGTCACTGATACGTAAAGTAATTTTTTCTCCGTCTGCAGGTGCCTGTAGCGGGTCATCACCTCTTTCACAAAGGCAACTCCCTTATCGAGAATAGGCTGATTATCGAAGCCGAAAAAAGTATCCTGATAGCCGCTTAGCATCGGCTTGTTGGAATGACTGAACTGGCTGTCCGAAACCTCCCAAAAGCCTTTGATACGCGTGCTGTGCCGACCGAGGTGAATGCGCAATGCGACTTTCATGCCCAGGTCGGTTGCGATTTTGATTTGCTGATCGTACTTCGCCCATTGCGGCGTTTCGGTCGGGGAACTGTAATAAACTTTGTCCCAGGGAATAGTAATGTAAACAGCATTGAGCCCGAACTCCCTGGCCGAGCGGATCAGGTCCGGCTCGGGACCGATGTTGTCCGGATCGGTAAGGTTCAGGAGCATCAGCGCCAGATAGCGCTGGGTATCGATCTCCGTCGTTCGCTGCTGATTTTGCGCCGACGTCCGGCAAGTCACCGCCAATAAGGCCAGCAATAGGGAAATCCTGGTAAAAAACTTAAATACACGCGTAGAATTGAGCATACTAACGGGTTTTGTCAATTAATTCAATCCATTCCTTATAACCGTTCTCCACATTGAACCGGCTCGCCACCTTTATGCTAACGGCGCTGTCGGTCTTCGTTTCGCCGCTCATGACCGAACGCATTGCCGCAACCATCTGCCTGACGCTCAAGTCGTCGGTAACGACACCCATTCCATCCTTGACAAACTCTGAAACGCCTCCCGATGGGAAAGCGACAATAGGTTTACCCAGCAGCGCAGCTTCGATCATCACCAGCGGAAAAGGGTCCTGCCGGGATGTAAGCAGAAAACCATTTCCCATATTAAGGTAATTATAATAATCTTCTTTTTGCTTACCCGCCAGGTGAATTCTGGTCGCCGATTTGTTATTTGCACAACGCTGCTCGGTATAATACACCAATCCGTCGTCGATCGTTGCACCCACCCATACGAGATGTACGCGCGGATCGTTCATCCCGGCGGCGATATCGGGCAGCATATCGAACCCCTTACGTTCGGAAGTCATGCCCGACAATATCCATACGAACGCGTCGGCGGGAATGCCCAGTTTCTGTCTCAGCCCGGCAGAACGAATGTCGTCCTTTTTAACCAGCGACGGATCGATGAATGAATAAAGTAACGCCACATTTTTCCCTCCAGCGTCTTTGATCGAATCGCAGGTTGTCTGGGAGCAGCCTATCAGCAGCTCCGAGTAATCGATAATGCTTTTGAAATCGGGGGCGCTCAGGTAGGTGTACGTGAGCGGCATCTCGTGGAAATGAGTGATCACTCTGATACCAAATTCCCTGGCCACCACGATCGTCTCGGGGATCATCGTCGTATTCACATACCAGAAATCCGCCTTGAAGCTCCTGGCGAACTTGCGCAATGCCCGGAGCGTAGGGTTGATACCCAGGTGAAAGGAGATTTTTTCGATGGTATTGAACTTCCGCGGGGCGATGTGGACGGGAATGTCCCGGGGGAAATCGGCCAGCAATTCGCCGTTTGCAAAACTGACGATCCCAACGTCGAAACGGGAACGGTCTATCTGTTTCAATATGTACAACAGCATCATTTCTGATCCTGTCCGTGTGGCATAGGGCGTAAAAAAAGAGGATTCTTTTTTTTGGATTGATTCATGCAGAGGCTGTTAAGAGGTCGATGTTCTCCTGGGGTTTGATTTTATACAACCCCTCTCTGAGGAACAGCGTTTTCCAGAAATATTTTAAAAGAACGCGGGTCTTCCTTACATATATATGCTGTGTACGGAGCTCCGAGAACGGATTTCCGCTTTTTTTCAAATTCAGCAGCATTTTCCATCCATAAACGACCGGCACCATCAAAATATAATGCAGGATCAACAGAATGTATTGAAACACACCATACTGCTTCCGTACCCACAGGAAGTTGGAAACCTGCATTTGCGTACTGAAACGGTTGATCCATGAAATGTGCGTCCGCCGAAACGGATTGTTGTTTTCGAGGTGAATAAATGTACAGTCCTGAAAATAGCACAGCTTGCCGAGCTTTCCCAACCGGCCCGACCATTCGACATCCTCGCCATACATGAAAAAGTCGCTGCTGAACCCGCCGGTTTTCTCAAAACCTTCCCTTCTCACGAACATGAATGCTCCCACGAGCCAATCGTGCTGCTCGGGATCGTCATAAGCCGGTTCAGGGTAAAGTTTGTTAACTACCTTATCCAGCAACGCACTCGGCGGGAGTATAAAAAACGTCTTCCGGAACTCGTTAAAACTGCGATAAAAAGGCATGGGTGTGCCGTCGGGATAGTATTGCAACGCACCGCAGGCAATGATGTCGGCGCGTTGGTTCATGCGCCCGAAACAACGGCCGATCACATTGTCGGTCAGCAGCGTATCCGCATTGAGCAGCAGCAAATATTTCCCCCTCGCAATTTCCATTCCCCGGTTATTGGCGATGCCAAAACCTGCATTGTATTCCATGTCGATCCACCGCACTTCAGGATGGGCCTCTCTCACCAAAGCGCCGCCGCCGTTCGCCGGGTCGTTGTCGACGATAATCACTTCGAAAGTCACTCCGGACGTAAATCGTTTGACGGAATCTAGGCAATTGATGATGAGTTGAGGAGTCCTGTAATTAATGATAACAATGGATACATCCATGAAAGCGAGCGTGCATGATGAAAGGGCAAAAATAAAGAATCTCCCCGGAAGATGGGTAACACTTCCAGGGAGACGTTCAAATTCGCCGGGTTTGTTAGTTTACGGGCTAATAGAGCCTTTCGTAAATCCCCGCAACCCCTTGCCCGCCGCCTACGCAGGCTGTAACCATGCCGTATTTTTGTCCGCGGCGCTTCATTTCGTTGAAAAGCTGCACCGAAAGACGTGCCCCCGTGGAGCCCAGTGCGTGGCCCAAAGCAATTGCGCCGCCATTCGGGTTCACAATTTCCGGGTCGATGCCAAGCTCCTGGATTACCGCGAGCGATTGGGCCGCAAACGCTTCGTTCAATTCCACCTGCTCGATATCGCTCAGTTTCAATCCGGCCTGCTTAAGGGCTAACGGCACGGCCGCCACCGGACCGATCCCCATAATACGCGGATCCACACCGGCGGTCGCATACGACATCATGCGTGCGATCGGTTTCAGGCCCAGCTCGTTCACCATCCTTTCGGACATCACCAATACAAATGCGGCGCCATCCGAAGTCTGCGAAGAATTGCCGGCCGTCACCGAGCCGCCCGCCGCGAAAACCGGTTTCAGTTTGCTCAATGCTTCGATCGTCGTGTCGGCACGCGGACCTTCGTCCTGGCTGACGACCGTTTCTTTCGTCTTTTTCTTACCCGAAGCGGCGTCAAAATAGGTCTCCTTCACAGTCACCGGTACGATGCCGTCGGCAAACCAACCTTCCTTCTGCGCACGCAATGCTTTCTGATGCGACCGGAATGAAAACTCGTCCTGCTTTTCGCGGCTGATATTGAAATCCTTCGCTACCTGTTCTGCGGTCAGGCCCATGCTGAGATAATAATCGGGATTGGTATGGGCTATTTCGTAGTTCAATGCGGTTTTCCAGCCCATCGTCGGCACGAGCGACATGGATTCGGTTCCTCCGGCGATGATGCATTCGGCCATTCCGGCATGGATTTTCGCGGAAGCCATCGCGATCGCCTCAACACCCGAGCCACAGTAGCGGTTGATGGTGATACCGGACACATTTTTAGGTAACGAAAGCAAAGCCACGTAACGGCCCATTTGCATGCCTTGCTCGGCTTCCGGTACGGCGTTTCCCACAATCACATCGTCGACGCGCGCCGGATCGAGCTGCGGGGTTTGTTCCAGCAAATGCCTGATCACCGCCGCACCGAGGTCGTCGGGACGCGTAAACCGAAACCCGCCTCTCGGCGCCTTGCCCACCGCGGTGCGATAGCCCGCCACAATGTATGCGTTCATATTGAAACTGGTTTTGGAATCGACATTAAAGCAGGCCATTTCAATTTAGTATGCCTGCATACCATTGGTAAAAATAGGTATTAATCCTAAAACAACAAACCGCCGGAGTTTGTTTTCCGGCGGTTTGCAACTACCAAGTCTTTGCTGATGGAGTTTTAAATTTCAGGAATGGATGTGCCCTTGTTCCAGCTCTTTGGGTCGTTTTGCGATATCCGGCATAACGATCCAAAGGATGATGTAAAACAAAATGACGGGGAATGTCACCGGAATGAACACGGCAAGAACGAGCAACGCACGGACGATGGTGACGTCGATCCCGAAGTAATCCGCTAACCCTGAGGCAACTCCGCCGATCATTTTATTGCTGGTGTTACGGAACAATCTATTGTGGTTCATGGCTAAATCTGTTTATGTCGTTGGATGCTTCAAAGGTACTATGCATTACCAAGTAGCGGTCACAAAACTGTACAGGCGGTGCCATACCGGTAGCACGGGTCATTTTTAATGATAATAAAACATTAGATATGCATTAGGAATATGCCAGTTGTTGCGTAATACTATTGGCAATGAATTACCTTTGGGATTACAAATGCGAGTTTTGCTGACAATGTGACACGCGATTTGTGGCAGGCTCAATATTTTTCGAAGAAAAAACCGGTTAAAAAACATACATCACATCATGTTTAAAATATTTTCCAAGCTGTTTGGCACGAAGTCGGAGCGGGATCTGAAAGAACTGACCCCGTACGTTGAGAAGATCAATGCCGAATATGCACTGCTGGCCTCCCTGTCGAACGATGAGCTCCGGGCACAATCCGCGGACCTCAAAAAGCATATTGCCGATCAACTTCAGTCCATCGACGAGCAGATCGGCGCATTGAGGCAACAGGCCGCCGACGAACCGAATGTGGACAGCAAAGAGGCGATCTTTAAAAAAATAGACGCTCTCGAACTGGAAAGGAATAAAGAACTGGAAAAGGTGTTGCTGGATATTCTTCCAAAAGCGTTCGCGATCGTAAAGGAAACCGCCCGCCGTTTTACAGAAAATGATAAACTGGAAGTAACCGCCAACTATTTCGACCGCGAAATCGCTACCAAAAAGGCGAATGTGACTATTAACGGCGACAAAGCCTATTGGAATACGACCTGGGACGTGATCGGCCAGCCTATCAAATGGAACATGATCCACTACGATGTGCAGTTGATCGGCGGCGTGGTACTGCACCAGGGCAAGATCGCCGAGATGGCTACCGGTGAAGGTAAGACCCTCGTGGCGACGCTTCCGTCCTTCCTGAATGCATTGGCCGGACAGGGCGTTCACATCGTAACAGTGAACGATTACCTCGCCAAACGTGACGCCGAATGGAATGCACCGCTTTTCGAATTCCATGGACTGAGCGTCGACTGCATCGACCGTCACCAGCCCAACACCATTGCCCGTCGTAATGCCTATAAAGCGGACCTTACTTACGGTACCAACAACGAATTCGGGTTCGACTACCTGCGTGACAATATGTCACGGACGCCGGAAGAGCTCGTTCAGCGCAAGCACCATTTCGCGATGGTCGATGAGGTCGACTCCGTTTTGATCGACGACGCGCGTACGCCATTGATTATCAGCGGACCGGTGCCGCGTGGCGACGAGCAGGAGTTTCTGGAACTGAAACCACGCGTTGCGAGGATCGTGGAAGCGCAGAAGCGCCTCGCGATGGATTTCCTCAACGAAGCCAAGAAAAAAATTCAGGCCGGCGATAAGAAAGAAGGAGGTTTGGCGCTGTTCCGCGCGCACCGCGGTATGCCGAAATACAAGCCTCTCATCAAATACCTCAGCGAGCCGGGCGTCAAGGCCATTATGCAGGAATCGGAAGCGATTTATCTCGCTGAAAACCAAAAACTGATGCCGCAAGCCGACGCTCCGCTTTACTTTACTATCGACGAGCGCCATAACAGTATCGAACTGACCGAAAAAGGGATTGACTTCCTGACCGGCGAATCGGAAGAATCCAATTTCTTTATCCTCCCGGATATCGCCGTCGACCTCGATGCGATTGAAAAAGACCCGTCGCTCAATGAGCACGACCGCGTGATTGCGAAAGAAGCGTTGATCCGCGATTATTCCGTCAAAACAGCTCGTATCCATACTGTAAACCAGCTTTTGAAAGCATTTACGCTTTTTGAAAAAGACGTGGAATATGTGATTATGGACGGGAAAGTGAAGATCGTCGACGAGCAGACTGGTCGTATCATGGAAGGCCGCCGCTATTCCGACGGCCTGCATCAGGCGATCGAAGCGAAGGAAAATGTCCGCGTGGAAGACGCTACGCAGACATATGCGACCATTACGCTGCAAAACTATTTCCGGATGTACCACAAGCTGGCCGGTATGACCGGTACGGCAGAGACCGAAGCAGGCGAGTTCTGGGAAATTTACAAACTCGACGTGGTTTCTATCCCTACCAACAAGGGCGTTATCCGGAAAGACCAGGAAGATAAAGTATATCGCTCGGTTCGCGAGAAATACAATGCGGTTACGGACGAGATCGTAGAACTCGTGGAAGCCGGAAGACCGGTACTCGTGGGTACCACTTCGGTTGAAAACTCCGAGATCATCAGCCGGATGCTCACGCTCCGCAAGATCCCGCACCAGGTTTTGAACGCGAAACAACACCAGCGCGAAGCGGAAGTCGTGGCGGAAGCGGGTAAACCGGGCACTGTAACCATCGCCACCAACATGGCGGGCCGCGGTACTGACATCAAGCTGACACCAGAAGCAAAAGCAGCCGGAGGTCTGGCGATCATTGGTACGGAACGCCACGAAAGCCGTCGCGTCGACCGCCAGTTGCGTGGCCGTTCGGGGCGTCAGGGTGACCCCGGCTCGTCCCAATTCTTCGTGTCATTGGAAGATAATCTCATGCGCTTGTTCGGTTCCGACCGGATGGCCAAGGTAATGGATCGCATGGGCCTCGAAGAAGGCGAGGTGATCCAGAGCAGCATGATCACCAAGTCGATCGAGAGAGCGCAGAAGAAAGTAGAAGAAAACAACTTCGGGATGCGGAAACGTCTGCTCGAATACGACGACGTGATGAATTATCAGCGTGACGCGATTTATACCCGCCGCCGCAATGCATTGTTCGGGGATCGCCTGGCCGTGGATATCGCCAACACATTGTACGATGTGTGCGACGAAATCGCGACTACCGCCGGAAGTTACGCGGAACTGGAACTGGCGGCCATTACCACGCTTGGAATGGAAGTGCCATTCACCGAAAATGAATACGCGGCGCTGAAACCTGCCGACCGCTCTCAAAAGTTATACGAAGCAGCCGAGAAGCAATACCAGGATAAAAACGCAGCCATCGCAAGCAAAGCATTGCCGGTACTACGCTCGATTTACGCGGAGCGGGGTGCGGTGATTTCCGAAATCATGATCCCGTTCACCGACGGTATCCGTCAGGCTGGCGTGGTGGTGAGCTTGCAAAAGGCCATCGAAAGCGAAGGCAAGGACATCACCCGCGAAATGGAGAAGGCGATTGTGCTTTCGCTCATCGACCAGGAATGGAAAGAGCACCTGCGTGAAATGGACGATCTGAAACAATCGGTTCAAAATGCGGTATTCGAGCAGAAAGATCCATTGCTGATCTACAAATTCGAATCCGTAGAACTGTTCAAACGCTTCCTGAGCAAAGTGAACTTTGACATGATCTCTTTCCTCATGAAAGCCGATATTCCACAGGAGGAAGCTGCTCCCGCAACCGCCGTGCAACAACAGGTTCGCAGACCGGAACCCGCACCCGAGCTCCACACCAATCGCGAAGAAGACTACGACCTGGAAACCGATACTTTCCATTCACAGGAGTCGACCACAAAAGCACAGCCTGTCCGTGCGATCAAGATTGCCGACCGAAACCAGCGCGTATCAGTTCAGTACCGCGATGGCCGCATCGTTCGCGACGTGAAATTCAAGAAAGTGGAGCACGAGGTCAAAAACGGTGACTGCGTCGTGGTTGACGTGCATGAGGAATAGTCGCTTTTGTCAGTTTTAGTCAGGAGTGGTCATTTATGGTCAGGTATTGTCAGGAGCGGTCGTTTATAGTCAGGAATTGTCATTGTTGTCATTTCTAGTTATAAATCCAACTAAACAACAAATGACAATAAATGACCTCCTGACCACACCTGACCACATTTGACTACACCTGACCACTTGACGATAAATCCCCCGGCAATACCGGACCCTGACTGACAACAATTAACACAATACGGCCCTGGCGTGATGCGTCGGGGCTTTTCGTTGACGGAAAATCAGGATTTATGCGATATTTGCATTTCAGAGACCATCATTAACGAAAATAAACCTGCATGAAACTGCATAGAGAAGGATATACGATCATGGCTGTAACGGCCATTGTGCTGATCATTATTAATTTAGGGATCAACTATCTCCTTCCCGACGGCTACTGGATCCCGCGCCTGGTATTGATCGCCAGCATTATCATTTTCTTTCTGGTCGTGCAGTTTTTTCGCGTTCCAACACGGGTTGTCCGCAAAAGTGACCGTGAAATCGTAGCGCCCTGCGATGGTAAAGTAGTGGTGATTGAGGAAGTGGTCGAGACGGAGTATTTCAAAGGCCCCCGCCGGCAGATCAGCATCTTCATGTCACCATTGAATGTGCACGTTAACTGGAACCCGATCAGCGGGGTTGTCCAGTATTTCAAATACCACCCGGGCCTTTACCTGGTGGCCTGGCACCCCAAATCAAGTACAGAGAACGAGCGGACCACGATAGTAATCCGCAATAGAGAAGGCGTCGACGTCCTGTTTCGTCAGATCGCCGGCGCGGCTGCGCGGCGTATACGCTGGTATGTGAAGGAAGGCGATCAAGTGGAGCAAAGCACCGAAATGGGCTTTATCAAATTCGGGTCCAGAGTAGATATTTTCGTTCCCCTGGACGCCGAAATCAAGGTTAATCTGCAAGACAAGACCGTTGGTAGCGTTACGGTGCTGGCGACATTAAAATAACCGCCAGCTCAGGATTTGCTCAAAAAACTGGGGCACCGCACCAGGATACACCACGGCCATAAAAACCATCCCGAAAATGGCCCCGTACATGTGCGCGCTGTGGTTTACATAACTCGTGCCGCGCCGCGCTTCATAAAACGAATATCCGAGGAACAGCAGCCCGAAGATGAAACCCGGCATGCAGATGAAAAAATAGAGGCAAATTTGCAGAAGCGGCGCATAGAGAATGGCTGCAAAAAGTACCGCCGAAACGCCTCCCGATGCCCCCAGCGAGTTATACTTCGAATTTTTCCTGTGCTTCAAAAAAGTCGGAATATCGGAAACGATAATGCCCACCAGGTACAGGAACAGGTAGTAAAACGTACCGCTCGGGCCGAAAAGCATCGCAAAAAGCCGCTCGATGCTTTCGCCTACAAACCACAAACTGAGCATGTTGAAAATCAGGTGCCCTAAGTCGGCATGCACAAATCCGGATGTTACAAACCGGTAATATTCATGGCGTTGCGTAACGCGGTATGGATTCAGGATCAGCTTGTCCATCAAACTGTAATTGTTGAAGGCGTAATAGCTGATACCCGAAGTTATAATCACCAAGATCAGGGTTATCGACATAAATGGGTTATTGGTTAAATAAAACTACTTTTCCCGCGCAACGAGCTGCTCCACAAACTGCAAAAGCACTTCTTTCTGAACGCTATCCGTACGCAACTGCCGTAAACTAGCTATTCCCCGCGAAAAATATTCATTTATTTTATGTTCGGTAAATGTACGGATACCCAGCGCGTCGTAAATACCCGTTACCGCGGCTACTTTCTCCACATTATCGAAGGCGTCAAGCCCTATCCAGCGGTTCAGTTCCACTTTCAGTTCGCCTTCCGCTTTTGACAACGCTTCGATCAGCAGGAATGTCTTCTTGTTAGCGATAATGTCGCCCCCCACCTGCTTTCCGAACTTCGCGGGGTCGCCGTACACGTCCAGCAGGTCGTCTTTCAACTGGAAACCAATACCCATATTTTCGCCCGCAGCATAGAGCAGCCTCACCGTTTCATCATCCGCCCCGGCGATCATCCCTCCCAGTTCGAGCGCAAAACCCAGGAGTACCGACGTTTTCAGGCGGATCATACCAATGTATTCCTCCTCCGTCACATCCCAGCGCGTCTCGAAATTCATGTCGAGCTGCTGGCCTTCACACACTTCCGCAGCCGTCTGGTTAAAGCGTTTCAGCACCGAAGGCAATTTATCCTTCGGCACATCCAGCAGCAGGTCATAAGCGCGGATCAGCATTACGTCACCCGACAAAATCGCGGTGTTCGCATTCCATTTCTCGTGCACGGTAGGCATACCCCGGCGCAATGGCGCGCGGTCCATAATGTCGTCGTGCATGAGCGTGAAGTTGTGAAATACCTCCACGGCCATGGCCGGTTTCATGGCCTTTTTAATATCCGTATCAAAAATGGAAGCGGCAAGCAGCGTCAGCAATGGCCGGAAGCGCTTTCCGCCGAGCGACATAATATAGGTTATCGGCTCATAAAGTTCCGCAGGAGTTTCTCCGTAGGAATGCCTGTCAAATTCACTCTGAAGTTTTTCAAGTAATGATGTGGGTTGGATCATGCGAGGCGTAATATTGACGGACCCGGTACCGGCCAGGTTATGTGAGCTGCAAAGATAAAGCCTAAAAATTGGCATTTACATTTACCAAAGCAGTATTTGAAATACCTTTATCGATAACTTTATTCCAACCAACAAATCCAGCATTCAATGCCCTATTACCAATATTTTAATGGCGAAATCATTTCCCTCGACCAGCCGGTCTTTCAGACGAACGACCTCGGGCTCCTGCGCGGTTATGGCTTGTTCGACTTTTTCAGGACATATAACGGTGTGCCCTTCCGGTGGGATGATTATTGGCAGCGCTTCGAGAATTCGGCGCGACTGCTGAAACTACCGCTCCCGGTGACACAGCGCGAAACGGAAAAAATCCTGGCAGATTTGCATTCCATAACGGGAGAGCCGGAAGTCGCGTTCCGCTTTGTGCTCACGGGCGGTTACGCGCCTGACGGCGTGCATGTGGTGCAACCCAATTTCCTCATCCGCACGGAAGCGTTGCCGCAGGATAATCCGGCTGGCCGTTTGAAAGGCATCAAAGTGCTTCCCTACGAATATGTTCGAGATCTGCCGGAGGTTAAAACAACCAACTATGTACATATGGTATTAATGGCCGATGAGCTGAAACGCCGGCAGGCGGCTGATTTGCTATTCCACAAAGACGGTGAAGTAAGCGAACTCACGCGTAGCAACCTGTTCGCATTCCGGGGGGATAAACTCATTACTTCCGACCGCAATATCCTCAACGGCGTTACCCGCCGTGTGGCGATCGAGCTTGCAAAAGCGGATTTCGAAGTGGAAATACGGCCGGTGTCCTACAAAGAAGTCATTACCGCCGACGAAGTGTTCACTACCAGCACTACCAAATGGGTAATGCCTGTGGTGCAGATCGGCGACCAGCCCGTTGGAAACGGACAGGCCGGAGCCCGGACATTGCATTTGCAGCAGAAATTCGAAGAACTCGTCGCACGCTGGGGCAAGTAAAACTGTCGGTGGTAGCCATTATTGCCGATAAACTAAAGTAGCCACCCAGCGCGGGATGGCTACTTTTCACTGCACATCGTAATAAGCACTTATCTAGTTAGGCGCATTCGGTGATTGCGTGTTGACGATCGGCCAGATACCCGGTTTTGGAACGCTTACGCCTTTGGTAGCACCTCTGGTTGTTCCATCCAGACCGAAATAATAAAGCGGCCAACCTTTATAGGTAAGTTGTTTTTTCCCAAATACATCGATCGTGCCGAATAGTGTTTTATCAACGCCGGTCGGTAACGATTTCAGGTCGGCAGTGTAAATAGGCCACACGGTGTCGTTCGAAAAATCGGGCTTGGTATAGTTGTTCTTGTTGTTTTTATCATTGACAAACGCATACAATGTCCGCCCCATTCCATCGGTGAAGTACGGTGTTTCGCCCGTTCCTTCGGTGTAATCCGATTTATACGATTTCCCGTCATTACCTACGAGCTGACCGCTGGCAATCATGATGGTATAATCGGTTTTCGCCACAAACCAAACTTTGTTCGAGTTCTCTCCTTTCACATCTCCCTCGACTACGTCGTCTTTATAATAGTAAAGCGGCCAGCCTTTATAAGTAGTTTGCGACTGCCCATTCGTTGTGATTGTCCCGAAATCTGCCTTGTCCAGGCCGGCATCGAGCTTGATCGACGCCAGGTCGCCTGCCGAATAGATCGGCCAGTTGATTAAGCACTGCCCGGAGCAGGCAGATGCGCCCGAAGCGTCTTTCGAGAAGAAATAAAGCGTTCTGCCTTTGTTGTCGGTCAGGATTTTGCCCAATGTCGCATTGTCTTTCAATTGAACATCGTTGGTGGGGGTTGGTGGGGGATTGTCGTCATCGTCGTCGGAGCAAGAGAAGCTGACGGCCATTAACAGTCCCAATGCAACCAGCATTCTGGAAGTTGAAAAGATTTTCATCGGATTGAAATATGATTTGTTAGAGATGAATTGGATACGTCGCGATTACGAGCAAATCAATCCGATGGTTGCGTGTATGCGTTAAAACAAAAAGCATAACCGGCTGGGGTCATGCTTTTCGAATAATTGTCGGCAAACGACCTATGCGTTCCAGCCCTGGGCCGTGAGCGGCACACGGGTACCTCCTTTACTATGGAGTTCTACCTGGCCTTTTTGATCCGTAATATAACCGACCACGACGATCTTGGGATTGTTCTTGATCTTTTCGTAAGCCGATTGTGAAACCGTAAAAAGCAATTCATAGTCTTCTCCGCCATTCAATGCGGCGGTAGCGGCACCGATGTTCAATTCGGACGCCGCCAGGTATGTCTGCTCGTCGATTGGCAAATGCTCCTCGAAAACAATCGCGCCGACGCCCGACTGCGCGCATATATGCAGCAGATCCGAGGCCAGGCCATCCGACACGTCGATCATCGAAGTGGGGATTACACCTGCCTCGTCGAATTCGTAGATTACGTCCATGCGTGCTTCGGGACGCAGCTGGCGCTGGATTACATAATCCTTTCCTTCCAGCTCCGGCTGCATGTTCGGATTGGCGAGGAACACCTGTTTTTCCCTTTCCAGCAGTTGCAATCCAAGGTAGGCGCCACCCAGATCACCGGTGACGCAAAGCAGGTCGTTGGGCTTTGCGGTGTTCCGGTATACGATCTTGTCTTTTTTAACCTTTCCGAATGCGCTCACCGAAATAATAAGCCCCGACCGGGAAGAAGTAGTGTCGCCGCCAACCAGATCGACTTTAAAATCCTTGCAGGCAACTTTCATACCCGCATAAAGTTCGTCGACCGCTTCCACCGAGAACCGATTGCTCAGCGCGATATTCACCGTTACCTGCCTTGGAACACCGTTCATAGCCGCGATGTCGGCGATTCCGGCGGAAATGGCTTTGTAACCAAGGTGTTTGAGGGGGAAAAACGTAAGGTCAAAATGGATGCCTTCGAGCATCATGTCGGAGGTTAGCAACCCGAACTCCTCTCCCAGGTCAATCACCGCCGCATCGTCGCCAATGCCCCTGACCGTATCAGGGAGTTGCGTCCGGATTTCTTTATTTATTCGTTGAATCAGCCCGAATTCACCCAGGCTGCTGATTTCAGTTCTTGTTTCCATACCGCAAAATTAGACAAAAAAAACGAAGCCATTTCCGCATTGGAAATGGCTTCGCCTGATATCGGGGACGACCTCGCCTTACGGGTTGGTCAATGTGTATTCGTTAATCGTATTTCCGGTTTTAGGACTAGCTTTCAGGCGGGTAAGCGTCACTTTCGAGTCTCCCAGGCCTGAAATGGTAAATTCAATGGTCCCTCCCGAGCCTGTGGGCTGAGGGGTAAGGTCTTTCAGGATCAGTTTGGTATCTCCCTCGACATCCCAGTTCCCATTGAACGTTTTGTTATCCACGTCGGTAAGGCTGGCTGTTTTTGTACCGTTCGTATTGGTCAGCGTGAGGCGGAAACCGGAATAATCCGTTTTGTTACCCGAACCGCCACGTGTGTAAACCACCACATTGTCATGCTTGGCGGACTCCACCGTCCAGGCCTTTGCAATTCTTTCGGAAACAGGCTTGGCGTCCTTTTTGCAGCCGGCGGCCAACAATCCCAAAACCAATATTGAACACCAAAGAAGAGCGTAACTTTTTCTCATATTTTATTTTACGTGAATGTCTTTTCAAAACGCCAAGTTCTTACTTTTTAGTCTTATAATCAAAATATTCATGGCAGATCGCTTTTTAAATTTTCCAACGGAATACCCGAATCATTAAATTGCGTGCTAAAACAATACAATGAAAGTATATACCAGGGCACAGCTGGCGCTTCGAAACGGGCAGGACCGGGAAGAGATATGGTGTGCATATAAAGGAATGATCTACGATGTGAGCGCATCGCGCCTATGGCGAAACGGGCACCATTACGAACATTGGGCCGGCCAGGACCTTACCCGGGAACTCGGCGACGCCCCGCACACTGAACGCGTTTTCGAACGGTTCCATATTATCGGCAAACTGCAATTGCCCGAACAATCGAACTAGATTCCGATGCCTTCCAGATATATCCTGATCGCCGACAGCGGCTCTACCAAAACTGACTGGGTTTGTATCGACCCGCAAGCCGGCCACCGGCAATCCCGGCAGTCGGCGGGCATTAACCCATTCTACCAGACCGCAGACGAAATCATCCCTGTTCTGCTGGAGCAAGTCGTGCCGGGCATTGAGGGCGAAGTCGGCGAAATACATTTCTATGGTGCGGGCTGCGCCGATGAACGATCGGGCATGCCTGTAACACGCGCATTGAAGCATTGTTTTCCCTCGGCAACCTCCGTGGAAGTGGCCTCCGACATGCTTGGAGCGGCACGCGGATTGTGCGGGCACGAGCCGGGGCTCGCCTGCATACTGGGTACGGGTGCGAACAATGCGTTTTTTGACGGCGACCGCATCGCGCATTCCATCGGCTCGCTGGGTTTCTGGCTGGGCGACGAAGGCAGCGGTTCCTATCTGGGAAAAACGCTGGTGGTGCATTACTTGCAAAACGAGCTGCCGCCGGACCTTCATAAAAGCTTTATCAAGGCATATCCCGGTCTCGACCGCCTGACTGTCCTCGATCATGCCTACAAAAAACCTTACCCAAACCGCTATTTCGCGTCTTATTCCGCATTCATTGCCCAACATCGCGATCATGAATTTATACAAGAGCTCGTGCGTAATGCATTCGGGTTATTTGTAAAAAAATATATATTGAAACATACCAACGCCACACAATATCCCGTGCATTTCACCGGTTCGATTGCCTATTACTATCAGGATATCCTTCGTCCGGTGCTTGAAAGTAATGGTTTGCAAACCGGCCGCATTTTGAAATCGCCCATCGAAGGGTTGATCGGCTACCATCTGGCCTGAATGATAAAAGTTAATAAAATGTTAAACAACGCCCTTCCGGTTATGTTACGGCCAGCACAGCTGTTTAATTGGACGAATGACCTTATATTTAATGGTCATTTCGAGTAAGTTATGTCAAGACGTACCATTCAATCCCTCACGGTTTTTTCTGCCCTGCTCATTATCGGCGTGGTAATCACGCAGATTTACTGGGTAAAACAGGCGCTCGATCTCCGGCACCGGCAGTTCAACCAGAATGCGCACATTGCATTGCAGGACGTGGCCGGGAAGCTCGCGGATGTGTGCGGGGTAATGCAGACCACGAACCCGGTAGAGCAACTTTCGCCCGAATATTTTCTGGTCAATACCAATGCCACCACCCAGCCCGAAATGCTGGAACATTTTATCAGGGACAGTTTTCAAAAACATAACCTGATCACCGATTTCGAGATCGGTATTTACGACTGCACCACGAACCGCATCCGTTACGGAATGTCACTGAGCACCAAAAACAACGATAAGGTGCCCACGAAAACGACCAACTGGATTAAAACCAACAAATATCCCTATTACTTCGGCGTGCGCTTCCCCGAACAGGAGACCTACTTCGCGGGCAGCATCAGCGGTGCCATCTGGTCTTCGGCGCTTGTTTTGGTGGCGGTTTCGTTTTTCGCCTATGCGTTGTTTGTGATTTTAAGGCAGAAACAGCTTTCCGAAGTGCAGCGCGATTTTGTGAATAACATGACCCACGAGCTGCAAACGCCCATTTCGACCATCCGCATTGCCGCCGATGTGCTCAATACCGACAACATCGTGTCGCAACCCGCCCGCCACAAGCGTTACGTGCAAATTGTGCAGGACGAAATCCTGCGCTTGCAGGGCCAGGTGGAAATGGTACTTTCCATGGCCAAAGCCGAACGTAATGCGCTCACATTGCAAAAAGAGCGGCTCGATGCCCGGCAAATGATCGAATCCATTCTGCTGCCTTATGAGGACAAAGTTCGGTTCCAGGCCAATGCGACGAACTACGAAATCGACGCCGACCCGTTCCATTTGCGCTGTATGATCAACAATCTGGTCGATAATGCGCTGAAATATTCGGATGATGTGCCGGATGTGGTCGTCGAAGCATACAATAAAGGCAACAATCTCGTTATAGCTGTCCGCGACCAGGGCATAGGCATTGCGCCCGAATACCAGAAGAAGGTTTTCAACCAGTTTTTCCGTATTCCCTATGGCGATGTGCATAATGTGAAAGGTTTCGGGATCGGCCTGAGCTATGTTAAACAGATCGTCCGCGCACACCGCTGGCACCTTGGGCTGGAAAGCGCCCTCGGCAAAGGCAGCACTTTTAAAATCACTATTCCGCAGAAACACGCTTGATGAAAAAGAGAATCCTGTACGTCGAAGACGACCCTAACCTTGCATTTGCCACGAAAGACAATCTCGAAGAATACGATTACGAAGTCGTTCACGCCACCGACGGCGCCGAAGCGCTGGATTTTTTCGGCAAAGAGCATTTCGACATTTGCGTGCTGGATATTATGCTGCCCAAAATGGACGGTTTCACGCTCGCCGAGAAGATCCGTAGCGCCGACAGCCATGTACCCATTCTCTTCCTTTCCGCCCGCTCGATGCAGGAAGACAAGATCAAAGGCCTCAAACTAGGTGCCGACGATTACATTACCAAGCCGTTCAGTATTGAGGAATTGAAACTGCGTATCGACGTTTTTCTCCGCCGCAGCAAAGCGGATTCTCCATTGACGGTAAAACCCGGCAGCAAGCAAATAGGCAAATATATATTTGATTTTCAGAAACTTACACTCACTCTCGACCGCAAACCGCAGAGCCTTACATTCCGTGAAGCCGAAGTCCTGAAATTCATGGCCGAACGCACCGACCAGGTGATCCGCCGCGATGAGCTTCTGAAGGCAATATGGGGCGACGACGATTATTTTATGGGAAGAAGCCTGGATGTATTTATCTCGCGGCTGCGTAAATACCTCTCGGGCGATCCCGACATCCGCATCGACAACGTGCATGGCGTCGGCTTCCGGATGCGATGGTAAATGGATTTTTTCAAAAATTTATTTTGCCGTTATTTGCTCAACAAAAATTAATTACGCATCTTTGCACCCTCATTTGGAAAAATTGTAAGGTCATGGCTAAGGTTTGTCAAATTACAGGTAAAAGAACTCGCGTCGGAAATAACGTTTCCCACGCTAACAATAAAACAAAACGCAAATTCTACCCGAATTTGCAAAAGAAACGTTTCTTCCTCCCTTCCTCAGGCGAGTGGGTTACGTTGAAAGTAGCAGCTTCTGCCCTTCGTACCATCAACAAAAACGGTATCGAAGCAACTATACAAAAAGCTTACGACAAAGGCACGCTTACGTTCTAAAAAGGAATTTTACGAATTTATTGGAAAAGGACTTTCCTCCGATCGGAAAGTCCTTTTTTTCGTGGATTGGTATTTCAAAACGGTCATGCAATGGCGGCAAACGGCCCCGTCTTCCTGTTACTAGGCTCCAACCTGGGCGATCGCACGCAGGTGCTCGCGGCTGCGCGCGAAGCCATTGCCCGGCAGGCCGGACCCGTGGTTTCCCAATCGGCGGTCTACGAAACCGAGCCCTGGGGCATTACGGACCAGCCCGCTTTTCTGAACCAGGTCGTCGAAATCTCCACTTCCTTCCCGCCTGAGGACTTGCTCAGGATCATCCTCAACATCGAACATGACCTCGGGCGCGTACGTTACGAGCGCTGGGGCGCACGGGTGATCGACATCGACATACTCTATTTCGACGACATCGTCATGGACAGCGCACGCCTTACGTTGCCACACCCGCGCATTCAGGACCGTCGTTTTGTACTCGCCCCTCTCACCGAAATCGCGCCCGATCTACTCCACCCGGTTTTACTGAAAACTTCCTCAAAACTCCTGGAAGAATGCACCGACACTTCTGCCGTATCAAAAATATCTTAAAATAATACCATTATTCGATCACCCTCTTTATTTCGGTGTTCCGGCCATTTATTCAGCTTTTTGGTCAGTTCATCATTTTTTGCTGTCATTTTAGGCTGATTAACACGTGCTTTGTTGGCCTTTGAAAAAGTTATCCAAATATTTTTCAGCATTTGAAAGGGGGTAAATCCACACTGAGTTGTCACGGGGAAAAGGAAAAATTCAATTTGATCGTCTGACGGAATGAATGCTTTCTTCGACAGCAACACAAACCAATTTGTTAGTAACCAATTCCAGTCCATGAAAAACAGCATACTCAAATGCCTTCTATTAGCCTTGATCAGCCTGCCGGCCCTCGCCCAGAACCGGCATTCGGTGAGCGGTTACGTGAAAGACAACTCGAATGGCGAGGGGCTTATCGGCGTCTCGGTGTACGTGCGCGAAGCCGAAACCGGCGTCGTAACCAACCCTTACGGTTTCTATTCACTAACCCTCCCCGACGGCAAATACACGCTTGTATTTTCCTACATCGGTTACCAGAAAGTGACGCGCGAAGTGACGCTGGACGGCGATAAGACCGTCAGCATCGAAATGTCCGACGAAAGCAACCAGCTCGCGGAGGTGACCATTTCGACGCAGAAAGAGGACGAGAACGTCCGCAGCATCGAAATGTCGGTCAATAAGGTCGAAATGAAAACCATCCGCAAAATGCCCGCATTGCTCGGAGAGGTGGACCTGATCCGTAGCATTCAACTGCTTCCGGGCGTAACGACCGTCGGTGAAGGTGCTTCGGGTTTCAATGTGCGCGGCGGGGACGTTTCGCAAAACCTGGTGTTGCTCGATGAAGCCCCGGTTTACAACTCCTCGCACTTGTTCGGGTTTTTCTCGGTATTCAACCCGGATGCCGTGAAGGATGTGAAACTGATCAAGGGCGGTATCCCGGCCCAGTACGGCGGCCGCATTTCGTCGATCCTGGACGTTCGTATGAAGGAAGGCAATGCCAAAAAGCGTGAGATCAATGGCGGTATCGGTTCCATCTTCTCCCGCCTGACTTACGAACAGCCTTTTGCAAAAGGAAAAGGTTCGTTTATCGTGGCCGGTCGTCGTTCGTACATCGATATTCTGGCGAAGCCATTTTTGAACTCCGATTTGAAGGATTCCAAATTCTACTTCTACGACCTGACGGCGAAAGTGAATTATCAATTGGGTAACAAAGATACCTTTTATGCCTCGGGATATTTTGGAAAAGACGTGTTCGGCGGCGGCGATTTCGGCTTTGGCTGGGGTAACGCAACGGCTACTGCGCGCTGGAACCACATTTTCTCCAACAAATTGTTCATGAACCTGACCGGTTATTACAGCAACTACGACTATAACCTGGGCCAGAACCAGAACAAACCCGACGCCAAAGACCGGTTCGACTGGAAATCGAAGATCATCAGCACCAGTATCAAACCTGATTTTACGTTTTACATTACACCCAACAATCAGCTGACATTCGGTGGCCAATATATTTATTATGATACCCGCCCGGGCAAAGCGACGTTCGTTTCCGAAGGCGATATGCAAGACATCAGCCTGGAACCGCGCTATGCCGATGAATCCGCATTATATGTAGGCAATGAACTGAAATTCGGCGACCGCATTTCTTTGCAATATGGCGTTCGTTACTCCTATTTCCGCAGCCTCGGCCCTGCAACCGAATACGAGTATGCCGATAAGGGCAAAGGCATACGTAAAGAACCGATTTTCCCGGGGACCGAATATAAAAGAGGTGATGTGATCAAAAGCTACGGTAACCTGGAACCGCGCGCTGCGTTGAACATCGGTATTACCAGCAGCACGTCCATCAAGGCCAGCTATAACCGCACTTCGCAATACCTGCATTTGCTTTCGAACACGGCGGCCAGTTCACCACTCGACGTCTGGACGTTGAGCGGCATTAATATCAAGCCGGAAAAGGCCGACCAGGTCGCATTAGGCTGGTTCCAGAACTTCCAGGATAATACCTACGAAGCTTCGGTGGAGGTGTATTACAAAAAACTGTACAACCAGATAGACTATGTACCGGCGTCCGACCTGCTGCTGAACGAATATTTCACGGGCGACCTGCTGTTCGGCAAAGGTCGCGCTTACGGAGCGGAATTTTATGTGAAGAAAAACAAAGGCAGACTGACCGGTTGGGTAAGCTACACGCTTTCGAGAACAGAGCGTTTGGTGGAATCTATTAATAATGACGATTGGTTCCCCGCCCGATTCGACAAACCGCATAACATTACCGCAGTAGCCATTTACGAACTAAACAAGCGGTTGTCCCTGTCGTCGAACTTCACGATCCAGAGCGGCACGCCAGCCACTTTCCCGACCAACCGTTATAGCACCGGCGGCTTCGAGATTGGAAACAATTACAATGGCCTGCGCAACAACAGCCGCATTCCGTCTTACCACCGCCTGGATTTGGCAGCGACTTTGAAAGCGAAGAAGAAATTGTTTAAAGTAGGCGAGGGCGAATGGGTATTCTCGGTATATAATGTTTACAACCGCCGCAACCCGTTCTCTGTCTACACGAGAGTTAACGAAGATAACCCGCTTAAAACAGAAGCCGTGCGTTATTCTGTGATCGGGAACTTCATTCCTTCCGTGACCTACAACTTCAAATTCTGACACCAGCAAACTGAAATCACGCCAGAAAAACTGAAATGATGAAAACATTAAAATATATCAAATACCCTGCACTGTTCGCGCTTGCATTGATGTCCCTGACAAGCTGCGAGGATGTGATCGATCTCGATACGGCGAACGGCCCTTCTCAACTCGTAGTTGATGCCTGGCTTACCAACCAGCCCGGCGAGCAGGCCATCAAATTGACATGGTCGCAAGCCTACTTCGATAACAACCCACCCAAACCTGTGCTGGGCGCCACGGTAACTGTTACCGACGATAAAGGTAAAGTCTACAAATTCGAAGACGCCGACGGCGACGGCAAATACACCTGGGGGAAAACCACGGCCGACACGCTTGGGCATGTAGGCCGCACCTACTCGCTCAAAGTCGTGAACGGCACGGATACTTTCATTGCCCAATCAGAGCTGAAACGCGTTCCAACCGTGGATTCTGTGGTATACCGGCACGAAAAATGGCCGTTTGAACCCGATAAGGGCCCTCGCGAAGGTTTTGTGGCGTCATTCTACGCCCGGGATCTCGAAGGTGTAGGCGACACATATTGGATCAAACCGGTGATTCGCGGCAAAGCGGTGGTGGACAAGGCTGCCAACATTTCCATTGCCTACGACGCTGCATTCGGTGCCGGCGCGCCTTCGGACGGGCTGATATTCATCCTGCCATTACGTGAATCGATCACTACCGACTCGTTATACTCGGCAGGGGCACAAATAGGCGTGGAGCTGCACAGCATTACCTATGAGGCATTCGAGTTCCTGAAACAGGTAAACGAGCAAGGTACGAATGGCGGATTGTTTGCTACTCCCATTGCTAACGTAAGGTCAAATATCATCAATGTCGATCCGAAGGGCCCGAAAGCGCTGGGCTTTTTCAGCATGTCGGCGGTTAGCCGCAAGGAAACGGTGATCGATCCGGAAAAGGCACGCCCGGACGACGATTAAGATTACACTTCAACAGCAAATGTATCCACTGGCGGACCCCGGTCCCCAGTGGATTTTTTGTTATATTTCATTCATAATCGAACCAGCCTATGAAGAACCTGCTGTCACTCCTGCTCCTGCTGCCGCTTACCCTTGCCGCCCAGAAACGCCCGCGTGAACTGGGCATCAAAATCGGCGTGCTACCCACCGGCGCGTTGAATGCGATCACAGATGTGCCCGGCGTCAAGGTGGGCCAGGTGACGCTCACGGAAGGCGCCGACGTACGCACCGGCGTAACGGCCATCCTGCCGCATGACGGCAATATTTTCCAGCAAAAGGTCCAGGCTGCGATGTACATAGGCAATGGATTTGGCAAAATGACGGGCTATTCCCAGGTTGAAGAACTTGGAACCATCGAGTCCCCCATTGTTTTGACCAACACGCTAAGCGTTCCGACGGCGGCCGACGCGGTAATCGACTGGACGCTTGCCCAGAAAGGCAACGAGAATGTAAAATCGGTAAACCCGGTTATCGGTGAAACCAACGACGGCTTCCTGAACGACATCAGGGGACGGCACGTGCGCAAGGATCACGTGTTGAATGCCCTGGCACAGGCAGAGAGCGGCCCTGTTGCGGAAGGGAATGCAGGCGCGGGCAACGGAACGGTTTGCTTCGGATGGAAAGGTGGCATTGGCACTGCATCAAGGAAACTGCCTGAAAAACTGGGTAATTACACGGTGGGTGTTTTGGTACAAACCAATTTTGGCGGCGTCCTGAAAATTAACGGGGTACCTGTGGGGCAGGAGCTGGGCAAATATGCGTTCAAAGAATCGCTCGATAAATCGTCGGACGGCTCGTGTATGATGGTCCTGGCCACCGATGCGCCCCTCGACGCGCGCAATCTGAAACGGCTGGCCAAACGGGTTATGCTCGGCATGGCCCAAACGGGCGGCATTGCGGCCAACGGCAGCGGCGACTATGTGATCGCCTTCTCGACAGCCAACAAGGTTTTGCATGAAACCGCGGAACCGGTATTTAGCGCCGCTTACCTGCATAACGATTATGTATCGCCGATCTTCATGGCGGCGATAGAAGCTACCGAGGAAGCCATTATCAATTCGCTTTTTATGGCCCGGACTTCCGAAGGCACTCAGGGGCACAAAGCAGAAGAACTGCCCAGGGATAAGGTAATGGAGATCATGCGCAAGTACGGCCGCGTCAAGGAATAACCGGAGGAATATTCCGACGTATAATGTGTACGGTCAGTGAAAACCAGTAAGGGTTTGCCTTGGATTTGAACAATCACCGGCGATTGCTCAGGATTTTAACTAAAAATCGCTTATTTTCAACCATTTACGAAACCAGGTAATCTTACCCGGTTTTTCCTGTACTTTCCCGTATTGACCGGACCTGTCGCTTAGGATTAATTTTGACATGTAAATTCTAGTACTCAACCCCGAAAAGTATGGAACATTCTATTACACATGCGTGCCTCGTTCATCCACATCCATTAGAATGCGAGGCTGTTGCGGAGTGGCTGAGGAGGAGGTCTTACATTGAACTGGTTGGTAAGTGCAACCACCTCGAACAAATCACCCAGTTGCCCTACTTAAAGGAAATCGATATTGTGGTTGTATTCGCCCACCACGCCGAGAAAACGGCAGACCAGATTTTAAAGATCAGAAAACTCTACCCAAAACTGAAATTCCTGCTGCTGGCACCGAGCCCGTCGGGCGAATCGGTACGCGAGGTGGTACGCTCGGGCGTGAGCGGCTACATTGTTTTCGAAGCCGAGCTCGATGAATGGGAACGTGCTATCAAAGCCGTCTCCGACGGGAAAGTGTATTACGGGCAGGAAGTGATGCTCAAACTGGCCGAGTCGTCCGTGGATAAATACATTCAGGAGCCCGCGCCGTCAACACGCGATTTTTTAAGCAAACGGGAAGTCGAAATCCTCCGCCTCGTAGCAAGCGAATACTCTACCAACAAGATCGCCAGCGAGCTCTGTATCAGCGACAAAACCGTAGAAACACACCGCCGGAACCTCTTTCAGAAACTCGGCGTCCGCAACTCGGTTGGCCTTACCAAAATAGCCGTCCGTATGGGCGTAGTGTAACCCCTTCATTGGTTTTATAGTGGAAAACCCTTAGGAAAAACTGTCAGGAACCATTAGAAAAATCAGGGTAAAAATTCCGAAAATTCAGGGTATCCGCCGATTGAAATAGCGCCCGCGCCGCGACAACTTTGTCTAAGTGTTTTAATTATGGAACTGACAAAGCGCGAAAAGGAAATCCTGGATCTGATCATGGACGAACTGAGCTCCAAGGAGATCGCCGAAAAGCTGCAAGTGAGCATTTCGACGGTGGAAGCCTATCGCAGAAGCCTGTTCAGGAAATTCGGTGTACGCTCGGTGATAGGGCTGGTAAAAGCAGCCATGAAATTGTAATACTTAATTGCAAACTGGTATGGCAGATATCCGTCGCATGGCCGTCAACTGGGTCGA
Organism: Dyadobacter sp. 676; assembly: GCF_040448675.1. Classification (NCBI taxonomy): domain Bacteria; kingdom Pseudomonadati; phylum Bacteroidota; class Cytophagia; order Cytophagales; family Spirosomataceae; genus Dyadobacter; species Dyadobacter sp. 676. Next base: position 3,363,341 of record NZ_CP159289.1, on the reverse strand, counting down.
CGGGATGAAAATCTCTCGACAACATTTTATCGAAACAGATCATTACCACACCGATCAGGTTCGACGCGCCGGGGCCGCATTGTCAGCGCCGCTGAACTACGGTTTGTTGTTTCCGGAAGAAGGGACCGATCCGCTGGAAATGCAGGTCCTGGGCGACGCGGGAAATCAGATCAGGATCAGAGTGAACCGCTGCCGGGCAATCACGCCAGATGGAAGCCTGCTGGAAGTAGAAGAACCCGACGAACTGAAACTGGACACATCGCTGGCCGGAATAATGGAGCAATACCGGCTTCCGATGGCACAGCATATCGAGATATACGTTGTACTCGGAGTAGGCATGTTCGAAAGGCAACCAGCGGGCACGCCCTCCGAGTCGGAAATTCCGGTGCGGCACCCTTATACGCTCCCGCTGTACCGCGTAAGCCTCGTGCCTTCGGAATTCATCAATACCGGCCAATGGGGCGGACCGGCGCTGATCATCGGCAAGCTCGCTTACAGCAACTCCGAGTTGCGTGTAATGCACGATTTCGTGCCGGCCAGCCGCGCGGTACGCAGCCACAAAAACCTGCGCGAATGGCACAGCCGGTGGGCCGGATATCTGAACGATATCGAAACGTGCTCGTTCCGTATCCTGCAAAAGATCAAGACGAAAAGCCAGAAAAGCGCGCTTTCCGATAGCGTACAATTGCTGGTGGAAAGACTGGTGACAACGATGACGATAGTCGGTATCGGTTTCCAACGGATGGCCCCTTTCGAGCCGCCCATACAGATGGTAACGTCGATGAGCCAGATTGCGCAGGCGATCCGCGTTTCGATGGAATGCCTGACCGACCGGGAAAAGGAAGAGCTGCTCGGCTACCTCGGCGAATGGGCCGACGATTCGCCCGGGAGCATCGAAAAGCAACTGATAGCCGTGATCCAGGCACCATATAACCATAATGACATGTTGCCTTGCCTGCGGATTATCGATGATTTTTACACCATGTGGACGGCCCTGTTCCTGAAACTCAGCCAGCTCGAATTCATCGGAAAAAGAAAAGGACAACAAGTCTTCATTATCGAAAGCCCGGTGCACGAGCCACCCGTGCAACCCGAAAAAACAAAATCCAGGTGGAGCCCCCTTTAGCCGTCGGTTGGAACCGACGGTAATAGATAGCGCAGCAAAAGCAATCCTATTGCACCGGGTTGAAACCCGGGGAAAGATTGGAAGGATCAGAGAGATCTGAGAGAAATTAAAGATTTAGAGGGATCACAAAGAACAGAAGGTCGAAAAGATCAGAGCACAATAGCGGCATCGATGCTAATGGAACCACTCAATAAAATCCAGCGAAAAACAGCAATAGGAAGGTTTGTAGGCATGTACGTGCTCTCACTTACATTCCCGCTCGCAGCCGTGTACCTGCTCGTACGCGTGCCCGACTCCGTTGCGGCTTCGGAAACACGCCGCTACCGCGAGATCGTAGAAGAACAAGATCCGATGCTAACCGACACGGACACGCTCAGCCAGATCTCCCGTCGGCTCATCCAGCTCGACGGCCTGTACAGCAGTGCCACCGACGAAATGGCCAAAGCCACGGCCCGCACCCAGTTGGTGGATATCGAAAGCCGCGTCAACAGCATTATGAGCCATTTCAATAACCTGGCGGCCACAGCAGCCCATGATCAGAATAAACGGCTGTCGACCGGCATTGCGAAGCTGACCGAGGCGCTCGCCACCTACCGTCAGACAATCGGCGAACTCCGGCGGACCCTGGACGGCAAGGGCATCGATATGCAAATGGTAAATGACCTTCGCAACCAGATCAACATGAAAGACCTGGAAATCAAAGGCATGGAACGCCAGCTGCTCACTGCTGCCGGTGGTGGTGGCGGAGGAGGAGGAGGTGGTGGTGGTGGTTCCGACAAGGAGCTGCAAACCAAACTCGCAAACCTCCAGCGGGACCTCGACAATTGCAAAAGTTCCAGATCCGGAAGCGGCGATATCACTGCTATTCAGCGGCAACTGGATGAATGCCTGGCAGCCAAAAGCGGCACTGCCGTTACTTATCGCGAGTGGCTGCGGTATTCCGAAGCGGAAGGTTACTATCAGCTGCTGACCCAGGGGAATCTCCGGAAAAATGACCGGAAAACATACTATGATCAGGCCAAACAGATATTTGACGGCTTGCAGGTCTCAACCGCGAACAAGGAAATGAAAGCCAGGGCGACGGAGCGGCTCCTGGCATTACAAAAGAATCAGCCCTGAAAAAAACGTATCAATTCATCCTATTTGTCTATTCCATGCAAACCGAAGCACTCAGATACGCGATTACGATCGCACAGTCGCTGGCGCGCGAATACCGGCAGGAGCGGTTCGGCCCGGCTCATCTGCTCATGGGCCTGTTGCACAATGACGTAGGCCTCGCTTCCGAACTCGTGATGGCCGGTAAAGACCTGCCTTACCTGCGCGACTGGGCCGAGGTACGCCTGGAAGAAAGCCCCAAATCGGTAAGAGTACCCGAGCTTCCCCCGCCGGATAATACGGCCACCGCGGCACTTGAACTGGCGGAGCTCATCGCGTTACAGCTCAATATCGACGCCGACCCGCTATGTGCATTAGCAGCTTTACTCAAACCCGGGGTAGGATTTTCGGCCGATCAATTGCGATCCCTTCCAATTACCCAGCGGGAAGTACTGGCAATTCACAATGCACCGGTAGCCGGCGGAAATGGGGAAAAGCAAGGGACCAAACAGTCGACACAGGCTGTGCCGGAAGCGAAAGGTAACGGCTATCTGGGAAAATATACTTCCGACAAGACGCAAAAAGCGGCCGAAGGCAGAACAGATACCATTATAGGCCGCGACCGGGAAATCCGGCAAATGGCCGAAATACTGGGAAGGAGAAGCAAGCCGAACGTAATCCTGACCGGCGAGCCGGGCGTGGGCAAATCGGCGCTGGTAGAAGGTTTTGCCAGGCTCATTGCGGAAAGAAAAGTACCTCAGTTGCTCCGAAATGCCCGTTTACTCGAACTCGATACCGGCGCCCTCGTAGCAGGCGCTTCCTACAAAGGGGAAATTGAAGAGCGGGTAAAGGGTATTCTGAATGAACTGAAGGGATTTGATAAAGCGATCCTCTTTATCGACGAAATTCATATGCTGCTCGATCCGAAAGGCTCGATCGGTGCCGGGGTTGCCCAATTACTGAAACCCGAACTTGCGCGTGGCGAACTCACATTAATAGGTGCGACAACGCAGGAAGAATATCGTAAGTACATCGAAAAGGACGAAGCGTTCTCCCGCCGGTTCGAAATCCTGCACGTGGAAGAACCCGACGAGGCGACGGCCACCCGGATGATCGAGCATATGCTGCCGGTTTACGAAACGCACCACGGCCTGAAAGTCGCCGAAGGCACCGCAGCCGAAGCCGTGAAACTGGCAAAAAGATATATGAAGGACCGGCGTCTGCCCGATGTAGCACTCGACCTGCTCGATCGCACGATGGCGGCTATGCGGCTGATGGGTGAAGTTTCGGAAAATGAACTGGCCGTTTTGCAAACGGATCTCGACACCCTGATGGCCGTGGATGAAGCCGAAAGAGTTCATGAGCTCAAATGGTTTGCAAGACAGCTCCCAAACCGCCTGAGCCCCCTGCTGACCGGCCAGCTCGACGTAGACGGTGAATCCGATGCGGAAACATCCGAAGGAATGCATAACCAATTGAGCAACAAACTGGCGGCATTACGCACGCTCGCTTCGCGGCGCTCGGATACGATCGGCAAGAACGATGTGGCGGCCATTATCTCCCATAAAACAGGCATTCCGCTCGGCAAACTCCAAAGCCCGGAACGCGACAAGTTGCTGGGCATCGGCGAGGTGTTGAGCAAAAGAGTGGTGGGCCAGGACCAGGCGGTGAAGGCATTGAGCGAAGCTATCCTGGAATCGCGCTCAGGACTCATTAAAGCGGGACAGCCCATTGGATCATTCTTCCTGCTGGGCCCGACGGGAACCGGCAAGACAGAAATCGCGAAAGCGCTGGCCGACTTCCTGTTCAACGACGAGTCGTTCCTGATCCGGTTTGATATGTCCGAATTCAAAGAGGAGCATTCGGCGGCGCTGCTCTACGGTGCGCCTCCCGGTTATGTAGGTTATGAAGAAGGAGGCTTGCTGGTTAATAAAATCCGTCAGAAACCCTATTCGGTGGTTCTTTTCGATGAAATTGAAAAAGCACACCCGTCTGTTTTCGACCTATTCTTACAAATTCTGGACGAAGGCAGGCTTCACGACCGTCTGGGCAAAGAAGGCGATTTCTCAAATGCGGTAATCCTTTTTACCTCTAATATCGGGCAAGAGCACATCGTGCAGGAATTCGGCAAAGGCGGTATTCCGCAGTCGTCCGATCTGATGGAAATCATGGCTGCATATTTCCGGCCGGAATTCCTGGCCAGGCTAACCGAAATAGTACCATTCGCACCGATTTCCGAAGATAATGTCGTTAAAATATTCGATATCCATCTGCGCAACCTCACCGACCTGCTCGACAGGCAGGGCATCAGCCTCAATCTGACACCCGACGCACGCAAAACTATTGCCATGCAAGGTTTTACGCCGAGATATGGCGTCAGGCCGCTGAAAGGGGTAATCCGTAACCTGCTGAGACGGCCCGTCAGCCGGATGATCATTTCGGGAGAGGCCGCCAGGGGTTCGGTCATCGACCTCAGCACCAACGATCAGGGCGAAGTAGTATGGAGTGTCCATCAGGCCGAAAACGTACTTGAACAGCAATCATTTTAAAACAACTATCCACACCTTCCGACATCAACGATGAGTGTACTCGGCAATGCAGTCGCGCAGTTTGCGCAAACCAATCTGGGCAACCAGGTTGGAAACGGAGAATGCTGGACCCTGGCCGAACGCGCCCTCCAGAGCGCAGGCGCCAGAACGTCCACGGAGATTATGGGCCGCATCGGCCCGGATGATAATTATGTCTGGGGCGATGCGGTTACGGCGGCCAGTCTCGAAGTGGGCGATATTATCCAGTTCCGTAACTATTCGTTCCGTTTCGAGGGATCGGACGGTTCATGGAGCGAAGAATCGCGCCCGCATCATACGGCGATCGTCGCGTCGATCGACACTTCGGGTGCAGTGGAAGTATTCGAATGTAATGTAAACGGCAGCAAAAAAGTACAACGAAACCGGCTGTACCTGCGGACCGGCGCCCTGAGCGGAGGAAGCGTGACCGTCTCCGGACAAATGTGGTTTTACCGCCCTCAGCCACGGCAAACCACCTGATCCTCCCACAAGAAGTTAATCACACAGGCATGAGCCGACAGGCCCGATGCCGAAAATTAAAACATTATGCACATTCACCTGTTCAGAAACGCGAGGCGGTGGGATTCGTGCCTTGTTCCTATCGATGACACGACATTCGGGATGATCCTGCAATTCAAGGTACACCTTGTTCGCGTCGAACCGACCACCCGGTTCTTCATGGCGGATACCTATGCCACGGGCAACGGCATTATGCACGACACCTACGGCCGTTTCCATCTCGAAAGCTGGTCCGACAGCGAATGGGAGGAATACAAGCGGAAATTTGTGACGGTAGTACAGCGGCATTGGAGCGATAAATTTATCCTCGACCCTAATAAGCCCTGGTACACGCCGCGGAGCACAACTGCAAGGAATACAGCTACGATACAATGCGGATTGTCCATTCAGCTCGTCGACTCGGCGTCGCAAGCGCATCAGACGTACCGGATCATCCACCCGCGTGAGCACACATTCCGGTCGTATGTGGACGAGGATAACCGTACCGGCTTATTTACCCATAATGACCTTGAATCCCACTGGAATACGCGTTTAACCCGTGTGGGGGCTGAAATGCACAGTGTTTCGTTTCTGCAAACGACCGTCAACCACGAGTTCGGGCACACGCTAGGGCTGGCGCATGTCAATGGTGCAGGGAACAGCGATAGCAACTATGGCGTCAAATTATCGGAGCGGGAAAATCAGATGGGTATGGGCGGCTTGCTCACACCGCGACACGCGCAGCCGTGGATCATGCGCCTGCGCAATCACCTGATCCCGCAAACGCATTACGATAGCGGCGTTACCTTCCGGGGTAGGGTTGCCAGCCCGCAACTGATCGAATATTGGGACAACGACTGGCGGCCTTCTGCCGCTGCCGCATCCTGAGGATTTTAAAAAGCATTAATACGCTGGACAAACAGCGATCAAAGCCATGCGAAAATTTATCAGTTCACTATTCATTACGGCTATTGCCTTTCTCCTGTACGCGTGCGACATGTTCGCGCCGGTAGACCCGCTCGCACCCGCAGCCTCGGAAACGACCGTCGTGCAGGTGTGGACGTCGGGTGCGGTGGTAAGGGGAAAAGTCGATAACCTCGACCCGAAAAACGACCGGCAAGAAAAGAAAAGCGGCAAAATACTTGAATACGGCTTCGTTTGGGGGACACAAAACCAGCCCACGCTGGAAGCCGGAACGGTGATTAAAGTAGGAGAGGACAATCCGCCGGCGCCATTTGAATTCGAAAGGGAAATCAGCCGGCTTGCTGTGCTAACCACCTATTATGTACGTACTTATGCCAAAAACGAGGGCGGAGGCGTAGGCTATGGCCCGGTAGCTACTTTCAAAACGGATGATTATGTGTTCGCGGAACTGGCGATAGGCAAGGTAACCACCACCTCCAAGGCCTCTGCCGACATTGTGGTCAACATCCTTTCGCTGGGCAATGCTGAAATTTCCTCGTTCGGCGTTTGTTACTCGCCTACAAACAACGAACCGACGACCAAAGACACGCGGGTGACTATCAATGCCAAAGCGGCCAGGGCCAGCTTCACGGCCAACGTGGGCGGGTTATCGCCGGGAACCACCTATTATATCCGGGCTTTCGCCATTACGCTGGGCGGGATCATTTACAGCGACGCCACCACCTCGTTTACTCTCGGCGAGCCCTCTGTTTTTACACCCAAAAAATCATTTACGATGTCGTATTCCAATCCCTACGACCTGGATTTGGGGCAACTGGTATCACAGAACGGCTCCGACGATTGCTGGTGGTATCCCTACAACGAAAGACCGGGCATTTATCCCAAGAACGGGGCGAAGTTTGCGGTTTTAGGCAAGGTGAATTTCGACCAGGTAAAATACGGCGATCTCGCACGGGCCAATCTGTCTGCCGATTTTATCAATGGCAGCTATACCGACGCTAAAGCCAACCAGCTCGAAAACGAAACGGTGATCGCCTTCGTGACCAATCAGGGCAGATATGGGAAAATGCGCATCGACGCCCACGGAGAGGATCGCACCCCCGGTACTGCTTATGGCGGCGACATGGAAGTGACCATTCTAACCTATGACAAAGAGTAGGCGTATATGTATATCCGTAAGGTGACATTTTGATGAGCCTCATCACTTACGATAACCGATGCAATGATGAAGAAAAGCTTTACATTCCTGATGATGCTCCTTGCCGTGCAAACGCTGGCCCAGGACCGGATATGGCTCGATAACGGCAATCCCGTTCAGGCAAAACTGAGCCGGGCCCTGGACAGCAAACTCGAATGGATCGCATCCGACGGCATTCCGCGGGTTTACCACCGGAAGCGCTTCCTGGTCGTATTCGCGTCCAGCGGCCAGTTCATGGTGATTTCGGAGCTCAACGAAAGTCCGGGCAAGGCGCAAACGCAGATCGAGGCTTTTTATAAGGCCCCGCCCCGGAATGTGAGCCAGGATATTATCATTAAAAGCGTTCCGCTGACGGTCATTACGGGTAATATCTCCTACGAAAGCGACGATGTGATCAATTACCTCACGGCGGAAGGTAATGCGGCATCGATCAACAAGGAGGAGGTAGCGGCGGTAATTTACCGCGACGGCAGGCATGAGATCCTCCGCGATGTGGTAGATGTGGCCCCATTACTGGCATTGGCCCATAAAGAAATCGAGAAAAAAGAAAGGGAGATCGTCAGAAAAGAGCAGGATGGCGCCCAAAACCAGCCTGTGGCCAAAAAAGATGTCGCGCCACCGCCGAAAGAGCAAGCCAGGCCCGTCCTTACCGACGCCGAGTACAAGGAATACAGCGCCAGGGGCATTCGCCGCGTGGACGAATTTACCTCCTACCTGCGCATTATCGGGGATAAAAGCCAGAAATCGGAGGAAAAAAACAAAGCTGTGCAACAGGCGCTCAGCCTGTTTGAACCGCAAGCGACGGTGGCCGTCAGTTCGGCAAAAGGTGTGAAGAAATATCCGGTGAAAGAATATCTCAACCGGCTGAAACTTCTGCCGTATGCCAAAATCAACATCACATGGAACGAGGTCAAGTATGTGAGCGAACTGAAACAGGAGGCCGACGGCAACTATTACGGCATCATCGCCGGGCAGCAGGTTTTTGAAGGCTACGCAGCCAATGGAAAAGTGGCATACGGGGATATTACACGCAAAAATATCCGCGTGAAACTCGAATCGTATCAAAAAACCATCGATGGCAGGGATACGGTGAACTGGGAAGTTTTATTGGGAAATATAGGGGTCGAAACCAACGAAGGACAATGAAAACCGGGTTATACATCATCCTGCTTTTGTTTCAGCCGGTCACCGGTCTGCTGCATGCGCAATGCGGTTTCCTGGCGGGTAGGATCACCGACATTTCAGGTACGACGACGCTTGCAGCGGGCCTTTCAGCGAAAACCGACCAGGGTAAGCAGCGGCTCGGTAAGTCCGACAGCCTCGGTGTGTTCAATGTGGAAGTACCCTGCAATACGACCGGGCTGGTTATCGAATGCCCCCAGTTCCAGACGCAACATATTCCGGTTAATATCGAGGGCAAAACAGAAGGCACGTTTTTCATCCCGTTAGCCATGATGCCTTTGGGCAAACAGACCAGCGACGAACCCTATGCGCAATCGGAACAAAAACATTTCGAACTAAGGGATTCGCTGAAAGCCGTGTCGATCGTACGACGGATCGAAGTGCGGGATGCATTGTCGGACGAGCGGTTACCGGCCGAAATATGCCTTTATTACACCCAAAAGCTGAAAAAGGATTGTTTCGGGCTGACCACCGACCGGCCCAGGGCTGAAATCGTGTTCACGGAAAAGGACATCGTAGCCATTGAAGTCAAATCGGGGGGGGTACCAGCCTTATAACGGCAACCTTATTCTTGATAAAACCGATCAGGAGCCGCGGACCTACATTATTAAACTCAACCGCCAACGCACCTTTTTGTCTATCAACATACTGAAAGCACAGGAAGGAACGCTATGCAGGCTTTGGAGCGAAAGTCAGGCGGAAATCTCGCTTACGAGGGTGAACGACGGCCATTATTTCGCGGAGCTCACGCCCGGCAGAAGCTACAAGCTCGGCATTGCCGCTACATCCGGCCAGCCCGAGCTGGTGACAGCCATGGCGTCGGTCAGAGAAGGCATTAATCTTAAAACCCTGCGACTGGCCGAACGCCCCTCGCCGGTGGCTGCGCGAGAGGAACCTCCGGTCGCGAAGGGCATCACCGCTACCGATAAGACCCTCTATTTTCCGAGAAGCGAATACAAATTACCCGTGCAGTCGCGGACCTACCTCGACTCGGTGGCCCTGTATATTCTCGAACACAAGAACAAAGGCCTGCGCATTACCGGCCATACCGACAACGTGGGCAACCCGAGCCTCAACCTCACGCTTTCGGAATATCGTGTGCGGGTGATCTCGAGGTACCTCATCGGCAAAGGCGTACCCGAGGGCGTGATCGCGGCGGTGGGCCTGGGCAGCAAGTTTCCGGTGCGCCCGAACGATAGCGAGGAAAACCGCCGCATGAACCGGCGCGTGGAAGTGCAGATTATCGATTTGGATTCAAAAAGTAATTGAAAACATGACAACGGGAATGAAAAACAGTTTCGAATGGCGCATTGCCTTGCTGTTATTGGGCGTAATGTCATCCGTTTTGCAGGCCCGCGCGCAGGTGCTCACACGCAGGGACGCCGACGAAATACGCGTACTCGCACGCGAGAAGGTCAAGGGACTGAACGATCTGCTCAATGCCATTGCCAATGAAGATCTAAGCAACTACGAGCGCCGGTACCTGATGATGAACAGCTATATGCCGAGCAACGACCAGATCTTCATCAATGACGGCGTGATCGTGGAGGACGACGTGGACCCGAAGCATAATGCCGCCGCGCCCGGACTCGATACACCGGTCGAAAAGTACCTGAGCAACTTCGACCTTTTTTATACCAAATCGGAAACCAATACCATTGAATTCACCAACCTGGTGGTTTCGGACGTGAAAGTCGATAAATATCCTTTCGTAAAGGTTTTTTATACCCAGCATTTCAAAGGGAAAAGCAATAAGGACAACACCGCCTACCAGCCTATTGCCCGCGTAGCGGAACTCCGTGCCGACAAATCGGGCAACGACTGGATCGTGTTTCTGACGCGCGTCGCATTTAACTCCGCCGAAAACGCAAAATCGGTCCCGGTAACGCCGAAACCGTCCGCGACCTATGACTCCCTGCAACGCAGAAAAGACCCGGTTGTAAGCCAGGCCTCCGACCGCAAGCCGGTGGCATCGCCCGAAGACGCCAAAGAAGGAGAGCGTGTTTTTAAGGAGCTCAACAAACCCAACGCCGCCGCCGCAGCGAATGCCCGCAAATGGGGGGGCTATTAAACTCGGGGCGGGTGTGGCCGCACTGGCATTCGGGGCGGTGACTTACAGCATGCTCAATAAGGATTACAAGGATTACAAGAAACGGATCGATAACCCCGAAGGGCTTACCAGCTACGCAAAACCGGGCATTTATATCTCGGTAGGTGCGGCGGCGGTGGGGATCGGTGTCTCGCTCACCTCGCTTTTCGATTTCAAGCGGGCGAAGCAGCTGTCAAAATAGCTGAATACGCTTAGACAAATCTCAATATCGATGTCAGGCCGATGGCCAAAAGCCGACCGCCGATAACTCAATAAACCATGTCTCAACCCGCAGCAAGAGTAGGTGATATGCACGTCTGCCCGATGGCTACCCCAGGAACGCCTCCGGTACCTCACGTAGGCGGACCCATGCTGCCCCCAGGCACCCCGACTGTGCTCATAGGCGGGCAGCCGGCCGCTTGTGTCGGCGATATGTGCGTATGCACCGGTCCTCCCGACTCGGTCGTGGCCGGTTCGACGTCCGTACTCATCTGTGGAAAACCGGCAGCGCGCCTCGGCGACCCGACGGCCCACGGGGGGCAGCATTGTAGCGGGTTGCCCAACAGTTTTAATCGGTTAACAACAGTATTTACCTAATCACATACAACCATGTTCAACTACGGAATAGGCGGTAACGAACGCAAAATTGACCAGTCCGGTGAAGGGATTGCTGATATTCCCCAAAACCGCACCCTTTTTGCCGCGCAACTAACCGGGGACCCGCCGCCCCGGCCCGAGATGGTTTACGACCTCAAAACTACCGAAGAAGTTTTCGCGCATTACCAGCCCGAAGCGGAAGTGGAATTTATCACGTCCGACGGCAGCTTCATCAATGAAAACCTGCGGTTCCGGAATCTCGGCGATTTTGGCAAGAAAGGAATCATCGCCCAAAGCGCATTCCTGCAAGACCTCGACGCTCGCAACGAAGCTTATCAACAGGTAGTCAGGCACCTCAAAGTGAATAAAATACTGAAAGCCGCCCTCGAAAAACCCGAAGCCAAAGCCGCATTGCTAGGCATATTCCAGACGCTGATCAGCGAGTTGGAGGAAGCGGGGTAGAGGAATAAGTGAGTTTTAAATGAGTGAATGACTCCCCAGTCACTCACTCATTCGGAATTCACTCATCGACTCATTCGCTGTTCCACGGCAGATCATTTAACATCCGGTCAAATCAGTCATTTACCGTTCTACGGCGGATCATTCAGTTATTCAATCATTCACTCAGTCATTCAATCATTACCCATGTCAATCGATACAAAAACATCCAACGGCGCCACACCGGCGCTCCGCGAGCGGGTGGCGGTTCCGCTGGAAACCGGCTTGCCGCTTCTGGCGAAATATGGCAGCTACGACCTTGTAGAAACGATCATCGAGGGCGCTGCGAACATTAATCCGGAAAAAAAGGCCCGGAAAAAGATCTTTCTCACCGAAGCCGACAAAAAGAAGGAACGGCAGCAGCTGAAAAAGCGGCTGGAACTATGGTCGGAACTGCTCGGCAGTGCCGATACGGTGCCTGAAATGATCGAACTAGGCCAGAAACAAGCGGATTCCGCATTTGAACTGCTGAAAGAAAACCTTGGGAAAGCTGTCGAGCAGATTCGCCCGCTGGAACAATCGTACCGCTCGGTGGCGATGTTCTTCAAAAATACGGAGCAGGACAAAGTCAAAAACGTCACTTTTCTGAATGCGGCGCCGGACCAGTTACAGGACCTGGACGTTACCACGTTCATCGACGCCGTCGGCGAGGAGCTTGCCTCGAAATATGATCGCCTCGACCTCCGCGAAAACTACTCCATCCTGAATGTGCCGGGTTACCTCGGCTCGGGAAAAGTAGTAGACAAATGGGCGAAAATGGCACATAAGAACAAGGTGATGCTCGTGACCGATTTCATGCACCTGGATGCACCCGAGGACGTAATGGAGCTTTTCGAATCGGCTAACCTCACCGGAGGCGCGGCGCATTTGTCGAACGTGATGATGACCTGCAACTGGCTGGTAGGCCGTGCGAAACACGACGACCTGGGCGAGGAAGACGACCTTTACATTCCGCCATCGACCGCGTTGGCAGGTAATGTGTACAAAACATTGATGTCGCAGGTAGCGGCTGGTAAAAAACACGGAACGCTCAGCGAAGTCGACGGCGTGCGTTTTCCTCTCAAGAAATCGGAGATCGCCGATCTGGAAAAAATGGGACTAATCCCGATGGTAAACGAATACAATAAGGTAATGGCATTCTCGGCCAAAACGTTGTTCAATGGCGACAATGTTGGTTTGCAGACCTATTCGGTAGTCCGTGTTTTCGACTATATCACGAAAGTGCTGATCGACTTCCTGAACCGCCGGGCATTCGAAAACTTCGACTACAACACCAAGAACGACCTGAAAAAGCAGATCATCAAGTTTCTCGACAGCGTAACCGGCCCCGGCAAGCTCATCGAGAAGTTTAGTGTGATGCGTTTCGAGCAGGACAAAGACCAGAAGGACAAAGTTTACCTCGACATCCACATGGTACCTTATTTCCCCGCCAAAAACTTCATGATCGCCCTCACCGGCCAGAAAGGCGACGATCTGGACGCAGCAGCCTGGGCGGCGGAGTATGCTCAGCAATAGTAATGTTGAATGAGTGAATGAGTGAATACCTCCGGTTGGATAACTTCCAGATTTTCAATCACTATTAAACAAAAAAAAAACATTCGGTCATTCAATCATTCGGTCATTCAAAATTCAATTCATTCATTGACTCATTCACTCATTAAAAACGCCCCCGTTCAACACCATGCCATTCAGCACGAACGTAAAAATCGACGGCGAACATGAGTACAGCGTCATGTTCATGGAGTTTGAGTTGCATCAGACTGTGGATGACGCCATGTCCATCACGTCGCCTATTCAATGGGCGCATTTGTACATGGAGCTGGAAATGGTCCTCGATGATTTTTTGGTCGAATGGGCCAACAAGCCTTCTCAGAAATACGATCTCACGGTGGAACAATTTGGTGAAACCGGCTCTTTCAAGACGCTGAGTTTCAAGGACGCGGTTTGTATTGAATTCATAGAAATGTTTGACGACGGTACCGACGACCTCGACAAGGCACTCGCTGGCAGGTTGCAAAATTTCATCACCTGCATTACTGTGACCGCCGGCAATGTGGAAATCAACGAAGCGAAACTGGAAAACTTCTAGACGATGGCGGATCAGGACGCTACCATAGGCGTAGAGGCACATCTGACGCTCGACGGAAAAGAGTTCAAAGTCAGGAAAATGGCATATGGCTGCAACCGGAATGCCGACGAGCGCGGCAGTCCCACGGATTCGCCCAAAGCCCGGCTGATCCGCATGACGATCGCGCCGACGCAAAACGACGATTTCGCACTGCTTTACGACTGGGCGTTCAAAAATGACCGGCAACTGAGCGGGCAGGTCGAATTCAAATACGATAATGACTCGCAAATCCTGCGGAAAATGGAGTTCGAAGAGGCCTACTGCGTCGGGTTCAGGGAGTCGTTCCGGGCAAAGGAATCGACCATCCGGGGACACAGGCTGGCGCATGTACCCGACACGAAAAATTATTTACCACAACACCGGGGAAAGGATTATTTCCTGCGCGATAACAGCGTCGCACTGGTTTACGAACTGGTGATTTTACCGGGGAAAATGAAAATCGGACAGGTTGAAATAAGCAGCTAAATGGCACGGCAGGTTAACACGGACATTGAAATCGAAGGGGGTATCGAAATTACGCGGCACCTCGGGCTGGTGATCGAGCAGGATCTGTTTGCACACCATTGGTTCGAGCTGCTGGTCCCATTCGACCAGCTGGAAGACGAAGGCGAGCATTTCTTCAACCGCTCGCACCGGGCCGTAATGGGAAAGAAAATCACATTTTCATTCAGTCCTAGGCTCGGATCGGATTCATTCGACTTCGTTTTCCAGGGCATTGTAACGGAAATCCGGTTGCGGAGCCTCAGCGACATGAGCAGCGCCTTTGCGTTGAAAGGGTACAGTCCGACGATCGTTCTGGAAGACTCGGTACAACGCCGGTCGTTTCTCCGCGGGACGGTTCAGGGCATTTTCGATACCGTATTGCAACCGTACCCACAGAACCTGCTCCGAAAGCAGTTAAACCCGGAAAATGGCGGAAGGCATGTCCCATTTATCCAATACAACGAAAGTAATTACAAATTCCTCTGCCGTGTAGCCGACCGCTGCTGCGAATGGTTCTACTACAACGGCCGTGAACTGGTACTGGGCAACAACACCGCTCAGGAAGTTGATTTCCTGGTAAACGGGTTGCAGAACTTCGATGTCGCATTAAAACTGCAACCGGCCGCATTCACTTTCGAGGGATATAATTACACGATTCCCGAGACATTCGACGGCCAATCGTCGTCGCAGAATGTGGACGGGCTCACGTCTCTCAGCGAGTTTGCATTGGAGCAGTCCGACAGCCTTTTTGCCCAGGCCTCCCTCCTGCCTTCTCCCGAGCTGGTAGGCGGCCAAAGCGAGATCGATGAACTGACGAAAATGGAACGATCGGCGAGGGTAGCTTCGATGGTCGATTTTAAGGGCTCCGGAGAAACGCCTACCATGAGCGTCGGCACGGTGCTGGCCGTGAAGGGGCAGCGGCTGAATGAACGCGGCGAGGCTTATGAGGAGAATTTCGGCAAATACCGCGTCGTGCACATCCGTCATGAGGTCAATACGGCCGGAAGTTACCGGAACACATTCAATGCGGTGCCCGAGTCGGCGCAGCATCCGCCCAATAATCCTTATGTGCGCAATCCGCCGGGAGAAACCGAGCAGGCGGAGGTGATTGACAACGATGACCCCGAAGGCCTCGGACGCGTACGTGTGAGGTTCTTCTGGGGCCAGAGCCGGCAGCAGGACCAGGAGTCGGTGTGGGTACGCGTGGGAACCATACACAATGCCACGGGCCGTGGCGTCAATTTCATTCCGGAAGTCGGGGCGATGGTGATGGTCGGCTACGAAGGCAATCTGGCGGAAAATTCGTTTGTATTGACCTGCCTGTATCCGAAATCCGGGGAAGATATCAACTACTCGCCCGAAAATAACGATTTGAAGGTAATCGCTACGCGCTCGGGAAACATGGTGATTTTCGTAGACGAGGAGGGTGATCCCAAAATCCAGATCAGTAACCGGAACAAAACCGACACGTTCCTGGAATTCGCATTCAAGGACGACGGCAAGATCACATTGCACGTCGAAAACGGTCAACTGGAAGTCAAATCGAAACAGGTGACGATAGAAGCCACGGGGGACATTTCCGTCAGTGCGGGCGGGGAGTTCGCATTGAGTGCCAATGACATTTCATTGAAAGCCAAACAAGGTATTGAGGTGGAAAGCGGTACCGACACCAAAATCAAAGCTACCGCCGAATTTCAGGCCGAAGGCACGGCCGGTGCGAAAATCAAGGGTGCTCAGCTGAACCTCGAAGCCGACGCCCTGGCCGAGCTGAAAGCCAGTGGCCCGGCCGTCGTACAGGGCAATCCCATTATGCTCAATTAAGTCAATATATCCATAATCAATTCATTCACTTTTAAACACTTACAACTATGCCAGCTTCAAGTTTTGACGCTTATTTCACCTGGGATGGCGGCCCGTCCGGCGACGGCATTGCCGTGATCTCGTGCAGCTACGCTTTGTCCCAATCCACTGACGATAAAGGACGCGTGTCTTCCAAAGTGTACGGAGGAACCGTTTTCATACAGGTCGATTCCTCCAATGCCAGCGACAGCAAGAGCCTGTGGGAATGGATGGTGGACCCGGACGGTAAGAAATCGTCGGCGAAGATCACGTTCAAAAATGTGGACGAGGAGCAAACCCAGAAGGAGCTCGAACTGGCCGATGTGTATTGCGTGCAGTACAGCGAAAGTTTTGTGGAAACGGGTTCAATGCCAATGACGACGAGCCTGACGCTCTCGGCTCGGGAAATCAAGCTTTTTGGCACCCCGCACACCAACCGGTGGTAACAAACTGTCAGCCTGAGCAAAGCGGGCGCCGCTTCGGCCCGGGCTGACAAGCAACTACGCACGCACCGCCACGATCGTCTCATTATCGACGATGTGGTTGGCCTGAAATGTAAGGTCGGGATCCACGTAAACGCGGCGCTTATACCAGGGCTGTTTTTTGTAAAACAACCATCCGTAAGGAACGCCGTCGGGCGAGAGGTATTCGACAGGACTTCCCGGATTGCGGTCGTTGTAGTCGTTCAGGAAGATAAAAAACAGCTCTCCGAAGAGCATGGAATGCGGCGCTTTGGCACGGAAGTTCGTAAATGCGGCTTCGTCCGCTTTTTTTGGTAAACTCGAACTGGATTACCAGCACACGCGACAGGTCGAGCAGGTCCATGTCCGGCAGCGGCTGTCCAACGGGATAGTACCACTTTTTGAATTCTTTAAGTGGAATTTCGAGGTAGTTCTGATAAACCCGGGCAACGAAAACAGGGAAAAGGAAACCTACGAGCGCTGTGGCCATACCCACACCCTTGGAAAGCTCCCGGGCGAATTTATGGTAAAGAAAAATAACCAGGAGCCCCGCAAAAAGCGTGATCAGCAATGTAAAACCGATTGCCCGCGCCGAACGGTTTTCGAACAAGCTCCTGAACCATTGGGATAACAAATACACATGAAGGACACCGAAGACCAGAAAACACGCCATCGCCATAGGATAAGCGTCACGATAATCGATGATCCAGAATCCCAGTGCCCCTACCAGTATAAGCAAGGCTATCAGCACAACCGCATACAATAGTTGAAGACGTTGCGCGACAGTTTTTACAAACGGCAGGTTCATCGGGGCGCTTTAAAGTTGGTGACCAGACAAAAATAAGGCAGACTTTAATTAATACAACCACAATTTATTAAACGCCGGATGGAAGATCAAAACTATTCGCTACCTCTCTCGCTCGACCGGATCGTAGCCGGCCTGCCGCACCCGAAATGTCCCGACAGAGAGGCGATCCATCAGCATTTGTACCTTTTAATGGTGACCCATTTCGATGAAAACCGCTTCGACAGTCGCTATGGCTGTGCGCTCTGGGACCATGATTTTTCGGTTTTATCCCAAATCAAATGGAAGGACCTCATCCGGGAGTCACTCGAAGACGCTGTAAATACTTATGAACCCCGGCTCACGAATGCCAGGATCAGGGTTGAAATGGAGGAATTCGAGGTGCTGACAAAAACCAATAACTATGTTCGCAAGCGTGTGGGCATCGAGATCAAAGCCACGATCCGACGAACCAACGAGCCGTTTATGTTTTTCGAACGCATTTTCATATCCCCTTTATCCATAGAATGACATGCCCGAAACGATGACTTACAGCAAGGAAAACATCTCGCGCAGGCTCATCAGGCGTTGCGCCGAGCTCTGGGGCTTCGACGACACCGACCATTTCGATCCGCTTGTGCGGTTGCTGGTGGAGGCATGCTCGGTGGAATTTGAAAAGGTTGGCCAGGAAATCCGGCAAACCGAACTCCGGCTCATGACGCGCCTCGCCGAAATCCTTTCCCCCGAGACCCATAACAGCCCCCAACCCGCCACAGCGATCGTGCAGGCGCGCCCTCACGAACCAACCGGCTGGATCGGCCCCGAAAACCAGCTGACCGGCAAGCGTATCAATGCCAGAAAAGGTGAAACCACCGAGGTGCATTTCGCCCCCGCCGGCCACTACCCGCTGGTGAATGCGACCATTGCGCAATATGTGACGCCGCTGGCCCTCTATTCCATTGAAAAGGGCTTAAAAACACAGGTTGCCAAAACGCTGCCACAGCCGGAGGGCGAACAGCACATCTGGCTGGGACTCGAAATCGATCCGGGCATCACTTCCTGGAAGGGTTTCCGTTTCTTTTTCGATTGGGCGGGCGACCCGGCCGAATACCAGTACCGCGTTTTCCTGCCCGCCACCGGCTGGCAGGAAAACGGCAAAACGCTGCCGGTTCTGACAGGCTTGCAGGACAGTGCCGTGGATGATTCCATTCTGATATATAACGACAGCTTCGTCCGCATCGACAGTCCCGATACATGGGAAAAGGGTAGACTAAAAGCCGAGCCGTATCCCGGCGCGTTCGAAGGCATGTTCGATGCCCGTACATTGCAGATGATGAAAAAGCCGCTCACCTGGCTCCGGATAACATGGCCGGCTACGTTTCCCCCAGCCGGATTCGAGCAAATGAATGTCGCGCTCAATGCATTCCCTGCCCGAAACCAACAGCTGAACAAAATTACATACCGCCTGCAAACCGGCCTGAATGGCATTGCATTACCCACGGGCGACGCGTTTATGGGTATTCAGACTATAGTCGATCAAAAGAACCAGGTTTACGTCCCTTCCGGAAGAAACCTTTATACCGAAGAGGAAGATACACGACGCTCATCGAACCAGGACACGCCGCGTATTTACACGCTTCGCAGGCAAGGCATCGGCCGGTTCGACAAACGCGACGCCCGTGCCGTGTTGTACCAATTGCTGGAGCTTCTCCGCGACGAAGTTACCGCATTCAATGCGATCGGGGAGGATTTTCTGGCGTCCATTCTTCGCGAAATCGCGCAGAATATGGCGCGTATCGAACAAAAATTAGGTGCTAAAAAAGCCGGCGAAACCACCGCACAGCCGTTTCTGGTAATCCGGGGCGATAAGAACCCCGAGGTGCTTTTTATTTCGTATTGGAGCACGCCAGGCGAGCAAGGCAATGGCATTCCGGTCGGTACGCGTCTGCAATCCTATTCGGCCTCGGGCATTGGTGGTGCCGATATCGTAACGCTCACCCGGTCGGCGGGCGGGAAAGCCAGGCCGGAAGAAACGGATTACGTCGACCAGCTCAGAAAGAACATCGTGACGCGCAACCGGCTCGTGACGCTGGAAGATATGCGCGCATTTTGTACGGCCGAGCTGGGCAACAGGCTCCGGCATGTGCAGGTGAAACCGCATTTTATGCCAAGCAAAATGCCCGGGCAGGGCTTCATTCGCTGTTTGCAAATCGGCCTCACGCCTGCGGCCTCCGCCCGCGAAAGCAACGACTGGGCCCGTGAATGCGAAATACTGCAATTGAAAGTAAGCCGCCTCTCCACCGGCATGTACCCGATCCAGGTAGTCACACTCCCCTGACAATCCATGGTTATTCACATCCGCTCCTGACAATTCATGACTACTATCCTGGCTATCCCTGACAACTCCTGACCATCCCTGACATCAATGCACACCCACTACCCCACCTCTCACTCTCCACAACCCGACAACCTAATCTCATACCAATGGACTCACCTGCCGACCTCAAAGCTGAATTTATTGCAAGTTCCTGGCTCGAAAACGGCGTTCCCGCCGAACAGGTTCTCTTCCGCCCGCTCGGCGATTTCAGGCGGCGCTGCCACCGCGATGTGGAAGACACGCAGGAGCTGGAAATAGGGAATTTCAAAGGCCGGGTAATCGAATCCAACCGCAGCGGGATTTACGATCATTTACCCGAACAGCTTTTTCACCTTCCCTCGTCGACCAACCTGCATTCATTGAAAAAGAAAGTCGATGAAATCCGGTTACAACGTGAAAAAGAGCAGAAGGCACGGTTGTTTTTCCTGCCGATCGAGCAGGAGTTTTTTCTCCACCGCGTGAGTCTCGCCCGTCTGGAACAATGTGCCTGGGAACTCGCGGCCGGTTCCACATTACTTGGCGAACTGAAAGCGTTCTGGCAGGCTCCCGCTGCACTGGACGAGTCAGTGTTCGTGCAGCTTCTGCCAATCCTGCCCCTTATTTCCGAAAATCGCGGCAATCCCGGCAAAGCGTCGGAAATCCTTTCTCTCGCATTGCGGCTGCCTGTCGAAATCCGGCAGGTTTTCGGGCTAAAATATCGATTTGAATCCAGTGCGGGCGTTGGTGATGCTGCGCTGGGTAAGGATACTTCCCTGGGCGGCGACCTGGACGCTTATTTACCGCAAATCCGGATCGATATCGAAGTCGCGGACCCTGCCGATCTCGATAAATACCTCCATGACAAGGATTTCGACACACTGGTAACCTGGCTGCTCGGCTGGATCCTTCCGGCAGAGTACGATTTCGCCGTTTCGCTGAAACTGCCTCCTGAAAGGTCGGCATTGACGTTAGCCTCAGGCGATGGCTACCCGGTGCCCCTGGGCTATGCGACGCTGGCAGCCGGCTAACCATTTGTTTCTTCTCCTGCTTATCACTTTTTATTTAATTGATAATCATTTGCTTATAAAACGTAGCTTAAAATGGCCGTTTTCAATGAAGAAACCGGCAGAACACAAGTTAATACCGAAATAGTAACATAAGTCTCCCGGAAATTTATCTTGCGTTTCTGATTTTTTAAAATCAAATTTGCGGTTTCATTGAAATCCCGAATCTGAAAGTGAAGACCATACGAGTGATTAACCAGGCCATCAGCTTAATGCTAGCCGTCATGCTATTGATGGCGGCAGGGGCGCGGTCGTGGTCGGATCACGCGGAGCGGGGAGGCCACCACGATGCCAAAACGGAAGCCGGCAGCAAAAGCCTTGATCAGAAGGCGGATAACCGGGCGGACCAGCCCGAAGTGGGCGCGTTGACATTGAATGCGGTTATTACCCCCGCCATTTCATTCGATTTTTACCAATACTTCTACTTTTTACCGCAACCTGTCTGGCATTTCGTTGCCCGGAAACTTGTTGTCCGCGCTGCATTCAGCGAGCCGGTATTCCTCGTATCATGTTTCCAGCGGGTTTTCGGCAGATTTATCGTCACCAACGCTCCGTAACGCACCGGCAGGCCATTCATGCTTCGGCCTGTTTCGTCCGTAAAGCCCGGCGGTTCCCAAACCACCTACCGGGCCGTTTCAGTTGTATTTCAAGATTTTAATTAAATTTTTCTTTTCAAAATGACCAACAAGAACGGGATAATCGCGTTGACGATCGTCATCGCCCTTATTAGCGTCTATTATCTCTCTTTCACTTTCGTGTCGCGCAGCATCAAGAGCAAAGCGGTTGCCTATGCGACGGACGCGAAGGGCGAGGTGGATATGACCAAGAAACAGCATTACATCGACTCCCTGTGGCGCGAGGATGTGTACCTGGGCCATACTTTGCAGGAAGTAATGGAGCGTGAACTGAACCTTGGCCTCGACCTCCAGGGCGGTATGCACGTGGTATTGGAAGTAGCTCCTGCCGATATTCTGAAAGGAATGGCCGGCGGCAACGCACGTAGCGCAGCATTCCAGAACGCATTGAAAAAAGCAGGTGAAGACAAAGCCGCCAGCAACAGCTCGTTCATCAACCGTTTTGTGAAGGCCTATAAAGAGGCTGCACCGAATACCAGCCTGGCCTCGGTATTCGCTACCAGCGCCAACCGCGGTAAAATCAACAGCAACTCGTCGGATGCCGATGTGATCAAAATGCTGAATACCGAGATCGACGGTTCCATCGACCGTGCATTCCAGATCACGCAGGCGCGTATCGACAAGTTCGGTGTGACCAACCCGAATATCCAGCGCCTGCCGGGCCAGAACCGCGTATTGGTGGAGCTTCCCGGTGTGGATAACCCCGAACGCGTTCGCCGCCTGCTTTCGGGTGCCGCAAAACTGGAATTCGCGGAAGTATACCTGACCAATGAACTGGCGTCGGGTCTCGACGGCCTGGGTAAATACCTGACCCGCCAGGCTGAAATCGAGAAAGCGGCTGCCAAACCCGCCTCGGCAACAGCCACTTCGGCCGACACAACCAAAAAGCCGGCCACCGGCGGCCTGGCTGCGCAATTGGAGCAAAAATCCGACTCTACCAAAACCGACTCCGCCGCATTGGCTGCACAGAGCGCCGCATTAACGAGCCTTTTTGTACCAATGCCGCAAGGCCTCGGCGTGTACCTGAAAGACACCGCACGTGCGAGCGAAATCCTGAGCCGCCCCGAAGTACGTTCGCTTTTCCCTGCCGATCTGGTATTTATGTGGGACCGCAAAGGCACCGAAGCCGGCGGCAACCAGATGATCCTGCCGTTATATTTCATTAAGAAAACCAATGGGGAAGCGGCAATGGAAGGCGACGTGATTGTCGACGCAACCCACGACTATGACGACCGCGGCCGTCCGGAAGTAACGATGCGTATGAACGGCGAAGGCGCCCGCAAATGGCGTTCACTCACAGCGCGCAACATCGGGCGCCCGGTTGCGATTATCATCGATAACCTCGTTTACACCGCGCCGACCGTGCAAGGCGAAATCCCTAACGGTAACTCGTCGATCACCGGTAGCTTTACGGTGGAAGAGACCAAGGATATGGCTAACGTATTGAAAGCTGGTAAATTACCAGCTCCGACACATATTGTGGAAGAAGCCGTGGTAGGTTCTTCACTCGGTGCAGAGGCGATCAACGACGGCCTGTGGTCGTCGGCGGTAGGTCTTCTGATTGTGCTCGTATTTATGGTGGCTTATTACAACCAGGCGGGCTGGATCGCCGATATCGCGCTTTTGATCAACCTGTTCTTCCTGTTGGGTGTAATGGCTTCGCTCGGGGCTGTGTTGACGCTCTCGGGTATCGCGGGTATCGTGCTTTCGATCGGTATGGCCGTGGATGCCAACGTACTGATCTATGAAAGTATCAAGGCGGAACTAGCGAGCGGAAAAGCATTTGCACAATCGATCCGCGACGGTTTCAAGCATTCTTTGACGGCGATCATCGACTCCAACGTAACGACCCTTCTGACAGGTATCATCCTTTATACATTCGGTACAGGTCTGGTGTTGGGTTTTGCAACTACGCTCGTATTGGGTCTTCTCACCTCCCTGTTCAGCGCAATCTTCATTACCCGGCTGCTGCTCGAACAAAAGATCAAAAACGGTAAAACTTTCGCATTCTCGACAGCCCTGACCAAAAACTGGTTCCAGGACAACCATTTCGACTTCGTATCGCAACGCCGCCGTTTCTACATCATTTCGGGTATCATCATCGCGATCGGTATCGGCTCGTTCATCTTCAAAGGTTTTGGGCTAGGTATCGACTTTAAAGGTGGCCGCTCTTATGTAGTGCGTTTTGAAAACAATGTGGATGCGGATGCGCTTCGCACCAATATGGACGAGGTACTTGGCTCGACTACCGAAGTAAAAACATTCGGAGGCCAGGATCAGGTGAAAATCACGACTCCTTACCTCATCGACGATACAACTCCGGAAGCGGACCAGAAAGCGGAAGCGAAAGTTCTGGAAGCAACCAGGAAAATCGCCAACAATCCCGCGAAAATCGTAAGCTCGAACAAAGTAGGTCCTACAATGGCGAAAGACACGCTTTGGAGCGCGGTTTACGCGGTATTGCTTGCATTGGCGGCTAACTTCGTGTACATCCTCATCCGTTTCAAACGCGTAGCATTCTCGTACGGCGCGGTGATGTCGCTCGCGCACGACGTTGTGATCATTCTGGCGATCTTCTCGTTGTTCAACGGCTGGCTGCCATGGTCACTGGATATCGACCAGGCGTTCATCGGTGCAATCCTGACGATGATCGGTTATTCGATGAACGACACCGTCGTAATCTACGACCGTATCCGCGATTACCTGGCCGACGAAAAATCGCGTGGGCAAAACCTTTCGACCGTTATCAACAACGCTTTGAACAGTACTTTGAGCCGTACTGCGGTAACCGGTATTTCGGTAATCCTGGTGTTGATCGTCCTGATGATCTTTGGTGGAGCTGTTATCCGCGGGTTTACCTTCTGTATGCTCCTCGGAGTAATTGTGGGTACGTACTCTTCACTCTTCGTAGCGGCACCTATCGTGGTTGACCTGCTGCAACGTTCGAAGAAGAACGAGCCTGCTCCGGCGGTAGCGGCAGACGCGACGGTGGCGGCGACAAAAAAAGTTAAGGCTTAATTTTAAAGAATAAAAGAGGGTAAGTTTTGCACTTACCCTCTTTTTCTTTGGTGTCTATACGTAGTTAGCAAATTTTCTTTTAGCTTTATCAGACCATCATTTCTACAACAACGAACCTAATATATGGCAAGTCAACTCTGGATTAAAAAACCACTTGAAAAACTATTACAGGAATCTACCGGAGAAGGAAACCAGCTGAAACGCACGCTGGGCCCGGGAAGCCTGGTGGCACTGGGAATCGGTGCGATCATTGGCGCGGGCCTTTTTTCGATTACCGGCGGAGCGGCTGCCAACCAGGCAGGGCCTGCGATCACCATCTCCTTTATCGTAGCGGCATTGGGCTGTGCGTTTGCCGGTCTTTGCTATGCCGAATTCGCATCCATGATCCCAGTCGCGGGTAGTGCTTATACCTATTCTTACGCTACCATGGGCGAGTTTATCGCCTGGATTATAGGCTGGGACCTTGTACTGGAATATGCGGTAGGTGCCGCCACGGTAAGTATCAGCTGGAGCCGGTATCTGGTCAAGTTTTGCGAGGGGTTTGACGTGCATTTACCGGCGGCCCTTACGGTGGGGCCCTGGGATGGAGGCGTGATCAACCTCCCTGCTATTTTTATCGTCATCCTGATGAGCTTGCTGCTAATGAAAGGGACCCAGGAAAGTGCATTGGTGAACGGCATTATCGTAGGCTTGAAAGTGGCCGTTGTCCTCATCTTCATCGTCCTGGGCTGGAAATACATCAACGAATCAAACTACGTACCTTATATCCCCGACAATACGGGCAAATTCGGCGAATACGGATTCAGCGGGATCATCCGGGCCGCCGCCATCGTGTTCTTCGCCTACATTGGTTTCGACGCCGTGAGTACCGCAGCGCAGGAAGCTAAAAACCCCAAGAAAGACATGCCTATCGGTATCCTGGGCTCATTGGTGATTTGTACAATCCTGTACATTCTCTTTGCACATGTGATGACCGGTGTTACCAATTATACTGCATTCAAAGGCCAGGACGGTATCGCGCCGGTTGCGGTGGCGATCGAATCCATGGGCACGCCCGACGCATCCGGAGCAATCCATCCCGATTATCCCTGGTTGAACCGCGCGATCATCGTCGCAATTCTGGCAGGTTACGCCTCCGTAATCCTGGTAATGCTTTTGGGCCAGAGCCGTGTGTTTTTCAGTATGAGTAAAGACGGGCTGTTGCCACGCGTGTTCTCCGCAGTACACCCCAAATTTCAGACGCCCGTCAAGAACAACACCATGTTCCTGGTGTTCGTAAGCCTTTTCGCGGCGTTTGTGCCCGCGCGTGTAGTGGGTGAAATGACCAGTATCGGCACATTGTTCGCGTTTATCCTCGTTTGTATCGGTATCATCGTTATGCGCAAGCAAATGCCGGACGCGCCGCGTGCATTCAAAACACCGCTAGTGCCGCTGGTACCGATCCTCGGTATTTTCACCTGTTTCTTCATGATGGCATTCCTGCCGCTCGATACCTGGATCCGTCTGTTCGTGTGGATGATCATCGGTTTCGATGTGTATTTGTGGTATGGCATCAAAAACAGTTTCCTTTCGAACAAACTGCCGGCTGCGATTGTCGCTGGCGGCAAAACGGTAGGATTGGTAGGGATTGTACTCGCCGTGCTCCTTGCGGTGGTAGCCTATTTCCACCACGTACAAACCGACGGGGCAGATACGGGGATCTATTACTTCTCGATGGTCTTCGCGGTCATTCACCTCGTAACTTTCGGTATGACGCAAACCCGAAAAGCGTAATTGAGCTGATATACAAAAAAGAGGCCGTTCCGTAGTGGAATGGCCTCTTTTTTGTATACAGACAACGCTATTCTAAAATCTCGACAAAACTTTTTCCGAGACCGTCTGCCCGATGGATAGCGACGACGTCGCCGCGGGAGAAGGCGCGTTGCAAACGTTAATAGCCGTTTTGTTTTCGATAATCGAAAAATCGTCCAGCAAACCTCCGTCGTGGTCACATGCCTGCGCGCGTACACCCGAGCCTCCCGGTATGAGGTCGTCGCTTTGAATTTCGGGGATCAGGCCTTGTAAAGCCCTGGTAAATGCGGCCTTGGAGAATGAGCGGTAATATTCGCCCAGGCCGGTGCGCCAGTACTTCATGGCGACCTTCTGAAATCCAGGCCAGGAGAGCGATTCGAGCATTTCCGTCACATTGACGTCCAGCTTTTTGTAACCTTCTCTTTTGAATGCAAACACGGCGTTCGGCCCTGCTTCGACGCCTCCCTCGATCATACGTGTGAAATGCACGCCAAGGAACGGGAAGTTGGGATCAGGTACGGGGTAAATGAGGTTTCTGACGAGATAATGCTTCTCCGGCCGGATTTTATAGTATTCGCCCCGGAAAGGAATAATGCGAACATTGATATGCTCCGGTTGCGTCAATTGTGCCACTTTGTCGGAATACAATCCGGCGCAATTGACGACCAGTTTTGTTTCAAATACGTTTCCGGTGGCTGTTACCACTTCCGAATGGGTGTTTCTGTTCTTTACGTCTGTCACTTTTTCGCGGAAACGCACTTCTCCATCCAGCTTCCGGAAATTTTCGGCATATTTTTCACACACCGTTTTGTAATCGATAATGCCGGTATAAGGCACCCAGATACCTTCGAGGCCCTTCACATGCGGTTCGATTTCCTTCATTTCAGCTTCCGAAATCATACGGTTTTCAGTTAACCCGTTCTGATTTCCGCGCTCGAAAAGGTTTCGGAGCAGTGGCCGCTGCTCTTCGGTAGTTGCTACCACTATTTTCCCACACAAATCATAAGCAACACCTTCCTTCTCGCAGAAATCGATGAGCATCCGGTAGCCACGGATACAGTTTGTCGCTTTCAGGCTGCCCGGTTTGTAATACAATCCCGAATGGATTACGCCGCTGTTATGGCCGGTCTGATGTTTGGCTACTTCGTTTTCCTTTTCGAGCAGAAGCACTTTTAATGAGGGTTTCTGCTCCTTGATCCGGAGGGCTGTTGCGAGGCCTACAATGCCGCCGCCTATAATGGTAATGTCGTACATATCGTAAATACTTTGTCCTTACTTAACCTGGAAAGGAAATTTTTCCCATCGAAACGCCAGGTACGCCTTTCTTCCCTCCGAAATGCACGGCCTCACCGGCGACCGCCTCATTGGCCAGCACGGCGAACAAAACCGCTTCCTTGGCATCCCCCGCCACGCCGAGCTCGTCGATCAAACGGATATTCCGGCCCAGTAATTTGCCGATCGCGCCCATAAGCACCGGGTTATGCGCACCTCCTCCGCTTGCATAAATTTCAAATACCTCGCCCAACCGCATCGTGTTACCGATGGCCTCGGAAATCGTTTCGGCGCTGAATTGGGTCAATGTGGCGATCAGGTCCTTCGGATCGATTGCGTTCCTGCCGGCGAGATGCATTGCATTTTTCACGTAGTCTGTGCTGAATACCTCCGGGCCCGTTGTTTTAGGAAAAGGCTGTTCGAAAAAAGGCGCATCTTTAAGGGCGTTAAGCAACGCTTCATCGACAACGCCGTTCGCTGCAATGCTTCCATTTTCGTCATACGGCAGTCCGAAATGATGGCGGGTAAGCGCGTCGATCAGCGTATTTCCCGGTCCGGTATCGGTTGTAAAAACCAGTGAAGCGTCCAGGCTCCCGGGCAGGAACGTGAAATTGGCAATGCCGCCCATGTTGAGCAATATCCTGTTTTTGTCTTTTTGGGAGAACAGAAAATAATCGCCATAAACTGCCAACGGCGCGCCTTCTCCACCCGCCGCAATGTGCTTCTGCCGGAAATCGCTTACGGTGATTATACCCGTTTTAACAGCAATATGATCGCCGTCGCCGATTTGCAGGGTAGCATTCGGAAAGCCCGCAAGTCCGTGCTGTTTTCGCGGCGCATGAAAAACTGTTTGTCCGTGGCTAGCTATCAGGTCTATTCCGGATGGATCGATGCTCCATTCGGTGAGGCATTCGAGAATCATTTCTCCGTGTTGCAAACCTATGACGGGATTGAGCAGGCAAAGTTGCTGAAAATCGATCTGCCTTCGGGCAAAAACCTCCCGCACCGCATTCCGGAAACTATCCTCGTAAGGCAGCGTTTTGAAACGTTCTACCTCCAATCGTGTTTCCGGTCCATTGCCCGCGACGCGGCAAAGTGCTACGTCGAGCCCATCGAGCGACGTGCCGGACATGAGCCCGACGATCCTGCGCGAGGGCTTCCAGGCTCAGCGCGTGTAGTTTTTCAACGTGTTCTTTCACAAATGATAATGCTAAAAACGGGCCAGCCTTTGAATGAGCTGGCCCGACCGGATTCATTGGAAACGTATCAACCTTCGTTACGCTCCGGCTGTGGTCCGCCGGAAGGCTTCTGGGGCTTTCGGTTATTGTTTCTGTTATTTCTGTTTCCCTCGTTATTTCCTTTGTTTCTGGGCTCACCGCCAGGGTTGTTACCCTTGTTTTTCGGCTCGCCGGCAGGATTGTTGCCCTTGTTCCGCTGGCCTTCGTTAGGGTTGTTGCCCTTGTTTTTGGCCCCCTGACCGGGATTGCCGCCTTTATTGGCGGGTTCATTACCGGCATTATTTACCGGGTTATTATTACCGGCAGCTTCGGCACTGCTGGTCTCGGCACCGCCGCCATTTCCACGGTTCTTCCCCGACCGGTTTTTCTTCTTTTTCTTTTTCTTCTGCTCGTCGCTGTACTTTTTGTCCAGATTTTCCAGATCGCTGTTGAGCCTGCCAGGCACTTTGTCGATACTTTTCTCCGGCTCGGGCGTCAGGATTTCGAGCGACTCGGGAATAATATCCTTTTTATTCAGCTCGATGATTTCAAGCACCTTATCGATTGGCACGGGATACCAGTTGGTGTCCTTATCGAAGCCGAACCACATGATTTTCTTGAAAATATCCGTCTTCTGCAATGTGGCTACGCCCTTCCTGGTTTTTAGCGGCGCATCCACCGTCGGAATGTCGCGCAATGCGTCGATATAGGTTTCCAGCTCGTAATTCAGGCAGCATTTCAGCCGTCCGCATTGTCCCGAAAGCTTCGCCGGGTTCAGCGAGAGGTTCTGATAACGTGCCGCGGCAGTTGAAATGTTCTTGAAATCGGTGAGCCAGGTAGAACAACAAAGTTCACGGCCGCAGGAGCCCAATCCGCCCAACCGGCTCGCTTCCTGCCGCAGGCTGATCTGCCGCATTTCGATCCGTACTTTGAATTCCGAAGCCAGCGTTTTGATCAGTTCACGGAAATCCACACGCTCTTCCGACGAGTAGTAGAATGTCGTTTTGGTATTATCCGCCTGATATTCAACATCCGAAAGCTTCATATTCAGCTTCATATCGCGGATGATCTCGCGCGTACGGTATAGCGTAGGCATTTCGCGCGCCATCGCCTGCGTAAACTTGTCGAGGTCCTTCTCCGTTGCGATGCGATAGATCACATGCAGGTCGTCGTTGACCTGGATATTCTTGCGCTTCATTTGCAGGCGAACAAGTTCTCCCTGCAACGATACCATTCCTATATGCTGGCCGGAAGCCATTTCGCACACGACAAAGTCGCCCGTGACGAATTCCAGCTGGTTGATATTCCTGAAATATTCCTTTCTGCCTCCTTTGAACTTGACTTCGACCACATCAAAACGCTGTCCCGACGGCACGTCCATGTGACTCAGCCAGTCGAATACGTTCATTTTATTGCAACCGCCCGTTCCGCAGTTTCCTTTACTTCCACATCCGGCCACAGCCGTACCATTAGTACCGCATCCGCCGGATGAACATGATCCACATCCCATAATTACTCCGCTTCATCAATCGTTATATCGAATTAAATCCACGCCTATGTCGTGCCGGAAATATTTTCCCTCGTACTGCACCGCCTGTGCGGCCCGCTGTGATTTGTGCACGGCGTTTTCGAGGGAATTGGCGAGGCCCGTCAGGGCCATTACGCGTCCTCCGTTGGTCACGACTTCGGCGTTTCCGTTGAAAGTGGTACCTGCATGGAACACATGCACATCCTCCACTTTATCTGTTCCCGAAATCACTTTCCCTTTTTCGTAATCCTCAGGGTAGCCGCCCGATACCACTACCGTGGTTACGGCTACCTGCGGCGAAATCTGCAAATCGAAATCCTGCAACGTGCCTTTGGCCGTCGATGCCATCAGCATCGCGAAGTCGGACTGGATACGCGGGATAACTACTTCGGTTTCGGGATCGCCCATCCGGACGTTATACTCAATAACATAAGGCTCGCCTTTTATATTCATCAAACCGATAAATATGAACCCTACATATTTGATGCCTTCGCTCTGAAGGCCATGCAATGTCGGTTTTACGACCTTTTCCTCTACTTTTCTGATAAAGTTCGCGTCGGCGAATACTACCGGCGACACCGCGCCCATTCCGCCCGTGTTCAGGCCCGTGTCGTTTTCGCCGATACGTTTATAATCCTTCGCTTCGGGCAGGATCTTGTAATGCTCACCATCAGTAAGCACAAAAACCGACAATTCTATCCCTTTCAGGAATTGTTCGATCACCACTTTATTTCCCGCCTTGCCGAATTTGCCGTCGAGCAGCATTTCCCGGAAGGCCTGGATCGCATCGGAATGTTTCTCGGCGATGATCACGCCCTTGCCCGCCGCGAGGCCGTCGGCTTTGAGTACGATCGGTAGCGAATGGTTTTCGAGGTATTCCAAACCTATTTCAAGTTCTTCGGCTGTAAAAGTGCGCGAAGAAGCGGTTGGAATGCCATATTTCTCCATGAACTGCTTCGAGAAATCCTTGCTTCCTTCGAGTCGTGCGCCGGCTTTATCCGGTCCGATGATCCGCACTTTGACAAGGTCTTCCCGGCCGTTGAAATAATCGACCACCCCGTTCACCAGCGGTTCTTCGGGGCCTACGATCACGAGTTCGATGTTATTTTCAATTACCGCGTTGGCGATGGAGTCAAAGTCATTGTAAGAAATCGATAGGTTCGTTGCTATTCCCGCTGTTCCGGCATTTCCGGGAGCCATATACAAGGTGTCGCAAAGAGGGCTTTGGGCTATTTTCCAGGCAAAAGCGTGTTCTCTTCCCCCTGATCCCAAGATGAGTATGTTCATAACTGGTTTTAAAAATTCAAAAATATTGACTTCCGGCGTTATCGCCGGGGGTGCTAGTTGGCGAGCTCCGACAGGAACTTGATGCGCATCAGCCGCAATTCTTCCTCGCTGACCTCCTCGCCCTCGAATTCACTCAGCGCGGTGGCGATATTGTCCGTCTCGGCGGTCATAAAATAATCGTAAATGTCCCGTTGCCGCTCGCGGTCGATCACCTGGTTGATATAGTAATCCAGGTTCAGTTTCGTGCCGGAATAGCAAATATGCTCTACCTCTTCGATCACATCCGACAGCGCCAGGTCCTTTACCTCGGCAATTTCGTCGAGACTCACCTTCCTGTCGACCTGCTGGATGATAAAGATCTTGATCTTCGACTTATTAACCGTGGATTTGATCACCACGTCCTTTGCCGTTTCGATTTCGTTCTCTTCCACATACCGTGAAATCAGCTCGATAAACGGCTTGCCGAATTTCTGCACTTTACCCATTCCCACGCCGTTGATCTGCGCCATTTCCTGCTGGGTGGTAGGGTAGGTTGTGGCCATCTCTTCCAGCGAAGGGTCCTGGAAAACTACGTATGGCGGCAGGTTTTTCTCCTTCGCCACCTTTTTACGCAATGCTTTGAGCATGCCGAGCAATGTCTCGTCGTAAGCATGCGCGCCCCCGTTCCCGTTCCCCGATTCCTTATCGTCGTCGTCGGCCTTCACTTCTTCCTCATCGAAGTTATGGTCTTTGTGCAGCGTCACAGGGTAAGGGTCGTTCAGGTATTTGGCGCCTTTCTCCGACAGTTTGATGACGCCGTAATTCTCGATATCCTTTTCCAGGTACCCGAAAATCACCAGCTGACGGATCGCCGAAACCCAGTACTCGCGCGACTCATTCAGTTCCAGCCCCTTTCCGTACACATCCAGCTGGTCGTGCTCGTAGCTTTTTACATACTGGTTATCGGTGGCGGTCAGCAGATCCGCAATGTGGTCTGCATCAAAGCGTTGCTCGGTGAGTAATACCGATTTGAGGATCAGGACAATATCGTCCTGTACTTTGATTTTTTCGGTCGGCTTGTTGCAGTTGTCGCAGTAGCCGCAATCCTTCTCGAGATATTCCCCGAAATAGCTTAGCAACTGCCGGCGCCGGCAAACGCCCAACGTCGAGTAAGCCACCATTTCATTCAGCAGATGTCGTGCATTGTCGCGTTCGGTTACCGTTTTGTCCTTATTGAACTTTTCGAGCTTCTGAATGTCATCGTAGCTGTAAAACATCAGGCAGTTACCTTCCAGCCCGTCACGTCCCGCGCGGCCGGTTTCCTGGTAATAGCCTTCGAGCGATTTCGGCACATCGTAATGGATCACAAAACGGACATCCGGCTTGTCGATCCCCATTCCGAATGCGATCGTCGCCACGATCACATCGCATTCTTCGTTCAGGAACGCGTCCTGATTAGCCATCCGTGTGTTGGCGTCGAGGCCGGCGTGGTACGGTAGTGCACGTACGTCGTTGACGTTCAGCAGCTCGGCCACTTCTTCCACCGTTTTCCGGCTCAGGCAGTACACAATGCCCGATTTGCCCTTGTTGTTGCGGATATAGCGGATAAGCTGCTTCTTGATATCCTTTTTGGGTCGGATCTCATAATAAAGGTTTTTCCGGTTGAACGACGATTTGAACGTCTCGGCTTCCTCCATTTGCAGGTTTTTGCGGATATCCTGCTGCACCTTCGGCGTCGCTGTGGCCGTCAGCGCGATAATGGGCAGATTGCCGATATTCTCGATAATGCCGTGAATACGGCGGTATTCGGGCCGGAAATCGTGGCCCCATTCGGAAATACAATGGGCCTCGTCGATCGCGACGAACGAGATTTTCACTTTTTTGAGAAAATCGAGATTGTCCTCTTTCGTCAGCGACTCGGGTGCAATATAAAGCAGTTTCAGGCTTCCGTCGAGCGCGTCGGTCTTGACGCGCGTCATTTCAGCCTTGGTAAGCGTGGAATTCAGGAATTGGGCATTGATACCGAACGCGGTAAGCTGGTCGACCTGGTTCTTCATCAAAGCGATCAGGGGGGAAATAACGATGGTCAGTCCGTCGCTGACAAGTGCAGGAAGCTGGTAGCAGAGTGACTTGCCTGCGCCCGTAGGCATGATCACGAATGTATTTTTACCTAAAAGTATATTTTGTATGATAACTTCCTGATCTCCGCGGAATTGACTATATCCAAATATTTCTTTAAGCTTCCCTTTCAATGTGTCTGTAATGACTTTATCGACCTGCTGTACCATACTCTGTTCACAAAATGGTTATTCCAAACTTCCCTATCTTTGCGCTTTGAAATAAATAATGACGTTTTCGTCGCTCTAAACTGTGTTTCAGATTTGAAATTAATAAAAAATATTCAGTCAATCGCAAAAGAAGTATTACGTCAGGAGGCGGAAGCAGTACGCAATCTGGCTGAATTGATTGACGATGAATTTGAAAAATGCGTATATGCTATTCTACATTCCGGAGGGCGGGTCGTAATCTCCGGCGTTGGCAAAAGCGCCATTGTGGGACAGAAGATTGTAGCCACACTGAATTCCACCGGAACGCCGGCACTATTCATGCATGCGGCCGACGCCATTCACGGCGACCTGGGCATGATCCAGGATAACGACGTGGTGATTGTAATATCCAAAAGCGGCGATACGCCGGAAATCAAAGTGCTTGTACCGCTGCTCAAACGCACCGGCGTGCAGATGATCGCGATGGTGAGCAATAAGGACTCCTATCTGGCCAAAAACTGCATTCTCACGCTCCATGCGCATGCTCCCGCGGAAGCGGACCCGCTCAACCTCGCGCCTACGACGAGCACTTCCGTAACGATGGCCCTTGGCGACGCCCTCGCCATTTGCCTGCTCGAAGCGCGCGGGTTCACACATGACGATTTCGCTCGCTACCACCCCGGCGGCTCGCTCGGCAAGCGGCTTTACCTCAAAGTATGCGACATTTACCCGCACAACGCATTGCCGGCCGTGAACGAGCAGGCCACATTGCAGGAGGTAATTCTGGAAATGACCTCCAAACGACTTGGCGCAACAGCCGTTCTGAATGATAATGGACTAATGGCGGGTATTATCACCGACGGCGACCTTCGTCGGATGCTGAAAACCTATGGCGCGGCGGGGTTACTCGACCTGCATGCGAAGGACATCATGACCCAATCGCCGATTACGGTGTCTCCCGACGAATATGCGGTGAATGCATTGGAAGTAATGCAATCCAAAAGCATTACGCAGGTAGTGGTCGTGGAAGATGGTAAGGCGCTGGGTTTTGTGCATTTGCACGATCTATTGCGCGAAGGGTTGGTGTAGCGCATTTGTCACGCTGAGCGGAGTCGAAGCGCGGTAACAGTACCGCGCTTCGACTCCGCTCAGCGTGACAAACTATATCATCTGAACCGCTTCGACTGCTGCACCTCGCGCTCGTCCTTGCGGATAAAGCGGTTGGCGAAAACATTGGCTAGCATAGCGCCTACTAATCCGTAGAAACCAATATCGTATTTGCCCGTCAGTTCAGGATCGAAAAGTTTCGCTGTTTTGTAAAATGTGAAATAGATCACCAGACCCATTGTCACGGTCATCAATATCGAGTTCACCGCGCACAGTGCCGACTGCAGAATGCGGTTTTTGAACTGAAAAATAGCATAGGCAGCTACACCGGCTGTCAGAATGGCGAGCACTACAAGATAATATACCGGCTGAACATTGGATTGCACTTCGTTGATCTGGTGATGAAGCCTCAGGGCCGTCAGATCGGCACTTTGTCCTCCCGTTAATGCTACTTTCGACCAGATCGGGAAGGCGAGGAAAATACCCATTCCGATGACAACCATAGCCAGGAAGATAGTTTGAATACGTTGTAACATGCTTTTTTAAGAATTATTCTTTTTCAAATGATGGGCAAATTTAGGTAAAGACGCCATTTGCCCGAAATAGCATCAGGAAATCACTTCGCCATAAAGGTCAAATTCCTCCGCGGAAGTTACTTTCACTTGCGCAAAATCGCCCAACCGCACATACTGGCTCGCGGGCACGAGTACTTCATTATCCACCTCGGGGGGAGTCGTACTCGGTACGGCCGATGAAGTAGCCGCCTTCCTTCCGGTCGAAAAGCACTTTGAACGTTTTACCGACTTTTTCCTGATTGAGCTCCGCCGAAATGCCTTGCTGTAACTCCATAATGCTGTCGGCACGCTCCTGCTTCACTTCCGGCTCGACGTCGTCTTCCATTGTGAACGAATGCGTATTGTCTTCGTGCGAATACTGGAATGCGCCCAGGCGGTCGAAACGCATTTTTTCCACAAACTCATAGGTTTCACCGAACAGCTCTTCGGTTTCTCCCGGGTGGCCGACGATCAGCGTCGTGCGCAATGCGATATCGGGGACTTTGTCGCGGATCGAGTGGATCAATGCCTCCGTTTTCTCACGGGTAATGCCCCGGCGCATCAGTTTCAGCACTTCCGTCGAACCCGATTGCAGCGGCATATCGAGGTATCTGGCGATGTTGCCACGCTCGTTCATCACGTCGAGAATATCCATCGGGAAACCCGCCGGATAGGCGTATTGCAGGCGGATCCATTCGATGCCTTCCACGTCGGAGAGGTTACGGAGCAGGTCTGAAAGGTTTCGTTTTTTGTAGATATCCAGGCCGTAGTAAGTCAGGTCCTGGGCAATGAGGATAAGCTCTTTGGTACCGCGTTTGGCAAGCGATTTCGCTTCTTTTACCAACTCGTCGATCGGCCGGGAAGCGTGACCTCCGCGCA
Source organism: Dyadobacter sp. 676 (assembly GCF_040448675.1). Lineage (NCBI taxonomy): Bacteria > Pseudomonadati > Bacteroidota > Cytophagia > Cytophagales > Spirosomataceae > Dyadobacter > Dyadobacter sp. 676. Next base: position 3,326,918 of record NZ_CP159289.1, on the reverse strand, counting down.
TGAGTGGGATCGCGCAGAATGAGCACGGACGGTCGCAGCCTTCGGCAATTTTCAGGTACGCATAATGCGCGGGTGTGGTGAGCAGGCGCTCGCCTACGAGCTCGTGTTTGTAATCGGCTTTCAGGGTTTTGAGCAGGCGGGGCAGCTCGTTGGTGCCGAACCAGGCATCTACTGTGGGTATTTCAACCGCCAGTTCGTCCTTGTACCGGTGCGACAAGCAGCCTGTAACATACACCTTATCCACCATACCGGCAGCTTTAGCGTCGGCATAGCGCAAAATGGTGTTAATCGATTCCTCTTTCGCATTGTCGATAAACCCGCAGGTATTGATCACGACGATCTGCGAATCATCCTTTTTCGACTCGTGGTCCACCGTGAACCCGTTGCCTTTGAGCTGCGTGTAAAGCACCTCCGAGTCGACCAGATTCTTGGAGCAACCCAGCGTCACGATATTGACTTTATTCTTTACTATTCCTTTGGTTTTCATTGAAATGGGCTGTCGGCTATCGGCTGTCAGCTATCGGCTTTAAATGTTTTGGCGCGGCGTTCATGTCAAAAGTGACTGATAATGAACGGCGAAATGGGGTGCAAAGTTCGTGAAAAAATGGTTAGGAAGCACTATCGGATGAAAGGAAACCTTTGGACGACGTACTCGACCGGGATCTTCCTGAAGTATTCCCCAATGACCCAATCGCCCCGGGTATAATTCGGAATAATGAAATGGTCGCCATTCGTGAGGTAACATTTGGCATAACCCAGCGGCATTTTGTGGTTGTTGTTATGATAGAGCACCATTTTTTCGATATCACCATCTTGCAGGCGCAATACCACATCTTTGAATGCGATTTCAAGCTCGTGTTTTTCTGGAAATGTCTCAATGGTAATGTCTTTGACATAGTACCAATGGTTCAGTTTAAGCGCCAATGTTAAAAGCCCGAATGCCAAAAAGAATACGGAGGCTACGAACATTCCAAACCTTATTAATGTCTGATAATCCACTGTGTAGGAAAAGTACCCGAAGAGCGAGATTTTATACAAAAACACGCCTACAAAAAGCGCATAAAAAACGAACAGGTTATCCATCCGAACAAAGTACCACCAGGCACTAGTCTCATAAAACCTCGAAACTTTCATCGGTGAATTACGGCCGATGGTGTCCCGCGTGTAACGCAGCACTTTCCACATAAACCATCCGAACGGAACGAAAACTATCAGAAATACAATCAGTGTTTCCATGAAAAAAGGGTATCCTGAGGCGAGAATGTCATCAAGATACCCTTTTTAAATATTCCTTAAAACAGCAATAGCCGAACGGTTACATTGTCCGACCAGCGGCCATTATCCTATTTTCTTAAACAGCGAATCCACAAACTCCGCGCGGTCGAAAACCTGTAAATCGTCCATTTTCTCGCCTACGCCGATGTATTTGACCGGGATTTTGAACTCATCCGAAATGCCGATCACTACGCCGCCTTTCGCGGTGCCGTCGAGCTTGGTGATGGCTAATGCGGTAATGTCGGTTACTTTGGTGAATTCGCGTGCCTGGATCACGGCGTTCTGGCCGGTGCTGCCGTCGAGGACGAGCAATACTTCGTGCGGTGCTTCGGGGAGGATTTTCTGCATCACGCGCTTGATTTTCGAAAGCTCGTTCATCAAATTCACTTTCGTATGCAGGCGGCCTGCCGTGTCGATGATAATTACATCTGCATTCGACTCGACACCTTTTTTGATCGCGTCGTATGCGACGGCCGACGGGTCGGTGTTCATGCCGTGATCGATCACCGGCACATTCACGCGCTGGCCCCACAGTTTCAGCTGGTCGACGGCCGCGGCACGGAAGGTATCCGCCGCGCCGAGCACGACCTTGTGCCCACGCTGGTGAAACTGGTGCGCCAGCTTGCCGATCGTCGTCGTTTTACCTACCCCATTCACGCCCACCACCATAATCACATAGGGTTTCGGCAAATGTTCGGTTTCGAAGCTGTCCCTGATGTCGACCGACTTGTTCTCGGTCAGCAATGCGGCGATTTCCTCGCGCAGGATGCTGTCGAGCTCGGCGGTCGATGCATATTTATCCCTGGCAACGCGCTCTTCGATGCGTTTAATAACCTTGACGGTCGTTTCCACGCCTACATCCGAGCTTACCAGTATGTCTTCCAATTCGTCCAGAACGTCCTCGTCGATCGTGGTTTTACCCACAATAGCCCGTGAAAGCTTGCCAAAGAAGCTGTCCTTGCTTTTTTCGAGGCCCTTATCTAATGTTTCTTTTTTCTCCTTTGAAAAAAAGCCAAATAAACCCATAGTGCTGATTAGTTATGGCCCAAAAATAAAGAAAAAAGTCCCGGAAAGGGACTTTTTACAATTCAATATCAAAACCGGGGATACCTTAGTTTTTCAATGCACCCTGCACGCCATCCAGGGGAACGATTTCTTCTTTGAAGGTGTAAGCTCCTGTTTTAGGAGATTTTACGGCCTTAATCACTTTGGCAAATGATTTACCGCCTTCTTTTTTCAGGGTAGCAACTACTTTCTTTGCCATGTCTGTATATCTGTTAGAAGTTGATTATGTTAATGATTAACTGTTGCGCGCTTACCCATTATTGTTCAGCTTCACGTGACAGTTAACGGGTAACAAAACGAACTTACTTAATTTCTTTGTGGACTGTATAACGTCTCAGGAAAGAGTTGAATTTCTTCAATTCCATACGGCCTGGCGTATTCTTCCGATTTTTTGTGGTCACGTAACGTGACATGCCTGGAACACCGCTCTCTTTTTGTTCTGTGCATTCCAATATGACCTGTACTCTATTACCTTTCTTAGCCATTGCTTTACATCGTTTTACAAATAGGAGTGCAAAAGTAAAGACATTTTGCATTAATCGCAACAATTACAGACAAATAAACAAGAAATTTTCCTGAATTTGGTCAAAGCCGCCCGCGGGTAAGCGGTTGTCGGACAAGCGAATAGAATTCGGCGATTTCTGGAATCGTCCGAATTTCTGTCCGGCACATGACGGAAATCTAACGCAAACTTGCTTTCTTCGTGGTCGATTTGGTATCGCAACCTTAATCTGGCGAAAATTCTTAAAAATTAACAAAATGACACTCAAAAAAAGCGCTTCTTTGGCCCTGATGGCCCTGGCAGTTTCTTTCTTCATCGGTTGTTCTTCCAAAGAAGACCGTGACAAATATGATCAATGGTATGGCTCAGGTAGCAAAGCGCGGGAAGAAGCGGCCCTCGTGAAGCTGCAAAGCGATAGAAAAGCGGCGGCTGAAAAAGCAGAAGCGGAAGCAGCCGCAAAACCCGCAACTCCCGCGGCAACCCCGGCGGCGGCCGGCGACTCCGCAGCAGCGCCCGCAGCCGAGGCAGCAGCCAGTGCCGCACCGAAACGCAAACCTGTTCCCGCCGAAGTTTCCGCATTGCTGAACAAACATACCTGCTTCGCATGCCACCAGGCTTACGACAAAGTAGTGGGCCCTGCCTACGCGGAAGTTGCAAAGAAAAAATACACGGCCGATCAGATCGTGGAGCTCGTGCACAGCCCCAAACCCGAGCATTGGCCTGGCTATCCCCCCCATGGCGCCGCTGCCACACGTTCCCAAGGCCGACATCGTAGTGATCGCCAACTGGATCAACTCGCTCTGATCCCTGGCAAAACCGGACATATTCCATAAAATACGGGCCGTTCATGCTATGGACGGCCCGTATTTGTATCTTTGCGAAAGCATTAGTAATCTAATATGAGTCAAACCGCACTTCACCCCGCCGACGTTACCGATGAAATTCTGGCCGCTTATGAAACCGTAATCGGTCTGGAAGTACATTGCCAGCTTCTGACGGAGTCCAAGCTTTTTACCCGCGATTTCAACATTTTTGGTACGGAGCCCAACACCAATATCGGTCCGCTGACGATCGCATTGCCGGGAACTTTGCCCAAGGTCAATAAAAAGGCCGTCGAATATGCCATCCGCCTCGGCATTGCCTGCGGATGCTCCATCAGCAAAAGGACCATTTTCGACCGTAAAAATTACTTTTACCCCGACCTTCCGAAAGGTTACCAGATCTCGCAGGACAAAAAACCGATTTGCGAGCAGGGCGGCGTACATATTTCTTTCAAACACGAAGGAAAATTCACGGAAAAAACCATTCGTTTTCACCATATCCATTTGGAAGAAGACGCCGGCAAATCGGTGCACGACGGCAGTCATACCGAAACTATGCTCGATTATAACCGCGCCGGCACACCGCTGGTAGAGATGGTTTCCGAGCCGGATTTGCGTTCGGCGGAAGAAACGGGCGCATTTGTGACGGAAATCCGCCGTCTTGTGCGCTATCTGGGCATCAGCGACGGCAATATGGAAGAAGGTTCCCTGCGCGCGGACGTGAACGTGTCGGTACGCAGGAAGGGCGCTGAAAAATATGGCACGAAAGTCGAGATCAAGAATATGAACTCGATCCGGAACATGATGCGCGCCATCGCTTTCGAGGAACGCCGCCAGGTGGCATTGCTCGAATGCGGTGAGCAGGTGCAGCAGGAAACGAGGATGTTCGATGTGGAAAGCGGGCAGACGTACGGAATGCGCGTGAAGGAAACGATGAACGACTACCGCTACTTCCCCGATCCCGACCTGAGCCCGGTAGTGGTTTCGGACGAATGGCTGGCAAGCATTAAGGTGACCATGCCGGCATTGCCGCACGAATTGCGCGAAAAATTTGTGAATCGATACGGTATCCCGGCCTACGACGCCGCGGTACTGACCGATACCCGTGAGCTGGCCGCATATTTCGAAGCCGTTTGTGCTCAAACAAGCCATTTCAAGGCGGCGTCGAACTGGCTGATGGGCCCTGTGAAATCGTTCCTGAACGATCATCACGGCGACATTGCCCATTTCCCGATCAGCGCCGCTAACCTGGCGGCCCTGATCGAGCTGAACGAGTCGGGCGCGGTGAGCCACTCGGTGGCCGCGCAGAAGATTTTCCCGGTCATGCTGGCCGAGCCTGACCGCGAGCCTTCGGAGATCGCATCGTCAAATAACTGGCTGCAAAACAGCAATACAAACGAGCTGGAAACGTTGGTAAATGAGGTAATCGACGCAATGCCCGACAAGGTTGCGGCATACCGAAAAGGTAAAAAAGGGCTTATGGGGTTATTCGTCGGCGAAGTGATGAAAAAATCGAACGGAGCCGCCGATCCGAAGCTCGTCAACCAGTTGCTGGCGCAAAAGTTGTAAACTCACACATTTGAAACTCAGATACAGAAGATCATGAAGGAACTATTAAAACGGAGTGCATTGGTTTTGGGCAGCGCGTTGCTGAGCTTCCAGGTCATGGCGCAAATCGAACCGAAGGGCTTTACCGTCAATGGAAAGGTCAAAAGCGGTTCCAAAGGCGAAAAAGTCATCCTGTCGCAATCCACAGCCGCCGGGTCTTCTGTTAAAATAGATTCCGCCCAGCTTGCGGCCGACGGTAGTTTTACATTGAAAGGAATCGAGAAGGACCGCGGCAGTTTTTTTACGATCAATATCGCCGACCGGCAGAAATTCCCATTGCTCGTCGAAGGCGGGGAGACATTCACTGTGACGGCCGACGGCACCCCGAAAGACGACAAAGGCAATGGCGGAAAAGTGAGTGTTACCGGTTCCAGAAACATGGAATATTACGCCAAAGTGGACCAGCTCATGCAGACATTCTCGGCCAAAGTAACCGGTTGGAATGAAGCCTATGCCACTGCGGAGGAGAAAAAAGATACCAAAAAAATCCAGGAGATACAGCAGGCCTACCAGGCTGCGGAAAAGGAGCGTGTAATGGCCTTGCGCCAGATGATCCCCGAAATGGGTACATCGCTCATCGCCCTTTTTTCGGCCAACAACTTCCTCTCGCCCGAGACCGATCTCGACATTCTGAAAAAGCTTGCCGATGATTATTCCAAAGTCGACCCGGTGCCTACGCTCGCGAAAGGTTTTATCGGTTCCGTCAAAAGAATGGCCGGCCTCGCGGTAGGTGAAGTAGCCCCTGATTTCACGCTCAACAGCCCTGAGGGCAAACCGATCGCGTTGTCGTCGTTACGCGGCAAATACGTGCTGATCGACTTTTGGGCGTCCTGGTGCGGCCCTTGCCGGATAGAAAACCCGAATGTGGTGCGTATGTACGGCAAGTTCAAGGACAAAGGCTTCGACATTTACGGCGTTTCGCTGGATGATAACGAAAAGGCCTGGAAAACTGCCATAGAACGCGATAAACTCACCTGGCTGCATGGTTCGGAATTGAAAAAATGGAATTCCGGCGTAGCGCAGACTTACGGCGTCAACGCGATCCCCGCCACATTCCTGCTCGATAAAGAAGGAAAAATCATCGCAAAAAACCTCCGCGGCGCGGCGCTCGAATCGAAGCTGACCGAACTGCTAGGGGCTCAATAATACACTTTTTGGTTTATAAATAATAAAATCCGTAGAGTTGATCCTGCGGATTTTTTGCATTTCCGGGGAGTTCGGGAGTTTATGAGTTTAGAGTTTAAGGTTGATGAGTCTATGAGTTCAGGGGTTCAGGTTGGCCAGTTTAAAGTTCAGGGTTAAGAGTCTGAAAGTAATGTTATTGGATTTAGATCTTAAACTGATCAACCCGCAAACTCCATACTCACAAACCCTAAACTCATAAACCTTCTTCCGGCTCGTAATGAAACAGCAGCGGATCGGGGTATTTGAATTCGTACCGGTAGGTTTTCGAAAATTTATCCCCTGAAATCAGTTTAAATGCAGGATGTTGGGCCGGCATTTTGAATGTCGGCGCTTCCCACCCGAACTGCCCGCAGGAATCGACATAAACTTCGCTGCGTGTCGGGTGAAATGGTGCCGTGATGTTGAACGTTTCGTTTTGAATGCCCTGCTCGATAATAGCCTTGATGATCCCGACCGCATCGTCGCGATGGATGTAATTCACGGAAATATCGCCCGTAGTCAGGTCTTTCTGTCCCTGCACATATTTTCCGGGAATACGGTTGTACCCCAGCAGGCCGCTTAACCTGAGAATAGTTACTGTTTTTGCGGGCCTTAACTCGGCTAGTGCATTCTCCGCCGCCACCATTTCCGGCTGGGACGAATGCCCGGGCAATTGCACGTCCGGTTCGACGGCGGTTTGATTCAAATCGTGGTAGACGCCGGTCGAACTGATAAAAATCACCTCCTTCACCGGCGATTGTCGAACCGCCTCGGCTACCATCCGCATCTGCGCGGGGTAATTTCCCGGTACATTTTGCGCCCTGCGCGGCGGAACCGAGATCACGATCACGTCGGAATCAAAAAAAGGCCCCGAAATGCTCGCATCGATCCCGGCTTCGGGGTTTAACGGCAGCAGGTAACCGTCGATTCCGGCCCCTGCAAATCGCTCTAATTTGCCCTCCGACGTGGTGCTGCCTTTTACTACCGATGTAATACCGCTGCCCAGTAACCGTTTAGCTAATGGAAATCCGAGCCAACCGCAGCCCAGGATGCTTATGCGTTTTTTTCCTACTTTTGAAACTTGTTCCGACATATATTCTCTCCGCCAAATGGTTTATTTCAAATCCTTATTGTGCATTCTGTTTATAGCTTTCCTCCAATTTTCATGTAAAACCGACCAGCGCAAGGAGGCCGATACCAGCAATATCCGGTTTGAACTGGTTTCCAAAAACCTCGACGAAGAGCTGTTCTCCTGCAAATCGGTCGAGGAGGTACAAAAGTTCCTCGATAGCCATCCCTATCTTGCGCAGGTTTACTTTACGGATGCGCCGGTAGAGCCCGCTAAACTGGCCGCCCACCTGTTTACCATCCTCCAAAATCCCGATTTACAGGCATTCCGCGCACAGCTCGACTCCGTTATCGGTGACCGGAAAATCCGCATTCTCAATCCGCTTACCGATGCGTTCAAGCAGATCAAAGCATATTATCCAGGGTTTCCGGTTCCGGAAGTGCAGTTTATCATCACCGGCTTTACAGGCAGCGATCTTTACATTTCGGATTCGCTGATTATCGTCGGCCTCGACTATTTCGGCGGACCGGCAGCCCGTTACCGTCCAAACGTATACGACTACCAGCTCCGTCGTTATCAACGCGAGTACATCGTTCCCTCCATCGTTTTCTTCGAATCCAATAAATACAACCGCATGAACCCCGACGACAAATCGCTGCTTTCGGATATGATCGGTTATGGCAAGGGTTACGAATTTGTAAAACAGATCATGCCGCAAACGCCCGACAGCCTGATTATAGGCTATTCAGACAGTGATTTGAGAAAGACTTATAACAGCCAGACGGATATCTGGGCATATTTCATTGCCAGCAAGCTGCTCTACGAGAAGAGCGATTTGAAAAAGCGCAAGTTCATCGACGACCGTCCGTTCACAACTGAAATCGGCAATAAGGTGCCTGGCGCCATTGGCCGGTGGGTCGGATGGCGGATTGTGAGCAGGTTCATGGTCGAAAACCCCGACGTTTCCCTGACGGAACTGATGGAAATCGATAATGCCGGGCGAATTTTGCAGGAATCGGGATATAAGGGGCAAACCGACGAAGACTAGTAAGTTTTTTACTTACTTTTGCGCCAGACCATTGTCCAGATAGCATTTAAATGCCTTTTACGCTCATCATTTTCCTCTTGCTTGTTCCCGGTTTCGTGGTCATCGGCGTGTACCTCGAAAGAAAGGTCTCGGCCTTCATTCAGGACCGGCTCGGACCGATGGAAGTAGGGAAATGGGGCTTGTTGCAGCTTTTTGCCGATTTGCTCAAACTGCTTCAAAAAGAGGACATTGTGCCTAAGGCTGCCGACCGCAAGCTCTTTCTGATCGCCCCTTTCGTCATATTCATTTCTGTTTTTGCGGGTTTTGCAGTAGTCCCGCTGGCTCCCGAATTAGCCGGATCGGGTGCGGCCATCGGCGTTTTTTTTCTGCTGACGATCGTTTCCGTTGATGTAATCGGCCTGCTGATGGCTGGCTGGGGTTCGAATAACAAATTCGCTTTGTACGGCGCCATGCGTGCGGTGGCGCAGATCGTTTCCTACGAAATACCGCTGGGCTTGTCGATTCTCTGCGTGATAATGTTGACCCAAACGCTCGATTTGCAGGCTATCAGTTACCAGCAAGGCATTTTTGCCCCTGAAACCATTTACCTCTTCGGAATGCGCGAACTGGGCATCGATGTGACGGGCGTAGGAGGGTTTCTTTCCTGGAATATCATCCGCAATCCATTTCTGCTGATCGCCTACGTCGTTTTCTTCATCGCATCGCTGGCCGAATGCAATCGCGCGCCCTTCGATCTTCCGGAAGGCGAATCCGAGCTCGTAGCCGGTTTTCACACCGAATATTCGGGAATGCGGTGGGCGTTGTTCATGCTGTCGGAATATGGCATGATGCTGCTGGTGTCGCTGCTGGGGGCTATTCTTTTTCTGGGAAGCTGGAATACGCCATTGCCGAATATCGGTCCGGTGAAACTCGCCGACTGGACCAGCGGCGAGCCGGGAACCTTTTTCGGCTATGTTACCGGCATTTTCTGGCTGCTTTCCAAAGCTATGTTCGGCATATTGATCCAGATGTGGGCACGCTGGACGTTACCGCGCCTGCGCGTGGACCAGCTCATGTACCTCGGCTGGAAGGTGCTTACGCCTGTGGGACTTGTACTGTTCTTTATCTCGGGAGTCTGGCGTCTGATCGGCGTCTGATCATTTCGCAATCTCGGCGCCGTCCAGGATGTAGTTCATCTGGTAAATATCATCGGCGTTGAGCTTCAATGTACCTGTAAAAGTAAGGCGCTCGTCGGTTTTGAACTTTCTGCCGTCTTTTTTCTTGAAATTTAGGGTCATTACCGTTTCCGGGCCTGCGCCGCCGCAGAAAAAGCACGCGCTGAACGGAAATGCGGAGAGCACGTACAAATTGGCCTCCAAATCAACCGGCAGGATATAGCCGGTAATGGTAACCTGCTGCCCTTTCAGCTTCTGTACGCTCGGGCCAAACGTCGGGTGCAGCATATAAATCGACTCCTCGGCATACCATTTCTTTTTGAAAGTGACGTCCCGCAGGGTTTCCCAAGTCAGCTTTACCGGCTCAATAGCCGGTTTGAAGGCGAACAATGAGACTATGCAAAGGAACAATATGCTGATTTTGACAGATTTCATCAGTATTCAATTTTGTATTTCAATGATTTGTACCGGTTTAACAAATTTACACACATTATTATTCCTCCGCCAGTGTCCGCGAGATATTCAGGCGGTAAATACCGAGCGACGGTAATGCGGCCGCCACCACGCCGATCGCCAAGGCGCCGAAAAACAGATAGATTTCCTCCGGCAACAATGCGAATTTGCCCAGCGAGTAATGAAAGTCCTGCTCCGCCGATTTTGAAAATATCCACAAACCGACGCGGCTGGCCATAATACCCGCAAAAAAAGCCGATTACAGCGAGCGATAACCCCTCGATCAGCAACATCAGGAAGAGCCTCGTGCGCGTCGCGCCCATGGAAAGCATTAGCGCCATTTCATATTTCCTGTCTTTCAACGAATTATAGAGAGAAATAAAAACGCTGACACCGGCGATCGAAATAATGATCAGGGCCAGTGTGCGTAACGTTTCGATGCCAACGCCTAATAGCGAAAACAGGCGGTTGATTTCTATACTCGGTAATGCAGCCTGCATAGATGTATTTTCATTGATATGCCGCGGGATCGTCATCAAGCCCATCGGATTCCGGAACTGGATCAATGCGCTGGTCACGTCCTTACCTTCCTCGTCCGGTTCCGGGTCGACATGCGTTTGGCCGTCGCTATGCTCGACTTCCGCGACAGCGGGGGCTTTTTTTGCTTCATCAGAATGCTCATGAATGTCCCAAACGCTCGAAAGCCGGGTGATAATCAGCTGATCTACGACGGTGCCGCTCGGCTTAAATATGCCAACTACCTTGTATTTCTTGTCCTCATGCTTCTCTCCCTCCGAATCCAGCCCGTGCGAACCGGAAAACTGGTCGCCGATTTTCAGTTTGGAATCCCGCGCCACTTTGCTGCCAATCGTCACCTCCATCGAAGCATTATATAAATGTCCTTCGGCCAGTTCTGCATTGAAATGCTCGACATATTTCGGAGTCGTTCCCAGAATGCGGAAGCCCTGGTAATTGTCGCCCATCGAAAGCGGGATTACCGTTTTCACGAACGGGTTTTTGCGCAATGCGTTTACCTCCGCCAAAGGAATGTTACCGGTAGGCGCGTCGATCTGGTAAATGCTGGAAAGGATCACCTGTAAAGGGCTGCCTTTTGCGCCTACCACCATGTCAATGCCTTTCAGATTGCGCTTGAACTGCTCGTCGAGCTGCTTGTTCAGCAGTAAAAGCAGGGAAATCATACCGATACCGAGGGTGAGCAGCAGGGCGCTCAAAAAACTGTTGAGCTTTTTTTCACGGAGATTGGCGAGGCTGATCTTGAAAAGATTCATTCGGAAAAGGGTTTTGCGCGGGCAGCGGCAAAGCCGTCGCGCTGTTTTTTACAGAAAGACCTGGTTAGAGAATTCATCCTTGAGGCGTTGGTCGTGGGTGACCACCACCAGGCTCGCCCCGATTTGCGCCGATTGTTTTTTCAGCAACTGGATCACCCGCTGGCAGTTGTCGTCGTCGAGGTTGGAGGTCGGCTCGTCGGCCAGAATAATATTCGGATTGTTCATCAAGGACCGTGCAATGCTCACCCGCTGCTGCTCGCCCTGGCTCAGCTGGTTTGTTTTCTTCGAAAGATGGTCGGCAAAACCCAGTTGTTCGGCTAGTTGGCGTGCCTTTTGCCGGTCTTCCTTCCGGTTGGCCAGGTAGTTGGAGAGCAGAATATTGTCCATCACCGAAAGTGAACTTACGAAATGCGGCCGCTGGTAGATAATGCCGATATTCCGGGCCCGTGTGGCTGTGATTTCCCGCGGCGTCAGGTTTTTCACCGACTTGCCTGCGATTACGACGTCGCCGGATTCGGGTTCCAGCAACAGGGCCAGCAGGTGCAGCAATGTTGTTTTTCCCTTGCCCGACTGCCCGAGGATCAGCAGGGTTTCCTTGTCGTCGCAATGAATATCGGGAAAACTGAACCGTTTCTGAGGGGAGTAGGCAAACCTTAACTGATTACTCGAAATCATTTTTTGTGGCGCTTTTTGAGTACGCAATGATAGTGAAGTTTTGCCTCGTTTCCAGCCAAAACGTTTGCATAAGTGCGGTTTCAAACGCTTATTCGCAATCTTTTAGTACTGCTCCTCTTCGTCGTTCCTAAAAAATCATATCCACACAAATAAAACATTATTAAAATCGTTGAAATGGTGTTGCATCCTGAAGAAAACCAACAACTATTCTATTTTTGCAAAAAAATCGATCTGAAAATGCGTAGAAATTTCGACTTGAGAAGAGTATCCGGAGCATTGGCTATGACCCTGATTTTAGGGCTTTTACTGCCTGGAAAGGGCGTTAAAGCGCAAAGCAGAGGCTTCTTCGTTCCTTATTCTACGGCAGGTTTTGGTATTGGTACTTCCAGTTATTACGGCGACCTCGCTCCCTATCGCCGCCCGCTGGCCTCTACCTTTAAAATGATCCGCTGGAGTGTCGGCGGGAACTACACACGCCACTTTACGCCACGGCTGGCCGCACGCGCCAGCTTTATTTACGCCCGGATCGCCGGCGACGATTACATCATGAACCGCGATTCGAAACATCAGACCAGCATCTTTTACGCGCGGAACCTGCATTTCCGCAATGATTTGAAGGAATTCTCCGTCCAGGGTATTTACAAACTCACTCCGGACAACCGCAGCTACGACCGTCGCCCGCAGTTGGGCGCATACCTGTTCGCGGGCGTCGCGCTTACCGCGCACAACCCCAAAGCGCTCGACTCACTGAAAGGCGACTGGGTAAAATTACAGCCGCTGGGCACCGAAGGACAGGGTAATGAGGGTTATGCCAAGCCATATTCACTGGTCCAATTCGCTATCCCGGTTGGCATAGGAGTTCGGTATAAAATCAATTCCAAATTCGATATTTCCGCGGAACTGGGCTATCGTAAAACGTTCACCGATTACCTCGACGACGCCCATGGGAACTATGCCGACCCCGCTCTGTTTGCCGACGACCCCCTGGCAGCTCATATGGCAAACCGCTCCGCAGAGCAATTTGCGGTTCGTAAAGGCGTAGACCGCACGGAGGGCATCAGGAACTTCATGCAGGTAAACTACCCCACAGTCGACAACAGTAATCCCATGCAAGCGCTGCAACAGGTGGGCTTTGCGGCACCCGGCACCGCCCGTGGCAACAGCCCTACCCAGAAGGACGCATACCTTTTCGGCATGATCCATATTCATTATATGCTGCCTTCGCAAGTGAAATGTCCGCCACTGAGATAATTGACTTACCGCATTGAAATATACTTTCAAACATTTGAATGGCCGGCCATCGTGGCGGAGATACTTGCCGGCAATGCTGCTGGCAGGTATTTGTTTTTTTCCTGCGAGCCCACATGCACTCGCTCAGCGGGTGGAGATTGGTGCGGGCGTCGGAGGCTTCAACTACCGGGGGGATATTTCACCTACTTTTCGTTTCCGTTTTTTCAAGCCGGCCGGAAGCCTTTTTTTCCGGTATAACCCCAATCAGGCTTTGTCGCTCCGTGCCGAAATAGCAGGCGGTTTTATCGGTGCCGACGACAAACACAGCGACGATCCGTTTCAGCAAGTCCGGAATATGTCGTTCAGGACTACCGTATTTGAGGGAAGCGCCGTTGCGGAATACAACTTTCTGAATTACCACGACCGCCGTTTCGCCGTCAACTGGAGTCCGTATGTTTTCGGAGGTATCGGGCTTAACAAATTTGACCCGAATATCCAGACGAGCGCATACAAAACATCCGGCATTGTCCTGCCTTACGGTGTCGGGATCAAATACCAGATCCGCCGTCCCTGGAATATCGGGCTGGAATACGGCACCCGAAAAACTTTCACCGATTACCTCGACAACCTGGGTGGCGATCCGACTTCCACGGACAAGTTCCAACAGGGCGATCCTTCCGTAAAAGACACCTATTTTTATGTGCGCCTTTCGGTGAGTTATACTTTCTACAAAATCTTTTGTCCCTGATTATATGAAAAAAATTCTGCTGATTGTTTTTGCCTTGATTATCGTCGCATTGGCAGGCTTTTGGGGAGTTAGAAAATACACGAAATCGTTCAGCCCCGAAGCTGTTGCGGAGACCAGCGCTAATGGTATTAAAATCAGGGTATCATATGGCCAACCGAGTAAAAAAGGTCGCTTGATTTTCGGCCGGGAGCAGGATAAAGCGCTGCTTCCCTATGGCAAGGTCTGGCGTACAGGCGCTAACGAGGCAACGGTAATCGAATTCGAAAAAGACGTAATTATGGGCGGAAAGCCCGTTAAAGCTGGGTCTTATTCGCTTTTCTCTGTTCCGGGGCAAAGCAGCTGGAAAATCATCCTGAATTCGGAAACAGGGCAATGGGGTACGGAATATAATGACGGCAAGAATGTCATGAACGTGGAAGTACCCATCCGTATCCGGCCTGCTGTTCAGGAAGTATTCCATATTTACTTCGAAGAGATCCCCAACGGTGTCAATATGGTCCTGAGCTGGGACCAGACGGAGGCACTGGTTCCTTTTACCCATCCTTAGTACATGCGGCTACGACCAGTTTTTTATGTTTGTTGATGCTATTGAAAAAATAGATCAGTTCACCCGCCCGGTCCATTTTATCATACGTTACTATGCAGGGAGCGATATCGTACCCGGCACAGCGACCTTGTTCTTTGTAAACGAAGACGGCTTCGCAGTAACCTGCCGGCATGTGGCGAGGCAAATACTTTATGCCAACAGCATTTATGAAAACTATCTGAAATTCAAAGGAGAGCTGCGCAAGTTCGAAAAAGACCCGGGCTTCGGCACGCAACGTAATCTGCTTGAAACGAAATACAAAATCACACCTGGCAGCCCGATCCGCATACTTTTCAATTTTATCCATTGCGTATCGGCATACAAGGGGCTAACGATCCATCTGCATCCTACACAGGACCTGGCCATTATCCACTTCAGGAACTACGAGGTGAAGCAATACCAGGGCCATGCCCAATTCCTGAAAGATTCACGGCTGGTCCGACAAGGAAGGTATCTGTGCAGGTTGGGTTACCCGTTTCCCGAATTCACCAATTACCGGTACAACAAAAATACTGCCGACATCGAATGGACGACCGAAGGGAAAATCAAGACTCCTAGCTTTCCCATCGACGGCATCATTACCAGACATATCGGCGACAACAATGAAATCGTGGGCATTGAAATGAGCACGCCCGGGTTACGCGGACAAAGCGGCGGCCCGTTGTTTGACCCCGGTGGCATTATTTACGGCATGCAGAGCTCCACGCGGCACCTCCACCTCGGTTTTGACCAGGTCAACCGGGAAGTAACAATAGACGGCCACCGGAAGAAAGTTTCCAACTACCCTTTCCTGAATGTCGGGCAATGCGTGCACGTGGATGTGATCAAGCAGTTTTTAAAAGAAAAGAACATCCGGTACTACGAAACCGACCCTGCCTGAAAATTATCGAATCAGAGCACCAGCATCAGTTCCTCCAACCGCCGGATATCATAGGTCGGTTTCTCATCGAACTGCAAACCGGCCGGGTTGAGGTAAACGGTATCCATCCCCACTTGTTTGGCGCCGAGGATGTCCGCAATCCAGTTGTCACCCACCATCAGGCTCTCCTCTGCGGTTGTTTGTGCGGTGTGCAATGCAAACTCAAAAATTTTCCGGTCCGGCTTTTTGGCATTAGCCGTTTCGAAAGTCACAACGTTGTCAAAAAAATGCCCTATTTCGGAGCTCGCGATTTTCCTTGCCTGGACTTCATTGAAGCCATTTGTAATAATATGCATTCCGTAACCGGCCGCCGCCACGTAATTGAGCAAATCCAGCGCGCCATCCAGCAAATGCTTCTTATCGGGAAGGGACCGGAGGTAGAGTTCACCAATTTCCGTATGATCGGGCGGGCATTCCGCGCCCAGTTCTTCAAAAACCATTCTGAACCTGTTCTCGCGTATATAGCTATGGTGCAACTGGCCCCTGTCGAAAGCATCCCACAAAGCGGTATTAATTTTAAGGAAGGAGCACACAAAATCCTCACAGGATGTAATTCCATACCTTGTCAGTTCGTGTTGATGGAAAATCTCTTCGAGCGACTCCGAAGAATTTCTTTCAAAATCCCAAAGTGTATGGTCGAGATCGAAGAAGATATGCTTGTATCTCATCTGAGAAAAATTCAATTTTTATAAGAAAAGTGAAATTACGACATGTGACTGAAAAAAGTAGAGCTTGCGGAACCAAATTCGACCTAAATCGACAGTCGTGTCGTAAATTATTCGTTAAGTTCTATTATTTATTTTAATCGCCCAACGCTTGTGCCTCAACGAACGCCGGGTGCTAAAAACATGCACCACTTGTTAACATCTGTTAACGGGAAATAATTTTTCTGCAAAAAGAAACTCAAACATTTGCAAATTATTTTCCAAATCTATTTCTTTGATTCGTATAATTCGAAATACCGAAAAGTCACATCTGAAATTTCACCAAACAAGAAAGGAGAAACAATATCGACGAACTGCTCTACGTTAACTAAATCGAATAGTAAAATGGAGAAAGTCCAAGTTAGCGACAGTGAGTTGGTAACATTGTATATCCGGGGCAATGAGAAGGCTTTCGAAAAGCTTGTTCAGCGCCACAAGTCGAGAATATACACCACTATTTATCTGATTGTCAAGGATCAATATGTAGCCGAAGATTTGTTGCAGGATACATTCATCAAAGCCGTTGACACGATTAAGAGTGGTAGATACAACGACGAAGGTAAGTTCCTGCCATGGATTATACGAATCGCACACAACCTCGCCATTGATTATTTCAGACGCGATAAGCGCTACCCCAATGTAGTGTTCGAAGATGGGAGCAGTGTTTTCAACACGCTGGATTTTTCGGAAGATTCCGTTGAGTCGATCCAGATTCGTCAGGAAACACATGAGCAGCTGCGGGAGATGATCCAGCGGTTGCCCGACGTGCAGAAGCAAGTGCTGATCATGCGCCATTACGAGGACATGAGTTTTCAGGAAATTGCGGATGCCACCGGTGTGAGTATCAATACGGCATTGGGAAGGATGCGTTACGCGTTGATAAACCTGCGTAAGCAATTTAACCAACGTGCCCCACAGTATGACAAAAACCTTTACTTACGATGATGTTGTAAGGTATTTATATGCCGAAACAACTGAGAATGAAAATGAACAGATTGTTGAGGCGCTCGCACTTGACGATAACTTGATGAACTTTTATCTCGATTCCCTGGAAATCCGGAATCAGATGAATAAAATCACGCGGACTCCTTCCGAAAAAGTGGTTTCAGAGGTTTTCAGATATTCGCGACAATTCTCTTCTAAAAGGCCTGCCGCACTCCTGTTCTAAGGTGAGTCGGCAGGTTTTTTTATTTCCAGCTATCGATCCGTTAGCTGGAAATTGTCATTATTTTAAGATGAAGCGGCCAGTGCGCCGGTTCAATCAGATTTTTCTGCGTAGGAACCCATCCCTTCGCAGGACCGTAATACTATTATGCAAAGAAAAGAACGCTATAAACATTTTCTGGAATACTTCACCCAGAATTTCCCCGAACCGGAAACCGAACTGCATTATTCCAACCCGTATGAACTGCTGGTCGCCGTAATCCTGTCGGCGCAATGCACCGACAAGCGGGTAAATATGGTTACCCCCAAACTTTTTGAACGCTTTCCGGACCCCGAGTCCCTGGCGGCTTCCAATGCCGAAGAAGTGTTCACCTATATCCGCTCCATTTCTTATCCGAACAATAAAGCGAAACATCTGGTAGGAATGGCCCGCATGCTGGTTGAACAGTTCCATTCGGAAGTTCCTTCCACGGTGGAAGACCTCCAGAAAATGCCGGGCGTGGGCCGGAAAACCGCTAATGTAATCGCATCGGTGATTTTCAGTATGCCGGCTATGGCTGTCGACACGCACGTTTTCAGGGTATCGCGAAGGCTGGGCCTCGTTCCGCTCACCGCTAAAACGCCCCTGGCCGTGGAGCGGGAGCTCGTGACGCACATTCCGAAGCATTTGATCCACAAAGCGCACCACTGGCTGATCCTGCACGGGCGTTATGTATGCACCGCACGTAACCCGCAATGCTTCCAGTGCCCGCTGTCGCCATTTTGCAGATACTTTGAAAAAAATGTAAAAATCGACGTTTTTCATTCCTGATTACAACCAATTCCGTCCACGGGGCGTCTACCCTGAAACTAAAACTATCCCATTAATTACTTACAAAAGAAATGAAGCGTATTAATTTGCTGTGGTGCACGTTGCTCGCATTGGTGGTCGGGCTGTCCGGATGTATGAATTCGGACAATAAGGATGAAGAGAAAATCGCCGAAAACGAGACTCAAATACAAGCGTTTATCGCAGCAGACAGCCTTGGGTCGAAAGCCGTCAGAGATAGCAGCGGTATGTACTATATCATTCGAAAATCCAACCCGTCGGGCGTAAGAACCCAGGTTGGAGACGCGGCTACCGTTAAATTGACCGGATATCTGCTGGATGGCAGTAAAGTGTTGACTGTCGAGAAAGACTCTTCGATCAGTTTTCCCGCTCTCGGTTATACGGTATTTCCAGGCCTCGAACGTGCGATATTTTTAATGAGAACCGGTGAAAAAGTCACATTCCTGATTCCTTTCTACCTGGCTTTCGGTAACGTCGACCGCGTTAACATTCCGGCTTACTCCGTTATCCGCCTTGAACTGGAGTTTATCAAGACACGCACGGAAGTTCAGCAAATAAATGAATTCATCACCAAAAAGGGTTTCACGGTTTCCGACAGAACACCGGATAATTTGGTGATAATCAGGGCCAACACGGTGACCGGCGACACTATCGGTGCTGGTAAAGCGGTGAACGTCAAATATGTAGGCAAATTCCTGAATGACACTAAATTCGACGAAAGTACCAATGCCAGCTTCATTACGGGCAGCGCTAACACCGTGCCTGGCTTCGACCGTGCAATCAGAAAAATGAGAAAGGGAGAAAAAGCTATTGTTATTTTTCCTTCCGCGCTTGGCTATGGTAAAAACGGCAGTAAAGTAATACCGCCTTATTCTCCGCTTCAATTCGAAATAGAGATATTGCCCTAGAGGATTCTCTGAATACTAAAAAGCAGCCTTCGTTGCGGGGGCTGCTTTTTTAGTAGCCGGTAAACTCGCAACTTTATCCGCGATCATCGTCCAAACAGACCCGAAAGAATGGCAGAAACTTGCCTCAGGGACGATTTGCCCAGATTTGAACCCGACGGCAAACAGATTCCCCATTCAAATAATTTCTCCGAAACGCTGCGTCCAAACCGGGGCAGCGTTTTGTATGCTTCCTGGCAATGCATTGGTTTCCAGATCGGGCGTGATTCGATACCTTCCGCTGAAAGTGCATTTTGAATCTGAAAAGGGGTTATTTTGCCGCCTCCCGCGAACAGAGCTTGTCAGCCAGCGGTTCGAAAGTGCGCCAGCAATGCCCTTTTGAAAGCTGTTGCCCGGGACATCATTTAAAGCATGTTGATAAAACTGAAAATTAGTCCTTCGCTGCGTTACCCTCTCCTCAATCACCTCCAGTTGCCCTCGCCCTATTCCCGCGCACACATTGCTCATCCGGTAATTGTATCCAACTTCGTGATGCTCATAGTGAGGGGTAGCCTCGCGCGCCTGTGTGGCGAGAAATTTCGCTCTTACAATGTGCCGCACGTCATTTGAAAGCATCGCGCCACCGCCCGATGTGGTAATAATTTTGTTTCCGTTAAAGGAAAGAATGCCGATATCCCCGAAAGTTCCCACCTTCCTGCCGCGATATTCCGAACCTAATGCTTCTGCCGCATCCTCAATCAATGGAATAGCATATTTCCCGCTTAAATACATGATTTCATCAAGCATCGCCGGCATTCCGTACAAATGTACCACGACTATCGCTTTGGGCCTTATTCCTTTGTGCTCGTAATGGCGAATAGCCTCCTCCAACACGTTAGGGCACATATTCCAGGTTACCGGTTCGCTGTCGATAAAAACCGGCGTCGCGCCTACATACCTGACCGGATTCGCGGTCGCCACGAAGGTGAGCGATTGGCAAAGGACAATATCGCCCCTTCCGACGCCCAATGCCAGCAATGCCAGATGCAGCGCCGCAGTGCCGGACGATACCGCCAATGCATGTTTGCTGCCGGTGTAACGACATAGCTCTTCCTCAAAAGCATCGATATTCGGCCCCACCGGCGCAATCCAGTTGCTATCAAATGCCTCTTGAATGTACCGCATCTCGCGCCCGCTCATATGCGGGGGCGACAAATAGATTTTGTAAGACATAGTGTGTTTTTTATAAAATGATTTTCCCCGGATTTCCCGCTATCCGTGTATGGTCTGGCACATCGTGGACCACTACGCTGCCTGCGCCGATCAGGCATTCCCGCCCGATACGCACGCCGGGAACCACAACGCTTCCCGCTCCGACGAGTGTACATTCGCCCACACGCACACCGCCGCAAAGCACTGCCGCGGGACCCACGTGGACGAAATCTTCAAGGATACATTCATGGTCGACAATCGCTCCAGTGTTGACTACAACATGGTCTCCAATGCAACAACCGGCCTGAATAACCGCATTATGGATTATTACAACACCCGGCCCGATGGAAACCGACGAGTCAACGATCGCAGCGGGATGGACTATCTGCCCAAAAGAATGGATTACGCCCGACGCTACCCGCCTACGTACCTGATTGTCGCCAATAGCGACGATCAGCTGTTCTTCTGAATCAAATGTAGGCTGGTACTTACGTACCGGGTGCGACGCCAGCACCGGTATGTTTTGCCAGTTATCGTCAAATATGCCGCTGACCTGCTTCCCGATAGTCCGTAAAATGCTCAAAATAACCCTTGCGTGGCCGCCCGCACCGTAAATCAGCATATCGTGTTTCCGTTGAATGATCTTGTTTCGACTCCGCAACCATTCTTTTTCCGCATCGAAAGCACTTTTAGCGCCGTGGCGCCGATAATCCGTAGATCCAGCAGGAACGACAGGTTATCGACATAATGCAAATCGTATCCGAACTTTTCGCCCCAGGTCAGCGCATTCCGGCCGTTGATCTGCGCCAGACCGGTTATACCAGGTTTCACCGTATGCCTCCGGCGTTGTTCAACGCTGTATAATGGAAGATATTCCGCCAAAAGCGGCCTCGGGCCGACGATACTCATATCGCCCCGTAGCACATTCCAGAACTGCGGCAGCTCGTCCAGCGACGAACGGCGGACCAGCTTTCCGGTTAACGTGAGCGGCCGCCCGTCGCTATACATCGTCCTGAATTTCAGAATCGTAAAAAAGCTTTCCGTTCAACCCGGGCCTCTTTTGCAAAAAAAACGGGCTGCCTTTAAAATGAACCCATAACCACAGCGGCAGGACCATAAAAAACGGCAACGAGGTAATCAGCCCCGTTGCCGCCAGTAGAATGTCTAAAATTCTTTTACCTTTTGAACGATACATAAGATCATACGTTAAACAGCTCCGGATATTTATCTGGTGCCGCTTCTCGCATGATTTCGTAAACAGTTTCAAAAATGTCGTCCATATTCGGCTTCGAGAAGTAGTCGCCGTCCGACCCGTAAGGCGGGCGATGATCTTTCGCAGCAATGGTTACCGGT
This sequence comes from Dyadobacter sp. 676, assembly GCF_040448675.1. NCBI lineage: Bacteria > Pseudomonadati > Bacteroidota > Cytophagia > Cytophagales > Spirosomataceae > Dyadobacter > Dyadobacter sp. 676. The sequence continues at coordinate 3,305,166 of NZ_CP159289.1, read as the reverse complement.
GCCGAATCGAGCCAGCGGTAAGCCTGCTGCTTTTCCAAAACCTGTTGCATCATAAAACCCGATGCGCTTCCGGGTAAATCCTCATCGGCAAAAACGACCCGGTTCGTCTTTTTAATGGACTCCACTATCCGGTTGTCGACATCGAAAGGCAGAAGTGTCTGCACATCGATGACTTCAACTTCGATGCCTGATTGCTGCAATTGAGAAGCGGCCTCCATTACTATACGACACATTGAGCCATAAGTAACAACCGTAAGGTCATTTCCTTCCCTCAAAATTTCGGGTTGCCCCAAAGGAATGCAGTATTCGCCCACATTGTCCGGCAAAATTTCTTTTTGCCGATACGAATTCAACGGTTCAACAATCAGCGCCGGATCGTCGCCTTTCATCAGAGTATTATAAAAACCGGCCGCCTGTGTAAAGTTTCTCGGCACGATCACATGCAAACCGCGCAAACTGCTCAGCATCGTGCCCATAGGAGATCCCGAATGCCAGATTCCTTCCAGGCGATGCCCTCTCGTGCGGATAATCAACGGCGCCCGCTGGCCGCCTGCCGTCCGGTAACGGAGTGATGCAAGGTCGTCGGTAAGCGTTGCCAATGCGTAATAGATATAATCGAAATATTGTATTTCGACAATCGGGCGCAAGCCGCGCATCGCCATACCTATTCCCTGGCCTATAATGGTCGTTTCGCGTATTCCTGTGTCGGTGATGCGGACTTCGCCATATTTCTCCTGCAATCCGGCGAAGCCCTGGTTCACATCGCCGATAAGGCCGATATCTTCGCCGAGAGCCACCACACGCGGGTCCTTTTCGAACAACGCATCGAAGTAGGAACGTATCACTTCGCGGCCGTCCACCGCAGGGCTGTCGTCCGAAAACACGGGGCTTACAGGCTTGACCAGCATTGGCGAGTATTTGGTTTCGCTATACAGGTGCGTATTGAAACGCTCCCTGTTAGCTTTCAGGTTTCCTTGCAAAAACTGTTGCAAGGCATATTTCTGGGGGTTTTCTTCTTTTCCGATAATCCTCAAAACCCTACGCACGATGGCAATCATGTCCCTGCGCACAGGCAGATAGGTTTTTTGAAGTTCGAGAATTGCGCTGTTGACTTCGGCCGCGAAAGAACTGCCGCCCGCTACCGCCTGCAAGAGCCGGATCGTGTCGCTGTATTCGGCATCCAGTTCTTTCCGGTAAGCCTGCCATGCAGCATTGCGCTCGCGAAGGGCCTTGTCTTTGGCTTCGCGTTCAATTTCTTCAAGTTCCTCGTCGGTCGCATAACCGTTTTTAAGAATCCAGTCACGGAAGCGGGCATTGCAATCGTGCTCGCGTTCCCAGAGCAAACGTTGTTTCGATTTGTAGCGTTCGTGTGAGCCGGAGGTCGAATGCCCTTGGGGCTGAGTAAGTTCCGTTACATGTACAAGCACCGGAACGTGCTCTTCCCGGCTCATTTTTGCAGCCTTCTGATAAGTTTCCACCAGCGCTGGATAATCCCAACCATTTACCGTCAGGATTTCAATCCCTTCACCATCCTCATTCCGCTGCAAGCCTGCCAATGCCTTCGAAATGCTTCCTTTCGTAGTCTGATATTCAACCGGAACCGAAATTCCATAGCCATCGTCCCACACCGAAACGACCAGCGGGATCTGCAAGACCCCCGCCGCATTCATCGCTTCCCAGAACATTCCTTGTGAGGTGGAAGCGTCGCCGATCGTTGCAAACACGACTTCATTTCCCTGGCGGGAAAAAGTGGTCATATGATGCAAATCGGGGTTTTCACGGTATAATTTGGAAGCGTATCCGAGGCCGACGGAACGGGGTATCTGGCCAGCCGTGGACGAAATGTCGCAAACGGAATTGTGCAATTTTGTCTGATCGAGCCAATCACCGTTTTCATCTACCCAGCGCGTCGAGAAATGGCCGTTCATGGATCTCCCGCCTGTGTTCGGCTCATGTTCCAGATCGGCATGAGCATACATCTGGGCAAAAAATTGCTGCCAGGTGAGATTCCCTACCGCCGCTTCGATGGTCTGGTCCCGATAATATCCCGAGCGGAAATCGCCCGGTTGAAATGCTTTGGAAAGTGCAATTTGCGCTACTTCTTTGCCATCTCCAAAAATCCCGAATTTAGAACGGCCGCCCATCGTATCCTTCCTTCCCAGCAAACTTACCTGCCGACTCTCGCATGCGAGGCGATAATCGTCGATAATATCTTCTTTACTCAAAACACTGGAACCGGTCAAACTATCATTTTGAAGCATAAGCAAAAATCACGGGTTTTAATCCGTTAGTTAAATTACGTTTTTTTGAATGCAAGCCAAAATTATGCAGGAAAATAATAACCCGTGCACCGCAGCACCTACTTTTGGGGCATTGTTAATATTGGTTAATGATTATTATATTTAACTTTTTAAGCGTTAATCTTGTTTAGCAATAAGTTTTTTCACCACTTAAAGTATAGTTACAACTATGAAAGTATTCTTTTCAGCGCTGGTATTGATCCTCGGGCTGACCACCGTAAGTTTTGCACAGAAAGGTGTTCTGAAATTCAAGGAAGAAACACACAAATTCGGCAAAGTACCACAAGGCACTCCTGTTACGCACGAGTTTGTATTTACCAACACAGGTACTGATCCTGTAATCCTTTCGAACGTAACCGTTTCATGCGGATGTACTACACCTGTATGGTCGAAAGAGCCGGTACTTCCAGGTAAAACCGGTTCGGTAAAGGCTACTTTCAATGCTGCCGCGGCAGGGCCCTTCAACAAGCCTGTAACTGTTTTCAGCAACACCGAAGGTGGCTCGATTACGCTTTACCTGAACGGGGAAGTGGTTCCGAAAGCAGCTGCGAAACCGTCTTCGAAGTAAGGGTAACCATAAAGCATTTGCAGTGGCCGCTCCGGTTTGGGACGGCCATTTTTTGTTGCAATATTTCTCCCGATCAATAAGCGGATCTGTCGTAGAACGACCGCCGGCGGGTCACTTTCAGGTCTTGCAGGATCGCGGATTTCACTTTCAATGTGAAATTGTAATTGCTCGCACGTGCGGCGCTGCCGGCGAATGGCGTCCAGTTGAACGACATGTCCCAGCAATGCAGGTCGCGCGCGAGGCCTATCTGCGTGATGGTTGGCTCGAAAGCTACAAAATCGAAACCGGTGCTGAGAGTTACTTTGAGATTTTTGGATAAGCTAAGGTCGCCCGTTGCCTGCACAGCCTGGATGATCGTTGCTTTGGAAAGACCTGTCTTTGTCATTCCGAAGTTATAGTTCAGCGACACATTCCAGGGGATATTGAAATCCACATACAAATCGGGATTCTGCTTTACAAACTCCATAGCCTCCTTTTTCGCAGCGGCATTCGGGTCGTTCGGGTTCAGTTGGTTATTATTGCTATTGCTGGTATTACCGGATGAACCGCTTTTGGGAGAGAAGCTGGTTCCCAATGTAAACCCGAGGCTCTGCAAATTGGCAAGCCCCTGGCCCGATGTGACCGCATACTTATTAATTTTTGTACCAATCTGATTCCCGGTAACATTCGGATTGGCCACGTAAGTGTACGGGTCCAGGTTCATATTAAAGTTGAGGTTCAGGTTCCGCCCGATCCGAGCGTTCGCATTGACGGTAATATTGGAAAGGTTCAGGGAGTCGGCCAGCAGGTTATAGCTCCCCCCCGATGCTCAGGTTGTCGAGCAGCGACACTTTCTCAAACTGTTGGGCAGCCGTGTCGCTCTTCGTTTTGAGCTTCATTTCAAACGAGTTATTCAAACTGAACGAAATCACGCTCGAAGCCCGGCCGTTACCAGCACCGGAACTAACCCCGCGGAACCGGGAAAGCGACAGGTCGCGCACCTCGCCCTTCCGGTTGGTGACCTGGATACGCTCGTAAAAACCGAATGCATCACCGGTAAAGTCCGGTGTATAGGTAAATGAAACGGAGGGGATCACCGTATGCCGGATCGCCTCGAGCCGCTTTCCGCCAAAGAAGAATGTCCCGTAAAAACGGGTGTTCATCCCCGCACCGAAATTGTAGGAATACTCCGTTCCGACCTTGTTCAAAGTATCGATCCGGATCGAATCGCGCCCCGTTTTGGTGTAGCGGTATTGTTTGGTAAATACTTCACCCGACAGCGACATGCTCGGCGTAATATTCACAAAACGAAGGACTTTGAAGTTGGGAAGGGATATGGGAAGGCTGTACCGGCCGGTAAACTGCGCATCTTTGAGCATGTCCGGCAGGTTATTCAGGTTGAAAGAAACGATTTTTGTCTTATTGAGGCGGCTGGTATCAATTTTCGCGTCGGTCACCACAAAACCCAGCCTGCTGTAAGAAGTATCTACGGCCGTCAGCGCATTGGCCAATGCGTAATTTCCACTAAAATCCAGACCGAGCCGGAAGCTTTCATACCACCGCCCGCGACCACCCTTCAATGCGAACGGGGCGATCTGGTTCACACCGAAACTGAAATCGGAAGAAACGTTGGTCTTGCCGTTCTCACGTCGTTGAGTCCTCGGGTTGATCTGCCCGAAGTTCTGGTTCACGCGCAGGGACGCGGCCGCACGCATATATTGCCCGAATGTGCGATTGTACTGAACCGAGGAACTCGCTACGTTGGATGTATATTTGTTTACATTAAATTCCTGTTGCTGGTTATAGGTGTTGCTGCTCACGTTCACATTCGCCGAAAACTGGGAATTTCCACGCGGTTTGGGGGCATGGGACCACACGATGCTGAAATCGTTGGTACCGCCTATTTTGAGAAGTTTTTGCAGCTCGTCGCTCGGCTTGTTTCTGTTGAACCTCAACGAAAGGTTACCCGAATACTGGTAGCGCCGGATATACGTCGACTGCACGCCAAGCCCCCAGCTTCCATTGGAATATATCTGACCAGTCAGGATCGCATTGACGTACTCGTTGATCGCGAAATAATAGCCGCCGTCGCGCAGGTAAAACCCGCGGCCATTGGGTTCCTCTCCATATGTCGGGAAAATGATCCCGCTCGTGCCGTTTTCCTTCTTTTTGGGAAACGGGAAAAAACCGAAAGGCAATGCGATCGGCAAGGGAACATCGCTGATAACCAGGTTGAACGGACCTGAAATCACCTGCTTTTTGTTCACCATCTTGATCTTCGGCGCATTGATGTAATAATGCGGGTGCGTCAGGTTGCAGGTTGTGTAAATCGAATGACGGATGTAGAAATTGCCTTCCGTATCCTTTTTCACTTTTTCGCCCCGGATGTTACCGTCGCCTTCCTGTGTGACGATGCCCTGGATCAGCGCTTTTTTAGATTTGAAATTATAGCGGATTTCTTTCGTATTGTAAGTTTCCGGCCCGTCCTGAAAAATAGGTTCCCCCGCCATTTTCTTCGCCGTGGAATCATACGTTCCGACAGCGTAAACCTCGTTGGTAACCCAGTTCAGACGGATATAGTTGGCTTTGAGATTGATCGTCCCGTAGTTCACCTCTGCATTCCCATATAAATGCACCTGCTTCAAAACAGCGTCCATAATCGTGGAATCCTCGGCCGTGTATTCCACGGTATTTTCAAGATCGTCGGGGTTTTTAAGCGTATCGGCCGCCGTCGAGTCTGCAGGTAATCCTTTGCCCGCCAGCGTACTGTCTGCATTGATACCGCCTCTTGGAACGGACGCACCGGCTTGCCCGGCGCGGGAAGTGTCCGCGCCCGTCTGCTTTTGCACTGTAAGAAGGGAGTCCGCTGATTGCTTTGCAGAAGTCGAACTTTTAAGCTTACCCTGATTTTTCCCGGAACCCTTGGAGCGTTGCTGCACACATGCCACAGTGCTGAACAGGAGAAACGCCGCAACTACCGACGATATAATAATCGCCTTTCTTTTCAGTTCTAACAATTAGCGTATTTTTGCATAACGAATTTCAAAATTAGCAGAGAAACCCCTTTCGCGTAAGGCCCCAACTAAAAAATAATGTTAAAACTTCTTAAATTAGTAATTGTAGCAAGTTTCCTGCTGGCTAGCGTCGCCTTTGTTTTTCAGCAAGAACCGGTTACTGTGAAATCGGGAAGCAAGGTCAATACAGTTGTGATAGACGCCGGTCACGGCGGCAAAGACCCCGGCACCAGGGGCAAATACACCAAGGAAAAAGATGTAGCGCTGGCCGTAGCTTTGGAGCTCGGTAAGAAAATCAAGGAAGAAACGCCCGATGTAAAGGTGCTCTATACGCGCTCTACCGACGTCTTCATCGAACTCGGCGAACGTTCCGCATTCGCCAACCGCAACAACGCCGATCTTTTCATTTCTATCCATTGCAATGCCACACCCCGTTCCAGGTCCGTGAGAGGTACTGAAACGTTCGTCATGGGTTTGCACAAAACCGAGGGTAACCTGGAAGTTGCGAAACGCGAAAACTCGGTAATCTTGCAGGAAACCAATTATAAACAGAAATACAAAGGCTTCGATCCCGATTCGCCGCTGGCCCACATTATGCTCGCCAATTACCAGAGTGCATTCATTTCCAGCAGCTTACGTTTCGCCGATCTGATCGAGAAGAAATTCCAGTCGATCTCCGAACGGGAAAGCCGGGGCGTGAAGCAGGCCGGGTTCCTTGTGCTATGGCGCTGCGCAATGCCGAGCGTACTGATCGAAACAGGCTTCCTGTCGTCACCGGACGAAGAGGAATACCTGAGCTCGGAAGAAGGCCAGGAAGAAATAGCCAAATGCATTCACTCGGCATTTATGGCGTATAAAAAAGATATGGACCGGTAGCTAACCGGTCACATAATGCTTTGATTTGTCAAAACAATTTTTGATACTTTGGTGTTAAGCCTGAAAATCGCTGAATTCTGAAGTTTAATACCGATTACGCCTGCGCCGGTCAATGCAGGTCAAACAGATAGTCCATGAAATTATCAAGAGAAGCAAAAGTCGGAATTATGGCGATTCTCGCCATCGTCATGCTGTATTTCGGCTTTCATATCCTCAAAGGTTCCGACGTTTTTTCCAGGACATATAAATACCACGTCGTTTACGACAATATCGACGGGCTGACGGTATCCAATCCCGTTTTGTTGAATGGTTTGAATGTGGGACGGGTGCAGGAAATCAGGTTGCTTCAAAACCGCCAGAACCATTTGCTGGTGACCGTCGATGTCCAAAAAGGCATTGTAGTGCCTCAGGGAACAGGCGCGGTACTCGCCGACGGCGGGCTGCTCGGTGGGAAGGTGATCCACCTTGCCATGGGTAACGGCGCACCGATGAAGGATGGCGACACGCTGGTAGCGCGGAAGGAGTCGGGTATTTCTGCTGTTTTGCAGGAAAAGGCGTTACCGCTCGTTTCCCATGCCGATTCGCTCATCAAGAACCTCGATCTCGTTGTAGGCGGCTTTCAGGAAACGGGGCTGATCCTGAACCAGGTTTTGAAAAATTATAATCAGACAGGCACCAGCCTGCAAGGGCTCCTCGCCGAAAACCGGGCGAACCTGCTGGCCATGACCTCGAACCTGAACAAACTGACGACATCGCTTGTAGAAACCGAAAAAGAACTGAAACCACTGCTCGCCAAAACCGGCACACTGGCCGATTCGCTGAATGCATTGCGCCTCGGCGAAACCGTAACGAGCGCGCGGAAAACGATCGAAGAGCTGCATACCCTGCTGGCAAGTGTCGAATCGGGCAAAGGAACCGCTGGCAAACTCGTGAAGGACGAGACATTATATAACAACCTCAATCGCACGATGATCAGCATGAATAAGCTGCTCACCAACTTCCGCGAGCATCCGAAACGTTATATTAATGTTTCTGTTTTTGGTAAAAAAGACAAAGGGCCGGCCGAATCGCCGCTGGACACGGCCACGACCATTAAATAGGGCCTTACATTTTTAAATAAATATGAAAGTCGTTTGCTTACCGGTAAACGACTTTTTACATTTGAAATAAGCCCATTTCAATTATTCACACCATTCTTCATCATCATGACCAGCCAGGAAAGCCTACCACACCTCATCGAAATCCTGAATCGGAAGTACGAGCAGGTCAAGCTCGGCGGGGGCAGAAAAAAAATCGAAGCGCAGCACCAGAAAGGCAAGCTCACAGCACGCGAAAGGATCGCCTACCTGACCGACGAAGGTTCCGATTTCCTCGAAATAGGCGCATTCGCGGGAGAGGGAATGTATGAAGAAGAGGGCGGCTGCCCGTCGGGCGGCGTGGTAGCCGGTATTGGTTATGTGTCGGGAAGGCAATGCATGATCGTCGCGAATGACGCAACCGTGAAAGCGGGTGCATGGTTTCCGATAGCCGCGAAGAAAAATTTGCGCGCGCAGGAGATTGCGATGGAAAACCGACTGCCAGTCATTTACCTTGTCGACAGCGCGGGCGTATACCTGCCCATGCAGGCGGAAGTTTTCGCGGATAAGGAACATTTCGGCCGCATTTTCCGGAACAATGCCCAAATGTCGGCTATGGGCATCGTTCAGATTTCGGCAATCATGGGGGCTTGCGTAGCGGGTGGGGCCTATCTGCCGATCATGTCCGACGAGGCATTCATAGTCGAAGGTACCGGCTCCGTGTTTCTGGCCGGCCCCTATTTGGTCAAATCCTCTATTGGCGAAGATATCGATACGGAATCACTCGGGGGTGCAGCGATGCATTGCGAGATCTCCGGCGTCACGGACAACAAGTTCTCCGACGATAAATCCTGTCTGGACGCCATCAGAAGGCATATTGATAAAATCGGCAAACCATTTTCCGCCGGTTTTGACTACAAAAACCCGCTGCCTCCTACCCGCCAGCCAGAGGAAATTTACGATCTCCTCCCCACCGACCGCCTGAAACCTTACGACGTACTGCCCATCCTGGAATGCATTGTGGACAACTCGGAGCTCGACGAGTACAAACCCGATTACGGAAAAACACTCATATGCGCCTACGCACGCGTGGGCGGCTGGGCTGTGGGCATCGTCGCGAACCAGCGCAAAATGGTGCGGTCGGGGAAAGGTGAAATGCAAATGGGCGGCGTCATTTACGCCGAAGCCGCCGACAAAGCGGCGCGGTTTATCATGAACTGCAACCAGAAGAAAATCCCGCTCGTGTTTTTCCACGACGTGACGGGTTTTATGGTAGGCAGCCGCGCCGAGCAGGGCGGCATTATCAAGGATGGGGCTAAAATGGTGAATGCGGTAGCCAATTCGGTGGTGCCGAAGTTTACATTCATCATTGGAAACTCTTACGGTGCGGGCAACTACGCTATGTGCGGCAAGGCTTACGATCCTCGCCTGATATTCGCCTGGCCCACGGCCCAAATGGCCGTGATGAGCGGCGCCACCGCGGCACGGACTTTGCTGCAAGTACAAACCGCCACATTGAAAGCCAAAGGCGAAACGATCACCCCGGAGGCGGAAAAGGAATTGTTAAACCAGATTACCGATCGCTACAATCAGGAATTATCTCCTTACTACGCCGCTGCCCGCCTTTGGGTAGATGGCATTATCGATCCGGTCGAAACACGGCGCATTATCTCGGAGGGTATCAAAGCCGCCGATCAGGCGCCTATTGAGAAGGCATTCAATGTGGGTGTCATTCAAGTTTAAATTGAAATCTAAATCTGTAATTTATGTCGGAAAAAATTGCGTTTCTCGGACTCGGGAACCTTGGTACTCCTATCGCTGAAAGCCTGCTCGAAGCAGGTTATGAACTGGTCGTCTGGAACAGGACAGCCGCCAAAGCGGAACCATTGACCAAACTCGGCGCCACCGTTGTAGAAAACCCCATGGACGCCATTACTACGGGCGGATTGGTATTTTCGGTACTTGCCGACGATGCCGCGGTGGAAGAAATATTCTCGATGGAATTGGTGGAAAAGCTCGGAAAAGACGGTATACATATTTCCATGAGCACCATTTCGCCCGAAACCTCGCGCCAGCTTGCGCAGGTACATGAGTGGTATGGCGCGCATTATGTGGGCGCACCCATATTCGCCCGTCCGGAAGCCGTACGCGCGAAGGTGGGAAACATCTGTCTTTCGGGCAATGCGGCTGCAAAGGAACGCATCAAGCCCATTGTGCAAAGTTTTGTAAAAGGCGTTTTTGATTTCGGCGACGACCCCGGAGCCGCGAATGTGATCAAGCTTGCCGGTAACTTTATGATCGCGTGCAGCCTCGAAATGATGGGCGAGGCATTTACAATGGCCGAAAAGAACGGTATTTCACGACAAAGCATTTACGAAATGCTGACGTCGACCCTGTTCGCCGCACCGATTTTCCAGAATTATGGTAAGCTCGTCGCCAGCAACACTTACGAGCCGGTTGCATTCCGCTTTCCGCTGGGGTTGAAGGATATTAACCTCACATTGCAAACCGCTTCGGATGTAAATGCGCCGATGCCTTTTGCGGACATCATCAAAAACCGATTCATTTCCGGCCTCGCCAAAGGTCGCGAAAACCTCGATTGGGGCGCATTGGCATTGGGTGCGTCCGACGATGCCGGCTTGACGAAGTAGATTTTATATTTAATTAAACAGAAATGGCTCAAAATCTTCAACGAGAAGATCCTGAGCCATTTCAACCAGTGCGTTGCTGATATGGTAGCGACAGCTTCCGGCGGGCACCATTATGTCGACGATTTCTGATCGGCTATTATCGTCCAACCTGCTCGCCATAACGCCGCGGGTCATACCCTTTGGCAAATAACGGGTATTGGTCGAAAATGCGCCTTACTACGCTGCGGTAGTGGTTATTGGAACCTTCCGATCCTTTGAATATACCCGAGGCATATCCTCTCCAGACTACCTGATCGCTCTCCGCGTCGATCAGCGAGACGATCAGCGTACCCTTATCGAGCGCATATTTGATCGGCTCGTAGCGAAAGCCCTCGTTCTCAGTGTCTACCCAGTTCTTGATCACCGGCTGCATATAACCCTGGTAGCGCAGGTTATCATAAAAAATACCGTAGTTAACCAGCAGCGTAGGCTTTTCGGCGGTGAGCTTGTAGCCCCTCACTTGCATCTGGCGGCGGATCGCTTCGTAAATTTCGGTGCAAAGATTGTTGGTATCCCTCTCGCATTCCAGAAACGTATAAGAAGAGTAATCTTTAAAATTGGTTTCGTAGCTGTAATCATGCTCCACAAACACTTTCCGGCCACTGGAGCACCCTGCTATAACGGCTACGAGCAGCAAAGCGGCAAAAATTGAAATAGACCTCAGCATAAGCATTAAAATTTGTCAGGTTGTGAATTAAAATATATCAAGAATGTATTTTGAAATACTCCTCTTACACTACCAATAGCTTATGCCGAACCTGTAAATCTATCCCAAATAATAAGCTATTGATCTGCGCATTTCAGCCGCTGTTACTACTATATCAAAGGCACATTGCCCGGCTCCACTCAGCAATGAAAACCTGATTTCCTTTCCTTTATTCTTCTTATCCTGCCGTGTCAATGCGATGATTTCCTCCACATCCTCCGGCTTGATCTTCACCTTGCCGTAGGTAGCGAACAGGAATTCCTCGATGTCCGTCAGCGTCTGCTGGTCGATCATTTTCCGCTCGAACGACAGGTACGCTTCCATGATCATCCCCACCGCGATGGCTTCCCCGTGGAAAAGCCGCTCTTTGGGCGACTTGTTCAAAAAGCACGTCTCCACCGCGTGCCCGAGCGTGTGCCCGAAATTCAATATCTTCCGCAATCCTTTCTCCGTCGGGTCCTGATCCACCACCTGCTGTTTGATCTTCACCGAATGCGCGATCAGGTCGGGCCAGTTTTGTTCTTCGAAATCTTTGGCCCGGATTTCCTCCCATTTCGCACCGTCGGCGATCAGGCAATGCTTGACGATCTCCGCAAACCCCGACCGTATTTCACGTTCCGGCAATGTTTTCAGAAACACCGGGTCGATCAGCACACTTTTCGGGATGTTGAAAACGCCCAGGTGATTTTTGAAACCCTGAAAATCAATACCTAATTTTCCTCCCACGCTCGCATCGACCTGCGCCAGCAAGGTCGTCGGAACCTGAATAAAATCTATTCCACGTTTGTACACCGCGGCACAAAATCCCCCCCATATCCCCGATCACCCCGCCGCCGACATTCACCACCAATGCATGCCGGTCGAGCTCCTCCTTCGTCATGGCTTCCCAGATTTTTTCGCAAGTCGCCAAGGTTTTATGCGCCTCGCCGCTGGGAACGGTTACAACACCATGCTTCGGCAAAAACGCTTTTAAAATCGGATAACAATGCTTTTTTGTGTTGTTATCGGCTATTACTACAATTTTTGAATACTGTTTGGAACTCAAAAAATCCGGTAGGCTCTCGCCTATCGGTGCAATTACTACTGACTGGTTCATTCTAAACTATCATTGAGACGGGCTCATCGCAGATACGACGAGTGCAACCAAATGGATGCGTTGATTTCCAAGATCTTAAAATAAAATTTTGGAAAACCATTTTAAAGATAGCAATTATTACGCTTATCAAATAATCATTTGTTTTTTGTATCCCGAGAAATTTTTCCACAGGTCGCATTCCCGGTTCAAACGCCTGTGCCACGGCTCATTTGCTTTTTATTTCGTAAAATTGTCCCTTCTTTAAGATTATCCACCTTTATCTTTTATACCTCGACAAATGAGTGCTCCGCTGATCTCTGGAATTCAACAGGTAGGAATCGGTTGCCGGAATGTGCCCGAAACCTGGAAATGGTACCGGCAGGTGCTGGGTTTCGACGTGCCCATATTCGATGAAAAAGCCGATGCCCCGCTCATGACGCCCTATACCGGCGGCAAAGTGCAATCGCGGCAGGCGGCACTGGTGATCAATATGGCCGGCGGTGGCGGACTGGAAATATGGTCGTTCACGAGCCGCGTTTCACAACCGGCAAATTTCAAAGTTGAAATCGGTGATCTGGGCATTAATGCGATCCGTTTCAAAGCACCTGATGTAAAAAAGGCACACGAATGGGTGAAAGGCCACTCGAAAGAAGCGACCGGCCCGCTCGCAAAGCTGCCCGAAGGCGAAGGTTTCTGGGGAGCCGACCCGTGGGGCAATATATTTCAGATTACGAGCGATGCTACCTGGTTTCAGACCAAAGGCAAGAATGTCGGTGGCGTGGCGGGCGTTGTAATCGGCGTGTCCGACATCGACAAGGCTGTGGTTTTCTACCAAAACCTGCTGCAACCGCTGCATATCGTTTATGACAAAACCGGCGTTTTCGAAGACCTACCTACCTCCATTCCGGGCCAGCGCTTTCGCAGAATGCTGCTTCGCAAAAGCTTCACCCCCGACGGCGCATTCAGCCGCCTGCTCGGCGACGTGCAGATCGAGCTCGTGCAAGCGCTTGACCGCACACCCAAAAAAATATTCGAAAACCGTTTCTGGGGCGATTGCGGGTACATTCACCTGTGCTTCGACACGCTGGATATGAACGCATTGAAAACCAAACTGCAAGCGCAAGGTTATTCATTCACCGTCGATAGTGAAAGCTCATTTGGAATGGAAAATGCCGCGGGCCGCTTCGCCTATCTCGAAGACCCGGATGGAACGCTGATCGAACTTGTGGAAACCCATAAGGTGCCTATTCTGAAAAAGCTGGGCTGGTTCATGGACCTGCAAAAACGCGGGCTTCGGAAGCCGTTGCCGAACTGGATGTTAAAAGCGATGGGGCTAGGGAAAGTAAAGGACAAATAGTACAAATTTTGTATTACTAAAATACAAAATTTGTAAATTAACCATGCAAATTTGCAGGTGAAGTTCAAATTTACATGGTTAATGCTTTTTTTGGAGCACCAAGAACTTAGTACTTGCTCCCAATCCAGGCCAGCAATGGCAACCCTACAAACAGCCCCAGTCCCGCCTGCCAGCCCGCGAATGCGGCTACGATGATTGAAAGCAATACCACGATCACCGGGTACAAATACAGCAGCATACCAAAAAGTACGGAATCGTAAAAAACCGACCGCGCGGTGAGTTTGGCTGCCTTTTTTTCGAAGAAAGAATATAATGGCAAATGGACCATGCGGCCAATCCAGCCGATTGCGCCCAGCAATGGATTGCTTTTCGCTTTCGCTGCCGCGCATTGATCGAAGAATGCGCTGAGTTGTCGTTGTTGCTCGGCTTTGGGCAGATCGGCGGGGACGGTGAGTATCTCCGCATTCATCTTCCGGTCGAGGATTTCGTTAAATTCCCGGAGCCACTTTTCGTATTCCTGCGGGCTGGTCTGAATGTCGGCGGCAGCAATGGCTTCGCCAAAATTGAGGGAAACCCGCTTGCCGGGGCCACGGAAGTTTTCGTAGTTCAGGCCGGTCGGGATCACCTTCATACTTTGCAGCGCGTCGTCGCCGTACCAGATTTTATAGGCCATCCGCGCAGTACCTTTGCCAAGGGGGCGCAGGCGCCATTCATTTACGCAAATACCTTCCGAGAAGACCACCACGGCATCGCCCTTTTTGAGCGCATCGTGGCTTTCCTGCGCGGTAACATCATGGTTTTTGACATATTGCCTGCCTTCCGAACCGCGAAAAACGGGGATCAGGTTGATCTGGCGCAGCCAGAACGCAGCCGTTTTTTTTCGGAAAACGTCGCCGCGAGTGAGCGTATGAATGGGCTGTTTGAGCACGGAGCCGATTACCACCGCATCGAAAAATGAATCGGGATGGTTGGAGGCCAGCAGCAACGGCGCTCCTTTGGGTAATTTATCGAAATTGACGACGCAAAGCTTTCTCAGATAAATAGGCAATGCGAGACGGACCAGAAAACGCGAGAAATAGTAAAACAAAGTTCAAAAAGTATGTTTTTGCAAAATTAGGCGATTATTTTTTTATTCAATCCTTCGCTGCCAGGGTATTCTGCTCTTGCTAGTTTGCTACCTTTGGTGTCATCATAGGCCTCCCCGGAGCGTCGAATCTACTTTTGTAAAGCTAATGCGAGATCAGGAATGCGTTTAAAAGATTATCCCCAAATTATCCGGAAAGCCTGGGCGGGCTTCGATAATTCCATCGGGGTCAAATTTGTAGAGGACATCAGTGCGAAAGTTTCCACCAACCACGTTTTCCGGGTTACGCTCGATAACGACGACAAGGTAGTCGCCAAACTTTCATATTTCGGAAAATACGAACATTTCAAGGAAGATCACCGGATCATCCAGGCCCTTGCCAATAACCTGCTTTACCCTTTCGAGAACGTTCTTGCGAAGTCGCTGGTGAAGAATAATCAGGTTTATACGTACCGTTATCAGGAAGATTTCGTAGACACATGGGTGGTGTTTTACAACCCGATCCGTGCCATGAACCGGCTCCCGCGGCGCCTCGAAGAGGACCATATCCGCAAGCTGGGCGCAGAAGCCGCCAAATTCCATCAGGCATGTTTCCGGGCAAGCCGGTCCATTCCAAAATCTTCCAAAAACCTGCGGACAGACATACACCATTTGCTGGAAATCCTCGAAACCGATACGGGCCAGTATGAGCACCGCGGTTACATCAATATCCTCAAAAAGCAATGCGATATTTTCATGAAAAATATCCAGCGGCTGAACGTCAGCTCGTTCGACCTCATGCCTGTTTTTGTGGACTGGAACATCGGGAATTTCTCCGTTACCGACGATATGAAGCTCTTTTCGCGCTGGGATTACGACTGGTTCCGGGTATCGTCGCGGGTGATGGATTTCTATTTTTTCAGCCGGGTGTGCTCCAACGTCGGCGACCGCACCGTGTTCAGCTATCTTATCGGCCCGCTGATGGAAGACCGGTTTATGATCTTTTTACAGGAATATCATAAGGTGTATCCGCTGACGGAAAACGAGGTGCGCTTCATGAAGGAAGCCTACCGCTTTTTTATATTGAATTATGTGATCAAATATGGCAAATATTTTTTCCACCGCTCCTATTGCACCAAGCTGCAACGGGAGGCCTATGAATTATATTTCCCGTCGATCGACGGCTTCGATGCCGACAAAATTCTCCGCACACTGAAAATCTAGCATACCTCCTTTAATCAACTTCACTCCAAGACACCAACTGTATGGTCCTCGATAACTTCAAATCCGTCATTTCGAAATACGACGTAATTTTCTTCGACGCGTTCGGCGTGCTGAAAACCTACAACGGGCTGATTCCGGGCATCGAAAATACATTCGCCTACCTGCGCGAGCGCGGAAAGGACTTTTATGTAGTTACAAACGACGCATCCCGCAGCCCGGAGCAGCTCGCGCAAAGCTATGTGAACCTGGGTGTGTACGACGTTACGCCCGACCGCATCATATCCTCGGGCATGCTCGCGCGCGAATACCTCGGTTTGAAAGTGAGACAGGGCGTAGTGGCATATTTAGGCACAGAAAATTCGGCGCATTACATTGAAACGCCTGACCTCAAAACGCTTTCAATCCGTCAGCTGGATTTAAATAATGTGGCGGATATCAATGCGTTGGTGTTTTTGGATGACGAAGGCTTCGACTGGAACACGGATCTGACCAAAACGCTGAATCTGCTTCGCAAACGCAACATTCCGGTAATCGTGGCCAATACCGACAAAACTTACCCGGCATCCAAAAGTCGCGTATCTTTCGCAATCGGCGCATTGGCCAAGATGATCGAGGACACCATCGGCCGGCAATTTATCCGCTTCGGTAAACCGGACCCGCAGATGTTCATTTTTGCCTACCAGCATATCAAAAACTATCCGAATGTGAGCAAAAAGGAAATCCTCATGGTAGGCGACACGCTGAACACCGACATTCTCGGTGGCAATAAATTCGGGCTCGATACCGCGCTCGTGCTCACGGGCAATACCCAAGCGGAAGATGCCGAGGTACGTATCCGTGCGACCGGTATTATTCCGACTTACATTTGCGTTTCGGCGGTGGTGGAATAACGTTATTCGCTCCGCAAGCATACGACTGGGTTGGTTCTTGCCGCCCGCATGGATTGAATGGAAATAGTCAGTAGCGTGATCAGAGCTGTTATCCCAATGGTCAATGCGAAAATCCACCAGCCGACATCGATGCGGTACGCATATCTTTGGAGCCAGTTGGACATCAGGAACCAGCCCAATGCCGCTGCGGGTACAAAACCTGTGACCAGTAATCGCCCGAAATCTCTTCCGAATATCCAGAGCACCTGGTTCTCCGTCGCGCCGAGCACTTTTCGCACGCCGATTTCTTTCGACCGCGATTCGGCCATAAAAGTGACGAGGCCGTATAGCCCGAGGCAGCCGATCAGGATCGCGATGGCGGAAAATACGCGGATCAGGCCCAACAGTATTTGTTCGGTAGAATAGAAATCGTTGATCTTGTCTTCCAAAAAACCGGAATGATAAACATTCTCCTGAAACAATGCATTCCAGGCCTTTTCAATGCGGGGTAAGGTCGTATCCATCGTGCCGGTTTGAAGCTTAATGGCCGTCATGGCATAAGCCGTAGGCTCGTTCACCACGACCGCAGGCTGCGCGGAATTGCTCAGCGGGTCCAGGTTAAAGTCCCTGATAACGCCGACTATCGTACGTTCGCGGTCCCAAAGCCGGATGTCCTTGTTCAAAATGTCGACCGGATTGCCGATTCCAAGCTGTTTTAGCATCGCCTGGTTTACCAGTGCTTCCCGACGTGAAGTATCCCGGGATTCGAGGTTCCTACCTGCCAGCATTCTTAATCCAAAAACAGGCACATAATGGTCGTCTCCAATCCGTACACGCACCTGAAACTTTTCCTTTTCAGTACGATGATCGAATGTAAATGGCTCATCGGTATCCATTTGGGACATAGGCGGCTCGCCAGCCAGCGCCACGGCCTGCACACCCGGCATGGTACCGAGCCGATTGGTCCAGGCATCGGTTCTCGCAGCATTGCCGCCCGGAAGGCCCACCATCAGAATGGCTTCCGGATCAAATCCGGGATCAGCCGTTTTCAAATGCTTCACCTGCGCCGACATCACGATCACCCCGATAATGAAAAGCTGCGTGATAAAAAACTGCACGACCACCAGGCTCTTCCTCACCGAAAACTTTCCATCGCGCCGGGCGCCCGGCCTGCCTTTCAATGCAGCTACCGGATTGAAGCGGGCCATCACAGCCGACGGATAAAGTCCCGCCAGCAGGATCACCAGCATTACCAGGCTTCCAAACCACCACAATGCATGGGTATTCAATAAATCCAGCACAGAAATGTCTGGACGCAGCATCCACAATGCGCCGTTCAGCATCGGCAGGTTCAATTGGGTGAGCAACAATGCCATGACAAACGCCGCCCCACATAATATCGCCGTTTCCAGCATAAACTGCCCAATCAACTGCGCCCGCGAGCTGCCCATCGTTTTCCGCACGCCCACTTCCTTCGCCCGTCTGACGGCCTGGGCTGTGCACAAGTTGATGAAATTCACACAAGCCGCAATCACCAGAAATACACCGACAACGATCAACGCGTATAAAACGGGGCGCGGCGCCGGACCGTAACCGGGCATATGGAACATTTCGTGCAGCGGGATCGTCCGCATTTTGTATGTTCCTGCGTCTTTTCTACTATAATGCTTCCGCGTGATCTCCGTTAACGTTCGGTCCAGGCGGGCCACACCGACACCTTCTTTCAATGCCACCCAGCACATGGTAATCGGTTCGCCCCAGGCCTGCATCATGCCTGGGTCATTCCACAAGCCCGGCAGCGTGGAGTAGGAAATGAGCACATCATACCGCAGTTGGGTGTTTGAAGGCGGGTTTTCGATAATACCAGTTATCGTCAGGTCTGTTTTGTTATCCAGGCGTAACATTTTGCCGATGGCCTGGTCAGTACCAAAGTACTTTTTCGCATATTCCCTCGATAGCACGGCTGTATTCGGAGCGCTTAATGCCGCTCGCTGATCACCTGCTGCCCATTCGGAATCGAAGACTTTGAAATACTCCGGTTCTGTAAAACAGATATTCCGGGATTCCTCAAATTTTTTTGACATGCCTCCCTTCCCATCCGGGACGCTCACCAATGCGCCGAATACATTGTTCAATCGCACGGCACTTTCCACAAATGGATATTCATCGCGAAGTACTTGTCCAAGCGGTCTCGGCGTCACATCGGTTGGCTGCGGTTTATCATTCAAAATATCGGTAACGACCCAGTAAATGCGCTCCGATTTGGTGTGATAGCGGTTAAAACTAAACAGGTAACCCACAAGCAAAAAAATTACCAGCCCGCTCGCAAGCCCAACCGACAGGCCCAGGATGCTGACAATGCTGGTCGTACGATTGCGCCAAAGGTTGCGCAGCGCAATTTTGAAGTAATTGTTGAACATGGCCTGGTATGGGGTCTGATGATTCGGATTAATTTGTGTCCTTAATGCCTTCGACCAGCCTGCCCGCTCGAATCCGAAACGCAGGCGGATGAAGCCTATTACATTCAGGGAATAGCGTCGGCTCGCCTCCTTTTGGCCAAAAGCCAGGTAATCAGCTTGAAAACGCTCATGGAGATCGCCCTGCACTTCTTCCACCAAATGGGGTGTGCATAGCAACCTGAGCAGGGCATCGGCCCAGCGGGGAGGCTTAGGAGAATTCATATGGCGGGTATTAAAGTGTCCGGTCCAATCGCATTCCAAAGTCGGTTTCGCATCTCCTTGATCTCCGATAATGTTGCGCCACCCAATGCCGTCACCGCAAACAGTCGCTTGCGCCTGCCGCCACGTTCGGCCGTGGCTTCTCCCAGATGCGATACGAGCATCCCTTTTTCTTCCAACCGGTGCAATGCCGCATGCACCGCGCTGATATTGGCCGAGCGGCCGGTCTGATCCTGCAACTCATCAGCGATCGCCACGCCGTAGGCCTTCTCTTTAAGAATAGCCACGGTCAACAGCACCAGTTCTTCAAACTCTCCAAGGTAGATCCGCTTCATGTTTTATATTTTTCACTTTTGTAGATAAAATAATTGTGCCAATTTAAAGGATACCTATATATCAATTAATTATTATAAAGTAAAATGATTTTTTGTCCGTAAGCGGACGCTTGTAATTCGTTAACGGACAGCAGGAATCGCCGAAACGGGCACATAGTACTCTCGGAACCGCTCATCTTCCTGCCCGGCTTCGACGGCCTTGCCTAGTTTTCGTAACAGGACTGCGCGGTTTTGATGGCATTGCCCGGCAACCCAGGAATCGGGAAACGAACGGGCTGAACGGGTAAAAAGCTCATAGGATTCACGTAGCAATGCAGTGTCCCGCTTCGTCATGAATACTTTACCTTCCTCAAAATCCTGCCGCCACCGCTTTGCAATGGGGGGTCATACGCTCGGCTTCCTGAAAAACCTTGAATGGGGGAATAGCGGGGACTTTTGAATTTTTCGCGGCAATAGGCGCGACCGGCTTCGAAAAGAATGCAATCACTGCTTCCAAATAGGCCATAGCCTCCCGTCGGTTGTGTTCAGGTTGTTTCAATCGCTGTTCTTCGGAAGGGTTCGTAAAAAATGAAGCTTCCGCCAAAACCGCGGGTATTCCGTAAGTGTTTCTAAGCACCGAGGCACCTGCGTCGGCGAAGATGGTAAAGTCCGAGACCAATGACACCGGCGTGCCGGGCTTATGCAGATATTTGAGCAGCCGGGCGGCCAGTTCTTTACCAAAATCGACACTCGCGACATTTTCCGACTTGTTTCCATGAAAATAAATGATGGGAAAATTGACGGAAGAATCGGCTGTCGCATTGTGGTGAATGGAAACGAAAAGATCGGCTTTACGGTTTTTGGCGAGCGTCGCGCGATCAGGCAGCGGCACCTGAATGTCCTCTACCCGCGTCATGACTACCCTGGCCCCTTTCTTTTCCAGCAGTTTTTGCAACAGTAAGCCAACGCGCAGGTTAATCCACTCTTCCCGCTCGCCGCCGGGACCGACCCGGTAGCTGTCCGTGGCAGCCGTGCCACCATGGCCGGGATCGATGCAAATGATTTTGCCTTTTAAGGGTTTCCGCCTCGATTGGGCGAAGGCAACCGACGCGACGCCGGCGAGCAGTAACAGGACCAGTAGAATGCGGTTCATGCGAAACAATATAATGGATTCATAAATTAGGAATGATCAGGCGGTTGCGCAAGCCTTCCCGACGGTTTCCCTGGTTTATCCTTTTTCCTGCTATTTTTGCCGGGAATCTTTCAATTTACTTAAAGCACACACTTATGCTTGCGAAAACCTACGGAAGCGCCGTGTCCGGCGTCGACGCCACCATCATTACCATCGAAGTCAATGTAGGCCAGGGACTGGGCTTTTATATGGTCGGCCTGGCCGACAGCGCTGTAAAGGAAAGCCAGCAGCGCGTGGAGGCGTCCCTGAAACACTGCGGTTTTAAAATGCCCCGGCAGAAACTGGTCGTCAACCTGGCACCCGCCGACATCCGTAAAGAGGGTTCGGCATATGACCTGCCCATTGCCATTTGTACATTGCAATGCTCCGACCAGCTCGTTTGTACACGCTCCATCGAGGATTACTTTATCCTGGGCGAGCTCTCGCTCGACGGGATTCTCCGGCCCATTAAAGGCGTCCTGCCGATTGCCATTGAAGCGCGTAAACAAGGCTTCAAAGGCATTGTCCTACCCGCCGAAAACGCACATGAAGCAGCCATTGTCAATAACATCGATGTAATACCCGTCGAAACGCTGGCGCAGGCCGTCGGCTTCTTCAAGGGCGTTCAGGACATCGAGCCGCTTCACGTAGACACGCGCGACCTGTTCTTTACCTCTCAAAACGAATACGAGGCCGATTTCGAGCACGTACAAGGCCAGGAGAACATCAAACGTGCGTTGGAAATTACGGCAGCGGGCGGGCATAACGCCATTATGATCGGACCGCCGGGGGCTGGTAAAACGATGCTTGCGAAACGCATACCTGGCATATTGCCGCCGTTAAGCCTGCCAGAGGCATTGGAAACGACCAAAATCCATTCGGTAGCCGGCAAGCTCGGCAAAGAGGCGACGCTCGTTTCACGCAGGCCGTTCCGTTCGCCGCACCATTCGATCAGCGATGTGGCGTTGGTGGGAGGCGGAAGCTATCCGCAACCGGGCGAGATTTCACTGGCCCACAACGGCGTGCTCTTCCTCGACGAGCTGCCCGAATTCAAAAGATCCGTACTGGAAGTAATGCGCCAGCCTCTGGAAGAGCGAAGAGTGAGTATTTCCAGGGCGAAAATGGCGGTAGAATATCCCGCGAACTTCATGCTGATTGCCAGCATGAACCCCTGCCCGTGCGGCTATTATAACCATCCCGAAAAAGAATGCGTCTGCGGCCCGGGCGTTGTTCAAAAATATCTTAACAAAATCAGCGGTCCGCTTCTGGACCGCATCGACCTCCATGTAGAAGTTACGCCTGTCTCCTTCGATCAAATTTCTTCCACCCGCAAATCCGAGAGCAGTGAGCAAATCCGCACGCGTGTGATCAATGCCCGCCAACGCCAGACCGAGCGTTTCAGGAACCATAAGGAAATCTATTCCAATGCGATGATGACGCCGGAAATGGTCAGGCAGATCTGTATCATCGAAGATTCCGGCAAAATGTTGCTCCGTAAAGCGATGGAGCGCATCGGTCTCTCCGCACGTGCCTACGACCGCATCCTCAAAGTCTCCCGCACCATCGCCGACCTCGCCGATAGCGACGATATCAAAGTCGAGCATTTGGCCGAAGCGATTCAATACCGGAGTCTGGACCGGGAGAACTGGGCTGGATGACCGTGCTAATAGTCTATTTTTTCACCTTAAACTTTGTTAAATTTGGAAACACTACAACTGACCAAAGAGATGAGTAATCGTATCGTTTCGGAAATCATGAATGTGCCGGATGCCTATCTGGTGCTGGATGCGGTACAAAAAGCGCTTGATGAAGAACAGAAGCGCCGGTTGAAATTTTACAATGACATTACCGGAGAACAAAAGGTAGAGTTCATAAACGGCGAAATCATTGTTCACTCTCCGGCGCAGAAGCAACATGGCAGGATATTCTTTCGCCTCGGCCATCTGCTCGATATTTATGTCAACAGGGAAGGGCTAGGTTTGGTTGGAGGAGAAAAATATATGGTTGCTCTCACTCGCAATGATTATGAGCCGGACCTGTGCTATTTCAGAAAAGAAAAAGCAGATAAGATGACCGATAAACAGGTGCTTTTTCCAGCACCCGATTTTATTGTCGAAATTTTATCTCCGTCGACAGCGGCTCGTGACCGCGGTGTAAAGTTTAGGGACTACCAGGCACACAGAATTGAAGAGTACTGGATAGTTGACCCGGAAAGTCACACAGTCGAGCAATATCACCTTTTCGGCGACGAATATCAGTTGATTCTCAAATCTGCGGTGGGCGACATTAAGAGCTTCGTAATTGACGGCTTCCAGATTCCGATTGTCGCCATTTTCGACGATGCGGAGAATCTGAAAGCCATTCAAAATCTATAATTCCCTCAACTACTCAAAGTTCCTCTACGCTTACCCCGCCCAATTCCTGAAAGAGTGTCTGCCAATAATGCGTCACGTGCGGGTTGTTCTCCTTACTAGAAGCCGTCGGCTCGAACGGCGATACGATCGTCACCTGCGGAGAGCCAATTGCATACCGTTCCAGCTTTTTCGTATCTTCTTTGGCATCCGCCTCCGCTTCCGCGTCGCTCTTCGGCGGATTGGCATGAAAATCGCGGCGGTCGGTGCCTTTTACGCTTTCTACCATATCACTGAAATAGTATACCTTCACTTGTGAACCACTTTCTCCGGCTTTGGCGATTACAGGCAGACTGGCCCAAATGTCGGTCGAGAGGTTTGACGAGCCGGTGTTCTGCTGGTTGAGCTTCGCAAGCAACTGGCGTAGGTAAATGCTCTTTTCCTTCTGCAAAGCCAATTGGAATGCTGTTTCAATACCCTCGCGGTCGGTAGCATTCGCTCCTTCGAGGTCATCGCGTTCGCTCCGAACGGTGAGCGACAACGCACGGGCTTTCGAAGTGTTTTCGTGGATAAAATATACTTCCAGTTTATCCCCCTTGTTCTTCATATTGTTCTCCACGATATCGGTAAGCGCCTGGCGGTATTTCTGGTTGACATACTGTTTATCCACATGTACGCTTTGGGTTTTATCCAGAAACACGATGGTATAAACCGGCGCGTCGGGAACGGCCCGGGTGGCCTCTTTCTCGCTTCCGCATGAAACTATCGTCAGGAATAATACCGCAAGCAGCAGGCGGCTTGCCTGCGCCCCGAATTTGCTGAAAAAGGGGTGATGGGTCTGATGATTCATAAATGGAATTTATTTGGCTAAACTAATTGGTTCTTCAAATATTACACAACGCCAAACGGTGGCTATACGCATTTATTTTAATACAAAAAGAAAACCCTTCAAAACGCGTGCCTTGAAGGGTTTTTCAGGATGTCAATTGGAATATTACTGCTGCTGCGCCTGTTGCTGGATCATCGTTACCAGTTCCTCCGAAATACCGGTGGAAGAATAACCGCCGTCGTGATACAAGTTCTGCATGGTCACGAAACGGGTCAGGTCGGAGAACAGGGTAATGGCGTAGTTCGCGCAATCGTCTGCCGAAGCGTTCCCCAGCGGGCTCATTTTTTCCGCAAAATCATAGAATGCGTCGAACCCTTCGATGCCCGAGCCGGCCTTGGTTTTGGTAGGCGACTGCGAAATGGTATTTACACGTACATTTTTGGCTTTTCCGTAGCGGTAGCCATAGCTGCGCGCAATGCTTTCGAGCATCGCCTTGGCTTCGGCCATGTCGCTGTAAAAAGAGTAGGTTCTTTGGGCCGCAATGTAGGATAATGCCACAACCGACCCCCATTCGTTGATCGCGTCGAGCTTTTCCGCAACCTGAAGAAATTTGTGCAGTGACAACGCGGATATATCTACGCCCTTCTGGAACCATTCGTAGTTCAGGTCACCATAAGATCTGCCTTTACGAACGTTCAGCGACATTCCGATCGAATGGAGTACGAAATCGATCTTGCCGCCGAGGATCTCGGTCGATTTGGTAAAAAGGTTCTCGATATCTTCCAGGGAAGTAGCGTCGGCAGGAATGATCTCGGCGTCGCATTGCTTCGCCAGGTCGTTGATTGCCCCCATGCGCATCGCAATCGGCGCGTTGGTAAGTACAAACGTGGCACCTTCTTCCTTTGCTTTCAGCGCTACTTTCCAGGCAATGGAGTTTTCGTCCAATGCACCCGATATAATTCCTCTTTTTCCTTTTAATAAACCGTAAGCCATGTTTCCTTTCTTTGTTGATATTAGGACGTCCGTTCAAGGCGGCAAAGTAAAGCATTTTTCATCGGTTTAACCACAAATTACCCCCTCACAATGCCGTTTCCGTACCCGTTCAAGGTTGAGCGGCAGCGTTTTCTACTGGTTTCATGTGCAGCTTTTCCTGAAAAAACCGGTCTGTGGCCTCGTACACGCTCTTTACGTCTTTCGAACGCAGACGCGATGCGATCACGTGGTCGCCGCTTTCGGGGAATGCTTTTTCTTCTTTCAGGCCTGCGGGTGTTCCGAGCCCTTCGAACATCTTGCGGATCGCCTTTACCGACACTACTTTGTCCTGTTCTTCATCGTTTTTATAATAATACCCTACAAAAACGGGCATTTTGATCTCCTTGTAAATCTCCGGCCGGGCGATGGCGTCGATCATCTGCTGTAAAGTCGTGAGCCCGTTCGTATGATAGCCCTGCAACCAGAACTGCGCCTGGGCCGGAAGAGAGTCTTTACCCATGTTATGCGTCCCCATTACCTTATGCAGAATCTGCTGCCCCCACGGGCCGGTTACGAGCTTCATAGCCGGATTTGCAATGGCCATACAGGGCGAGTAAAGGACAAGTCCCTTGATTTCCGGGTGCGCAGCGGCCAGGTAAACCGATAGTAATCCGCCCGCCGAAGTGCCGATCACGATCACGCTGTCGCCCAAAACCTTCCCAATAGCCAGCGCCCGTTTTGCACCCGCCAGAAAATTGGCGGGCGTCAGGTCGTCGAATGCGTTCGTATCTGCGATACCGGCATCGTGCATACGCGCGAGGTAAAGGTTCGCGCCGTATCTTCTTGCCAGGTCTTTATGAACAGGGTCGCCCTCCGCCCAGCTGGCGCCGAAACCATGAATATATACGATGCTATACGTCGTTTTCTGCTTCAAACTGTCGTTGGCCCACACAATGCGCGCCTCATTATCGGGTTTGAGCAGCGGAATGGCCTTTTCAGTCCGGTTTATTTCCTCTTCCAGTTTCAGAAGATCGCCGGTGACGGTAGGCAAAACGGGCGTAAGGCGTGCTTCGGGCACTTTGGGGCCTGACAGGAACACTACACCGAGGATCACGAGGATCGCAGCGACCCAGAGGATGAATTTTAACATTTTTTATGAGTTAAGAAGGTTTCAGAGATACGAAAGATCGCTAGTTTTATCGGGTTAATTTACGCATGATGTCACCATTCAGCAAATTCTGTTATCCCTGCGCCAATGCCCAATCTCTTACTCGTTGAAGATGACGCCAACCTGGGGATGCTTCTTCAGGAGTATCTGACCGATAAAGGCTTTCCTACCGACCTTGCTACTGATGGCCAGAAAGGATGGCAGCATTTCGTCGATAAAGAATACGACCTGTGTATTTTCGATGTGATGATGCCTAAAAAAGACGGGTTTTCGCTTGCCAAAGAGGTCAGGATGAGTGGGCGTGATGTGCCGATCATTTTTCTAACGGCAAAGTCGATGAAAGAGGATACCCTGCAGGGCTTTCGGGTGGGAGCGGACGATTATGTGACGAAACCTTTCGACCGCGAGGAATTGCTGATGCGCATCCACGCTATTTTACGACGATACGCGCGACAAGCAGACCAGCAAGAGGAGACAAAGGTTTTTCAGATTGGTCAATATACTTTCGATTACGACCATCAGCAATTAGCCATCGGCGAAAATTCAGCACGACTGACGAGTAAGGAATCGGAACTGCTGCGGCTTTTTTGCCAGAACCTCAACCAGCCCATCAGCCGCAGCTTTGCACTCAAAACCATTTGGGGCGACGATTCCTATTTCAATGCACGAAGTATGGATGTTTACATTACCAAGCTCCGCAAATATCTTCGCGACGATCCATCCATACAGATTATGAATTTGCATGGGGAGGGTTTTAAGCTGATGGTGGGGTAAGGGAGGAAAGGAGAAGGAGGAAAAAGGAGAAGGAGGAAAGGGCGAGGAAAAAGGGCTGTTCGGGAAACTCTGCGTTTCTTTGTGTCGTTTTCCATTTAATGTTCCATAAGCTTTAAATAAAAGCCGACGGCCGAGAGCCGATCGCCGAATGCCTATCATGATCCAGTTATCCCGTCGTCCCCGACGCAATAGAAAATCCGCAGGAGTTCGTGACCTTGTTCAGGAAACCAATTTACAGGTATCCGATTTCATTTTCCCCATGTTTGTCGTTGACGGCACGCGGCAGAAGTCCGAAGTGAAGTCAATGCCCGGCATTTACCGCTATTCACTCGATAACCTGCTCGAAGAACTCAAAGAAGTGACCGACCTCGGTATCCGGGCCATCGATCTTTTTCCGAATTATCCTGAAAGCAGAAAGGACCGTTTCGCATCCGAGAGCTACTTCGAAGATACTTTTTACCTGAAAGCCATCACGGCCATTAAAGAACAGTTCCCGGAGCTGGTGATCATGACCGACGTGGCGATGGACCCGTATAGCTCCGACGGCCACGACGGCCTGGTCGAAAACGGCAGGATATTGAACGACGCCACCCTTGAAATACTCGCCAACATGTCGCTCGCGCAAGCCAAAGCCGGTGCCGACATCCTGGGGCCGAGCGATATGATGGACGGCCGGGTGGGTCACATCCGCCGGCACCTCGACGCTCACGGTTTTACCGACGTGAGCATCATGTCGTATTCCGCCAAGTATGCCAGCGCATTCTACGGTCCGTTCCGCGACGCGTTGGAATCTGCGCCCAAGTTCGGCGATAAAAAAACCTACCAGATGAACCCGGCCAACAAGCGCGAGGCGTTGCTCGAAGCACAGCTGGATTTCGAGGAGGGGGCCGATATGCTGATGGTTAAACCCGCATTGTCTTACCTGGATATTATCCGTCTGCTCGACGAAAACTTTGATATTCCGATTGCCGCCTACAACGTGTCGGGCGAATATGCGATGGTGAAAGCCGCAGCGCAAAACGGCTGGCTCGACGGCGAACGGGCAATGATGGAAGTGCTCACGAGCATCCGCCGTGCGGGTGCCAAATGCATTCTTACCTATTTCGCGAAGGAAGCGGCCGTGATATTGAACAAACGGTAGCGAATTCCTATTGCCGCAACATAGAATGTGAAGATGTCTGATTATCTTACGTCTTCACATTTTTCTTTTCGACATCATTAAAACCAGTCATGAAGCTGTCATTACTACTATTACCGCTCGGTTTGGTCCTTACCCTTCCCGCCGAAGCTCAGAAAAAAAATTCTTCGTTACCCGAATTTCAGGTAAAAAAATCGGAGACCGAAGCGCATATCCGCTTCCTTGCGGGCGACGAGCTCATGGGCCGGCGCACGGGCGAGCAGGGCAACTTCGTAGCGGCACGCTACATTGCCGAGCAGTTTCGGAAAATGGGCGTCGTGCCCGTGCCGGGGAATGCCGAAACCGGCACATCCGGCTATTTCCAACGTGTACCATTCGAAAAAATGGGCGCTAATGGCACCGGTGAAATCGTTGCCGACGCGGAGATCATGAAAAGCGGTACCGACTGGCTCCTGATGGCCGGCGATGCGGCGGATTTGAAGGCACCGATCGTATATGCGAGCTATGGGCTGGAAAATGCGGCTAAAAGCTGGGACGATTACAAAGGGCTGGATGTAAAAGGTAAAATTGTGTTGGTAGAAAGTGGCACGCCGGAAGCCCAAACGACCTCCGAGCTCTTTGCCACTTCCGCTGAAAAGCGCAAAATCGCTCAGGACAAAGGCGCTATTGCGGTCATAGAGCTTTTTAATGCTGCAGTGCCCTGGAATGTGGTAAGCAAATTTTTTGCAGGCGAAAAAATTTCGCTGGCGGAAGGCAATACCGCCGGATCCATTCCACATGCCTGGGTTAATGGTAAGGAAGCCAGATTTGCCCGTGCATTGCGCGCGGTGAAAGAGGTCACTTTCAAAACATCCGGCAGGATCGCGAAGCCCATTTACAGCTACAATGTGGCCGGTTACATTCCCGGTACGGATCCCAAGCTGAAAGAAGAATATGTGCTGCTTTCCGCACATTACGACCACGTGGGCGTGGGTAAGCAGGGCGGACAAACCTACACGGCCGAAGACAGTATTTTCAATGGCGCACGCGACAATGCATTTGGCGTCACGGCATTGCTTACCGCCGCCGAAGCACTAGCCAAAAACCCTCCGAAACGTTCCATCGTTTTGGTAGCGCTCACCGGTGAGGAAGTAGGATTGCTGGGAAGCAAATATTACGCCTCGCACCCGATCATGCGTTTGAACAAATGCATTTTCAATATGAATTCCGACGGTGCCGGTTATAACGACACCACCATCGTTTCGGTGATGGGCCTCGACCGTACGGGCGCACGCGCGGAAATCGAGGCGGCTTGCAAGGCGTTCGGCCTGGGCGTTTTCGCCGACCCTTCTCCCGAACAGGGTCTTTTCGACCGGTCGGACAATGTGAGTTTCGCCAAAGAGGGCGTTCCGGCACCGACATTCACACCGGGCTTCAGGGAATTCAACGGGGATATTATGAAAAACTATCATCAGGTAACGGATAACCCCGAAACCATTGATTTCAATTACTTGCTGAAATTCAGTCAGGCCTATACTTACGCTGCCCGGCTCATTGCCGACCGCAAAACCGCACCGCAATGGATTGCGGGCGATAAATACGAGCCGGCCGCTAAAAAGTTATATGGCAGATAATCCTGTTTTAATATGAAAAAAAGGCCTCAGGAAACTGTTCCCGAGGCCTTTGCTATTTGGAATTATAATATCGCACCAGGTCCGCCACCTGTGTTTCATCCTTGAAATCCAGGTCGTGTTCTTTTAAATATCGATCCACATCGGCCTTTTTATCCGTCATCAGCGCCAGCAGGTTCTTTTTATTCAAAGTAACCTTTTGCGCCGCGCCACCTGAAAGCAGATAGTAGTCGTTTACCAACCGAACGACCGTATTCTTTTCCCCGGTGCCAAATCCAGGGTTATAATTCGGCTTGGTGATCCTTGGTTTGTATGCCTTCAGAAACGTAATATTTCCCGAAACCAGCACCGCGGCAAAACCTTTCAGTTCTCCTTTCGGGTCGTAAGCCGAGAGATTCACATACTCTACGGGGCCCGGGCCGCTATCGATCCTGAAACTTTTCAACTCGCTGCCACGAATTACCCTGATATCCTTCTTCGCCTTATCGGCCAGCACTTCCAGCTCA
The DNA here is from genome assembly GCF_040448675.1 of Dyadobacter sp. 676. Lineage (NCBI taxonomy): Bacteria > Pseudomonadati > Bacteroidota > Cytophagia > Cytophagales > Spirosomataceae > Dyadobacter > Dyadobacter sp. 676. Next base: position 3,274,858 of record NZ_CP159289.1, on the reverse strand, counting down.
TCGTTGAGCACGTTGTAACGGATATCGATGCCCGCGATGATGTCCGATTCAAGGCCTCCCACCTGGGTGACTGGCCTGACCAGTTTCACATTCCCAATATGCCAAAGCGAATCGATATAAAAATCGCCAACCACCCCTGGTTGCTCCGTAGGTGACGTCCAGAAAACGCCCGATCTCGGAGCGTTCAATCCCCTACCCGTATTGATCCCGACCTTCGTTCCTTCGCTGACCTGCGCGATGCAACCCAGCGGGACCAGTCCCATCAGACTAATCGTCCGGAATATCTTTCTGCGCATTATCTCGCTCCCGGAGGGCAGTTCTTTTTCAGATAATCGGTAAACAGCGACCGCAAATGCTGCGAAGTGCCTTCGCCTTCGGAGATGCTGTGCGAGCGGTTGGGATAGGGCATAAACTGGAATACCTTGTTAGCCCTGATCAACTCGTTGACGAGCATTTCGGCATTCTGGTAATGCACGTTATCGTCCCCCGTACCATGAATATATAGCAGGTTTCCGCGCAGGTTTTTGGCATAGGTAATCGGCGAACCTTTGACGAAATCTTCACGGTTCTCCTGCGGAATGCCCATGTAACGCTCCTGGTAAATATTGTCGTAAGTCAATTGGTTGGCGACTGCCGCCACCGCAATACCGGTTTTGAAATGCTGCGGGTACTGAAACAGCAGATTCAAAGTCGACGAACCGCCACCGCTCCATCCGTGTACGGCCACGCGGCTGGTATCGATGAATGCGAATTGTTTGAACATGGCGGTCGCAGCACCGTCCATGTCTTTGATATTGATACGCCCGATGTTGCGATAGATCGCCTTGCGCCATTTGGCGCCCTTGGGCGACGGCGTTCCGCGGTTGTCGACAGAGGCATAAATGTAGCCGTCGTCCGCCATGCTGCCAGCATACAAGCGATTTTTCCCGGTTCCCCATACGTCCCTGACAGTACTTCCCGCTGCTTCCCCGTACACCATGAATACGATGGGGTACTTTTTAGCGGGGTCGAAATTGGTAGGTTTCACCATCCACGCATCGATTTCCACCCCTTCGTCGGTTTTTACCTTAAAGAATTCGATATTGGTTTTGGATGCGTTTATCTTGTCTTTCGACTGCGCGATGGAATTATCCGGGTCGATGGACGTGTGTTTCGGTAAGGAGATCCATTCCACAAGCGGCGAGGTTTTCGCGTTCGAGAATTGGTGTCTCGCGAATTTTGCCAGCGGCGAAATATCGTAGCTGTGCGTACCGGCCTGGTCGGCGGGGGTAATGCGCACCGGCGTGCCTTTTCCATCCAGGGTGGTTTTATACAAATAGCTCTGGGTCGCATTATCGGGCGAAGCCATGAAGTAATAGGCATTGTTCTTTTCGTCGATGCGGACCGGACTGATCAGATCGAAATTTCCGGCCGTGATCAACGTTTCCTTTTTACCGTCACGACTTACGCGGTAAGTATGGCGCCAGCCATCTTTTTCACTTACCCATAAAAATTCCTTTCCGCCGTTGATCCAGTCCCAGCCCACGGGGTCATTGTCCCAGCGGCTTTTTATATCGATCCAAGCCTCATCTTTTTCCGAATAAAACGGTTTCGCGCTTCCGTCGGTTGTGTTAATGTAAAACAATGTGCTTTCGTTCTGCTTGCGGTTCAGTTGCTGGATCACAAGTTCGTTCGGCATACCCGACCATTCCATGCGGGGCACATAGGTATTTTGGGGGTCGCCGGGGATATTCATCCATTTTGTTTGCGCGGAAGCGACATCCACCACACCTATTTTATAGGGAGAAGGCGTTTCGCCGACCTTCGGATATTCCACCGGCACATTGAACGAGTAAATAGAATCCGTGGTGTTGATCATCAGAAAGTTACGGATCTTGCGCGCGTCGAGCTGCCAGTAGGCAATGGCTTTGCTATCGTCGCTCCAGCGGAAACCGTCGCGACAGTCGAACTCTTCTTCGTAAGCCCAGTCGAAAGTGCCGTTAATCACCCGGTCGGTGCCGTCTGTTGTGAGTTGTTTGATGGCACCGCCCGCCAGGTCTTCCACATACACATTATGCCTGCTCACATACGCGACCTTCGTTCCGTCCGGAGAAAATTTCGCAAACATCAGCGACGATTCCGGCAAACCTTTCCCAAGCTGTTTCAAGGTTTTGGCGTTCATATCATACACCCAGTAATCGCCGCGGGTATCGTACCGCCAAACGCGCTTTGAATTGGTATAAACCAGCACTTTATCCCCGGCTTTACTGATAGAATAGCTTCTGATGGTCAGCGGCGCGCCGTCCTTCGGTGTAAGCTGTTCTTTTGTAACGATCACTTTTTCCTGGTTGGCAGGCAATATTACTTCCACAATCTGGCTTTCGGCGGCATCGCGGTAACCGCTGCCGTCGGGTAGCCATTGAAATGTGTCGGGAATTTGCGCAAAGAGCTGAAAGGAGAGGATTGTTAATGAAAGTGTCCTGAATATTTGCTTCATGTGAGCTTTAAAAATTAGTACGACAACTATATGAATGCAAGTTTAACATTTTAATTATTCTTTTGCATCGTCGCTCCCGCTTCCCTTTGATTTAGAGCGTCTTTGTTTTTTCAACGCCTCACTTAGCAAAAATTCGATCTGCCCGTTCAAACTGCGGAAATCCTGCTGTGCCCAGGTTTCGAGCTCCCGCAGCATATCAGGATTGATCCGCAAAACAAATGCTTTTTTCTCCGCCATATCAAGGATACAAGGTACCGGCGTTCAGAATTGGGGTCGCCGCTTTCTCACCGCACAAAACTACCAACAAATTGCTCACCATCGCCGCCTTGCGCTCTTCGTCGAGCTCCACAATCTGCTTGTCAGAAAGCATCGCCAGGGCCATATCCACCATTCCGACGGCCCCGTTCACGATCTGGCGACGGGCTGCCACCACCGCCGACGCCTGCTGGCGTTGCAGCATTGCACCCGCGATCTCGGGCGCATATGCGAGGTGACTGATCCGCGCTTCGAGCACATCGATACCGGCCCTGCTCAGACGCTCGGTAAGCTCGGCTTCGAGCATTTCGTTGATCTTGCCGCTGCCGTCGCGCAAGGTAACCTCCTGGGTCGTCGCTTCTTCATCTTCCATCGAATCGTAAGCATAAATACCCGCCAAATGCCGTACCGCCGCTTCCGACTGGATTTCCACGTATTTTACATAATCATCCACTTCAAAAGAAGCCTTAGCGGTATCGCCCACCCGCCACACTACTACCGCCGCAATTTCGATGGGGTTGCCGAGCTTGTCGTTCACTTTCAGTTTCTGGCCGTTCAGGTTACGGGCGCGGAGGCTGATCTTCTTTCTGCGGAACAGCGGGTTCACCCAGCGGAGTCCGTTCTGCTTCATCGTGCCCATGTAATCACCGAAGAATGTGGTCACGACGGCTTCATTCGGGTTAATGACCGTGAGGCCGATGAGAATGATAAATCCCGTAACGCCGATAATCAATCCCGTAACGGGGCTACCCGTGCCAATCGCATATACAAAGCCGCCAAAAAGCAGCGCCAGGCCTATCACAAACAACAGATAGCCGGAGATGGAGCGTAATTCCTTTTCGATCATAGTCGGTCTGATTTGATATTAAATTGATATCACCATATTATCAAATAGATTCCGGGTTCCGAATAGATTTGGGACAAAAAAATCCCGGGGCCTGTGACCGGCTCCGGGAGTGGATGAATGGTGATGGCTATCTGCGGAAGGTGGGTCCTTCGATCTGAAAATTAATAGGTACATTGTATTTAACCCTTACTTTCTGGCCACGCATTTCGCCCGGGTTCCATTTTCCGTTCATAAGCTTTACAACGCGTAGCGCTTCCTCGTCCAGCCCATAACCGACGCGGTTCTCGACTTTATATTCGCACATCGAACCATCTTCGCAAACCACAAATGACAGCATCACGCGCCCCGAGACGCCGCTACGGGCTGCATCGACAGGATACCTGATATTCATGCCCAAGAACTTATACAACTCCTTGACTCCTCCCTTAAATTCAGGTTGGACCCGAGCCGACGCATATTCTGTTTTGGTGCCATTAATCCAGGAAACACCGCTCTTGAATTGTCCCAAATCATAAACCTCCTCGTAGTACCGGGTACTATCGGCCAGCTTTCCTATCCATTTACCATCCTTGATACCATTCACCACTGCGCCTTCCTCCAACAGCCATTTACCGTCCGGTGTTTCTCCAACCGCTCTCCAATAGCCCTCCCCGTTTTTCACATATTGCGTACCATCCGGACCCCAGGCATTTAGTAGTAGGGGGGTCCTCTTTCACGCCCGTTTTGTTAACCGGAAAATCCCGGTGGGCCCTGATCTGCCCGTTGGAATCCCAATATACCTCCGTCACCAGCGAGTCGGTCAGCAGCTGCTGGCGTCTTACCATGCCATTTAGGTCATAATCCTTGACCACCGATGCCTTGCCGTCTATACCATATTCGACGTAGGACAACATGCGACCGTCGGAGTCGAACGTTACCTCGGTAGCATGGCTGGCCTCATTATAATCACGTGCCGAAATGCGGTAGGCAGGAATTGAGTCTGCATCCGGGTTTATGAAGCGTGATTTATAACGGATTTGTGTTTTTGCAAATTTGGCCGCACCCAGTTTCTTCCATTTTTTGCCCTTCGATTCTTCATAAGCCACATCTCCGGCCACAAACCCGAGGTCGTCAACTGGCATCGTACGCCGGTATTTGGCGCGTGCGGAATCTATCGGAACGAATGCCTCGTTAAAATAGTCGACGAAAGCATGCCTGGCTTCATCGTAGGTGGGTTTGGCCTCGGCTTTGAACGTTACTGGAAAAAAGACCGCTTGCCGGACCCTTTCTCCTCGCAGCATAGCGGGTTTCCACGCTTTGTACATGGCCAGCACCCTTACCGCTGCCGCATTACAGAGCGTATCAATTCCGCGGGTCACTTCGATATCACTCATGCTTCCATCGGGCTGCACCACGCCTTTGAGATACACCCGCCCATTTACGCCTTTCACCGAGTTCGGTAAGGGTATGTGAAGATTGGAGCTGATGAATTGATTGAGTACCGTTAACCCGCCCGCCGGCTCGGCCTGTTTTTCTACTTCGTGAGGCAAATACACTTGCTGGGCGAACGCCTGCGCACCTGAAAACAACAATAGAGTGAGTAGTTTTTTCATTAGGGTTGATGAGGTTATGCCATCAGTAAAAATGATATTTTTCTTTTAAAGAAACTTATAGTTACTCTATAAATATTTCAAAAATGAATTGTAGAAGTAGTTTTTGGTTCAAACTTAACTTACTGATAACCTGCGAATAATATGCAGGTAATATAAAAAGAGAAAATTTGTATCATGGGAGATACAACTCACTTTCGGACTATCATCATTTCTGACATTCACCTCGGAGCAGGAGGGTCGAAGGCAGAAGAGGTCACCAATTTCCTGAAAAGCTATACGTGCAAAAAGCTAATCCTGAACGGCGACATCATCGACGCGTGGCAACTGAAAAAGTATGGTGTATGGAAACGCAAACATACGCTGTTTTTCAAACGCGTACTAAAAATGATAGAAGAGCATAAAACGAAAGTGATTTACATTCGCGGTAACCACGACGATTTCCTCGATCAGATCATCCCACTGCGCCTCGGCAAACATTTTCAAATCCGTAAAGACTATGTGCTGACATCGGGCGCCCAAAGATTTTATGTGACGCATGGCGATGTTTTCGACTCCATTACCACGCATTTGAAATGGCTGGCCTACCTTGGCGATATAGGCTATACGTTCCTGTTGTGGGTTAATAAATTTTACAACAAATATCGCACATGGCGCGGGCTCTCCTATTACTCTTTGTCGCAACGTGTGAAGCAGTCGGTAAAAATGGCTGTGAACTACATGACCGACTTCGAAGAGAAACTTACAGAGCTCGCCCGTTCACGCAATTGCGACGGCGTCATCTGCGGGCATATCCATCATCCGGCGATCCGCGAGATCGACGGTATCAAATACATGAATTCCGGCGACTGGGTCGAGACATTGAGTGCATTGGTGGAAGACTTCGACGGCAACTGGAGCCTGCTCTATTACGATCAGCAAACGATCATCGAAAAGCCCGTAAAGCAAACAAATACCAAAAAAGTCGTTGAAAACTTCCCCGGCCTCGAAAAGCAGGTAGCGTTCACCGGTTTTCTGATGGGGCGGAATCAACGCTATCTGTAATTATGAGAATCCTTTTTCTGGTTCAGGGAGAAGGCCGGGGGCATCTGACGCAAGCTATTTCGCTCGGCCAGATCCTGCGCAGCGCAGGACATAAAGTGGTGGGTGCGATGGTGGGGACATCTCCGGGCCGGAATATTCCTTCGTTTTTTCAGGAGCAGATCTTCGCGCCGGTACATCATTTCGCCGCGCCCAATATCATTTACAAGGCCCACGGCGGCGGCATGAATGTGGGCCGTACAATCGCCACCCACCTGGCACATTTGCCTAAATACCTCAAAAGCCTCCATCGCATCCATGAAACAGTCCGCCAGATCAATCCGGACCTGATTGTAAGCTTTTACGACACTTATGGCGGGCTCTATAATATGATTTATCGCTCGGGCATACCGATGATCTGCATTGCGCACCAGTATTTGTTGCTTCATCCGAAATTTATTTTTCCAAAAAACAGCCGGGTAAACCAGTTTCTGATCAACCTGAACTCGAAATCGACGTCGTGGCTTTCGGCGAAGCGGCTTGCATTATCGTTTCGTGAAATGCCCTCGGCGCCGGAACGGAAAATTAACGTAGTGCCGCCATTGCTGCGCAAGGAAGTCACCCGGTTAATTCCTCAAGAAGGAACGTTCATACTCGTTTATATGACACACCACAGCCTGAGTAAGCAGGTGATCGACTGGCATTTGAAACATAAGGACGTACAACTACATTGCTTCTGGGACAATGCCGGCGCTTCGGAGGAATTTGTATTCGACGATACACTCACATTTCATCAGATAAACAGCGAAAAATACCTGAGAATGCTGGCTACCTGTCGTGCGTTGGTTACTACCGCGGGCTTCGAATCCGTTTGCGAGGCAATGTACCTGGGTAAGCCGGTGATGATGGTGCCCGTCCCCAATCATTTCGAGCAGGAGTGCAATGCGATAGACGGCGTAATCGCGGGAGCCGGTGTGATGTCAAAATCGTTCGACTTATCGGTGATCTTCGATTATCTGCCGAAACATATCGATCAATCCGGGAAATTCAGGGCATGGTACCACCGCGGGCAGCAGCTATTTGTGAAGGAAATTGCGGACTTCGAGAAATCGATCGATATCAGGCGGAAAATGCAGTCGGAGATCTGACATTTCCCTCCCGAATACCTTACTTATCCTTCTTGAAAACAAGCTGTTCCTGGTTTTGATCGAATTTGAGGATCAATTTGTCCGAAGAAATATGGTAACTTCCCTTCCCGCTTATTGAATCGGACGGGAGCCATGCTTTCCGGCTCCATTCCGGCTCACCTACTTTAGTTCCACCGAAACTTACGATCTTGAATGTGCAGTTCGGTCCAAGTGTATAGCTCCCGCCGACGGTGTTTACAAAAGTATGCCCCGAAATAACGCCGTTCTTTTTATCGTCTTCGAAAGTAAATACCACGCTTTTTCCGTCCACCTCCGGATCGGTATCAATAGCGCCCGTCACAGTATTTTGAAAATAGTCCAGACGCCATATTCCCTTCAACGAGGCGATTTCAGAACATGGTGGAAAATCACAGCAAAGCTCGCGATCACCACACTCAAATGCCGTCAATGCGAGGAATGCAGCGCAAATAAACAAACAAGCGGTTCTTTTCATGAGGTTAGGTATTAAAAACTGATTCCTAATCTTAATGCAAGGCGATTGTAAATCCGGTCTTCAAACCGTTCGGCCTGATTCCAGAGCGGTGGTTTGGTAACATGAGCTTCCTGTCGTTTGTAGCTTATTGCGACTGTAAACGCGGCAGCTTCGGGTTTTCCAACTTTGAGCCCAAGCCCCGGATTGAGCATTACACCTCCTCTCGTATCGAAATTGTCGGGATCATCGTGAAACCACGCGAAGGCATAACCGGCATCGACCGTGCCGTACAATTTCACATTTCTCCTGCCGAGAAGATCATATCTGACGCCGCCTGCAATAGGGTTGAGCAGTGCCGCTTTGTACCAATCCATTCCCAGCGTCACACCTACCGACAGCTTGCGGCCAAGCTGCAAGCCGTTAAAAGTCTGAACCGTCAGACTGGCTTTGTTATCGACTTGCTCGCTGTTTCCAACATCGGAGTAGCCATACTTCACCCTCCCGAACAATCCTCCGAACTCGGTGTGATTGACGAACCTGGTTCTTTGCACCGTTTGCGCATTGGCAATGGAAGCGGTCACCAGTAACATTAGCAATACGGTTTTTTTCATCTCAAATCGCTTTTCCAACCGGGATTTTGCTCAATAGCTTCAAATCTTTCGGATTCGACGAATCGTATTGGTAAAAACCGTCATCGCCAATCAGCAGCAGCGTTTTGCCCAGGGAAATGACGTCGTACGCATGCATATCCTTGAAATGTGCCAGCTGGTTGCGATCTACCGAAAACTTGTCGGTTACGTCGAATACCTTCAAACCATGCTCTCCTTCGCATAGAAAAAGCACCGGGAAATCGATACTCAGGCCGTGGGGATTTGCCATTTGATAGCTTTTGATAAGCTGTGGAGCGGCCGGATTGCTTATATCGACAAGGTCGAGCTGGTTCTGGCTTCCCGCGCAGGCTGTACCCGTGCGTAACGTCACATACGCAATGTCCTCATGGACTACTACCGGGTCACAGGCGCGGCCATGCTGGAAATTAGAAAGCTGTTTCGGCTCTGCCGGGTTGGTGTTATCATAAATAAACATCCCGGTTGATGAGCCGATGAATAGCTTGTTGTTATACGGAAAAACGGTTTCGATGCCCCATCCAAGATTTATTGTCGCGAAATCGACCGGCTGAGCAGGTTTATCGATTTTGAAAAGGTGCATTTCGCTCTGACTCACCGCATAGAGGAAGTTACGATCCAGCGCGAAGCGTGCCATAGAGCCTGCCTGCCCGTTCGTTCCACCGGAAGATTGCGGGGAGGCCGACGATGAACCGCTGAAAGAAGCTTTGTCAGCAAGCATCCAAATAACGCCGCCCCACCAGTTGGGTGAAATGTTTTCCTCACAATTGACGGTAACCGTTTCAGTCACCCATTCCACGTCCTGATCGGTAATGGAGCCTACGGATTCGTTCAACGACCATCCACCGCCATCGAAAAGACCCACTTTGAATACATTTTTAACCCTGCCTACTTCCTTTGGTTCCATAGGGTCGGTAATATCGATCGAGACGAGGTCGCAGAAACTGTCGGCGTAGAGAATGTTATCGCGGACAGCTATGTCGCCATTACCGGGAATATTGATGAATGTGATAAATTCCGGGCTGGCGGGATTGCTGTTATCGATAATGTGGATTCCTTTTTTAATTTCATTCACAAACAAATATTTTCCCTTCACATACATTTTCCCCGGTTGTTGAAGCGTACGGGGCGATTCGGCCTTCACCATCGTCCTAAGCTCCATCAACGAACGGGTTACCGTACTGAAACGGCGTACCACGCGCGTTTCTTTACATTGGTCGTTACACGACCAGCAGAGCCATGCCACGACAGATAACAGTAAAAGTTTAGCTTTCATACAGTCAGGTTTACAGGCTGGTAAAAATGATATTTTAACTTCGGTAAATGCATGACACTATTGTTTCGTAATTAGTTGGAATACAAAACAAAATCGTCCGAAAGCAAGGCCTTCGGACGATAACGCACCCCGAAAATACCGGCGAACCGGTATTTTTTATCTTTAATATTTTGAATTGCCTTTCGGCGTTGCTATTTCGAATCCGGATTTTTAATCCTTCCAATGAACAGAATGGTGTTGGAAGTGTTTTCGCTGATCACCAATCCGAATGGGCGGTCACAAATGTATCTGGGTGGTTCGGGCGCGGCTGATGTAGTAATAGCGCCTACCGATGTTACCGCCGCTGCTTCCGTTCCCCGCTCGTCAATGCCCAGATAAGTGTCCTGTTTTATGAAATCGACAAACAGTTTTGAAGAATTATTGATCTTACTGAGATCCGCTTCATCCTTAAAAACCTTCTGAATACCCAACTTCTGCAAAGTTTCCTTCATTTGTGCGGAATATTCGAGAGTAAACCTGGGCAGCCCGACTGTTACTCCGCTCTCCTGCATCCCGCTGTTCAATTTTGACCAACTGTCACCGGTGATGCTTTTCAGCACATCATCCACTTTGGCCTGATCTCTCGGAATCAGTAATGTCATATTGAATTGCCCGTTCGCGTAGGGAAGCTGTACTGCAACGAAATTGTCGACATTACCCGTTTTAAAATCGGACGACACATACATCATTTTTACATTCTTACTTTCCCCGTTTTCGAGCTTGAATGGTGCGTCCTGCGTTCTCTTTGAATCAAACCTGGATTTCCAGTCTCCCTTAAAATACAATGCATTCAAAAGGAACATTACATGATCGGATTTGATCTGGTCCAAAACCTTTTTGATCTTTCCTTTTGTCTTGTCGCTGGCCCATTTGTTAATACGGTCCTTAGCAGCATCGTCAAATGGTAAACCAATTACTTCCGATTCAAATGAGTCTTTTAAAACGGATTGAAAATTATTTTCAACAGAAAAGTCGTTCCTGTACCAAACCGAATTTGCCAATCCAAGACTGACCTTAGAATCGGCCACCGGCAAATCTCTGATTAATGTTTTATAAGCCGCATTTAATTCCGTTAATGCGACGGCATCCATTTTCAAGCCCTTTTGAATTTCCTGCGCGGTTTCGCTTCCGGCGCCATTCAAAAGCATTCCCAAAGCCATATGCAGGCTTAGTGGCGAAACAAACAGATTTTCGTTTGCAGGTTGGGTTTCCTGTAATGCATGAATAAAATCAAAGGCGAAGGAAATTGTCCCGTTTGAAACGGCGGCCGGTATTTCCACCGGATTTACCTCGTTGCCGGGATCAACACTGCCGTCGTTGGCACAGCCCAGAAAAAGAGCGGCAGCCAACACGGACATTGTGATCGATTTCTTTGAAATTTTCATGGCTAACAGATGCAAGAATTTTGCCTCCACAATCAAACCCACAAAACGATAGATTCAAATCAACCTGCAATGGTTGGAAACTTCTTTGAATTATCTCAAAAAGAATAGCGAACAGACCACGAAACGCCATATAAATAAGGATGCGAGTCGAGGCTTTGGTTAGCCCTAAAACCAGACGACACCGCTTTTTGATACGAGCCTGTCAGGTTAGCGCCCCATTTCGCCGAAAATTTGTAATTGAACCTCAATCCGGTTGTCGCGGCCCAATTCATACCGCGGTAAATTTCATCGCTGGCGGTTGTCCTGATAATGTCTCCCGAAGCCGATTCCAGTTCATTTACCAAAAAGAAATTCGCCATCATTCCACCGAGTACCGAATAGCTCAGTTTCTTGTCAGGATTCAGCGTAAAGCCCGCCTGAACCGGCAGTTGCAGGTATTGATAGTTGTTCCGCACTTTTTTGGCGACATCGATATACAATGCGCCATTATTGAAACTGGCCGTCTTGTCGGCCAAAGCAGGACTGTTGGCAGCCAGCGCATTTTCGAGGACATTGGCCGCAGCGCTGTTGTAGGCACTCAATACATAGCCTCCGCCCTCGTAATTGGAATTCCCGCGAAGATAACTTAAACCTGTTTCGAGGGACCAATGCTTCGACAAGCGTACACCGCCCTGTGTTTGCACGGCATAAGAGGCACGCGCCTCATTGGACCCGGTTACCGCACGCTTTTGACTTACCGATTGAGCCAAGAACGCCGTTGGGGCTTCTTTCAGCTGCACATCGGGGTTAAAAGAGGCCGGCATGATGCCGATTCCCGCGTAGTATTCTTTCTGCTTTTTAGGTTTAACGGGTTCCTCAACCTGTATTTCAGGGCGGAAAAATACATGCCGTTTCTGAACGTAGACGTCCAGGTCATTATAAGGCAGCGTCGCCAGCAGCTCAACTGAAATCGAACGGTTTTCGCTTCTCGCCGCATTACCGCTTCCACCCACTTCCGCCGATGCAACTTGTTCAGGCAACGAATTTTGAGTAACCGGTTCGGCCGTATTCACTATATTATCTGAACCGCTCGAAACAGCAGGTTTTTGAGGAACATTGGTCGAAGCTATATGCACCTGTTCCGCGTGAGGTTCATCAGACGCAGCCCGGGATTTTTTGGCAACAGCACCTGCATTTGCTCCGGCGCCCGCTTTCGAAAGTGTTTCCGATGACGCAGCCTTATGCCTCGAGGGAACGTTTGCCCCATCACCGGATGCCAGCTTCTCCGTTTCCTGAATTTCAATAACTACCGGCGCTTCATTAACGGAACCGGTATTTTTTTCATCCGCTTCCCGGGCAGGCTTCATGGTTACTGCCACATGTGGCTTATTATCTGTTGTACCACCTGAAAACCATAGCCCGCCACCAACAAGCAGCAATACCGCGATCGACGCAGCCGCGTACCACATCCTAGGCGAACGCCACCAAAGCGGGACGACTTTTTCCTGCTCCCTGTCAAGGTGTGCTTCTATTCCCTCCCACACCGACGGCGGGGGAGTTTCAGAAGCCTCTTGCAGGGCCTTCTTCCACTGGTCTTCAAAATTGTTTATGTTGGACGGATCCATCATCAAATCTTTTTTCTTTGTTCAATTTGTGTTGAAGCAATGTCCTTGCCCGCGAGTATTGCGACTTGGACGTTCCTTCGGAGATACCCAACATCTGGGCGATCTCGTTGTGCTGATAACCTTCAATCGCATACAGATTAAAGATCGTCTGGCAGCCGGGCGGCAGTTCACGGATCATCTCCATCAACTGCTGCATCTGGAAATTACCCAGCGTAAACTCCCTGTCGGCTACGCCATTGTGGTGTATATCTATATCGTCGAGTTCTTTCAGGTATTTCTGCTGTCGTAAATGGTTCAGCGCTGTATTCACCACTACCGATCTCAGCCAATATTCCAGCGGACTATCATTCCTGAATGAATCGATGTTTTCATAAATTTTGATAAAGGCGTCCTGCAAAACATCTTCCGCGTCGGCACGGTTTTTCGTGTAGCGCAGGCAAATAGCGAACAACTTACCCCCGAAAACATCATATAGCTGTTTCTGGGCGACCCGGTTGCGCTGCTTGCAGCCTTTCACCAATTCCTGTTCGTTAAACGTCATCCGAAGGTTAGGGGTGCTTCGTTCGGTTTGTAAATAAATTCAGCACCTCCATCCATAAGATAGACGATAACTGTTGCGTTATGATCCGGCTTCATGTTCTTCGGCCGTTGTAAATGACATGACATTCTCATTATCAAAATGGTTGGAACACTCTGAAAAACTGTTGCCAAATGTTGGGCGGTTCCTGAAAAGGAACTAATCTGCGCCCCATATCCTTTAAATAGGTACAACCTAAAATCTATCGCCCATGAGCCAATATATGGTTGAAATCCAGCTCCCGGCTGTCATGTCGGAAGATTTCACGGCCAAAATACCCGCTCAGAGAAAAAAGATTAATGAACTGATGGAGCAGGGAAGGCTGATGTCCTACGCTTTGTCGGATGATTATTCCCGCCTCTGGTGTGTGGTTAGAGCAGAAAGTGAATTTGAAGTAATGTCCCTCGTTTCAGAATTTCCGCTGATCGATTATATGGATCCTAAAATAACCAAACTCATGTTTAATAACGTGGTAGCGCTTCGCTTGCCCATGTTTTCATTGAACTGACACTAATTAATGACATTTTGTGGCCTCGCCGGTTCTCCGTGCGGGGCTTTCTTTTGGTTAATCACAGCTTTCCCGTAATCAGGCCTGTGATTCTTTCTAATTCTTCCCGATCCGTTTCGTTAAAATCATCCAGTTGGTCGCTATCTACGTCCAATACCATCGCTACTGTCCCGTTTCTGTGAAAAACCGGCACCACTATCTCCGAGCGCGATGCCGAGCTGCATGCGATATGGCCCGGAAACTGTTCCACATCAGGTACGATAATCGTCTCCGCGCGTGTGTAAGCGGCACCACATACGCCCTTGTGGAACGGTATGCGTGTACACGCAATGGGACCCTGAAATGGCCCCAGCACGAGTTGCCCTTCTTTTACCAGATAAAATCCTACCCAGAAAAACCCGAACGCTTCCTTCATAACAGCGGTTATATTGGCGAGATTGGCAATAAGGTCGCTTTCGTCGGCGATAAGTGCTTTTATTTGCGGATAAAGTGCTTCGTAAATTTCAGCCCTGTTTGTAGCTGTCGGTATTGATAATGTCTCTGCCATAATTTAAAATACGTTCCGATTTTTGCTTAACACGATAGGGATTTGAATAGTTACATATCTGCATTAAAACCTTACAATTAAACCGTTAACTTCGGGAAGAACCCTTACAGGCATAAAACTGGACGTAAAAATCACCGGCGCCAGAGAGTATTTTGTGAATGCGGTCTCGGAAGGTTCTTCCATCTCACGGATGTAAAAGACGTCGGTCACAAAACTGACGACTCGGATATCGCAACTTGGGAATGGGTATCGGGAAATTGGTGTTATCAGAGGCGTTGAAGCTGGTTTTCGATGGCTACGCTCGCTCATCGTAACCGTGCCATCATCCGATAATACAAAAGAAAAAGCCCTTAGTCAGAATCACCGAGGGCTTTTTGTAATCTGATGGATGTTATTGAATGTGTAATCTTACAAAAAATTCTTTAAAACATCAAATTCAGATTCAAGCTGTTAACTAATTCTAAGGATATTCTAATTAAACTGCCTCCGCTGTACGCACCAGCTCAACCAGATCCCCGTCGTTTACTTCTTTCTTGATATCGGCTACTTCCAGGAAGCGCGTATACAACTCATCCAGGACCGGTTTTTCAAATGAGAATCCCAGCAATTCCAGACGGTGCTTCAATGCGTGCCGACCGCTGCGGGCCGTCAGCACGATGTCGGACTTATCGACACCCACGTCATGCGGGTTCATGATTTCGTAATTCAGGTTGTTTTTCAGGAAGCCGTCCTGGTGGATACCCGATGAATGCGCGAACGCATTACGGCCCACGATAGCCTTGTTCGCCTGCACCGGCATACGCATCATTTTCGAAACCAGCTGGCTGGTCGGATAAATATGCTGGGTGTTAATGCCTGTTTCCAAGCCCAATTCCTGGTGCACTTTCAACGCCATTACCACTTCTTCCAGCGACGTGTTACCGGCGCGTTCGCCGATACCGTTGATGGTTACCTCCACCTGACGTGCTCCCTGGTTGATACCCGCGATCGAATTTGCGGTCGCCAGGCCAAGGTCGTTATGGCAGTGGATCGAGATGGTCGCTTTATGAATGTTCGAGACGTGTTCGAAAATGTATTTGATTTTGTTTCCGTACTCGTCGGGCAGGCAGTAACCTGTTGTGTCAGGGATGTTTACCACCGTCGCTCCGGCGCCGATTACCGCTTCTACGAGTTGTGAAAGGAAAACGAGGTCTGCGCGGCC
Organism: Dyadobacter sp. 676; assembly: GCF_040448675.1. Classification (NCBI taxonomy): domain Bacteria; kingdom Pseudomonadati; phylum Bacteroidota; class Cytophagia; order Cytophagales; family Spirosomataceae; genus Dyadobacter; species Dyadobacter sp. 676. The sequence goes on along the minus strand of NZ_CP159289.1, from coordinate 3,259,288 downwards.
GGCGTCTTCGCAGTAAAATTCCACATCCTCCACTTTTGACTTAGCATATTTCGTAGCCGCGATCGCTCTTTCGATGATCTTTTCGCGGGTAGTATTGAATTTATGCTGGATGTGAATATCGGAAGAGCCGATACCCGTGTGAATCCGTGCCCGATTTGCATACTGCAATGCATCCGCGGCTGCGTCGATGTCGCCTTGCACCGCACGTGAAAGCGCACAAATGATGGGCTCACGTACTGCTTTGGAGATTTCTACCACAGAACGAAAATCTCCCGGACTTGAAACCGGGAAACCGGCTTCGATAATATCTACCCCCAGCTTTTCGAGTTGTGTGGCAACCACGATTTTCTCTTCTGTGGTCAATTGGCTGCCAGGAACCTGCTCGCCGTCTCGTAAAGTAGTGTCGAAGATCTGAACTCGATTACTCATTGGTGGGTATTAATTTTTTTATGGACACGAATTTAACAATATTTCAGGCAATATAAAACCCTTTCCTTGTCACGGGAAAGGGTCTGTAACTTATCAAAACATAACCTTTCCCGAGACTCACGGTAGCTGTTGGAGATCGAGAATAAGATTATATTGCTGCTTCATTTTTATGTTGCGAAATTTCGCTAACCGCGAGTTTCTTCTGCAAAGAAAGCACAAGTTTTGAATGCAACAAATATTGTTTGGTAAAACTTTGAATTTTTTTAGATTCTTTTCAAAAGCTCTTCGCCAGCTTGTTGTGTATTCAGAATCTTATCCGCCGGAGTCGATGCATCGGCGATGTCGCGGGTTCTGAAACCATCTTTCAGCAACTTGTCAACCGCCGAAATAATCGCTTCCGATTCTTCTTTCAAACCAAATGATATATCGAGCAGCAATGCGGCCGAAAGGACTGACGCCAAGGGGTTTGCAATGCCTTTGCCGGTAATGTCGTGCGCGGAGCCATGGATCGGTTCATAAACTCCGGTGCTGTCACCGACAGACGCCGAAGCGAGCATTCCCATCGACCCGGCGATCTGACTTGCCTCGTCGGTAAGAATATCCCCGAACAAGTTGGCCGTCACAACCACATCGAAACGCTTGGGATCTTTAATCAGCATCATCGCAGCAGCATCGACAAACTGGTGCTCGACCGTTACATCGGGATATTCAGGGGCAAGAGCCTGGATCACCTCGCGCCACAAACGGCTGGTTTCCAAAACGTTCGCCTTATCCACTGAGCAGAGACGCTTTCCACGCGTACGGGCGGCTTCGAATGCCTTGCGGCCGATACGCTCTACCTCGAAACGGCTATATTCTGCCAGGTCGTAAGCGGTGTTATTGTCGTTTTTACGACCTTTTTCCCCAAAATAAATATCGCCTGTCAGTTCCCGGAAGAATAGGATGTCCGAACCTTTCAGGATTTCGGGGCGGATAGAAGATGCACCCAAAAGCTCGTCGAACAGCTTGATCGGACGAAGATTGGCGTACAAACCCAGCTCCTTACGCATTTTCAGCAAACCTTGTTCCGGGCGGACTTTGGCAGTAGGATCATTGTCATATTTCGGGTGACCAACGGCGCCAAAGAGGATCGCGTCGGAATTACGCATTTTTTCGAGGGTTTCGTCAGGAAGCGGGTTGCCGGTCGCTTCAATAGCCACGTGGCCCATCAATGCCTCGTCGTAAGTGAATTCATAGCCGAATTTTTCGGCGATTTTTACCAACACTGCCTTTCCTACCTCAGTAACTTCTTGTCCGATTCCGTCGCCCGGAACGATAAGGATATGCTTTTTCATTAAAAATATTAATTGATAATCAGTAAATTATAAACAAATAAATGCATTGCCTTACGACAATGCATCTGCTAATGGCTCGGGGGTAATCTTGTTTTCGGGCACGCCGATCAGGTTCAGCATTTTCTGGGTAGCCTGGATCGCCGCGAAAGTCTGGTCCGAATCCAAACCGCGCGTTTTGACCTCCTTACCATTGATTTCCCAGGTAATGATCGTTTCGCACAAGGCGTCGGTTTTACCACCTGGCGGAATGCGCACGGTGTAATCGGTCAGCATCGGCAGGTCGATTCCCTTTTTTGCGTAGATCTTCTTCAATGCATTCATGAATGCGTCGTACTGGCCGTCGCCCTGTGCGTTTTCTTCAAAAACCTCTTCACCAAAACAAATCTGCAATGTGGCGGAAGGTTTCAGGTTTTTCGAATGCGTGAGCACATAGTTGGTAATCACCACTTTCTCTTCAACCGCATTGCTGTCGAGAATGTCGGAAATAATATACGGCAGGTCCTCCGGTGTTACCACTTCCTTCTTGTCGCCCAGCTCGATGATCCGCTGTGTTACCTTTTTAAGGTCCGCGTCTGATAGTGAAATACCCAGATCGCGCAGGTTGTTTTCGATATTCGCCTTTCCGGAAGTTTTACCCAATGCATACAGGCGCTGGCGACCAAAGCGCTCAGGCATCAGTTTGCTGAAATACAGGTTGTTCTTTTTATCGCCATCCGCATGAATACCGGCCGTTTGCGTAAAAACGCTCTCCCCGACAATCGGCTTGTTGGCCGGAATGCGTATACCGGAGAATGTCTCCACGAGCTTGCTGATCGAATAGAGCGATTTTTCGTTCACCGCAGTCGCACATTCAGGCAGCATGTCGTTGATCACGGCGATAGTACTCGCGAGTGGCGCGTTACCCGTGCGCTCGCCCATACCGTTCACCGTCAGGTGCAGACCGTGTACGCCCGCTCGGAGGGCTTCCATCACATTCGCCACGCCGAGGTCGTAGTCGTTATGCCCGTGGAATTCAAAATGACGGCCGGGATATCGGTCTACAATCTCTTTGACGAATGTATAAGATTCGAATGGTGTCAGAATGCCCAAAGTGTCGGGCAGCAAAATTCTTTTAATAGGCAGTGTAACCAGAAAATCAAGCGATTGAAATACATAATCCTTCGAATTACGCATGCCGTTGCTCCAATCTTCGAGGTACACATTGCATTGAATGCCCTTCGTCTCGGCCAGTTCGACCACACTGCGAATGTCTTCGAAATGCTCCCCTGGCGATTTTTTGAGCTGATGTGTCAAATGGTTCAGCGACCCCTTCGTGAGGAGGTTCATCACCTTCGCCCCGGCCTGCACCATCCAGTTAATGGAGGCATCGCCGTCGACGAATGTGAGCACTTCAATTTTATCCAGAAAACCATTGGCACCGGCCCAATCCGTAATTTTCTTCACCGCCTGGAATTCCCCTTCCGACACGCGTGCCGAGGCCACTTCAATACGGTCGACCTTCACTTCCTGCAAGAGGATCTGGGCGATGGTCAGTTTTTCTGACGCGGAAAACGACACCCCGCTGGTTTGCTCACCATCGCGAAGTGTCGTGTCCATTATTTCAATATAGCGGCTGTTCATAGGCTGTCGGCCGTCGGCTTTCGGCTATCGGCTATCAAAAACTGGTTCGACGGCCGACTGCCGATCGCCGACAGCCCATTAAAATATTCTCTCTGCTTCAAACTTCCTGATGTCCTCCTTCATAGCTTGCAGATAGTCGATATCGTCGAAGCCGTTCATGAGGTTATGTTTTTTATAACCATTGATGTCGAAAGATTCTTTTTCTCCGGTGGCAAGGATCGTGATGGTCTGCTCCGGCAGGTTCACTTCCAGCTCCGTTTTCGGATCGACCTCGATGGCTTCGAAGATTTTATTCAGAAACTCAGGACTCACTTGTACTGGCAAGATACCGATATTCAACGAGTTACCTTTAAAAATATCCGCAAAGAAGCTGGAAACCACGCAGCGAAACCCGTAATCGTAGATTGCCCATGCGGCGTGCTCGCGGCTGGAACCGCTACCGAAGTTGTGGCCTCCTACGAGGATTTTACCCGAGTAAATAGGGTTGTTCAAGACAAAATCCTGCTTCGGCGTATTGTCGCTATTGAAGCGCCAGTCGCGGAAGAGGTTATCGCCAAACCCTTCCCGCTTGGTCGCTTTCAGGAAGCGCGCCGGGATGATCTGGTCGGTATCTACGTTTTCAATCGGCAAAGGCACTGCCGAGCTTTTCAGTATGGTGAATTTATCGTAAGCCATTGTTTATTGGCTGTCGGCTTTCGGCTGTCGGCTTTCGGCGTTTTAAGCCTTGCCTTTTCCTCAACTTTCAGCGTTTAGTTTTTTAATCAAATGATACAGTTGCTTTTTAATGGACGTGATTTCCGATTGCACTAAGTCATGTGAATTGGCATCTAAAAATCCCAGATCTTTTGAAAGTAATGTCAGGTACTCCACTTCCTGGCAAGATCCGAAAGAAATCCCCAGAAATCGGGCAAAATCCCTTTCACTCCTCTTTCCACATCCCTCACAGATATTCGTTGGAACAGAAATAACCGCCCGGCGTATCTGCGAGACGAGGCCAAATTTTTCGTCAGCAGGAAAATCTTTCGTCAACCTGTAAAGTTCAAGAACAAGCTTATGGCTCTGTTCCCAAACACCGTACTTTCTAAAATCCCTCATTATAGTGTGCAAGATTAAAAGTCCGACTGCCGATAGCCGACAGCCGAAGTACCTTAAAGCAACGTCCGCGGGTCCGTTACCACGCCCGTTACCGCTGCCGCTGCTGCTACGAGCGGGCTTGCGAGCAGGGTGCGTGCGCCGGGGCCCTGGCGGCCTTCGAAGTTACGGTTAGAGGTACTTACCGCATATTTGCCTGCCGGGATCTTGTCGTCGTTCATGGCCAGGCATGCCGAGCAACCCGGTTGACGCAGCTGAAATCCGGCCTCGGTCAGAATGTCGAGGATACCCTCGTCTTTGATTTGCTGCTCCACAATGTGCGAGCCCGGAACGATCCACGCCGTTACGTTATCCGCCTTTTTGCGGCCTTTCACGATCGACGCGAACGCGCGGAAGTCCTCGATACGGCCATTGGTACAGCTACCGATGAAAACGTAATCGATGGGTTTACCCAGCATTTCTTCGTTTTCATGGAAGCCCATGTAACTCAGCGACTTATCGTAGGTAGCCTTGCCACCTTCCACCTGGTCGGACGTAGGGATCGCCTTGGTGATGCCCTGGCCCATACCCGGGTTGGTACCGTAGGTGATCATCGGCTCGATATCGGCCGCATCGAAAGTATATTCTTTGTCGAAAACAGCACCTTCGTCCGTTTTCAGTGTTTTCCAATAGGCTAGTGCTTCGTCCCACTTTTCACCCTTCGGAGCATGTTCACGGCCTTTGATATAGGCAAAAGTAGTTTCGTCGGGAGCGATCATACCACCGCGTGCACCCATCTCGATACTCATATTGCAAACGGTCATCCGGCCTTCCATCGACATATTTTCAAATACATCTCCCGCGTATTCAACGAAATAACCTGTTGCCCCGGCAGTAGTCAGTTTCGAAATGATATAAAGCGTCACGTCTTTCGGCGTCACGCCTTTGCCCAGCTTGCCATTCACGTTTACACGCATTTTCTTAGGCTTAGGCTGCATGATGCATTGCGAAGAAAGCACCATTTCCACCTCCGAAGTACCGATACCGAACGCGATCGCGCCGAACGCACCGTGGGTAGAAGTGTGCGAGTCACCACAAACGATCGTCATACCAGGCAGCGTAATACCGTTTTCAGGTCCCACGACGTGCACGATACCGTTACGCGCGTGTCCCAATCCCCAGTGTGAAATGCCGTATTTCGCGGCATTTGCTTCGAGGGCTTTCAACTGGTTGGCCGAAAGCGGGTCCTGAACCGGAAGGTGCTGGTTAATAGTCGGGGTGTTGTGATCCGCCGTCGCGAAAGTACGCTCGGGGTACATTACACCAATGCCCCTGTTTTCGAGTCCCAGGAAAGCAACAGGGCTCGTTACTTCGTGGATAAAGTGGCGGTCGATGAAGAAAACATCCGGACCATCCTCGATTTTACGGACAACGTGGGCATCCCACACTTTGTCGAAAAGGGTACTCGCTTGATTACTCATTTTTGATTAAAATTAGAATTTCGCCTCGTCGGCCAGGCTTCAAGAAACAGCTGATAATCAATGCCTTTCTTGGAGGGAGAACCGACATTACAAATTACCGTAAATTCAAACGAATATGGATAACGGTAAAGGTTCAAAAAATAGTGATTTTGGTTCGTGCGGGTGTTTTGGGCGGAAATCTTTATTTGGAATCATCTAAAATATGGCGTAAGCTGTTGTAGTGGAGGCAAATGCACTTCAATGATCCGCCAAACTATCTCATAATCAACGCCGGCGTAGTTGTGTACCAGAATGTGCCGCGACCGTATAATTCTCATCCATTCGATTTCCGGATGCTGTTCCCTGACCCGCTTGGGCACCCGATTAGCCGCTTCTCCCAGAACCTGCAAGTTTCTGATGACCGCATCGCGTGTCTTACGATCTTCCATAAAAGCATGGAAGCTCATTCCGGCAGAATAATCCAGAATAGCAGAAATGGAATCCAGCATATCCGAAAGCAAAATGCCGGAAGGCCTGTCAGACATAAAGAAGGTCTTTTTCGATATACGGGAGCATATTGGGTTTAACGCCCTTCTTGCTTACCAAATCCACCTTGTGGTTCAGTATTTCTTCTAGCTCAATCGCAAGATCGATAAATTCGAAACCGACGGAAGAAGCAAATTCTACCAAAATATCGATGTCACTTCCCTTACGCGCTTCGTTTCTGGCATACGAACCAAAAAGCCCCATAGATTTCAACGGGTACTTTTCAAAAAGTCGTCGCTTGGATTTTTGCAACGTTCCCAAGATGCCTTTCGCTTCCATATGAGTCAATTGTTTCGAATATAAAAATACCTCTTTTTCAAATCTATAACAATCACCCCTGCCGCTTCGGCGTAGTCCCGTATTTCTCTTTATAGGTCTTTATAAAATGGGAAACGCTTTCATATCCGATCTCCGTGCTGATCTCCGAAACGTTCTTCGTACTATTCCTCAACAGGAAATCCGCATAATCCAACCGCTTGTTTTTCAGCCACAATGCCGGTGAAGTATTGAATTCCTCCTGAAAATCGCGCTTGAATGCGGAAAGGCTCCGCCCCGAAAGCCGCGCCAGCTCATTCAATGTAAGCGGCTTCAAATAGTAGCTGTTCATCAAAAACGAAAGATCGACCTTTTCGCCTTTATATAGACTATACAAAATACCGCGCAGCTGGTTTGAGTTATCCAGCTCCATTAAATGCAGCAGCAGCTCCTGGAATTTCAAACGTAAAAAGTGGTTTTTCAACTCCGTCCGCGAGCGGAAATAGGGAAATACTGATTGAATGAATTTTTCAAAATTATCATCCGACTTCAAAAGCAAAATCGGGTATTCGACCGCGCCGGCGTCCTTTTGAGCATCAAACAGTTCGGGATGCAGTCCCACAAATTCTTTCAGCAGCTTTTCGTCGAAAAAGAAAACCAGACTCTTATACGCTTCATGAATGGATTCCGACATTAAATAGAAGCCCCTCTGAATAAACAAAATATCACCTTTTTCAACGTGCACCTCCTGCGTAGGGCTGGTAAATTTCTTCTCTCCTTCCAGGACCACAATCACCGCATGCTCTTCGAAAAACACATCGTATTTGGAAGGGTATACCTCGTTACGGTATGCCACGAAGGTCATATCCTGAATTTTCAGGGACTCGAATTCCTGAGAGCTGATGTCAGATGGTACACGGAGCATTGGCAAAACAAGGAAAGCTATTGCTCTCTTTCAATAATGAGGAAAATCCAGATGCGGTTGACTGGAACTTCGGTTTTGATTGCATCCCTTAGAAGTTGGTAGTCAATGCCCAATAGTGATGAATCATTCTGTCTCGTAAGCCGGCGAAGCCTTTCCAATCGAATAATGGATATTTTATTCATATTTCATCGGGAATCCGTTTGCAGGCCTCGCCAATGATCTCGAAGCTTCGAACGACAGCTTTGGATAATGTTTCGTCACTCACAAAGCGGTCATAATCTAGGTTAGCAGTCTTGTCCTCGATATTGCGAAGCTCAGATTCAATATGTCGCAGGAAATCAATCAGCAAAGGAGACATACTCGATTTCCTCTTTGACACTACGCTGGACAAAAGACGCCAGGGATTCCCAGGTTACGAGCTCAACTTTCCGGTTCAGCAGCGCTTCCAGATATTCGGCAAGGTTCAAATAATTGCGGAAAGTCTTTTTCCCCTCCCGAAATTCGACGACAATGTCAACGTCACTGCCTTCCTTCTGTTCCCCACGCACAAACGAACCAAAGATTCCAAGTCGTTCGGCACCGAAGCGCTGAATGGATGACTGGTGACTTTTGATAATTTCATGAACCTGCTGTTTATACTGTACCATAGTGCCATATATTGTGTATTACAATATTACTTCATTGCCCGCTCACATCAAACAACCGAAATTGTTTGAAATTTACACCATAAACTGAAACAAATCCGGCTGATCATTCAAATACTCATACACCACCCTATTCGCGTCCATTCGCTCGATCAGCGGCGCGAAGTCTTCGCGGCTTTTCAGTTCGATACCCACCAATGCAGGCCCCTGCTCGCGGTTGGTTTTCTTTACATATTCAAAACGCGCAATGTCGTCGTTCGGCCCGAGCACATTCAGAAACTCCCGGAATGCGCCCGAGCGTTGCGGGAAGCGGATGATGAAATAATGTTTCAAGCCTTCATAAAGTAATGAGCGCTCTTTGATTTCTTCAGTGCGGGTAATGTCGTTGTTACCGCCGCTGATCAGCACGACTACATTTTTGCCCTTAATGTCTTTTCCAATCAAATCCAATGCGGCCACGGTCAATGCGCCCGCAGGCTCGGCTACAATAGCTTCTTCATTATAAAGCTGCAAAATCGAGGAGCATACTTTTCCCTCCGGAACAAGCAGGATTTGATTCAAACTCTTGCTGCAAATATCGAATGTAATGTCCCCGGCACGCTTCACAGCCGCCCCATCCACGAACTTATCGATGTTTTCCAAAGTCACCACATGCCCTTCCTGAATCGACTTGTGCATGGTCGGCGAGCCTTCCGGTTCTACTCCGATGAGCTGGGTTTTAGGGGAAAGTTGTTTAAAAACAGTGGAAATACCTGCCGCAAGGCCACCGCCGCCGATCGCCATCAACAGGTAATCGATTTTGAAATCGGCATCCTTGAAAATTTCCAGGCCGACAGTCCCCTGGCCTTCGATAACCTGCAAATCATCGAACGGGTGCACAAAAACGGCATTGGTACTATCGCGGTAGGCCATCGAAGCATGGTAAGCGTCGTCGTAGGTGTCGCCTACCAAATGTATTTCAATCCATTCCTGCCCGAACAACCGCACTTGCTTCACTTTCTGCGCTGGCGTGGTCGTGGGCATGAAAATGGCTCCTTTCACCTGCATTTTCCGGCACGCGTAGGCGACCCCCTGCGCGTGGTTGCCTGCACTCGCGCACACGACCCCGCCCGCGAGGGCTTCGGAAGCCATGCTCGCCATTTTGTTATAGGCCCCACGGATTTTGTAGGAGCGAACGGTTTGTAAATCTTCCCTTTTGAGATAAATATTGGCTCCGTACTGCTCCGAAAGATGTGCATTATAGAATATCGGTGTATGGTTAATCACCCCGCGCAAGCGTTCGGCGGCGAGAAATATGTTATCGAGAGTCGGAACGGAATGTGAAGTGCTCATAGGATTCAATGAAAAGAGCTTTGCAAAACAGCAAAGCTCCATTTCTATTTTTTCCCTTGACCAAAGTCAAGGGCAATGGGATTTTATTAGTTTCTTTCCGGACGGAGGCTGCGAACAGTTGCGCCCGCCTGCCACATTTCCGATTCGCGCAGTTCGGCCAGCTCTTCTTCCAGTTTCACGCGGTAGTCGGGCTGCGAGTTGCGCGTGATGGAGATCTTAGCTTGCTCGCCGGTTTTTACGGAGTTGTAAAGTTGTTCGAAAACAGGCTTGGTAGCGTCGCGGAATGGTTTCCACCAGTCCAAAGCACCGCGCTGCGCCGTAGTAGAGCAGTTGGCGTACATCCAATCCATACCGTTTTCAGCAACCAATGGCATCAGCGATTGGGTCAGCTCTTCAACGGTTTCGTTGAATGCTTCCGACGGCGTGTGGCCGTTTGAACGCAACACTTCGTATTGCGCTGCGAAAATACCCTGGATAGCACCCATCAAAGTACCGCGCTCGCCGGTAAGGTCGGAAGTTACTTCGCGGTAGAAATCGGTTTCGAACAGGTAACCTGAACCCACACCGATACCCATTGCGATACATTTTTCACGCGCTTTGCCGGTAGCATCCTGGAATACCGCGAAAGAAGAGTTCAAACCTTTTCCTTCCACGAACATGCGGCGCAGCGAAGTTCCCGATCCTTTTGGAGCAACCAGGTACACGTCCACGTCGGCAGGAGGAACGATGCCCGTCTGATCTTTATAAGTTACACCGAAACCGTGCGAGAAATACAGCGATTTCCCGGCAGTAAGGTATTTTTTAACTGTTGGCCAAAGTTCGATCTGAGCAGCGTCAGAAAGCAGGTAGCAAATGATGGTTCCTTTTGCAAGCGCCTCTTCGATGTCGAAAAGGGTTTCGCCTGGTACCCATCCGTCAGCAACGGCTTTGTCCCAAGACTTACCACCTTTACGCTGACCAACGATTACATTGAATCCGTTGTCGCGCATGTTCAAGCTTTGGCCTGGGCCTTGTACGCCGTAACCAATTACAGCGATGGTTTCGTTAGAAAGTACTTCGCGTGCTTTTTCAAGAGGAAATTCTTCACGGGTTACTACTTCTTCTTCGACCCCGCCGAAATTTAATTTTGCCATTGATTATTGATTGGATTATTGATTTACTACGAATTTAAAAGCAATACTACTAAAACTTTATAGACTATTGGTAATACTCCCACTCGGCTTCCGGCAGATAATCCACCAGTGTCTGAGGCGATTTGCTCACCGCCACACGCCCCGAGCGAACGAATTCGAGGATCTCGTGGGGTTTGATATAGTCGAAAAATTCAAAGATTTCCTCTTCGGTGCCGGTTTTCTGGATGATCACGTACGTAAGATGCCAATACACCACCCAGGCTTTGTAAACCTTGTTAATGGTTTCGATATCGAGCGGTTTGGCGCCAATAGGCGTCGACACCTTGAATAATGCGATCTCGTTATAGGCGATGTCTTCGTTGAGGTACCCGAATACTGCGAGCACTTCGATGATTTTGCGGATCTGGCGGACCAGCTTCTCCACCGCCTCCCGTGACTCGCTGCGGATGACGATCGTGAAGCGGGAAATACCCTTACGTTCGGTTTCCGAAACGGTCAGACTCTCAATATTGATCCGCCTCCGTGTGAAAATCGTCGTGATCTTGTTGAGAATACCGATTGAATTCTCCGTAAAGACACAAATGGTGTATGATGTCATAATTTCTTGAATGTCTGAATGTAAGTGAATAGCAAAGTTCCATTTACATTATTCCAAACGGATATCGGCCACACAAGCCCCGGTTGGCACCATCGGGAACACGTTTTCTTCTTTTTCAACCAACACTTCCAGCAGGTAAGGCTTGTCGGAAGCCAGCATTTTGTCCAGCGACGCATGCAGGTCCTCGCGTTTCGCGCAGGTATGACCGTCGATGCCGAAACCTTTCGCGATCGTGATAAAATCAGGATTTTGCAGCTCCACAAACGAATAGCGTTTCTGGTGGAAAAGTTGCTGCCACTGGCGTACCATTCCGAGGAAGTTGTTGTTCAGAATGATAATCTTCACCGGCAGACCGCTTTGCGCAATGGTACCCAATTCCTGAATGGTCATCTGGAAACAACCATCGCCTATAATCGCTACCACCTCACGGTCCGGCGCACCGACCTTCGCCCCGAATGAAGCCGGCAATGCGTAACCCATAGTCCCCAAACCGCCCGAAGTAATGTACGAGCTCGGTTTTTTAAACTGGTAGTAACGTGCCGCCATCATCTGGTGCTGCCCTACGTCGGCCACGATCACCGCTTCGCCTTTGGTTTTATCCGAAAGGGTGCGGATCACTTCCGCCATTTTGATCTTCTCGGTGGTCGGTGCCAATTCGGGCTGCGTAATCTTCTGGTCTTCGATCGCATCGTATTTCCTGAACTCCGCTCTCCATGCTTCGTGATTATTTTCGTTTACCAACGGAAGCAGCATTTCCAATGCTTTCTTTGCATCGCCTACCACCGGCGCATCGGCTTTCACAATCTTATCGATCTCAGCGGGGTCGATTTCGATATGCACGACCTTCGCCTGTTTCGCGTAGCGGTTCAGATCGCCCGTAACACGATCGTCGAAACGCATTCCGACAGCGATAATAAGGTCGCATTGGTTGGTCAAAACGTTTGTACCATAGTTACCGTGCATTCCCAGCCAGCCTACGTAATTGGGGTGGTCAACCGGCATCGAAGATAGCCCCAGCAATGTAGAAGCCGCCGGAACATCCGTTTTTTCGATGAATTGGAGCAATTCCTGCTCGGCACCGGCGATCTGCACGCCATGCCCCACAAACAGGAACGGGCGTTTCGCCTGGTTGATCAGCTTGGCTGCGGCCGCCAGTTGCTCGTCTTTCGGGGCAATGCGAGGGTGATAACTCAATAAAGTCTCCGTCTTCTTATGTACGAAAGGTTTCGTCATCAGTTTTTGCTGTGCATCTTTCGTAATATCGATCAACACAGGTCCCGGGCGGCCGGATTTTGCTATGTAGAATGCCTTGGCGATGATCTCGGGAATCTCATCCGGCGTCGTAATCTGGTAGTTCCATTTCGTGATCGGGATGGTAATACCCATTACGTCCGTTTCCTGAAATGCATCGGTACCGAGCAAGTGTGATGCTACCTGACCGATAATGCAGACCATCGGCGTGGAGTCGATGATCGCATCGGCGATGCCGGTCACCAGGTTAGTGGCGCCCGGACCGGAAGTTACCAGGCATACGCCTACTTCACCCGATATGCGCGCAAAACCTTCGGCCGCATGGGCGGCACCCTGTTCGTGGCGCACCAGAATGTGGTTGATCTGGTCCTGATAGTCATAGATCGCATCGTACACCGGCATAATCGCCCCGCCCGGATATCCGAAAATGGTTTTCACCCCTTCCGCAATCAGCGACTGGATCACCGCATGCGAGCCATTGATCAGCTCCGGCTTGGCCACCGAAACCACCGGTTCCGAGCCGTGAATTGTTGCAGTTTGATTTTCATTAAATCCCATGACCTCTGTTTTATTTAGTCGGATGAATTTCTGTCCTTGATCTTTTACGCTTCGTCGGTCACACAACCTTCGCTGGCCGACTTCACGGTTCTGATATATCTTCCCAGCATACCTTTTGTGAATTTCGGCGCCGGCTGTACCCAGGCCGCTCTACGGGCTGCCATTTCTTCATCGGATATATGCAGCGTCAATACGCGGGTGTTGGCGTCGATGGAAATGCGGTCGCCGTCTTTCACCAATGCGATCGGACCACCTTCGAATGCTTCCGGCGTAATGTGGCCTACTACGAAACCGTGGGTACCGCCCGAGAAACGGCCGTCGGTGATCAACGCGATCTTGTCGCCAAGGCCTGCGCCCATTACCGCGGAAGTAGGTTTGAGCATTTCCGACATACCCGGGCCACCCTTCGGGCCCGCGTTACGGATCACCACCACGTGGCCGGGCAGGATTTCGCCTTTCGCCAGCATTTCGATGATCTCCGTTTCGTGCTCGCACACTTTTGCTGTTCCGTCGAATGTCAGCCCTTCCTTGCCGGTAATCTTCGCTACCGCGCCGGTTGGTGCCAGGTTACCGTACAATACCTGAATATGCCCCGTTTGCTTGATCGGTGTTTCGATCGGGAACACCATTTTTTGTGTTTCAAAATTCAAATCGGGTGCCTCGGCGAGGTTTTCCGCGACTGTCTTTCCGGTTACGGTAATGCAGTCGCCGTGGATCAAGCCTTTGGAATACAAATACTTGGTCACCGCCGGAACACCGCCGATTTCGAGGATATCCTCCATGAAATACTTGCCGCTAGGCTTCAAATCGGCAATGAATGGTGTGCGGTCGGAAATCGCCTGAATGTCATCCAAAGTCAAGGGAATACCCGCCGCGCGAGCGATCGCAAGGTAATGCAATGCCGCATTAGTCGAGCCGCCGAGCGCCATCACCACGGTCAACGCGTTTTCGAGCGATTTTCTGGTAATAATATCTTTCGGGGTAATATTCAGTTCGAGCAATTTCTTCATAGCCGCACCGATCTTCTTGCATTCCTCCTGCTTGCCTTCGTGCGTAGCCGGGTAGGAGCTGCTGAACGGCAGGCTCAACCCCATTGCTTCGATCGACGACGCCATCGTGTTGGCAGTGTACATACCACCGCAGGCACCCTGGCCGGGGATCGAATTCTGGATTACTCCTTTATAATCTTCGTCAGAAATATTGTTCGCGAACTTCTTGCCCAATGCTTCGAATGCGGAAACGATGTCCAGCTTCTGTCCTTTATAATGTCCCGAGCGGATCGTTCCACCGTACACCATGATGGAAGGGCGGTCGAGACGCGCCATCGCCATTATAGCGCCGGGCATATTTTTGTCACAACCTACCACCGCGATAACGCCGTCATACCATTGTGCCGCTACAACCGTTTCGATGGAGTCGGCGATAATATCGCGGCTGGGCAGCGAGTAGCGCATTCCGTCGTTACCGTTGGTCATACCGTCGGAAACACCGATTGTGTTGAAGATCAGGCCGACCATGTCGTTGGCGTTCACTCCTTGTTTCACATACACCGACAGGCCGTTCAAGTGCATATTGCACGGGTTGCCTTCATAGCCTGTGCTCGCAATCCCGATTTGGGGTTTAACAAAGTCTTCTTCTTTCAAACCAATTCCGTAAAGCATTGCTTGTGCGGCGGGATTGGTCACTTCCTGGGTAAGGGTCTTCGAAAATTTGTTTAATTCTGTCGCCATTAGTGAATGATTGTATTTAAAATAAAAACACCCCACTCGGTGGGTGAGTGAGGTGCCAGTTATGTGCTATCATCCCACTCACGCCTGTGGCGTGACGATAATTAGGACCGGGACGATTAGAATCAGTTTCATCAGCGTAACATTAAAGTCCAGCGAAATTTCGCTGCTTTTGACTTAGTGCTACAAATTAGGAGCCAATCTTTTTATTTTCCAAACATTCTAAGGATTTTTTGTTGTTAATCTACGATAAATACCAAATTTCCTGCCGGGGTGGATCATTATTGGAAAAGATTTAATTTTGAAACCAAAAAAACGCGAACCACAATGCTGACAACCGAATCGTCTTCCAACTACCAGGATCTTGAAAAAATGAGTGTGCACGAGATCCTGACCTCCATTAACCGCGAGGATCAGACCGTGCCTCACGCCGTCCAGAAGTCGATTCCGCAGATCGAAGCTCTGGTAGAGCAGATCGTTCCCAGGATGCAAAAAGGTGGCCGGCTCTTCTATATCGGTGCGGGCACCAGCGGACGACTGGGGGTAGTGGATGCTTCCGAATGCCCGCCGACATTCGGCGTACCGTTCGATCTCGTGGTCGGGATCATCGCAGGTGGCGACACGGCCATTCGCAAAGCCGTCGAAAATGCGGAGGACGACTGGAATCAGGCATGGAAAGATCTCGCTGTTTACAAACCGAACGGGAATGATACATTAATAGGTATAGCGGCGTCGGGTCGCACGCCTTATGTAATCGGCGGCTTGAACGAAGCCCGGAAGGCTGGTTTGCTTACCGGATGCGTGGTGTGCAACGATGGCTCCGCGGTGGCGGAAGCGGCAGAATTTCCGGTGGAAGTAGTGGTTGGCCCCGAATTCCTGACCGGTAGCACCCGTATGAAGTCAGGAACAGCTCAAAAACTGGTGCTGAATATGATTTCGACCTCGGTAATGATCCGCCTGGGCAAAGTGAAGGGAAATAAAATGGTGGATATGCAGCTCACCAATGAAAAACTGGTCAACAGGGCGTTGCGTATGATCATCGATGAGCTGAATATCTCCCCGGACGAAGCGCAATCATTGCTCGACGAGCACGGAAGCGTCCGCGCTGCTATCGAATCCGTTCGGAAATAACGTTATACGGAAAGCACAATCTTGCCGAATTGCTGGCCGGAATCCATATAGCGAAGCGCCTGCTCGGCTTCTTCCAGCGGGAATACCTTATCGATTACGGGTACGATCCGTTTTTCTCCGACAAACTTTACCATATCGGCGAATTCCTGCTCGGTACCCATGGTGCTGCCATAGATATTAAGTTGTTTGAAGAACACTTTTGCAGGCACGATATCTGTGATGTTGCCGGTACCTCCGCCATAAAAACAAATGCGTGCACCAGGAGCAGCAATGTCGATCAGTTTCGCAAAACCGGGGCCGCCCGCGCTATCGATAATTACATTGAAATACCCCGTCTTGGGTCCGCGCGCTTTCACTAGCAGGTCGCGGAACCAGGTCGGGTTCCTGTAATTAATCCCTCCTTTCGCACCCATTTCAACCGCGCGCTGTATCTTTTGGTCCGAGCCCGAGGTTACCCACACTTCCGCGCCTGCCGCGATGGCAAACTGGATCGCAAAAAGCGCCACACCCCCACCCGCGCCTGTTACGAGTACGCGATCGCCTTCTTTGAACCGGCAACGGGTCATCAGCGAGCGCCAGGCGGTAAGCCCGCCTAACGGCAATGCGGCCGCCTCTTCAAAAGATAAATGCGCCGGCTTTTCGGCCAGGTATTTCGCTTCCGTCTTTACATATGCTGCAAACGTTCCGTTATCAGGTAGGCCCAGAATCTTGTGGTCATCACTGTAAAAATCGGGATTATCGCCCCAGTTTTGCGATGGATTGATGATTACTTCCTTGCCGATCCAGCTTTTGGCGACACCATCGCCCGCTTCGGCTACAACGCCCGCACCGTCGGAGCCGGGGATAATCGGCGTCGTAATACGGGGATAAAGTCCTTTTTGTATCCACACATCGCGGTGGTTCAGCGACGCGGCTTTTACCTGGACGAGCACCTCTCCTGGTCCCGGAACGGGCTTCTCGACATCTTCAATCACCAGCGGCTCATGAAGGTTCTTTAAAATAGCGGCTTTCATAATATTGGGTTTTAAACAAAAAAATGACGGACCGGCCTGCCCGAAACGGAACCTGCCTGATCCATCATTTCAAAATGACTCGAACCGTTTCGGATGCTATATATCCGAATATTCGGTCGGATACAAGAAGAAGCTGGTGTTTTTTGAAACGTTATTCTGATACTCCGGATTTGCTTTCAGCTTATTCCATTCGGCATCGTCGCTGAACGATTTCCAGTGCGCGTCACGCGAGGCCTTATCCTCGAAAGTAGTCATATACATCAGGTTCGGCATATGGCTGCCGGCAATCACCTCGCCATAGAATACTGCATTGAAACCCAGACGTTTAAAAAGCGGAACTTCGCCACCCGCGTTGAACATCTTCACCTTGTTCCGGTAGATTTTCTCGGTATGGCCTTCGTAGCTACGCAATTCATACACGCGCTGGCTTTTCGGACCGGTCAGATTTGGCTTCATGTGAACGGGCGCATCCGTGAATGCTTGCAGGATGATCGACTCGAAACGCGCGTAAGGCGGGTTTTTATAATTTGCATCGATGTAATCCTTTCCGGCAGATGCATAAGCTTCGTCCTTCTCCAGAGTTTTGGGCAAAGTCAGCAGCTGGTCGAGGGATTTCAATGGTGTAAACACATAAATCAGCTTGCCAGCCATGGTATCGGTAGGGACCGGCTTGAAAACGCCAACATTTTTGATCCCCGCCCGATGGGCACCGGGAACATATGCGTCCCTCAGAAATGCTTCCACACGTGCTTCCTGATCCGCATTTTTGAGGTGGTAGATTTTGATTTCGTAAAATTCCCGTTTGGGAGGCGCTGCCACGGCGCTCAACGCGACCATAAGCAGTAACAATGTGAAAAGGAAATTGAGGTTTCGGTAATTGGACATGTCCTTTATAATGTCTTTAAATAGTGAATAACCACTAAAAAAAGACTTTTGCCTTCCGGGTTTACCCTATTTCAATTCCCACTAATTTTTTTCGAAGCTTTCAGAATTTGGGACATGAAAGCTGGCGCTTGCGGGTTTTCGGGCGCTTCGGCTTGGATTCCAGCGGCGCGAAAACGTAGGAAAGTGAAATCTCGTGTGCCCCGCCGCTACCTGCGCCCAATGTAGAAATCGTGAGGTCATAGCTATAACCGATCGAAAATTTATCCTGACGATAGCCGGCCAGGAAAATAAGCGATTCGTGGTTGTTGATATTCTGCTCGTATTTCTTGAACGGAATCCCGCGGTACCACAAACCAAGCACGAGCGGCTCGACGGTTACATACATCCCGGCATCGAACTGATCATATTTTCCCTGTTTTTTATACATGATCGCCGGCGAAATTGTCTTCTCCTTGTCTATTTCGTCGCCCAGGAACGTGTAACCCGCAAACGGAATGCGTAAACCGGCCTGCAAGCTGGCCTTTACCGGCAAACGTGCTTCGGTCAGACTTGAAAATGCCTGATTGGGCCTGTTCAGGTGATGCGCTGAAATTCCGGCCCAGTACCAGTCCGAATACAGCATCGCTCCGGCACCAAAATCGGCATAGAAAACGTTCGGGCCGCCCTTTGCGAACGGGTCTTCCGATGGTTGGCCCGTAAGTCCGCCATTATTGTATTGGTCTCCAAAAGTCAGTCCGAAATAATCGAGTGTGCGCGAAGCTATGCCCCCTTGGATCCCGAGCCGTAGCGAGGTCAGTTCATTGAATTGAATCTGATAGGAATATTGCAGGGCCGCCTCTGTCGATTTGAGGTTTCCAAGGCCCTGGCTGTCCATTGTCACCAGCACGCCTACGCCACTATTGAAATTAGGCAGAAACACATCCGCTCCGATAGATGTCGTCACAAAATTCGCCGACAGGGATGGCCATTGATTCCGGTAATTGATGGTAGCGCGCGGTGCCAGTGCCCCTCCGGCAAGCGCGGGGTTCAGGTACAACGGGTTCGCGTAGAACTGCGAAAATTGCGGGTCCTGGCTCCAACCTTTCAGGCAAAGCAGTGTCAGTAGGAAGAGAGGAAGTAAACGCTTGATCATAGATTTATTGGCTTGCCGCTTCCTGAAAAACGGCCCCGTTCCGGGCTCAAAAAATTTACCTGATTAATTTCACAAAATATCCTCAAATTGCGTATTAATATTCAAATTAGAGTGGTTTTCGCGACATTACCGCACAAAATTTTAACATTTTATTTTCGTTAGTAATGTCGGGTAACTTGAATATTCTATGAGACGGCCAGGGGTGTTTGAACAAGTAACGAAACATGGGGCGATTTTATAATAGGTACCAGCACTTTTTTTATGTCCTCTGCCTGCTCATGCTATTAACCGGCATGCGCACGCTGGCGCAGACGCCCTTTTTGGTTCAGGGACAATGTATGCAAAACCCGGATTGCGAAGCGGACTCTACTTCGTTCAGGGATACCGTCAGCACGGCCAGGGCATGGCGGTGGAGCTTCGGTGAAGGCGGAGCAACCGATACGCGCCGCAATCCGCAACATTCTTACATGGCCCCAGGCGCCTATACGGTGACGCTCGTCCGTACGCTGCAAAACGGGGCGCAGGAAACAGTGTCCAAGGTCGTCAATATCGGCGAGCTCCCGCCGCAGTTCCAGCAATGGCGCCAGGATACGACCATTTGTAAGGGCGATACGCTCATTCTCGATCCCTATCCCAACGGTGCGCCGGCCGGTGCCAAATACATCTGGTATCCCAAAGGCGATACGACACAAACGTTAAAAGTTGACAGTTCAGGCTGTTACTCCGTAGAGGTTATCATGCCCAACGGCTGTAAAATCCAGGATCGTATCAACGTCAAGATCTGTATGGAGCCGCAAGCGCAGGAAGGGTCGAAATGGTACTTCGGTGGTAATGCAGGCCTGGATTTTTCGAATACGCCGCCAAGTCCGCTTACCGACGGCAAGCTGAATACCCCGGAAGGGACGTCGTCCATTGCCAATTCTAAGGGCCAGCTGCTGTTTTATTCCGACGGTATCAAGATATGGAACAAGAACGGGGACGAAATGACGTGTACCTTCGGCCCCTGTGCACCCATGAAGGGCAGTCCGAATTCCACGCAATCGGTACTTATTGTTCCCCAGCCAACTTGTAAAGGCTGCGAGTACCTATATAATGTATTTACGACATCGGATATCAATGGCGAAAAGTTGCTGACGGTAAGCGTTGTGGATATGCGCAGGAATAATGGTTTAGGGCAAATCATCGAACAAAACACTACCCTGCAACAGCCTACCACCGAGCGCATCGCCTCCGTCCGGAACGACCGAGACAGTACCTACTGGGTCGTCTCGCACGATTACGGCACCAATAAATTCCGCATTTTCCACGCCACCACCGGCGGGCTCGTCGAAGTATCGGCACCTGAGTTGGGAATGGCGCATGACAGTACCAACAAGGCCGAGGGTTATATGAAATTCTCGTCGCCCGACAGTACTACCGGCGAACGCCAACTGGCCGTGGTAATTCCGGGACCGGCAAGAAACTACGTGGAGCTATTCAGTTTCAACGACTCGACAGGCACATTGACCTACAAAAAAACCATGGACCTCGGCCCCGCGCCGCCTATTGCCTATGGTATCGAATTCTCTCCGAGCGGCGAAAAAATGTACGTATCATTCCAGGGTGAGAACGGCACGAAATCGCTTTTGAAACAATACGACCTGTCCTTGCCCGACAGCCTTGTAACGGCAACAGCCATTACAATCGACAGTTCCGCGACGCAGAAATACGGCGCCCTGCAATTCGGGCCGGACGGCAGGATTTACATGGCCATTGAAGGCAGCGAATACCTTGCTGTGATCGGCGAACCGGAAGGCAACTCATTGACCGGCGTCGATTATGAGCGCGACGGCGTAAATCTGGGCGGCAAAAAGAGCCAGCTAGGCCTTCCGAATATGGTACAGGACTTCACCCAGGAATCACAAGGACCTGGCTTCGAGGCGGATGGATTTTGCACCAATGAACCTACCATCTTTCAGGCCAGTCCGATGTGCGACCCTATCGAAGACACCTATTCGTGGGATTTTCTTGGAAATGGCCAGTTTACCGCACCTTCCAAGCAACAGCAAGCTACTTATACCTATACAAAGCCCGGCACTTACATGGTAGCCATGCGCGCTACCAATAAATGTACGGATACCACAATCGTACAGGAGGTTACCATTTACGAAACACCTTCGAATATCGATCTCGGCCCCGATAAAGACACTTGCGGCGCCTATGTGCCTCTCGATATGAAAGTGAATGCAGAGGTATACGCGTGGATCAATCGTGGACGGGTCGTAGGTCGCGGACGTACCTACAATGCCACTTCAACCGGCCGCTATATCGCCATCGCATTCAATGGTCCGCAAGGCGACTGCTATGCGGCTGATACCATTGAAATCACATTGCGCAAACCACCGGCCTTCTCTATCGGGCCCGATACTACATTATGCCGCGACAGCTCCATCGTACTGCGCGTTCAAAGCGACCGGTGGATCGAATATAAATGGAGTACCGGCGAAGACACCCGCGAGGTGACGATCAGCCAGCCGGGCCAGTACAGCGTTGTGGTCAAGGATCGAAACGATTGCTACAATTCAGACACGATCCAGGTGGGCGAACGGCCTTCTCCGATCCTCGGCCTGGCGCCGGAGAATTTCATTTGCATTCCGGATGGCCAGTCGGTGATCCTGGACGCTGGCGGGCAGGGGCCGTATTCGTACCTGTGGCCTCACTCGGGCGATACCACGCGGACCATCACGGTCAACCAGGAAGGCAAGTACGTCGTCCGCGCTACCAACAAAGAAGGCTGCGTTACAGAGCAATCCACCGAAGTCGTCGATAAATGCGAGCCTCGTTTCTTTATACCCGATGCATTTACACCCGACGGCGAGGGGCATAATGAGATTCTGGAAGTGTTCGGGGCATATTACACCAACTTCTCGATGCGCATTTACAACCGCTGGGGCGAGGTCATTTTTGCTACTACCGACATCGAGGCGCGCTGGGACGGCACCTACAAGGGCCTGAAAGTGCAGCCGGGAAGCTATCCTTATATCATTTCCTATGAAGCACTTTATTATCCCGAACGTGCGCCCATCGTGAAGCGCGGATCGGTGATGGTGATTCGCTAGGCTTTCCTTTTGCAGATTAAAACAGTTATTTTTGGTTAATATTATTCAAACCAGCTGCCGTTGAAACGGTCGGCTGGTTTTTTCAACGTCTATTCAACCGACTATGCGCCAGGATTATCTGTCCGGAGATAAAGAAAATCTTTCAAATACCGATAAAGACATCGAACGGGCGTTGCGGCCGTTGTCTTTCGAGGATTTTACCGGACAGGACAAGATTCTTGAAAACCTGAAAATATTCGTGCAGGCGGCCCGCCAGCGGGGCGACGCCCTCGATCACGTGTTGCTGCACGGCCCCCCGGGATTAGGCAAAACCACATTGTCGAATATCATTGCCAATGAGCTCGGTTCGGGCATTAAAATCACCTCTGGCCCCGTACTCGACAAGCCCAGCGACCTTGCCGGCCTGCTTACGAATTTGCAGGAGCACGATGTCCTCTTCATCGACGAAATCCACCGGCTGAACCCGATTGTGGAAGAATATCTGTACTCGGCGATGGAAGATTATAAAATCGACATTATGCTGGACAGCGGCCCGAACGCACGCAGCATTCAAATTGGCCTGAACCCCTTCACGCTCATAGGCGCAACTACGCGCGCGGGCATGCTCACCTCGCCTCTACGTGCGCGGTTTGGGATTAATGCACGGCTGGAATACTACGATGCACAACTGCTGTCGTCCATTCTGAAACGTTCCGCTTCGATATTGGGAACCCCGCTGGAAGACGATGCTGCATTTGAAATCGCCCGGCGCAGCCGAGGGACCCCGCGTATCGCTAACAACCTGCTTCGCCGGACACGCGATTTTGCCCAGGTGAAAGGTAACGGGCGCATTACGGTAGCCATTGCCGAAATGGCTTTACAGGCGCTCGATGTGGATCAAAACGGTCTGGACGAGATGGATAACCGCATTTTGAGCACCATTATCCAGAAATTCAAAGGCGGGCCGGTGGGGCTGTCGACCATTGCGACGGCTTGCGGTGAAGAAGCGGATACCATCGAGGAAGTGTACGAGCCATTCCTGATCCAGGAAGGTTATATCAAACGAACCTCCCGGGGCCGTGAAGTGACCGAAAAGGCATTCAGGCATCTGGGCATTCTGCCCCGCCATCGCTCCGGCGAACTCTTCTGAGTTTTAAGTTTTTAAGAAGTTTTTACATTGACATACAACATAAACGTGAAAATTGTAATTTTGCGGTAAATTAGCGTGACCGCCTCTTATGATCGAAGTACTGGTTTCCGAAAAGTTGGTAGTGAGAGTGCCCTGTGCTGTGATTGAACATGATGGAAAAGTACTTGCCGGGCAACGGAGCGCGGCCTTGTCCTTCCCTCTCCAATGGGAATTTCCCGGCGGAAAACTCGAAAAAGGCGAAACAGACGAGCAGGCGTTGTTCCGTGAAATCATGGAAGAGCTCAATGTAAGTGTCGAGATCGTCGATAAACTTCCCGAAACTTCCAAAGATCAGGGCTGGCGCGAGATCGTGCTGGTACCGTTTGTGTGCAAGGTGGATAGTACCGAATTTGTACTAACCGAGCATGAACAAATCCTCTGGATGGACCCGGCCGACCTTCCTACCCTCGACTGGACGGAGGCCGATCTGAATGTGATCCAGAATTATTATGATTACCTAGCGGCTAAAAGTTAACCGCTTTCCCTTCACCGTTTCATCGAACCGCCCATTCTCATAAACCAGGTGCCCCGACACAAATGTATGGGTAACGCGTGAGTGGAATTCCGTGCCTTCAAATGGCGACCAGCCGCATTTGGAATAAATATTCGATTTATCAACCCGGGTCGTCGCATTCAGGTCCACAAGGATTAAATCCGCCCAATAACCTTCCCGAATATATCCGCGGCCGTTGATGTCGAAAAGGTCGGCCACGGCATGACTCATTTTTTCGGCCACCCGGTCAATCGAAATCTTACCGGCCTTGCTCAATTCCAGCATTACATTCAATGTATGCTGAACGAGCGGTAACCCGGACGGGGCCTGCCAGTAATGCTGCGCTTTTTCTTCAATGGTGTGGGGCGCGTGGTCGGTTGCGATTACGTCTATGCGATTATCGAGAACAGCTTGCAGAATGGCCTCTTTATGATGTGGCGCTTTAATGGCCGGGTTACATTTGATTTCGTTACCTAATCTACGGTAATCCTCCGCATCGAACCACAAATGATGGACACAAGCCTCGGCCGTAACAAGTTTTTGCCGGCCGTCGGCGAGCAGGATTTTGCCGTCACTGCGGTTTCCTACTTCGAATAAATGCACCTCGTCACCGGTTGAAATGTGGAGAATATGAAGCCGGGTACCGTGTTTGTGCGCCAGTGAGCTGGCAAAAGTGGATGATTTCAGGCACGCTTCCTCGTTCCGGATCAATGCGTGAATGTCATAGGGTACATCGTCACCGTATTTATCCTTGAAATAGGCCATTCTGGCTTTTACGGTCGGTTCATCCTCGCAATGTGTCGCGATAATGCAGGGCGCATTGGCAAAGAGCTTTTCCAGTACGTCGGGTGCATCCACGAGCATATTGCCCGTTGACGATCCCATGAAAATCTTGATACCGCATACCTGCGAGGGGTCGGTGCGCATTACCTCGTCATAATTGTCGTTCGAGGCGCCCATGAAGAAGGAGTAATTAGCCAGCGAAGTATTTGCCCCGATCTGGTATTTGTCTTCGAGCAACTGCTGTGTCAATGTATTAGGAACCGTATTGGGCATTTCCATGAAGGAAGTAACGCCGCCGGCCACCGCTGCTTTCGATTCGGTATAAATACTGGCTTTATGTGTAAGACCAGGTTCGCGGAAATGCACCTGATCGTCTATTACGCCGGGCATGAGGTAGAGCCCCTTCGCATCAATCACCCTGTCCGCCTGCACATGCTGCAAATCCCGTTCGATTTTTTTAATGTGACCATTTTCAATTAGTACGTCTAAATACTGAACCTGGCTCTCGTTTACGACCTGGGCATTTACGATCAGCGTTGTCATAGGCGGCGATTGGTGTTTTGTCGTGCAAAGGTATTCAGACAGGTTGATATTCACCTTTAAAAATTGGAAAAATGAACCTGAAACAACTTCTCCGCGATTTCGCCGACCTGCTTTTTCCCCGATGCTGCGAAGGCTGTGACCGCACGCTGCAGGGTAACGAGGCCACGATCTGCACGCTTTGCCGGATATCGTTGCCGCGCATTGGCACAGGCGGCCTTAACAGTGAATCCTTGCAGTTCAAGTTTGTCAACCTGCCGGAGGTTTTATCGACCCATTCTTTCCTGCTTTTTACAAAAAGAGGGAAGGTCCAAAAGCTGCTGCATGCTTTGAAATATAAAGGAAACAAGGATGTAGGGTTGTTGCTCGGACAAATGTTCGGGCAGGAGCTGAAAGCATCGGGGCATTTGCCGGACGCGGAGGTCATCCTGAGCATCCCGCTGCACAGCGCAAAGCGAAAACAACGCGGTTACAACCAAAGCGACCTGCTTGCGGAAGGCTTTTCGATGGCAACCGGCATTCCATGGTCGGGGACGGCCCTCGAACGTGTTAAATATACAGCCACACAAACAGGCAAAACCAAAATGGAGCGGAGGGAAAATGTGCAAGGTGTATTTTCGGTCAAGCCGGGTTTTGCCCCCAAAAGTGTAATGCTGATAGACGATGTACTCACAACAGGCGCCACGCTGGAAGAATGCGCCAGAACATTACTAACGACAGGCTGCGAGGAATTTCATATCCTGACTATCGCATTGGCACAGCATTAAATCCGAAAAGCCGCCATTCGGAAGAACAGCGGCTTTTCGGATTGGCATTATCTGAGACCTTACTCTTTGTGAGTTCCGGTAGCGATCATCGCGCAACGGAAACCAACCATCGCAGTAGCGGAGTCCTGATCCATGTAGCGGCGTGTGCCCGGCGACAACCAGTAAGCAACGTCGGCCCATGAACCACCTTTGTAAACTCTCAGCCTGTCGTCGATCATCGAGTTATTGTTCTTGGTATCGTAGTTTTTGGCTTCGTCCTGATAACCGTCGCGACGGAAAGAGTTCAGGTCGTTTACGTCGGAGTTTGAAAGCGGACGGTATACGTCGTAAACCCATTCGCTTACGTTGCCGGCCATGTCGTAAAGTCCGTTATCGTTAGGCGGATACGACCTGATTTCCTGCGTAATGATCGCACCGTCATTGGATTTACCGGCGATACCCGCGTAGTCACCGGGACCACGTTTAAAGTTTGCCAGCATAGTCCCCTGCTTACGGCCGCGTGGCTGGCGCATTGTAGAACCATCCCATGGATAAATTCTCGAATTGGCCTGGTTCTCGTCGGAATACTGTGTCCCGATCATCGCCATAGCGGCATATTCGAACTCGGCTTCTGTCGGCAGGCGGTATGGAGGCATTACATAACCGCTCTCGATGCGAAGTTGTGGTGCCGGAGCATCGGCCGCAGCGACTGCCTCGCCTTCTGCTTTTTTCTTTTTACCGAAGGAGAATCCTTTTTTCTTACCACCACCTGCGGCAGCCGCGCCCTTAGCGTTGTTTGCCTGGCTTACGGCGGCAGTACGCCATGTACAATAGTCATTGGCCTGCACCCACGATACACCAACCACCGGATATAAGCGGAAGCCCGGGTGGCGCAGATACATCGTTACGTAGGAATCATTGAAAGACAATTCGTTATACCAAACGTTTGTGTCAGGAAGCGCCTTGCTGTAAAACTCTTCCGAAGAGTCCTTCTGAACCGCATTCAGGTATTCGAGATAGTGAACATTCGCCACTTCCGTCTGGTCCATGTAAAATGACTGGATACTGACGGTCCTTTTGGGGTTATCGCGACGCATCATGACATCCTCTTCCAACGAACCCATCGTAAACCGGCCACCTTCGATGTATACAAGGTCAGGACCGGCCGGCAAAGCTTTGTATTGCTTCACTTCGAACCCGTCTTTACCGTTATAAGCCAAACCCGTTTTCGAGCTGGTTTTACCAGGTTTCAAGCTGGTTGGCTTCTTTTTACTACACGCAGTTGCCGCTAATAACACAATCAGAATCAACGCGATCGACCGGGTACCCATCTTTTGCATGCAAATCATTGCTTTAAAGTGACTTAAGTGTTTGGTATTTTATAGTATGCGAAACCGCAAATGTATGAAATCAATCGGTATTATTTTTAAAAATCAATTATCAGGTCAATGAGGCCTTTTATCTACCGGGTCATTTCCATTAGAATCTGGCGTGCCTGATCAATGCTTTTCACGTCCTCGCAAATCAGTATCAGCTTGCCCTTCTGGTCTTTAAGCGAAATTTGCCTGGGGTGTTTTTTAATATAATCGATCACCTGCCCAAACTTCGCCGACTGAAAGAATTCGTCATTCTGCGAAGTAACGAAGTACCCTTTCATCGTATTGCTTTTCAAAGTCAGTTTTTCAAACTGTAAAGCCTCTGCTTCCCAGCGCAAACGGACCGTTTTCAGCAAGTCCTGCACCTCATGCGGTATCGGGCCGAAACGGTCGAGCACTTCCTGCTCAAACTTACCGAGTTCCTCCTCTGTCGCAATGTTATCGAGGCGGGTATATAACGACAGTCGTTCTGAAATATTTTTGACATAATCGTCCGGTATAAGCGTCGCGAAATCGGTCTCGATCTGTGTATCGGGCACCAGATTCTTTGGCAGGCTGATTACGCCTTCAAACAGGTCTTTAAACTCATTACTTTTCAGCTCCTGGACCGCCTCGTCGAGCATTTTGTGATACAATTCATACCCCAGATCATTCACAAAACCACTTTGCTCGGCCCCTAGCAGGTTACCGGCGCCACGAATGTCGAGGTCACGCATGGCTACCTTGAAACCGTCGCCGAGATCGGAAAACTCTTCCAACGTCTGTAAACGTTTGCGTGAATCACTGGCCAGTGTCGATGCCGACGGCGTCAGCAGATAACAGAATGCCTTCCGGTTGGAACGTCCCACACGCCCGCGCATCTGGTGAAGGTCCGAGAGCCCGAACATGTGCGCGGAGTTGATGATGATGGTATTCGCATTGGCAATATCGATGCCGGATTCGATAATGTTTGTGGAAACAAGAATATCGTATTCGCCTTCGATGAAGTTCATCATCACTTTTTCCAGCTTATCACCATCCATTTGTCCATGCGCTACCCCAATACGAACATCCGGAACGAGGCGCAGGATAATATTCGCAATGGATTCGATGTCATTTACGCGGTTATGCACGAAGAACACCTGCCCGCCACGCTGCACTTCAAAACTGATGGCATCGCGAATGAATTCCTCGCTGAATGTATGCACTTCGGTTGTAACCGGCTGGCGGTTTGGCGGCGGCGTGGCGATTACCGAAAGGTCCCGCGCGCCCATGAGGGAGAAATGCAACGTCCTTGGAATAGGCGTCGCGGTAAGTGTGAGCACATCCACGTTAACACGCATTTCTTTCAGGCGGTCTTTCGCTTTTACACCGAACTTCTGCTCTTCATCGACGATCAGGAGGCCCAGATCCTTGAATTTGACATCCTTATTCAAAATCCGGTGCGTCCCGATCAGAATATCGATTTTTCCCTCTTCGGTTTGCTTCAATGTTTCCTTGATCTCCTTAGCCGATTTGAAGCGGTTGATGTACCCGACCCGCGCCGGGAAATCGGCCAGACGTTCGCTGAATGTCTTGTAATGCTGCATCGCGAGAATGGTCGTAGGAACGAGCACTGCCACCTGCTTACTGTCACAAACCGCCTTGAACGCGGCGCGGATCGCTATTTCGGTTTTGCCGAATCCCACATCACCACAAACCAGCCGGTCCATCGGGTGGGCCTTTTCCATGTCTTCTTTCACATTGGCGGTAGCCGTTGCCTGGTCTGGCGTGTCTTCATACAAAAAGGAAGATTCGAGCTCCACTTGCAGGTAATTGTCCTTCGAGAACGGGAAACCGGGGGCCTGGCGGCGTTTGGCATACAATGCGATCAGCTCGTGCGCAATGTCTTTCAGCTGTTTTTTAACTTTCGACTTTTTAGCCTCCCATTCACCCGAACCCAACTTGCTCATAGCGGGCGGCGTGCCTTCCTTGCCGGTATATTTGGCGATTTTGTGCAAGTTGTGCACACTTACGTACAGTAAGTCGTTGTCCCGGTAAATCAGCCGCACCGCCTCCTGCTCCTTGCCGTTCACGTCCTTACGCTCCATGCCCGCAAAGCGTCCGATCCCGTAATCGACATGCGTTACAAAGTCACCTACCTGCAAGGATTTCAGCTCTTTCAAGGTCATAGCCTTCGATTTGCTGAATTTTTCTTTCAGACGGTATTTATGAAAACGCGCGAAAATCTGGTGATCGGTGTAACACGCCACTTTCAGATTGTCGTCCACAAAGCCTTCGCGTAACGAAATGTTCATTGGCCGGAACTTAACGAATGGATCGAGGTCCTCGAATATTCTTTCCAGCCTGTCGAGCTGCTTGGGCTGCTCGGCGACGATGATATTGATGTAACCTTTGTTCTGGTTTTCGGACAAATCGTCCAAAAGCCTTTTAAAATCCTTGTTAAATGAAGGCTGCGGCTTCGACGAATAAGGCAGCTTTGTTTCCGTTTTGAAATAGAATTTCTTGCCGAACTCGACAGTTTTGAATTTCTTGACCTGGTTCAAAAACCCTCGACGCGTTTCAAAAAGCTCCTGGGGGTTCGAAACAACCTGTACGCCTCCGCCGGTAACTTCTTCGAGCGCTTTTTCAGCTCTTTCAAAACATTTTTCGATGACTTCCAACGTCAGCTCCGCGTCCTTGAACCAAATGGTGGTATCGTCGCCGAAGAAGCTCAAAAACGAATCGCGCGTTTCATGCGAGAGCTTTTGCTGGATGTCGGGAACGATGTTGATTTGCTTCACGCTCTCGATCGAAAGCTGCGTGTCGGGGTCAAAAGAACGGATGCTCTCCACCTCATCCCCGAAAAGCTCGATCCGGAACGGGTGTTCGTTCGCAAATGAAAACACGTCGAGGATCCCCCCGCGAACCGAGAATTGCCCGGCCTCGAATACAAAATCGGTGATTTCGAAGCCATAACTATTCAAAAACTCCGTCAGAAACGCGGGATCGAGTTTTTCGCCGACCTTTACGGAAAAAGTATTCGCCCGTAGCGAGCGCTTGTTGATTACCTTTTCAAACAATGCCTCGGGATAGGTCACAATCTGGACAGGTGCGCTGCGGCCTGCGCTCAGTTTGTTCAAAATCTCGCCGCGCATGAGCACGTTGGCGTTGTCTACCTCTTCATAATGGTAAGGCCTCTTGTAGGAAGTCGGGTAAAAAAGCACTTCCGTCGGCCCCAGCAGGTTCTGCAAATCATTCTGAAAATAAGCGGCCTCCTCACGGTCGCTCAAAATATATAATGCCGCTGTTTTTTTCCGGTGCTGCATTGCGGCCGCGATAACCGCGTCGAGGCTTCCCACCAATCCCTTGATCTGCACATGTGCTGCCTCAGCATCCTTCGAAGCGACTTGCGTGCTCAGCACATCCAGGTAACTGTCGCCTCCGTATAGTGTCAATAAGTCTTTAACTTCCAATTATATTCCAATGCTGCGCGGCGCTGGCCGCAGTGAATGTAAACGCAAAAAGCCGTTTCGGGGAATTTCCCGACCGGCCAAAACTCATAACAACAGTCGTACCAATTTTGTTGCTCTTCTGTTCGAATCGCAAAAATAGCCTGAAATAACCCGGCGTAAAAATCCGGAATATCATTTTATTTTTACCTTTCCGATGAATTCCCTCATGACCGACTGGCTCAACCAACCCCTTTCCCTGGCCGGATTAGCGACCACAATGCTCGAAATACTGGGTTTTGTAACGGGCGCGATCTGCGTTTACCTCAACACCCGCCAGAATGTACTCGGCTGGTTTTTCGGAATTGTCAATGCGGTGCTGTACGGCGTTGTTTTCTGGCAAGTGAGATTGTACGCCGATATGGGTTTGCAGGGCTATTACTTCCTGACGAGCATTTACGGCTGGTGGATATGGAAATTCGGTGGGCAGAATCACGACGGCGTGCATGTAACCCGCACACCCGCGAAACTCTACCCCGTTTTCGGATCGATCTTTATTGCCGTAACCCTCTCCTGGGGCTTCCTGCTTGGCCGGTTCACCGACGCGAGCCTCACATACGCCGATTCCGCATTAACGATCGCCAGCCTGATCGGCCAATGGATGATGGCGCGAAAGTATCTCGAGAACTGGATCGTCTGGATCGTCGCCGACACGGCTTATGTGGTTATGTATTTCTACAAAGACCTGCATCTCACGGCAATTCTGTACGCGGTGTTCCTCGTGTTAGCGGTTATGGGGTATGTGCAGTGGCGCCGTGACGTTGTCAGGCATAGTCAGGGATGGTCATGAAGAGTCAGGTAATAGTCAGGTGTGGTCAGGCATTGTCAATTGTTGTCATGAACGGTCATTATCATCGGTTTAAATCTCTTCCTTATAATGTCAATATCGAACAACACCTGACCATAAGTGACAATATCTGACCATAAATGACCACACCTGACAACACCTGACTACGAATGCCCCACCCCGGCAACATTCGACAAAGCCGACGTCCCGAACAAGAATACTGTATCAGTCGAGCGTATCGAACGGTATTTCCTGATCTTCGAGCAAGGTACGCATGCGCTGAGAATCCTGGAAAACGATTTGCAATTCCTTTTTTGCTACGCCTTCTTCCTCTTCGTCGAGCCATTTCCAGTCTTCGGCGGTGGCATCGAAAATGTCGATGATTGTCAGCAGCTTTTCTTCCGACTTTTCCTTTGAAAGCCACGCCCCGGAATTTTCAATGTAGATAATTACCTTTTTCTCATCGATCCATTCGAGATCGTTGAGCATTTCATCGAGCGCGTCAAGGTTTTTGCCGGAGTAATCCGGGAAGTGCATGGCAGCGGCGATTGCCTCGTGAAAATCTTTGACAGACGTTGCCTTGTTTCCATCAATGTGGGCTATGAATGCGCCCAGGAACGTTTTACGTACATCGGATTCTTCCCGGGCCAACAGGAAGTGTGTGTTTTTCATAGAGTCGTTGATTTTAAAACACTGCAAGTTAGAGAAAAATGGACGTGCAAGTCCAGCCTTTCAGTCGTGTTTTATTTCAAATACCGCTTTCTTAACAAATGCATCATATGCACATTAATGCCCCACTGATCGGACAGCGGCTGATGGGTGAATGGCACGGTAGGCTGGTAGTTTGGTGGTCCGAACTCGGTAAGAACGGTCAGGGTTTCGCCGCTCTTGACCTTGTATTCCACGACTTTGTCCCACCAGGCCAGATGCGCCTTCACTGCGGCTTCCCATTCCGGCGCGCGAGGATCGTTCACCTGCGGGCCTTCTTCGTGTCCCACGCGCGAGTGTATGTGCCCCACGCGTGCAAGTGCGAGCTGAACGGTTTCCTCCTGATCCTGTAACAGGCTTTCGTGCACATTACACCAATGCGAAATGTCGAGCGTCAGCCGCAATGCGGGATTTTCCTCGATGAAATTCCGGGCGATGTGTGCGGCAAAAAGCATCCGTCCACGGTGGGTTTCATGGTAAATAGGGATGCCGCTTTTGACGCTTGCTTCGGTGGTGTGGTCGATAAACGCCTTGTTCTGCTCGTAGGTAAAATGGTCGCGGCCACTATGGCAGTTAATGTAAAGAGGCTTCACGGGCCATTGCGTCGTTGCCGCGTCGATCTGCGATTTGAATGCATTTAAATGTGTCCGATAATCCTTCTCGCCCGATCCGCAGAGAAATCCTACTTCGAGGTTATGTTTTTTCAATGCGTCAAAAAGCTCCTTTTGCTTGTCCCTCGAACCTTGCCACCACATTTCGATGCCGTCATACCCTTCCTTTTTGATTGCCTCGCAAAACTGATCGGTCGTACCCCTGAAACCCCAGTTGGTGCCGAGCACTTTCAATGAGAGTTTGTTGTCAAACTGTGCCGGGGCCTTGTTGCTGTCGGCAATCGATTCAAAGGTGGTTAAAGCTCCCGCTGTGGAAGCGGCGGTGGCTGTATTGATAAAATCCCGGCGGGTCATTTTTAATTTTGAATGAGTGAATGATTGAATGGGGAGAGGTCAGGGATTGTCAAGTGTGGTCAGATATAGTCAGGAGTGGTCAGGTATTGGCATTTGCTCTCACGCAGACACTCCTGACTATACATTACAATACCTGACAATACTTGACCATACATGACTATACATTGACCACATCTGACCATACATGACAAAACCCGACTATTTCTTTGCCGCTACCGGCTTGGTTGCCGTGCTGTCGCCTGCTTTCAGAAACTGCGCCACTTCTGCCTCGCTGAAACCGTTGACGATCTGCAAACCAGGCGTCTGGCGGGCCGTTTGGGCAACCGCACTGTCGGTAACAGCCGATTGCCACACATAAATAGAGCGCAAACTTTTCATGGCCGCGATATTTTTCAGCCCGCTATCCCCGATTTTGGTATCGATCACATTCAGGTATTCCAGATGTGGCAGGCCTTTGATCTGCGCCAGGCCCTGGTCGGTTACGCCTGTGTATTCGAGGTGGAGTTTGGTGAGGTTTTTCAATTTCGCTATTTCTTTCAAAGCACCGTCGGTGATTTGCGTGCCCCCGAGTTTCAACCAGGTTACCTGTTCAGCGACGGGCAGCAGCAATGCAATATCCTTGTCACTGAACTGCGGCGCGTTCACGGCGCTCACTTCCAGTAGGTTCTGGTCTTGGGATAAAGTATTGACAATGAGGCCCGCCTTACGTAACGCCTGAATGTCGGCGTCTTTCGCCGGCGCTACCTTCAATGTCGCAATCGCTGATTCCTTCTGTTTAACTGCGCCCTGGCCGCCTGTTGGCGAACCGCCGCCCAAAGAAGCCAGGGCCGGTTTTACCTGATCCGGCACGGTCAACTCTGACACTTTTTTGTCGGCCGGGGCACCTTGGTCGATCCACCACGAAAGCAATGCGATTTGCTCGGTGCTTAGTTGCGGTTTGCCTTTGGGCGGCATGTGATTGTCGTCGTTTTCATCGAGCAGGCAGCGTTTGATCATATCGCTTTCCGCTCCTTTTCCGGGTACCAGCGCCGGGCCGTTTTCGCCGCCCTTTATGAGCAATGCAAGTTCGTCCATGCGCAAATCGCCCTTTTTCTTGCTCGCATTATGGCATTGCGTGCAACGCGCTTCGAGAATGGGCTGAACTATGTCCTTGTATACTACCGCCTGCTGCACATCGGTAATAGGCTTGATTTCCTTCGCTTTTTCTTCGATCGGGTCCATTCCCGCCAGGCTCCGGAAGGGCTCGGGCGTATATTGGGTAAGATAACCGTCGCCATGGGTAAGCGAGCCGCCATCGTGGCCGGCAGTCATCGTCAGCACGACGGCCACGGCAAATGCGGGCAAATAAACCGCTTTACCAAAAGAGAGCTTACCAACCAGCCTGTCCGACTTCACAAGCCAGGCCACCCAGGCGAATACTGCCACGCCAATGCCCTTCCACATGTGCGCGCCGAGCAGGTCTTCATCGTAGCCGCCGCCCAGCGAAAGCAAATAGCCGGCAATGCAGGCAAATGTGGCGCTCACTGCCGACCAGAACAGCACGAATACCACGGCCGATTCGCTTACCACGATCTTACCTGTCCGCCTGCCAATTTCGATAAGGGCGGCAACTAATAAAAAACCAATCGGCAAATGCACCAGCACCGGGTGAAACCGCCCGATAAAAAGCGCCCAGGGCGACGCCTGAAGAAGAGGAATGAGCATACCGGAAATCGAAAGTTATGGTTTAGGATGTACTTTAAATTGAATGCATTACAATCTGAAAACTTCGGGGCAGGCTACGGCGATCGGAGAATTGTCGGGATTGACTTCCATAATATCGGCCATGTAATCCCACCATTTTTTCATTATCGGCAACCCGGCCAGGCCGGCGGTGGTGTCGTTCGCTTCCAGTTTTTGAAATGCAAAAAGCGCAAGTGTCTCTTGGTCGAGGAAAATATAGTATTCCTTAATACCTGCTTCTTTCAAGAGCCGGCTCAATTCCGGCCATATTTCGTCGTGTCTTTTCTTGTATTCTGCTTCAAATCCGGGTTTGAGCTGCATCCGGAATGCCTTTACTGTTTCCTGCGCCATGATTTGGGTTAAATACTCTAAAAAATGGTATTCCTAAGCGATGATTTGTTTTACAACTTTGCCTTCGGTGTCCGTCAGCCTGAAATTCCTTCCCTGAAAAGGATAGGTGAATTTTTCATGATCGAAACCCATCAAATGCAGGATCGTCGCCTGCAAATCGTGGACGTGAACACGGTCTTTCACACCGTAATAGCCCAATTCGTCGGTTTCGCCATGGCTGTACCCGCGCTTTACGCCCCCTCCCGCCATCCACATGGTATAGGCTTCGAGGTGATGGTCACGGCCCATATAAGGCATTACCACGCCGTTCCTGTTCTCCTGCATGGGCGTCCGTCCGAATTCCGCACCGAAAACGACCAGCGTTTCTTCCAATAGCCCGCGCATTTTCAAATCCTTGATCAATGCTGCAATAGGCCGGTCTGAAATCTGGCATTTGGCGCGCAGGCCGCCTTCTACATTATCGGTGGCATTAGTACCATGACCATCCCAGCCCCAGTCGAAAAGCTGTACGAAACGGACATCGTTTTCCACCAGCTTCCGTGCCAGCAGGCAGTTCATACCAAAGCTCCCTTCACCCGCTTTTACTCCATACATATCGAGAATAAATTGCGGCTCTTTCGAAACGTCCATCACTTCGGGC
Source organism: Dyadobacter sp. 676 (assembly GCF_040448675.1). NCBI lineage: Bacteria > Pseudomonadati > Bacteroidota > Cytophagia > Cytophagales > Spirosomataceae > Dyadobacter > Dyadobacter sp. 676. The sequence continues at coordinate 3,223,397 of NZ_CP159289.1, read as the reverse complement.
ACCGACATCTGCATGCGGAATGCCATTTCATACTGACTGATCCTCGTCAGAATTTCCGGGTCGCGCACTTCTTCGTAAGTCTGCCGGTTGATTTCATTGATCGCGTCGATGGTCTGCTTTCGGATATTCCGGTTCATTCCTTTCGGGTCGGTCACATACAAAACAGGGTCGCCGCCGGTGCGGCATTGCACACCCTGGTACACCGAAGGTAAAAAGCCGCTGCCGTACACACTTTTACCTGCGTCGGGCTGCCGGCCGCCGGAGGCCAGTACGATAAAGCCGGGTAAATTGCGGTTTTCGGAACCTAACCCGTACACAGCCCATGCTCCGAGGCTCGGACGGCCCAGCCGCGCGCTACCCGTATGCAGGAGCAACTGCGCAGGAGCGTGGTTGAACTGATCGGTATGCATGGCTTTCAGGAACGTGATCTCGTCGGCGACGGTTTGCAGATAGGGCACGTAGTCCGACAGCCAGGCACCTGACTGACCGTATTGAGCGAATTTACCCTGTGGCCCCAGCATTTTCGGCACTCCCTGGATGAATGCAAATTTCTTTCCCTCCAAAAACTCCGCCGGGCAATCCTTTCCGTGATATTTTTCCAACTCCGGCTTGTAATCGAATAATTCGAGTTGTGACGGAGCGCCGGCCATGTGAATATATATCACGCGCTTGGCCTTAGGAGCAAATTGCGGGATCCCGGTCGATGCCAGCGATTCCGAAGCACCCGCGGCCTCGCCGGCTTTCGATGAGCCACATGACCCGAGCAACGAGCCGAGCCCCAAAGCGCCCAGACCGAAGCCCGCCGATTGCAGAAAGTGCCTGCGCGTCTGGCGCAGCACGTCCGCGTGTTGTAGTTCTCTTAGTAGCTTTTCCATTCAGAAATTTGGTCGCTCACGACTTAACTTTTCTATTTAATTTCGCTCCGAATCTGATACCGCCGACTTCCAGTCAACGGAAAAGGGCCGAAGCGGAACCCGTAACCGGGTCGCGTCTACGCAGTTTTACTCTTTCGTCACGACGTTATCCAGATTCAGTAATACGTTCGCTGAAACGGTCAGCGCGGCCAGTTCGGGCGATTTTTCTTTTCCATACACCAAAATACTGTCCACCTCAGAGGGCTTCTGCCGGTACTCATTGAGCGCGTCTTTATACACTTTCATCAATACATTTAAACTCTTCTGCTCAATAGGTTTGAACGTCAGCAGCCGGTAACCTTCTTTGAGCTGTTGTTCAGGCGTTTTGCCGCGTGTTTTCATCTTTGAAGCCAGTTTTTCGGCCGCTTCGAGGTACACCGGGTCGTTGAGGGTCACCAATGCCTGCAAGGGCGTGTTGGTAATGATCCTTCTCGACTGGCAAAATTCCCGGCTCGGCGCATCGAAAGTGGTCATCGACGGGTACGGCGCTGTCCTTTTCCAATAGGTGTAAACTGCCCTGCGGTACTTGTCCTCGCCCTGGCTCACTACCCAGCTCTCGCCGCTGTAAGGCGACTGCCAGATTTTATCGGGCTGGGGCGGCATCACACTCGGGCCGTACATTTTATTGGAAATGAGGTCACTGCATGCCAACGCCTGGTCGCGTACCTGCTCGGCGCTCAGGCGTACGCGCGGGCCGCGCGAGAGCCACACATTGTAAGGGTCCTTTTCCTTACGATGGTCGTCGGAGCGGGAGTCCTGGCGGTACGTGGCCGACATGACGATCGTTTTCAGCAACTTTTTGACACTCCATTTGTAATCTTCCATAAACGACACTGCCAGCCAGTCGAGCAGTTCGGGATGGGACGGTTCCGCGCCTTGCGAGCCGAAATCTTCCACCGTTTCCACAATCCCCCTTCCGAATAGCTGTTCCCAGAAACGGTTTACAATCACCCGGCCGGTCAATGCGTTATCGCGGCTTACGATCCACCGGGCGAGTCCGAGCCGGTCCCGCGGGGCACCTTTCGGCATCGGCGCAAGCAGCTTGGGAACATCCGGTTTCACTTCCGGACCCTTCACCATCCAGTTGCCGCGTACGAACACATTGGTTTTTCTGGCAAAATCGCCTTTCCCTTCCCAAAGTACCGGCATACTCTCCGTCGGCCGCGTCAACGTGGTAGCGTAATCGGCGACAATCTGCTCATAACCCGGCTGACCCGCCCCCGGCAATGCCCGCTGGAATGCCGCCCAGGTAATGCGCACCCATTCTTCCGGCGCTTTGGGGCTGCTTAACGACAGATAAACGTCGTGCTTCCCGGCAGTTTTGGTAATCGGCGCGATGATCACCGTGTCGCGTGTGGGCACCTTGATGGTCGAAAGCACCGGGCCGTCCAGTTTATCCAGATGCAAGGTCAAAACGGCGTTTTCGGCTTTGGTACCGATGTTCATCAGCACATTGTCGGCCCCGGTGAGGTTTACCTGCGGAATGCGGGCATTGCCTTTGTCTTTGACTCCGTAATAGGAAATCACCAGCACGGTAGACTGGTCGCCCTTGATGAAATTATGCGCATTGATCTTCGGTTCGATCACCTTCATGAACTGCGTTTTGGCTTCCAGGTCTTTGGGATCGAATTTTTTTATCCAGTTCTTAACCCTTTCGAAACGGGCCGAATCTTCGCCTTTGTAGAACCGCAGCTTTGGCCATTCGTCCCACACATCTTCGTCACGCGAGTTGTTGAAGAACGCCGCGTACTTGTAATAATCCTCGTGCGGAATGGGATCGTACGGGTGGCTGTGGCATTGAATGCACGCAAATGTGGTTCCCTGCCAAACTTCCCAGGTCGTATTGACGCGATCGATCAATGCTGCTGTACGAAACTCTTCGTCGTCGGTTCCGCCCTCGTTATTCGTCATCGTATTGCGGTGGAAACCAGTCGCTATGACGTTTTCTTCTTTCGGGAAACCATCTTTCTTTTCGGGCAGCAGGTCGCCGGCGAGCTGTTCGATGGTGAAACGGTCGAAAGGCTTGTCTTCATTGAAGGATTTGACCACGTAATCGCGGTAGCGCCACATCGTGCGGCCTCCGTCGCTTTCATAACCCTTTGTATCCGCATAGCGGGCAAGGTCCATCCACATGGATGTCCACCTTTCGCCGTAAGCGGGTGACTTCAGGAGCTTATCCACCACTTTTTCATAGGCGTCGGGGGATTTGTCATTGACAAAATCCTGCACTTCCTTTTCGCTGGGCGGCAAACCTGTAATATCCAGGCTTACCCGGCGGAGCAACGTGGCGCGGTCGGCTTCCGGCGAGGTTTTCAAGCCCTCTTTCCTGAGTTTTTCGGCGACAAAATGGTCGATTTCGTTTTTAGCCCAGGCCTTGTCGCCCGTATTCAGCAGGCCGAACAGATTGGAAAAACTGTTCAGCGACGGCACATCCGGCTTTTCGATTTTCCTGTAAGCCCAATGCGTTTCCCATTCGGCCCCTTCGTTGATCCATTGTTTGAGAATGCCGATTTCCTTCTCATTAAGCGGCGTACCATTTTTCGGCATTTTCTCGTCGGGATCGTCGGTCACGATCCGGCGGATCATTTCACTGGCGTCCGCGTCGCCGCGCACAACAGGTATCTTGCCCGATTTGCCTGGTTCCAGCATTTCGTGTTCGAACAGGAAGCTCACGTCCCCGGCCTTTTTCACGCCGCCATGGCAGCCCATGCAATGCTTGTTGAGGATCGGCTTTACATCGGCATTGTAATCCACCTTCTTTCCCCAGGGCAACCCGCCCCAGGAAAAGTACATTACCGGCACCGCCACCACCACTAAGCCGATCAAAAATCTGGTATGCATTGTTTTGTTTTAAATATTTATACCAAAACTTCAATATAGGATTTGCCCCTCCGTCACTTCCGCTTAGTTATCCAGCAGCGTAGTTCATTTATCGTGTTTCATACCTGGCTAAAAGACTGAATTTAACCAAAATTACCCGATAACATACCGTCAGTGACGAAGGTGCAGCCTGCTATTCCCAAATAGCGTTTTGTTTCACATTCGGATTACCCTGCAACTCTTTCTGAGGCAACGGCAGCACATAATCCCGTTCTTTGGGCGCGCGGTCGAGGTTGTATTTCTCGGCAAAGTGTTTGATCTCCTTTCCGAGGTAATCCACCGGCCCGCCCGGCTTGCTTTTCCGGCGTAATTCCGGATACATAACTTGCTCGAAAACAAACTCCTGCATGCGCTCGTGGATAATCGCGTCGCGCAAAGCGGACTGGCTGAGGCCCTTCAAGGGCGCAAGTCCCGCGCGGGCTCGTACCTTGTTGATCGACGCAAACGCATCGCCCTGTCCGCTTTCGTTGCAGGCTTCCGAATGCCCCAGCAGAATGTCGGCCAGGCGGATGTAAATCGTGTTTTTCTCCGTAGCTGCATTGCTTTTGTCGAGCTCGACGATCTTTGCGGCCCAGGCCTTCCCGAAAATCATCTGCGCCGGGTCGTTCGGGTTGGCATCCGATTTCACGACACCGCCGAAGCGCGACAGGTTATAGTCGGCCTTCTCGCTCCAGTGCACGATCGGGTAGGTGCCATTGATCTTGCCAAAACGGCCCGTAGGGTAACTTTCGATGAATGTTCCCGGAATACGCTTGTCTTTCGGGTCATAATTCGCCCGGAATTCCTGCGTGGCGCTCAGCCAGCTCCAGCCCGATCCGCCTAGTTCGCTGGGAAAATCTTCCGGATTGAAATGCATCGAATGCACGTTGAACTCGTTCGGGTTGGCCGAGGCCGATACCTGGGCCTCAAAAATCCTTTCTCCCTGGTTTTCATGGCTCAGATCAAAATTATGAGAGAAATCCGCGAACAATGTAAGGCCGCTGTTATTGATAATGTCTTCGGCCGTAGCCTTTGCTTCGGCCCATTTTTCGTCCCACAACTGGGTTTTCATAAGGATCGACTTGGCTGCCCATTTGGTAGCACGGCCAAGGTCGGCGCCTGTGTAGCTGGCAGGCAAAAGCTCCGCGGCGGCTTTGGAATCGGCATAAATCTGCTCGATTACGGCCGCTTTTCCGCCGCTGTTCGATGGCAGTTCCGAAATGTTTTGGGTCGATTTGGTTGTCAGCGGTACGTTATCGAAATAGCTCAGCAGGCTGTAATAGTAAAACGCCCGCAAAAACAGCGCTTCGCCTTTGATGCGTTTGACCAGAGCGTCGTTCGTTGGATCCTTCATAGCTTCGGCAGTTTCGATGATCGCATTCGCCCGGTTGATCGAGCGGTAGCAAATTCCCCAATAGGCCTCGATATACTCGTCGGCCGGGTTCACATTGCCCAGGTTGTATTGCAGCGGCCCTTTCTCCCATCCTACCTGGTAACCTATTAGACATTCAAATACATAACGGTCGTAGAAGTAGCCTGAGTATTGCGAATTGAGATCATCGTAAACCGCATTGACGCCCAGGGCCAGCTCGGTGGCCGATTTATAGAACGTTTCCGGATTGATAAAATCGGGTTTCTCCTTCAAATCCGAACAACCCGCAACGGCCAGCAGCACTGCCGAAAGTCCTGTCAATCTGATTTTATATAAAAATGGCTTTTTCATAACAAGCTGATTTCAATTTTTGGAATATTAAATACCAAGATTCACGCCCAATGTGAACATGCGGGCCCGCGGGTAGGCGTCGTAGTCGTCGCCGCGGTTGAGGTTGTTCTGGCCCTGGTTGTTCACTTCGGGATCGAAACCTTTGTATTTGGTGATCAAAAAGAGATTCTGCCCGCTCACGTAAACGCGCGCATTGCGTATGTAGGCGCTCTTGATCGGGAGCGTATACCCGAGCGCAAGATTCTGCAAACGCACGAACGAGCCGTCCTGGATGAAGAATGACGACCGGCGGAAGGAAATGAAGTCGCGGCGGCCATCGATTACCGGACGGGAAGCATTCGGATTTTCCGGCGTCCAGGAGTCGGTCAGGATATTGGCTATCTGATTGATTTTCTGTACGCCGTCAGCCATTTCGGACTGTTGCAGGTTGCGGATCTTGTTGCCGTGCACACCCCGGAAGAATACCGCGAGGTCGAAGCCTTTGTATTTCAGGTTGGTATTGAAGCCCCATGTCAGTTTCGGGTTGGGATCGCCGATGATCTTGAAGTCGTCGGTGGTGTATTTGCCGTCGCCGTTCACGTCCTCATATTTGGGATAACCGGCTTTGGCGGAATAGCTTTTTCCTTCCTCGTCGGACTGGAACAACCCAATGTAGTTGTATCCGCTCCAAACGCCGATCGGATTGCCGCCCTCTACCCAGCTGCCCAGCACGCCGAGGTGACCGCTGGGAGTGCCGGAAAAGAAAGGCGTGCTTTTGCCGAGGTCAAGGATCTTATTGCGCAGGATCGACACGTTACCGCCCACATCCCAGGTCAACGCATTGTTACTGATCAGCTTATAATTCGCGGAGAATTCGAGCCCCTTGTTGCTGAGGGAGCCGGAGTTGAGCATAATCGTGCTGAAACCCGTGCTTTGCGGAATGGAAACGTCGAGGAGCAAATCGGTCGTTTTGTTTTTGAATGCGTCGATCGTCAGGCTGAGACGGTTATTCAGTAACGCGAAGTCCAGGCCCACATTGAGCATCGAGGTGCTTTCCCATTTCAAGTCAGAGTTCGGGATCCGGTTGGGGCCGTAGCCCGAAACGAGCGTCGGTACCGCACCGAAAACATAATTGTAGGATATCAAACCAGCCACCGAACGGTAGACCGGGATTTGCGAATTACCGGTAAGCCCATAGCTTGCGCGGATTTTGAAATCATCGAATGCATTGCCCAGGCCCGAATTTTTGAAAAAATCCTCGTTCACAATGCGCCAGCCGACCGCCGCCGACGGGAATGTCGCCCATTTATTATTCGGTCCGAATTTCGAAGAGCCATCGCGGCGAAGCGTTACGGTGAGCAAATAGCGGTCTTTTAAATTGTAGTTGATCCGCCCGAGCACCGACATCAGTTCCCATTCCACGCGCCCGGAAGTGGGTACCAGCGGCCGGCTGCCGTTCTGCATATTCACAGCGTCGATATCGTCCGAGGGCAGCCCGCGGGTAGCATTGGATTCGAAATAATTGATCTCCTTTTGATAAGTGTAGCCGAGCGTCACGTCCAGGTAATGCCCTTTAGCAATCTCTTTATTATAGGTTAAAATGTTCTCATTCAGGATGTTGTTAGAGTTCCGGTTGGCCTTCTGCAACTCACGGCCATTCTGGCGGCCGAGGTAAGTGAAGTTGTTATAAAATGTGGTCCGACGGGCATTCACGATGTCGAGGCCAAGGCTCGTACGGAATTTCAGGCCATCCAGAATATTGACGCTTAGTGCCGAAGTACCGAAAAGGCGGTTGGTATAGTCCCTGTCATAACCCTCCACGGCCTCCGCCAATGGGTTGGTCATAAAACGCTGGTCGTAGCTCGCATACTGGTAACCGCCGTTCTGATCGTAAACCGGCCCGGTAGGATCGAGGCCCAACGCGGTAATTACAATACCGCCCGGTCCGCCGCGGTCGGTAGGCACATTGCTGCTGCCCGACCGGTTGAACGACCAGCTATTGGTTAAGGTCGCTTTTCCTTTGAGGAAGTCGTTGTCCAGGTTCATCCGGAAACCGTAGCGGTTGAAATCGGTATTTTTGATAATGCCTTTGTTATCCAGATAATTTCCTACAAATGCATACCGCATTCCCTTGGTACCGCCCGTGAACGAAAGCTGATGATTGGAAAGTGCGCCTGTACGCGAAATAACGTCCCACCAGTTGGTACCGGCTCCGATTTGCGCGATTTGTGCATCGGTATAGCGCGGGTTACCGCCCTGACTGCGTTCCAGCATATTAATGTAACGAGCATAGTCAGCGCCATTCAGCACATCCACTTCGCGTGCGATGGTCTGAAAGGAATAAGAGCCATCGTAATCGACACGGCTCTGGCCTTCTTTTCCCCGCTTGGTAGTAATCAAAATCACACCATTGGCACCCCGTGAACCGTAAATGGAGGTTGCGGAGGCGTCTTTGAGTATTTCAATGGATTCGATTTCATTGGGATTGATCGTCGCCATCGCATTGGTAGGCTGGCGGTTGCCGCTGGTGCCCAATGCGCCGTTATCGGGATAAATAGGAAAACCGTCGATCACGTAAAGCGGCTCGCTACCGCTGTTGATCGAGTTCGCACCGCGCACCCGAATGGAAATACCGCCCCCGGGCGCACCCGACGTTTGCGTCACCTGCACACCCGGCGCCCGCGACTGGATCGCCTGGTCCACCGACGTCACCGGCATTTCGCGGATGGCGTCGCTCTTGATACTGGATACGGAACCTGTGAGGTCGCTTTTCCGCACCGAGCCATAACCTACCACCACTACCTCTTCGAGCGACTGGTTGTCGGGCTGCATTGTTACATTCAATGTCGTTTGACTACCCAAAGCCACTTCCTGTGGTTTATATCCAACAAAACTGAAAACCAGCACCGCACCGGCCCGCTCGGCCACTTCGATTGCGAACGCGCCTTCCTGGTCGGTGGTCGTGCCCTTCTGTGTGCCTTTGATAATCACACTCACACCCGGCAGGCCGGCATTGTTTTCGTCCACTACTTTTCCTTTAACCAGCCCGACATTTACAGAAGTCCGCAGATCCACAGGGTCTTGCGGCTCCAACGGCGCGGAAACCGCACCGACCTCCGCTGTAAGCAGAATGCGCCCTGCTGTAAGCTCATAGGCGATGTGCAGAGGATCAAGCAATGTACTTAACGCCGCCGAGAGTTTCTGGCGGTTGATATGCACATCCACTGTACGCTCCGCCCGGATGTTTTTCTGGCTGTAAGCGAACTTCACGTCGGCCTGCTCCTCGATATCCTTGAGGACATTTCTCAATTCGGCGTTCTGTGCGTGGATTGTCACCATTCTCTCCATGACTTCCTGCGCCCGTCCCTCGCTCGCGGCGTGGGTGAGCGTTGTGAAAACCACTGCAAAAAGGATTTGGGCAAATGTTATTTTCATGACCAGGCACAGTGACTCACACCATTTTAACTGTTGGCTTTTTTGCATATTTTTGAAGGTTCTATTTGTGAAAAACAGGACATCCGCCCGCTTACCGTCTGTCCAGGATCTCGTAAGCAGGCATTTCCGAAGCCGGTAGTGGTGGTACACTATCGGTTTCTTTGTTTCAGGTCGGTTGGGTAGTTTTATGGCTTCATAGTTAAGGGGTTAGGGTTTGGTAAAACTCAGTCGCAGCCGCGACCGTTGATCAGGATGCGCGTACCTTTCACTTCGTAATCGGCCCCGTTGGATTTGCAAACAAGCGCCAGCTTATCATAAAGCGGCATATCCGTCAGATCGCCCGTGAACGTGCAATGTGCCAGACGGTCGTTCGCGAACACGATCTCGATGCCGTAAGCCTCCTGCAATGTCTCCACGATTCCTTCCAGCTTTTCGTCGTTGAAAATCATTTGGGCTTCTTTCGCAGCTTCTGTCGCTTTTACCGGTTCGGGTACCAGTCCGGTCATCAAATGCCGGCTTTCGGGGAAATAGGTGACCCGCTGATTTGGCGTCAGCACCACGCCATTATCCTGATTATCAACCGGATCTATTTCACTGAATGCCTCACGGTTTTCAAATACGGAAACCTTACCGGTTACAACCTCCACCTCCAGCGCCTTATCTTTCGCATTGGTTTTGATCCTGAAACTGGTTCCAAGCACCCGGGTGATGATTTTGCCGCTGTACACAAGGAAAGGCTGGTCGGGATTACGGGTTATCTCAAAAAATGCATTTCCCGAAAGTTGTACCGTGCGCTTGTCGCCGGAGAATGTCGCCGGAAAAACAATGCTGGCCCCCGGTTCCAGGGTCACCGTACTCCGATCGCTCAGCGTCAACCGTTTCGGTACGTCGGTGTTGTTTTTCTCCGTAATCAGCCGGCTGTTCGGTGCCTGAACGAACACTTTTTCCCGCGCCACGTGCTGTGTCGCCCTCCGGTTGCCGAATAGCGTCCAAAAACTGATTACCACGAGTAGGGCCGCAGCCGCGGACAAGTACACTACTGCACGGCGCCACCATGTCCGCACGATAACCGGCTCGGCAAGCCCCATTCCGGACGTTTCCGCTGCGAGCTTGCCCAGCATTCGCTCCTCCATTTCACGCTTTTCCCGCTCATCGAGCACCGCCAGTTCGTCGGCATGAAGGTTTTCATACCATAAATGGACTTTCAATATTTCCTCTTTCGTGCAGTTCCCTTCCCGGTATTTCAGGAGCAGGGCCTGCCATTCTTTTTTGTTCATTGATGTGAAACGGATAAAATCAGGCCTTTTATAATAAGCCGGAGAAATGGCACCATTCCCTAAATAGATTTAGAAAATATTTGAATTGTTCAATTTGAAAACCTTTTCAAGAGAAAAGTTCTTTGAAAAGATAATGAGGGGCAAAGGGATAAAGGAGGAAAGGGAGGATGGAGGAGGGACTTTTCAGACGAGAAAAGGGGAAGTCAGAATAGTCCCCAGGTGGCGAGCAGGAGTACCATTACTTCTTTCAGGTGCGTCCGCATTGCGCGTACGGATTTGGTGAGATGGTATTCAACCGCCTTTTCCGACAGCCCGAAACGGGCGGCTATGCGGGAGATCGACCAGTATTCCAGTTTGTGGAGCCTGAAAATTTCACTTGTTTTTTCGGGCAGAATATGCAGGCATTCATCAATCACCCGCAGCAACTCGTCGAGCGCCAGCTGGTTTTCGGTGTTTAAATCCTGAATGCCGGGGAATGCTTCATGATCGAGGTACTCGAAGGTACGGCCTCTGGTACGGATGTGATCGATGACCTCGTAGCGCACGGCCGCGAAAAGGTAGTAGTTCAGGTTCCCGATGTACAGTGTATCGCGTTCCCGCCACAGCCGCAGGAAAATGTCCTGCACAATTTCCTCCGCCGCTTCCTTGTTTCGCAGCTTACGGTACGCCACGAGGAACATGTCGTACCAGTAGGCTTTGTAAATCGCCGTAAACGCTTCCGCATCCCCATTTTGCAATGCGAGGAGCAGGTGGCCGGCTTTGTCGTTATCCACCATTACAGCTTGGATTTGATTAAGGTTCAGGAAACAGGATTATGGCAAAGTTATATTATTTGTTTCTATTATCCATTAATTAAAATTAGCTGTGTGTTTGAAACCGGTTGATAATGTGAAGCAAATCGGTTGATCACTAGAAGCCTGCCACATTTGGTGCTCTGCACCTTTCGCAATGTGACTTGTTCGGCGGTCGGTGCTTTGCTATCGCAGTTCAAAAAACACCATACGTCAGGCACCCAAAATCTTACGGTGCGCTGCACCTTGAACTTCTATCATTCTGATTCTTTCTACAAATATTGGGGTGCTCTGAACCCTTCCCAATACGGATTATTCGGCGGTTGGCGCATTGCCGGCATCGTCCAAAACATCGACACGCAAAGGCGCAGAGCGCCGTAAGATTTGTAGAAAAGTCGGTATCTTCACGGATAACAAGGTGCAGCGCACCGTAAGATTTGTATACGGAGCGTCATAATATTTGCCAGTGTACCCGATAGTGATAACGTTCCCTGGCAAATTTTTTGCTGCCTTATTTATTTAAAATTCAACAAATATCCCGTCAAATCGGCCAGATCCTGCTCATTTAGCCCCAATGCGGTAGGCTCCGGCATCAGCGATGAAGGCATTTTTTCCCGGCTTTTGATCTGATCGGCTTTGATGGTGTGCTGCTGTCCGGCGGCGTCTTTCAGCACCACATTCGCACCGTCGCTCATAAGGAATCCAAAATAGGTATCGCCCTTCCTGGTCACAATCGTGTAGCTTTCATAACCGAAAACCATACTGGCAGAAGGATTGATGATAGCGTCCAAAAGTGCCGATTTATCGAATTTTTTATGAATCGTGGTCAAATCCGGCCCGATCTCTGCTCCCGTTTTACCGTGCTTGTGGCACGCTGCACAGGTGGCCGAGAAAATTTTCTGACCGTGTGCCGGATCGGCTTTCATCCTCGAGATAAAATCGGTTTTCAAAACCTTTCCGTTCCTCGGGAAAAACTGGCTGGCGACAACGCGTACGTTCTGGTCGGGGTTTTTGAAGATGATTTCGCTGATCTCCCTGGCTATGGGGTCCGGCAATTGGCCTTGTACACGCATGTCCACGAGGATATTACCGCCATTCACGTCCGACGCCATTTCCTTCGCCGCTTCGATTCGTTGCGGAGTGGCCTGAGCCTTGTCGGCGACGATCTTCTTCAGTTCGAGCATGCGCTTGTACGCGGGCGTCATCGCCTGTGCGGTAGCTTCTTCCCAGTTCCTCAAATCGGCCCAGTCGTTACTTTTACGGAAATTGATCCAGTAGGACGCCTGCGTCGCCACATCCTGCAAAGTAGACTTCGACAAGTCGATCATCGCTTCCACCGCTTTTTTGTCTCTGATAAAACCGATGGCCGTTAACGCCCTGCGGCGCTCCGACTCCGGCACTTTGGATGAACCGGCCCGGATTCTGAGCTCTTCCACGGCCGAAACCGGATGCAGACGCCAGGCTAAATTCGCCCGCTGTGGCTGCCATTTAACGGGATCGGCCTTGAATGTCTCGCGCACGTAAGCGTACACTTTTTCTTCTTTCCCATCCGCCGCCGTACCGATCGCTTCCAGCATCCACGGATCTTTGCCGTCATATTTCTTTATAAGATTTGAAATAGCTGCAAACGCCTGGTTATAAGTGACATCGCGCAACGCTATACCAACTTCACGCCGCACAGCCGCATCGGGGTCTTTCGACATTTGCTCAAAATATGCATCGGCTTTGCCTACTGATTTCAAGGCACGAAATGCCGTGAGGCGATGCATGGCATTCGCTGACGCAAGCAGCCCGACCACCTCTTCATTGCCCTGTGTCCCCAATTGCGCCAGCAGCCAAATGGCCCTCGCCTGGTGGTATGGGTTTTCGGCTGTCAACAAGCCCTTCACTTCCGGTATCACAGCTTCGCCTTTTGCCTTTAATCCCTCAAAACCCAACGCACGGACGTTGATAGCAGGGTTTTTCAAGGCATCGATCAAACCTTTTGTGGTCGTGAAATCCAACTGCGGCGTTGTAAGTTTATGCCCTTTGGGGGTAATGCGGTAAATGCGGCCATACCCTTTTTTGTCCTTCATCGCATGCCCGCCTACCACGGGATCATACCAGTCGGCGATGTAAATGGCACCGTCCGGGCCGACGGCCACATCCGACGGCCGGAACCATTTCCGGTAATCCTGGTCGGTTTCGTACCATTCGTAGCGTTCGGAAACTTTGGGAAAAGAACTGATGAGATCGCGGCGGCTCAATGTGAAGCCTGCGCCTTCCTGCTTAGGTTGGTAAGCAAACAACACATTCCGGCCCGCTTCGCAGCTTAATAATGTTCCCCGATAATTTTTTCCCAACTGCTCCCCTTCATAAAAGACAATACCCGTAGGCGAGCCTGCTCCGGTATTGTCTCCCGCAGGCATCACGCCCGGATCTTCCTGATGCCAGTGCGTGGTAAAAATATCCTGTCCGGGGCGGCGATCGGCTTGCCAATAGCGGGTGCCGTCGGCCGAAAAATATCCTGCATTGCCGTTTTCCTGCAAAAAAGACACGCGACAAGTGATCACCTGGTCGTCGTTATCGTTCTGCCACATGTTGCCGTAGCTATCGAGGCACACTTCATAGCTGTTCCGGAAATTATGGCCCAGCACTTTCAGGCCGGTACCGTCCGGGTTGATGCGTAATGCGAGGCCACCCACCCAGATACGGCCGTCGTCCGACTTCTGGTTCCCCTCATTCTTTCTGTTGTAAGGCGTTCCGCCGATATAAAGGCTCCCGCTGCGCAAGTTCCACCCGCTTTTGTCGACGACATGGTGCGGGCCTGCATTACCGGTATTGAAATAGTACTTCCCGTCCGGCCCCACGATCAGCGAATGCAGCGAATGGTCGTGATCGAAGCCACCGAATCCGGTAAGGAAAACCTCACGTTTGTCGGGCTTGTCGTCGCCGTTGGTATCTGTGTAAATGAGCAGGTTAGGGGCGCAAGAAACGATGGTTTTATTACCAATCACCGCAATGCCCAGTGGTGCCGTCAACAAGGTGTCTTCCACATAAACTTTTGAAGATTCGGCTTTGCCGTCGCCGTCTTTGTCTTCCAGGATCATCACCCTGTCGCCTTTCTGCTTGTGGCTGAGGCGTTCGGCGGGTTTGGTGTTGAAATCGCGGTAATTGACAGCCTCGGTGACCCATATCCGCCCTTTGGCGTCGATATCCATGTTGGTGGGATTATAAAACATGGGTGCCTCGGCCCAAAGGGTAGCCTCTAGGTCGTCGGGCACGTACAGGCGCGAGGAATCGCCGGCTTCGGTTACGGGCAGGATAGACTTAACCGGCCGCCCCGGATTGTTCCTGAACGGATTAATGCTGAAAACAGAAGCCAGTAGCATACTTGCCGCCAGAATGCCGGTTCTTTGGAGTGGTAAAGCGTTGATAATGTTCATGATGTATATAGCCCGTACCAGATTTGCGGGATGACTGGGACTAGGTTTGAAATAGTCCTTTGAGGTATTGGAGGTTATGCTGGTAGCACGGAATAATTTCGCCACCCTGCGGTGTGGCGCCTTCGATCTGCATCCATCCCTCATAACCAATGTCTTTTACCGCTTTTGCCACCCGCGGCCAGTCGAGCGGCCCCTCGCCGAGTCGCTGGCCGTTTTCCTTCATATGAATTTCGCAGATCATATCTTTGCCGAGCATCGGAATTTCCTTAAAAATATCGTGGCCGGCATCGGTTGAATTCCGAAAATCGTAATAAACTTTCACGGCCTTCGACCCGACCGCGTCGATAATATCCAAATGCTCCCGTCCGCTCAGCCATGATTCGATGCCCAGCGTAATGCCCTGCTTCTCGGCATGCGGCGCTACTTTTTTCAAACGCGCTATCACCGCTTTTTTTGCCGGCCTCGTCATTGCGTAAGTCACCGTCCGAAAAGAAAGCGAGCAGGATCACTTTCACTCCCAAGGCTTTGGCTGCATCTACGCTGCTCCAGACCCATTCCTCGGTTTTTGGTTGCGATTTATATGGTACGCGGTTAAGTTCGCCGATCGCCAGGCTCGACACCTTCACCCCGGTGCGCGCGGACGCATCGCGGATCGCCTGCAACGTTTCGGGTACCGAAAGGCCCTTTTCGTCCTTACCGGTATTGTAACTGACCTGAATACCCTGCAAGCCGATCTGTTTTGCCCGCTCGAATGCCTCCGGACTCAACTGCCGCCCCACCGACCAGTCACAGGCCCCTATCCGATATTTCGGGACAAATGCATTGCCTGTTTCCAACGCCGCAGAAGCCAGCAGCAAAGCGCTGCTTTTGATCATTTCCCGCCGGTTGAGCAATACGGTTCTTTTCATCAAGGTCAGATTTTGAAATACTTACAAAAACATCTTCAAAATCTGCGATGATTTGGTTTCTACTTATGCCGGTGACAACGTTACCTGCTGAATGCGTCTTCGATATGCCGGATGTCGGCGGAGCCGTCGGGCAAAATGAGGATGGAAACGATATCGAAACGGACGTCGTACTCCCAGTCGGTATCGAAGATATATTGCTCGGCGGCCCGCATGATAAGTTTGGCCTTCGTCGCATTTACGAATTCCTCCGGCATTCCAAATGCCGTGCCAGTCCGGGTTTTTACTTCCACGAAAACGAGCGTATTGTCTTTTGAGACGATCAGATCGATTTCGGACTGCCAGCTGCGATAGTTTCTGGCTACAATTTTAAAGCCTTTTTCGAGCAGGAAGGATGCCGCGGCAGTTTCGCCCCAGCGGCCTAGGTCGTTGTGTTGGGCCATTTTGTGAGTGTGTGTCGTTTGAACTCCGATTCAAACCTTCGCGTCGTTCTGACAAAGTAACTCGTTCGGGAACTCTTTTGCGCCCCTGGTTTCTAATTTACCCTGTTCGAGCAGATGCACATCGTCAACAATCCGAATGGCGCCGTCCAAAATTCTGAAATGGATCGCCTCAAGCTGCTTTGCTTTGACATACGGAAGTTTTTGAAGCTATTCCATAACCGCTTCCTCTTATCATCTTTAACATCCAGTAAAAGCTCCATAACCACAGAATTTAGTTGCACTGACAAATTTAACGAACATTTACCTAATAAATTAGCGTTCTGAAACGGGACACGTGTGTACAATCCGTTTCCACAGACCGGAAGTTTCCGTTCCGATATTTAGACGTCACTTCTACAAATTGGTAACACCTCGTTCCCGTAATTTTTTGAATACAAGAAAATGAATGCCCTGATCAATAAAAAAGTACATTTCCGGGACCTTGGCCTGATCGATTATCAGGAGGCGTGGGATTATCAGGAAAAAATCTTCGCCGAGACTTTGGCGATTAAGACCCGAAACCGCGGCCTGGAAACCGAAAACCAGCAATTAACACCGAATTTTCTGCTTTTTTGCCAGCACCCGCATGTATATACGCTTGGCAAGAGCGGTAAGCCTGACCACTTGCTGCTGGCGGAGGAAGATCTGGCCGCTAAACAGGCGAAATACTATAAAATCAACCGGGGCGGGGATATTACTTACCACGGGCCGGGACAGATCGTAGGATACCCGATCCTGGACCTCGACAATTTCTTCACGGATATACATGTGTACATGCGCACCCTCGAAGAAGCGATCATCCTTACATTGGCCGAATACGGCTTGCAGGCCGGTCGTATTGCCGGGTTAACCGGCGTATGGCTTGATTTTCAGGAGCAGAAAAACCCGCGAAAGATTTGCGCATTGGGTGTAAAGGCCAGCCGGTGGGTGACAATGCATGGTTTTGCATTGAATGTAAATACGGATTTGTCGTATTTCGGGAATATCGTACCGTGCGGGATCGATGACAAAGCCGTGACGTCGCTTTCGGCGGAATTGGGCAGGGAAGTGAATTTGGAGGAAGTTTCAATGAAGTTAAAAAACCATCTGGCACAGTTGTTCAGTATGGAATTGCAGGCAATGTAATGAAGAAAGACATTATTTTTCATCCCGTAAAAGGGATACAGGTCGCGATAGTGCGAAGTACCAACGAGCTGAATGCCGAGGAATGGAATGTGATCGTGATCAATCGCAACGATGAGCCGGTTACCAGCGTTTTTGTGACGTCGAAAGGTTACAGCAACAGCGAGTCGGGTACGAATACCGACCAGCGTACATCTACCTTGAGGCATTTCTTCCCGGAAATACCGGCGGGCGGGCATGTGGTGGTGGAACCGATTATGCCCGACGTTTTTCACTTGAATAACGAGTTCTGGGTCAGTTACTTTATCGGCAGCCAGATTTACGACAAGAAGTTCATCTTCGTGCCCGACAGTATCATTGAGGAAAACATGATGACGATCGATCCGCCTGGCCTGGAAGGTGTTTTGCACGAATGACGTAGGGTGGTAGATGGTACCATAAGGCTAGTCGGTATTGTCAGGTATAGTCAGGAGGTCATTTGTTGTTGGGGTCAGGTTGCTGTCATATCCGCTGGATGGCGCAGATCTACTTTATGATAAATGATCCGGTGTGATGAGAAGATGATATTGTGAGTTTCAATAATTTCTATCATATTGAAAACCAACATCGAACTAATTCCCTCCAAAACAAACCGCAAAGACGACAAATGACCTCTGACCACACCTGACTGATCCTGACAATTCCCAATCTCACCAGAACCGCTGCACACTATGACAGAAGAATTCAAACGCCGAGCCAAAAATTTCCTGCTTCTCGACATCGAAACCGTTTGCTCGCACGCCAGCTACGACGAGCTTCCCGAACGGATGCAAAAGCTTTGGGACAAAAAGGCGCTCAGCCTCAAGAAAGGCGACGATACCGTCAGCAATGCCGAATATTTTTACGACCGGGGCGCGATTTACGCGGAGTTCGGAAAGATCGTCTGCATTGCATTCGGCGCTTATTACTGGAACGAAAAAGATGAAATTGCGTTTAAAGTGAGTAGCTTCGCCGGAAACGATGAAGCACAACTGCTGTTGCAATTCAAGGCGCTGATTGAAAAATACCCCGCCGAACAACTGATCCTTTGCGCCCATAATGGCAAGGAATTCGACTTCCCGTTCATTTGCCGACGGATGCTGGTCCACTGCATCGAAATCCCCAAAGCATTACAGATTACGGGCAAAAAACCCTGGGAACTTCTCCACCAGGATACGATGGATCTCTGGAAATTCGGGGACTATAAAAGCTATACGTCGCTGGATTTGCTCGCCGCTGTTTTCGATATTCCAGGAAGCAAAAACGAAATGAGCGGCGACCAGGTGACAAAGGTATATTACGAGGAAAACGATCTGGCTAAAATTTCCCGATATTGCAGAGAGGACGTAGTAGTGCTGGCACAGTTGTATTTGCGGCTGCATTGCTTTGGCCCAATACCGGAAGGAAATATCGTACGGGTTGAATAAACTTCGACCGTCGGCTCTCGAAAATGCCGCGGCGACAAGCGACAGCAAACCCCCAATGTCGAGGTTCCGTGAGATACACGGGACATTTTATATATTGAATACATGAGAGATAAAAAAAATAAAAAGAAACTCCAACCTGAAAAAAGGGAGGCCGCAACGCCTCATCACATTGTTTCTTACATAGATAACTTAAAGGCGGATATTGCCGCGTTCTTCGACCTGAACGCCGAGCAAGCATTCCGGCCATTCGACGTTCACGACCATTTCGGAGTCCACGACAAAAAAGTACGGCTCCTTTTTAATGAAATCCTGCACGAACTGGAACAGGACGGCAGGCTGATCTACAATAAAAACGGCACGTATGCCGCCGTCCCGCTCAAAACTAAACAAAGGGGCCTGACGGGGCGCGTCGATCGTGTGAACAAAGGTTTTGCCTTTGTGGTGATCGAAGGGCGGGACGACGATATTTATGTGGACCTGGAATTACTGAACGGTGCCTGGGACGGCGATATCGTCGAAGTTCAACCGCTTTCGAGAAGTATCCGTTCGAAATCCCGCGATTCGGCCAGAAACCGGACCGAGGGGCGTGTTACCGCCATCGTTGAACGTTCGAATGCGGAAATTGTGGGTATAATCGAAATCAACCCGCGCTTTGCGGTCGTCCAGCCTGATAATAAAAAACTTTACGACCCGATTTTCCTTGAACCCGACGAAGTCGGCGAAGCCCGCCATGGCGACAAGGTTATCGTAAAAGTAACCGAATGGCCTACGCGCAGAAGCCAGGCCGAGGGCCAGATTGTTTCCGTACTTGGCAAAGCCGGTAACAACGACGTGGAGATGCACGCGATCCTGGCCGAGTTTGGCTTACCCTACCATTTCCCTCCGGAAGTAGAGGCCGAGGCGCAGAAAATACCCGATAAAATCGCCAAAAAAGACATTGCCAGGCGTCGCGATATCCGCGATGTGCTCACATTCACCATCGATCCTGTGGATGCCAAGGACTTTGACGACGCTTTATCGGTGAGATATCTTAATGAAGATGTGGTGGAAGTGGGTGTACATATTGCCGATGTTTCGCATTACGTATTGCCCGGAACCGAGCTTGAAAAAGAGGCCTTTCGCAGGGCAACCTCTGTTTACCTGGTCGACCGGACTGTGCCGATGCTGCCCGAAAAGCTTTCAAACAATCTGTGCTCCCTGCGTCCGAACGAGGACAGGCTGGCATTTTCGGCGATTTTCGAGATTACTTCGAAAGGAAAGTTGTTGAAAGAATGGTTTGGCAGGACGGTGATTCATTCGGATCGCCGCTTTACCTACGAGGAAGCTCAGGCCGTGCTCGATTCGGGCGAAGGCGACTTCCCGGAAGAACTCGGAACGCTGAACAAATTGGCGAAGATATTTCGCAGGGAAAGGTTCAAAAAGGGTGCTATCAATTTCGAAACCCCGGAAGTCCGCTTCCGCCTCGACCCCGAGGGAAAGCCGTTAGGCATTTACACCAAGGAACGTCGCGATTCGAACAAACTGATCGAGGAATTTATGCTGCTCGCCAACAAGCGTGTGGCGGAATACGTGTATTCGCTTTCGAAAGGAAATGATAAAAACACAATGGTATACCGTGTCCACGAAGCTCCCGATCCTGACCGCTTGCAGACCTTCGCTACTTTCGTGGCCAAGCTGGGACTGAAACTGGAGGTGGAAGATGAAAATAAAATAGCCAAATCCATGAACGCCATGCTGGCAAAAGTGGAAGGCAAGCCGGAGCAAAACCTCATCGAATCGCTCGCGGTGCGCACCATGGCCAAAGCGCGGTACAGCACCGAGGACATCGGCCACTTTGGATTGGCATTCAGGCGTTATTCGCACTTCACCTCGCCGATCCGCCGGTATCCCGATATTATGGCACACAGGCTATTGCAGCATTACCTAGACGGCGGTGCGAATTTGGACAAGGAACCTTATGAGCTGGCATCGAAGCATTCATCCGAACGTGAACGTCTTGCCGCCGAAGCGGAGAGAACGTCGATCAAGTACAAGCAAGTGGAGTTCATGAGTATGATGGACCCCGAGAAGGAGTTCGACGGCATTATCACCGGGGTGACCGAATTTGGCATTTTCGTGGAAATCACGGAAACCGCTTCCGAAGGGTTAATCCGCATGACCGATCTTGGCGATGATTATTATGAGCTCGATAAGGATAATTACCGCATCATCGGCCAGCATACCAAGAAGATTTATGCGTTCGGGGATGCTGTGAAGGTAAAAGTGAAGGAAACAAACCTTGCCCGCAGGAGTATGGATCTGTACCTCGCCGGAACCAAGCCCGGCCGCAGAAGCGAGTTTAGCCGTCCGGGCTTTGACCGCGATAGCGATCGCCGTTCGCGTGAACGCAAGTCGAAGGAGCCGAGAGGTTCCGGCCGCGTGAAGCGGGGTTCCGGAGGGACCGGAGGTGGGAGTTCGGCTAAGGTGAAGCGGCGGAGGCGGTAGTTGTTACCTTTTCGATCTTCTACGTCTAAATAGGACAACAAATCCTATTTACGATGGAAATCATCTACAAAGCAGAATCTTATGCCATTGTTGGCAAATGCATCGAAGCGCATAGGGAGCTTGGTCACGGTTTTCTTGAAATTGTCTATAAAGACGCGCTGGAAATACTTTCCGAAGGGATACATCTATTTCGGGAGAGAGAGAGAAAAAAAGAGTATCCTGTTTTCTTCAAGGGCATTTTGCTGCCTCAAAAGTTTTTCGCCGACTTCGTTGTCTTTAACAAGATTATCCTTGAAGTCAGATGTGTCTCCTGTCTTACGGACGAGCATATCGCACAGACTTTGAATTATCTGAAAGTTTCAGGGAACAAATTGGGGCTGTTAGTGAATTTCGGGCGCGGGAAGTTGGAATGCAAGCGGCTTGTGCTTTAATTTAATGCCACGGAGACTCGAATTAAACACGAAGAGCGTTCGTGAAAATTCGTGCCTTCGTGGCATTTAAAACAAACAAGCCACCAATGATCCAAAAACTAAGCCTTCTGCTACTCACATTATCGATTTCAATTACCGCCCAAGCCCAGAAATCCGCCGATAAAGAAGAATGGCAATCCCTCTTCAACGGTAAGGACCTTACAGGCTGGGACATCAAAATCGCCGGCCACAAGGTGAATGATAACTACAAAAATACCTTCCTGGTCGAAGACGACATGATCCGGGTGAATTATAAGGAATACGATAAATTCACCACGGAGTATGGCCATATGTATTATCACAAACCCTATTCCCATTATAAAATCAGGCTGCAATACCGCTTCACCGGCAACCAGGTGCCCGGTGGCGCCTCGTGGAATGTGCGCAATAGCGGCATTATGCTGCATTCGCAATCGGCTGCAAGCCTTGGAATCGACCAGGATTTTCCGATTTCATTGGAAATGCAATACCTGGGCGGGCTGGGTTCGGGGGAACGCAATACCGGTAATCTTTGCACACCCGGCACGATCGTCGATATCGACGGAAAACTCGCCGAAGCGCATTGTATTAATTCGACTTCCAAAACCTACAACGGCGACCAGTGGGTGAATGCCGAGGCCATCGTACTCGGCGATTCGATCATTTATCACCTGATCGAGGGCGACACGGTGCTCGTTTATACCAATCCGCGTGTCGGTGGCGGTTATGTGGGCAAAAATCACACTTTCAAAGATGGCAAAGTGGGCAATGAGGCCGAATGGATCAAAAAAGACGGAACGAAGCTCGGCAGCGGCTACATTGCATTACAGGCGGAAAGCCATCCGATCGACTTCCGGAATATCGAATTGCTGAACCTGAAAGGCTGTATGGACCCTAAGGCGGCAAATTACAAATCCTATTACATTGCCGCCGACAATTCGACTTGTACTTATAAAAAGAAATAACCTCGGCTAACCAGGCAATAAAACCGGTTTGGTTTTCGGTTTTTTATATTTTTGCAGGAATGGGCGTTTCGTCTGAATCGTCCATTTTTTGTTTGTAAATCAGCGTTCGGCGAATGAAAAATACCATTGTCCGGTTTGTGTTGCTTGTAATTGTCCTGGCAGGGATCAACTGGCTGGCTTCTTCGTTCTTTTTCAGATGGGACCTTACCGAAGACAAGCGTTACAGCATTTCCGACGCCACCAAGCAGCTTTTGGGGAGTCTGGAAAAAGATGTAATTGTGAACGTATACCTGTCCGGCGACTTCCCGGCCGGCTTCGAGCGCCTCGAAAGTGCTACGCGGGAAACCCTGGAAGAATTTAAAACCTACGCCAACGGGCATCTGATCGTCAACTACTCCGACCCCTCCGATGCCACCAGTGAAGAGCAGCGCCAGAAACAATACATGAGTTTAATCGACCGTGGCCTGAACCCCGCCAATGTGTTCGCGAATGAGGACGGCAAACGGACCGAAAAAATTATTTTCCCGGGAGCCATTGTGCAGGCCGATACGCTTTCCGTTCCGGTGCAATTGCTGAAAGGTAATAAAGCAAGCTCTCCGGAAGAACAGCTGAACCAATCCTACGAGGGTGTTGAGTTTGAACTGGCATCCGCAATACGCGTGCTCGCGAACCCCGAACGCAAAAAAGTAGGGTTTGTAGTTAGCCACACGAAAATTCCCCCAGCCCGTTTGAGCGATCTTATTGCTACAATCCAGCAGAGCTACGATGTATTTCTGGATATGAACAATCCCGAGTCGTATGAGGGCCTCGACGCATTGATCGTCCTGAAACCTGACAGCGCGTTTTCCGAAGAGGAAAAATACAAACTTGACCAATATGTGGTTGGAGGTGGCAAGGCGCTGTTTTTTGTCGACGGCGCGCGGGTCGACAGCGTGAGCCTGGATGGTAATTACGCGCAACCATTGGATCTGAACCTCGGAGATCTGTTTTTCAAATGGGGGATCAGATTGAATACGAATCTCGTTAAAGACCTCAATTGTGCCCAAATCCTGTTGAATGTCGGCAATGTAGGCGATAATCCGGCGATTCAGCCTATGCCCTGGCGTTTCTTCCCGCTTTTGAACAATTTTGGAAAGCATACCACCACGAGAAACCTGAATGCGGTTTATACACGTTTTTTGAGCTCCATCGATACCGTCGGCGGGGCGAATAGCATTATGAAAACGCCATTGCTCATGACTTCGCCCTATACACAAATTGTGAATACGCCTGCGCTCGTCGGGTATAATGAGGCGCGCAAGGATCCCCAGCCATCGGATTACCGTTCCGGCGTCAAACTCGCCGGCGTGCTGCTCGAAGGATCATTCAATTCGCTCTTTCAAAACCGCATTCTGCCCGGTGATCCGAGGGCGGCAAAGTTCAAGGTACAGGGTAATGGCGGTAAAGTGATCATCTGCTCTGACGGCGACCTGATCGTGAACGATTATGATTATAAAAGGAATGCACCGCTACCGCTCGGTTATGACCGCGTGACGAAACAAACCTTCGGAAACAAGGATTTCGTGCTGCACGCACTCGATTACATGACCGACGCCAACGGACTGATCAATGCGCGCGGTAAACAAATCGAAATCCGTGCTTTGGATAAAATCCAGATCCGGGAGAACCGAAAGTTCTGGCAGGCCCTGAATTTATTGCTTCCGATAGTAATAATCGGCATTTTCGGGGCTGTCAGATATTACCTACGGCTTCGAAAATTTGGTTAGTAACCCCGGTGGCGCTTCCGTAATTTTTTATACTTTTGTTCCCTCCAACAAAGTTTTTCCGGAATCTTCCGCATATAAATCTATCAACTAAACACTTACGTCACGAATTATGAAGTTTGTCGTTTCGTCATCAGTTCTACTTAAACAGCTGTCTGCTATAAACGGTGTCGTTTCAACGAACCCAATTGTGCCAATCCTTGAAAATTTCCTGCTGACACTCGACGGAAATTCTCTGACCGTGACTGCATCCGACCTTCAAACCGTCATGATTACGGAAATTGAAGTGGAATCATCTGAAAAAGGAGCCATTGCCATTCCCGCAAAGCTGCTGCTCGACACCCTCCGCGGCTTGCCCGAGCAACCGATTACCTTGCAGGTGAATGCTGAAACGTTTGGTACCGAAATTATTTCCGATAACGGCCGCTATAAGCTCTCGGGCGAAAACCCGATCGATTTTCCGAAAACACCGGTTGTGAACCGCGGCCAGTCGGTGGATTTTTCATCATCAGCTTTGGGTGCCGCCATTTCAAATACGCTGTTCGCAACGAGTACCGACGACCTCCGCCCTGCCATGACGGGGGTTTTCGTGCAAATGGGAGCTGAAAGTGCGACTTTCGTTGCTACCGATGGCCACCGCCTCGTGCGCTACCGCCGGACCGACATCAAATCGGACATCGATACGTCGATGATTATCCAGCGCAAAGCGCTAAACCTGCTGAAAAGCTGCCTGCCCTCGGAGGATGTGCCCGTGAAAGCGGAATTTACTTCTTCGAATGCATTTTTCAGCTTTGGTAATATCCGGATGATCTGCCGGCTGATCGACGAGCGTTTCCCCGACTATGAGAACGCGATCCCGACCAACAACCCGAATACACTCACCATTAACAGGCTGGAAATCCTCAGCTCGCTGAGACGTATTTCGATCTATTCAAACAGGACTACCCACCAGATACGCATGAAAATGGCGCTGAACGACCTGGTCATCTCCGCCGAAGACCTGGATTATTCGAACGAAGCCAACGAACGCCTGATGTGCGAGTATAATGGCGACGATTTGGAGATCGGCTTCAATGCGAAGTTCCTGATCGAAGTATTGGGGAATCTTTCCAGCAAAACCATCACTTTCGAACTTTCCGCCCCGAACCGCGCCGGACTCATTATTCCGGTAGACCAGGAAGAAAATGAAGATATCCTCATGCTCGTAATGCCGGTAATGCTGAACACCTATGTTTAGAGAGCCGTAATCATACAACATTCAAGTCCGGCCTCCGCCGGACTTTTTTTTATTCCGTAATGCTCTCGGACACAATACTTTATACACTATTTACCGTTAATTACGAAAAAAATCGTAGTAAAGGCTTGCAAGTACGATTTTTTTCGTAGACATTTGATACGAAGATTATCGTAGCAACTAATATCATGTATATCAAGCCCACCGACTCCGAGCTGGAAATCCTGAACTACCTCTGGCAGGCAGGCCCTAGTACCGTTCGCGCTGTGCACGATGCCCTTTCCGAAACCAAGGACGTTGGTTACACTACCACGTTGAAGCTCATGCAGATCATGCATGACAAAGGGCTGCTCTACCGCACGGAGCAGGGCCGGTCGCACATTTATGTGGCACTCCTCGGTAAAGAGGAAACGCAGCAAAATCTTGTAGGCAAAATGGTCGAGACGTTGTTCCAGGGCTCCGCTGCACAAATGGTGATGCAGGCGCTGGGGAATCACACCACCTCCAAGGAAGAACTGGATGAAATCCGCGAGCTATTAAATAACCTGGAAAACAATCGTTAGCCATGAAATTTTTCTCAAATCTCTTACCCGGTCCGGCCGTCTCCGCATTCGGTTGGACGCTCATCCATTCCATCTGGCAGGGAACGCTGCTAATGTTGATCGGCATCGCCGTTTTCTATTTTTTGAGGAAAAAAACGGCCGGTATGCGCTACATCGCGGGTGTCGGCTTTCTGTTCGCGCAAGTGCTCGCCTCTGCCGGCACTTTCATTTACTACTACCCTAAAACCGTCGGCACCGTTTCAAACGCAAAGACACTGGCGCGTTACACCGCATTAACCGCTTCCCGCACGTGGGCGGAGGTTTCACGTGACCTTCCCGTTACATTGAAAGTGCAAATGTGGCTGTCGGCCCATTTACACGAACTCGTCATTTGCTGGCTTATCGGCTCCGGTATTTTGCTGCTGCGTTTTGCCGGCGGCTGGATTTTTACGGAACGTCTCCGCCTGAATGCCAGGGCCGTTACGGACAGGGAATGGCGGGCGAGGTTCGGGGTTATCATCGCTAAAATGAATATTTCCAAATCAGTTGAATTCCGCGAGTCGGCCAGAGTGCTTACTCCCATGGTAATCGGCGCTTTCCGTCCGGTGGTTTTAATCCCCATCGGCTTGCTATCGGGATTTTCCACCGCGCAGGTAGAAGCCATTCTCGCACACGAGCTGGCGCATATCCGCAGGAACGATTATCTGATCAACATGCTGCAATCGTTCGTGGAAGTGATATTCTTCTTCCATCCGGCGATCTGGTGGCTATCGGAAAAAGTGCGCGCCGAACGCGAACATTGCTGCGATGACATCGCGCTGTCTGTTTGCGGGGACAAAATGTCGCTCGCCCATGCACTGGTGAAAGTAGCCGAATGGCAGGCAACACCCGGACTAGCCATGGCGTTTGCTTCTAAAAAACCGTTACTGCTGCACCGTGTACAGCGTGTTTTAGGTTTGGATCCCAAACCTGTCCGCACATTTTCGAGTCTTCCGGCGATGATTTTCGCGATAGGACTGGTGCTCGGTGTTTCAGCTTATGCGGTGGCCCAAAAAGTGGAGAAGGATAAAGAAAAGAAAGCCGCCAAGCACATGACCGTCAAAAAGCGGAAACCGGTAAAAGCAGACATCCGCGAGGAGCGTGAAATGGAGGAATTGGCTGAAGTGGCTGTTGACGAGAACATTCATGAAAATATCGAAGCCGAACTGGCCCATGTAGAGGCTGACCTGGAAGAGCCTGAAATGGATTTGGAACAAACCGGCAATGACACGCTGGACCAGAAACTATGGGAAATAAACCGCAAAATACGCGCAATGCACGATGAACTGAAACCTTACCATGCGAGACTGGAAGAGCTGAACCTTCAAAAAGAAAAGCAGCAGTTCGAGACAGAGCGGTTCGAGCGGGAGATTCAGAAAATCGAATGGAAAAAACAACGTGCATCGGAATTGCGAATGGACCTCATGGAAAAAAGATCCGTCATTTTTAATCAGGATGCCAAGGATTCGAAACTAAGCGACGCTGACATCGACAAGCAACTGGCAGATTTCGAACAGCAGATTAAAGCGCAGGAGCAAATCATTTCAGATCTCAATAATCAGATATCGAATGCGAGAAAAGAGGCCGCCAGAGCGGCAGAACCCGAGCTGAAACTCCAGAGGGAAATCGAAGAAATACACTTCAAAATCAGTGAGCTCGGCAAGAAAATAGGTCTGGAAACATTGAGCTACCAAAAATTGCAAAGCGCCAATGAACCGCGGATAGCACGCAGCGCGCGTGTAGCACGTGCGGGACGTGTGCAGCGCGCGGGAACCCCTGCCCTGCCACCGGCGCCCGTCAAAGTTGCCAAACCGGCACCGGCACCTAAACCGCCACTTCCGCCTAAAAAATACCCGAAGGATTAAGCAAAAGGGCAGCGACTGACTGCCCTTTTGCTTTTTATGCATTACTTCGTTATTCCACCTCGATGACCACGTCATCGCTCATCGGGTGCGTTACGCAGGTGAGGATGAACCCTTCATTGATCTCCGCTTCTGAAAGCGCGTCTTCTTCATCCATTTGCACTTTGCCGGACGTGCACCGGCCCATACAAGCAGTACACATGCCCGCCTGGCATGAGTATGGCAGGTCGATATCCATATTCAACGCCGCTTCGAGCACGGTTTCATGCGGTTTTACAGGCAATTTATATTCCGTGCCTTCATAAAACAATGTGATTTCACGCGTTTTGGGAGAATCGTCGTCTTCCACCTCCGGCTCTACCGTCACCTCGCCCGGCTTGGCCGAGGTAGCTGTTGCGAAACTCTCCTTTCGGATTTTGTTCTCCGGCACCGCCAGGATCGAAAGCGCGCGGTGCGCCTCTTCCATCATATCTTCCGGCCCGCACAGGAAATATTCCGCCTCTTTTACATTCAGTGCAGGCAGCTTTTCCATGATCTTCAACACATGGCTTTTATTCAACCGTCCGGTTTCGCCCTGCCAGCCTTCGCCCGGCTGGCTTAATGTATGTACAACCGTAAACCGCTTGCCATATTTGCGTTCCAGAGCCGCGATTTTATCTTTGAAAATAATGCTCTCCTCCCTCCGGCTTCCATAAATCAGGAAAACTTCGCTTTCCGGCTCCACCATCAGAATGGATTTCAAAATCGAAAACAATGGGGTAATGCCGCTTCCGGCCCCAATGAAAACCGCCTGGCGCGTCTGGTCGTCCGCCTGTTTAGGAAAGAAATGGCCCATAGGCTCCAGTGCCTCCAGCACATCGCCCTCTTTCAGCGTATCCAGGAGCAGGTTCGAAGCATAGCCTCCCGGAACCCGTTTGATGGTTATTGCCAGCGAAACATCTGTATAAGGCGAACTCGACATCGAATACGACCGTCTGATCTTCTTGTCTTCAAACGGCAGTAACAATGTCAGGAATTGGCCCGGACGATATTGAATAACTTCATTGATCGGATGCCAGAAATGGATGGTGGTAGCCTCGTCCGTCTCTTTCTCTATTTCCTTGACTTTTAAAAAATAGTATTTGCTCATTGTTGGCTGTAAGCTTTAAGCCTTAGGCTCTATGCTTATTTGTTCAAAAAACTGTGTGCTAATGTGATATAAAAACAACATAAAAGCCTCACAGGTAACACCTATGAGGCTTTTATGATTTCATTTTGCTATTATTTCAAAGTCGCGACGGCGTCTTTGATGCGTTTTACCGCTTCTTCCAGTGCTTCGTCGGCCGCTGCGGTTGAGATACGGATGCAGTTGGGAGCTCCGAAGCCCGAACCGGCTACAGTCGAAACATAGGATTTGTTCAGAAGCCAGTTTGCGAAATCGTCGGAATCCTTGATCGTCGTTTCACCGTCCGATTTACCGAAATAGTAGCTCACATCCGGGAACGCATAGAATGCGCCTTGTGGTACATTCACCTTGAAGCCGGGGATTTCTTTCAGCAAACCTACAACCAGGTCACGGCGACGGTGGTATGCCTTCGCCATTTCGATAGAAGGCTCTTTAGGGCCGTTGAATGCAGCGGTAGCCGCTTTCTGCGCGATAGAGTTTGTTCCCGAAGTTACCTGACCTTGCAGTTTTTCAACGCCGTCGGCGATCCATTTTGCCGCGGCGATGAAGCCGATCCGCCAGCCCGTCATCGCATAACCTTTCGCCACACCGTTCACCGTGATTACGCGGTCTTTCAACGCGGGGATGGAACCAATGCTGAAATGGCCTTCCTCGGTGAAGTTAATATATTCATAGATTTCGTCGGCCAGCACATAAATGCCTTCGTGCTTTTCAAGCACCGCCGCGATTTCTCTCAATTCTTTCTCCGAATAAACAGCGCCGGTCGGGTTGTTCGGCGAAGCATACATCACCACTTTCGTGCGAGGCGTAATCGCCGCCTCCAATTGAGCCGCGGTAACCTTGAAATCGTTTTCAAAAGCACCGTCGATAATTACCGACTTTCCTTCGGCCAGCTTCACCATTTCGGAATAGCTCACCCAGTAAGGCGCGAAGATTATCACTTCGTCGCCCGGATTCACCAGGACCTGGATTACATTGGCCAATGAATGTTTGGCACCCGTCGAAACCACGATATTTTCGGGCTTCCAGTCGATATTATTGTCGCGCTTTAACTTGTCAGCAATGGCCTTTCGCAGATCAGGGTAACCTGCTACGGGTGAATAACCGTGAAAACCATCGTCGATGGCTTTTTTTGCGGCCTCGCAAATGTGTGCGGGCGTCTTGAAGTCCGGCTCTCCTACGCTCAGACTGATCACTTTGTGGCCTTGGGCGGCCAGTTCACGGGCCATTTTGGTCATCGCCAGCGTCGAAGATTCTTCGAGGGCGTTGATCCGGTCGGCCAACCGGGTTTCCAACCGGGTTTGCTCTGCTACTGCGGACATTGCAATGTTTTAATTAAGTTAAAGAAGGTACTGCGAACTGTATCAACAAATTGCCCGCAAAGGTACGGCTTTTTTAGGAGTTGCATTGTATTATGTTTAGAAAGATTTATCGGCTATACATTACTTAGCCGGCGGCGACGCTTATCTGCTTGAAATCGCGGCCTCAACAACGATATTTGTCTATGGACACACCAATCACCATTGAAGAAATCATTTTCCTGGCCAATGTGCCGGAAAACCTGCACACCGCATTCCTGCGCGTCGCGAATGGGCTGCACGAGCGCGCGAAATACCCGAAGGAAAAGGTATTTCTGATGCTCGTCAAAATGCTGAACGACCCAAAGAAATATGCTTTTTCCAAAAACAAGCTAACCAATCTGGCGAAAACGGTGTACGACCTGCGGAAAAGCGGCACGGAAATCACACTTACAGATGACGGCAAAGAATTGATTTACAACGAAGAAGCTGTATTAACACTGGAAGAAAAGGAACCTCAGCAAAAGAATACCTTCCAACTACGGGAAGACAAACTGCATTACGCCGTTTTCGGGAAAGAGCAGATCGAAGAAGGCGCATTGCAGCAAATGGAAACCGCCGTTAGCTTGCCCATATCGATCGCCGGCGCATTAATGCCTGATGCACACCAAGGTTACGGTCTGCCTATCGGCGGCGTACTTGCCACCGAAATCGACAAGGTAATCCCTTACGCCGTAGGTGTCGACATTGCCTGCCGCATGTGCATGTCCGTTTTCGACATTTCTCC
This sequence comes from Dyadobacter sp. 676, assembly GCF_040448675.1. Lineage (NCBI taxonomy): Bacteria > Pseudomonadati > Bacteroidota > Cytophagia > Cytophagales > Spirosomataceae > Dyadobacter > Dyadobacter sp. 676. Next base: position 3,192,452 of record NZ_CP159289.1, on the reverse strand, counting down.
CGATTACCTTAAACGCGAGCCGCATTTCTTGAAAAAGATTCTCACGGAAAACACCAAATTCGGCATGGGCGGCGAAACGTCGCGCAAATACGACGATAGCATTATGGACGCGCCCCAATGGGAAGCCACCAAAACGATCCGTTCGCTGAAAGACAAGGCTTACCGGCAGCTAGGTACCTCGGGCACCGGTAACCATTTTGTGGAATGGGGCATCGTAGAAGTATTTGAAGACGACCCGCTTTTAAATTTACCCAAAGGCGAATATCTCTCACTCCTCTCGCATTCCGGTTCCCGTGGTTTCGGAGGAAGCGTGGCCAACTACTATTCAAAACTGGCTATGCAGCGGACCATCCTTCCCAAACAAGCCGCCCACCTCGCCTGGCTCGATCTTAACACCGAAGAAGGTCAGGAATACTGGATCGCGATGAACCTCGCCGGTGACTACGCCTCGGCCAACCACCACGAAATCCACAACAAAATGGCCAAATCACTCGGTGAAAAACCCTTGAAAATCATCGAAAACCATCACAACTTCGCCTGGAAGGAGCAATTAGCGGACGGCCGAGAAGTGATTGTCCACCGCAAAGGCGCCACACCGGCCGGCGCCGACGAACTCGGTATTATACCCGGCTCCATGAGCCAGCCAGGTTATGTGATTCGTGGCAAAGCCAATGCAGCTTCCATTAACTCCGCTTCGCACGGCGCCGGGCGCGTAATGTCCCGCACGAAAGCATTCTCGACTACTACGCGAAGCCAGATGAACAAAATTTTGCAAGATAATAGTATTCAGCTCATTGGCGGGGATCTGGACGAATCACCGATGGTTTATAAGAATATTGAAGATGTGATAGCGGCGCAATCGGAGCTGGTGCACGTGCTGGCAAAGTTTTCGCCTAGGATCGTGCGGATGGCGGATGCGAATCGGAAGGAGGGGCGGGAGGATTGAAATCAATCGATTCCCAATTGCGCTTTTACCTCTTCCAAGCTATGCCAGGTTTTGGTTTCCGCTTTAATCTTAACGGCAGTTAAATAGTCGGAAAGATCTTCGAGGCTTTCAAAGTCTGAGAGTTCACTGAGTAATGCCTCGTACTCCCCAATTGGTAAAACAGCAAATTTCGGCTTGCCGTCCTCTTCTATAATTTGTGCATTCAGGTTCATCAGTATATTTCTTTTCTGTGTCCTACATCAATAATCTCTAAAACCTCAAACTCATTATACTTATTGAAAAGAACTCTATAATTCCCAACTTTCAGACGAAATACAGCTCTCTGATGATTCTCGAGACATTTCACATTGCTTTTGAATTGTGGGTGTTCAGCCAGTTCTTGGAGCTGCGCGATTATCTTTTCAGCGTCCCGTTTTGGAATAGATTTCAGGCCCTTCAAAGCCCGATCTGTAAAAATCAGTCTGTACATCAGGAGGCATAGTGTGTTTTCTATAAAATTAAAACACCTCCCCCAAATTCACAAACAACCCTCTTGACCCATCCATCCCAAACCCATAATCAATCGCAATATTCGCCCCCGAAGTCTTATTTACCTTAATACGAATTCCCAATCCGCCGGCAGGCGCAATCTTACGAAAGCTTTTCGAAGGCCAGTCTGAAACACTCTGCGCATTGGCGAAGAGCACGCCGCCAAAAAGGCCGTTTTTGGTCAATGCGAAGCGGTATTCGGATTCAAGGTAAAGCAGGTTGGTACTGCGGAAGCGGCCTTGAATGTAGCCACGGCCGATGTTGGTCGTTGGGTCCCAACCGGTAGCGGGGAGATCGAGATAAGGCGGTTTGCCGATGGTAAGCCAGTTGTAATTCCAGAATGCGAGGGTATTCTGACTGCCTTGAGGCAAGTTGAAATAGCGACGAACGTCGATCACAATCGATTGCCAGTTATTGGTGCTGCCGAGCGCAGTCATATTCGGGCGGAACTGGACGTTGCTGTAAAAGCCTTTGAGAGGGTTGATGGAGTTGGTCCGGCTATCATAAGCGACGGTCACCAGCGGCCCGACGGACGATGATTTATGCCCCAATCCATAATCTTTAATATCCTGGTTCAGCTTTTCCTCCTTATCCGTCTGCATAATTTGCCACCTTTTGTCGTAGGCAAAACCCAACCCGACGAAAAACGACTTGCCGATCTTTTTCAACACGGTCTGATGCAGCCGCAAATGCTTGTATTTCAGCCCTGTGGCGTCGCGCATCTTCGAATCCATACCCAAACCATATGTATCCTGAGGATATTTGAAAAACCGCCAGTCGACTACGAAATTATAGTTGTTATGCCGTGTCCAGATGTTGGCCTGAACCGGAATTGTCATTTGCCTGTATTCGGTATAAATGAAATTAGTGGTAATGCTCGAAATATTGGTCGTTTTGGGGTTGCTGGTGTAAAATGCAATGTTCGCATTGAGCGATCCCGTGAGCCCGGACGAGAGCGTGTACCCGCCTGCGGGCACGAGCGAGAAAATCGGCTTGCCCGAGCGGATTTTCGGAACACGCACCGAATCCGATTTGTCCTTCGATTTCCACTGCCTGAGCACGTCGATCAGGTCTTTTTGCATCACTTTTTGTGCCGAATCGCCAATTGCGACGGTATCCTGTCCTGCCACATTCATGGTGGTTACATAGTTTCCGGCCTGCAAACCATTCACGGTCAGCATAATAAGCGCGGGTACTATGTAAAAAAGCTTCATTACCAGGTCGGGTTTGTCAGGCACATTCCTAGTAATATATAATAAAATAGTACCCGCCACAAAAAAAGCCACCGGCTTCTCGCGAAACCGGTGGCTTTATACCACTAAATCTGGCTATTATGCCAATGCAGCTTTCAGATTGGTGTCGATAGCTTCCAGGAACTCCTCTGTGTACAGGTAGTGCTCACCGTGTTTCACATCGTTTCCATAGATACCCACAGCCAAGTCCTTCGTCATTTTTCCACTTTCCACAGTTTCGATACACACTCTTTCAAGCGCTTCGGCGAAGTCGATCAGCGGCTGGTTATTGTCCAGCTTGCCACGGAATGCCAATCCGCGTGTCCATGCGAAGATGGAAGCGATTGGGTTAGTGGAAGTTGGCTTGCCTTTCTGATGCTCGCGGTAGTGGCGGGTTACGGTTCCGTGCGCGGCCTCAGCCTCCATGATCTTGCCGTCCGGCGTAACCAGCGTGGAAGTCATCAGGCCCAGTGAGCCGAAACCTTGTGCAACTGTATCCGACTGAACGTCACCGTCGTAATTTTTACAAGCCCATACAAAGTTACCTTCCCATTTCAACGCGGAAGCTACCATGTCGTCGATCAGACGGTGTTCATAGTGTACTTTTCCTTTGTATTCGTTTTCGTATATCTCCTGGAAAATATCCTTGAAACGGCCGTCGTATTTTTTAAGGATGGTGTTTTTAGTAGAAAGGTACAAAGGCCATCCTTTATCCAAAGCTACATTGAAGCATGAACGCGCAAAACCGCGGATCGACTCGTCGATATTGTACATTCCCATCGCCACACCGGCACCTTTGAACTGGTACACTTCATGCTCGATCACCTGTCCGTCCTCGCCTTCGAATTTGATCGTCAGTTTACCTTTTCCGGGAACCACAAAGTCGGTAGCGCGGTACTGGTCACCGAATGCGTGACGACCTACGATAATCGGCGCCGTCCAGTTAGTAACCAGGCGAGGCACGTTTTTCATTACGATCGGCTCACGGAACACGGTACCATCGAGGATGTTACGGATGGTTCCGTTCGGCGATTTCCACATTTGTTTCAGACCGAATTCTTCAACACGGGCTTCGTCAGGTGTGATAGTCGCACATTTGATACCCACGCCGTATTCTTTGATGGCGTTGGCAGCATCGATAGTCACCTGGTCATTGGTCTCGTCGCGGTACTCGATACCCAGATCGTAGTATTTGATATCTACGTCGATGTAAGGGAGGATCAGTTTTTCCTTAATAAATTTCCAGATGATGCGGGTCATTTCATCGCCATCCAGCTCTACGACGGGATTGTCAACTTTAATTTTGCTCATGTCTTAAATTCTATACAATAGTTAAAGATTTTGAAATCAGACCGTGAAAGTACGAACAATAGAATAAAAAGGCGAAATTTCCTCCGATTACATCCCCAAAAAAGACGACAGTACCCTATGAAAAAGGCTGCATTGCGCAAAGAGTTTTTACAAAAAAGAAAGGAAGCGGATGAGCCCTCGCTGATCGAAAAAAATGCCCTTATCGCGCAGAATCTTGAAAAATATGTTCAGAGAAATCTGTTTAAAACCCTTCATACATTTCTTCCCCAGCTCGGCTCACGGGAAATCAACACATTCTATCTTATCGAATTATTCCGGATCTCGTTTCCGGCAATGCGCATTGCCGCGCCGTATATCGTCCCCGGCACGCGGGAAATGGAGCACTTCCTGCTGACGCCCTTCACACATTTGGTAATGAATCAATGGCGCATCCCCGAGCCCGACCCAACTACCTCGAGGAAAATCGCGCCGGAAGAAATCGACATTGTCCTCGTCCCGCTGCTTGCGTTTGACCGCAAGGGTTACCGCGTAGGTTATGGCGGCGGATATTACGATCGTTTTTTGCCTCAAACCCGCCCCGAATGCATTAAAATGGGCCTTTCGCTATTTGAAGAAGTGGATGAGATAGAGGATATTGATGCATTCGACATTCCGCTCGACGTGTGCATTACGCCTGAGCATGTATACAATTTCAGTGATCGGTAGGCGAATTACCGAAACTCAAAAGCCTAGTAAACGACTCTGAAATGTCGGCTTTAACCCTTCCTTCCTGAATTTTAATGCATTAAAAGATGAAATTCGGGTATCATTCTAAAAAACCTCGTAAATTTGCGGCACTTTTCGCAAGGCAATGCACTCGCTCGGCAAAAAGTAAATCATATTCTATCCATTTTTAATCTTAATGCAAGAATGAAAATCGCAGTAGTAGGCGCTACCGGTCTGGTGGGCGGCGAAATCCTCAAAGTGCTCGAAGAGCGTAATTTCCCGGTGACGGAGCTGTTACCCGTCGCATCTGAAAGGTCTGTCGGTAAGGAAGTTACATTCAAGGGTAAACAGATAAAGGTGATCGGCTTCGAGGATGCGATTGCTGCCAAACCGGAGATCGCGATCTTCTCGGCTGGCGGCGGCACTTCCCTCGCCCTTGCACCCAAATTCGCGGAAGCAGGCATTACTGTGGTGGATAACTCCTCCGCCTGGCGTATGGACCCTACCAAAAAACTGGTGGTTCCGGAAATCAATGCGGGCGAACTGACCAAAGAAGACAAAATCATCGCCAACCCGAACTGCTCTACCATTCAAATGGTGGTGGTGCTGAACCCGTTGCACAAGAAATATAAAATCAAACGTGTGGTTGTTTCCACTTACCAATCGGTAACAGGAACCGGTAAAGCCGCGGTTGACCAGCTTTTCTCGGAACGCGCCGGCGATCACAGCAAAGGCAAAGTGTACCCGCACCAGATCGACCTGAACGTGCTGCCGCATATCGACGTGTTCCTTGACAATGGTTATACCAAAGAGGAAATGAAGATGACCAACGAAACGAAGAAGATCATGGGCGACGACAGTATCGCGGTAACTGCTACAACTGTTCGTATCCCGACAATCGGCGGTCACTCCGAGGCGGTTAACATTGAATTCGAAAACGAATACGACCTCGATGAGGTACGCCGGATCCTGAGCGAAACCGAAGGCGTTATCGTACAGGACGATCCGAAAAATGCGGTTTATCCGATGCCGTTGACTGCTCACGGCAAAGATGAAACTTTTGTAGGCCGTATCCGCCGCGACGAATCCCAGCCTAAGACGCTGAACCTGTGGATCGTTGCCGATAACCTGCGCAAGGGCGCTGCTACCAATGCGGTTCAGATCGCCGAATATCTGGCGAAACACGAGCTGGTTGGCGAAGGCGCAGTCGCGTAATTTCAGGAGTTATATCAATGAAAAAGAGCCGTTTCCCGGCTCTTTTTCATTGATATCCTATTTTAAAAAATTACCTGTCGACCTCGCCCATTACCACGTCGATGGAGCCAATAACGGCGACAAGGTCGGCGAGCAATGCGCCTTTTGATATTTCACCAATTACCGAGAGGTTATTGAAAGAACAAGCCCGCGCCTTGCAGCGAACGGGAATATCGGAGCGGCCGTCGGTGCGGAAATAGAAGCCCAGCTCCCCTTTCGGGTTCTCCGCACGAACATAGAAATCCATCGCTTTCGGCCGGATTTTTTTCGGGACAACCGCCTGCGGATCGAAGTCGCGGGTTCTTTTATAATCTCCCTGCAATTGTACCAGGCATTGCTCGATCATTTTCACCGATTCCCAGCATTCCACCACGCGTACCCACGTCCGGTCCCAGCAATCGCCTACTTTTCCGAGCTTTCCTTCACCAATAGGCACTTCGAAATCCAGTTCGGGATATACCGAGTAACCGTCTACTTTTCTCAAATCGTATCTTAAACCAGATCCGCGGAGCATTGGCCCGGTACAGCCGTAATTAATGGCCACATCCAATGGCAGCACTCCCACATTGGCCGTTCTTTGGATAAAGATCTTATTGTCGACCACAAGCTGCTGCAATTCGATCAGCTTGGGTTTCAAATATTTGATAAACTCGGAACAGCGCTCTTCAAAGCCGACAGGCAGATCGTAGAACAACCCGCCTATCCATATATAATTGTACAACATCCGCGCGCCGCAGGTCCATTCGAGCAGGCGCAGGATTTGTTCGCGGTCGCGCATCATCCATAGGAAGGGCGTATACGCGCCTATGTCCATCGCGTACGTACCGAGCGCGACGAAGTGCGAGGCCAGGCGGTTCAGTTCCGCGGCTACTACCCGGATATATTCAATGCGTTTGGGAATATCGTTTTCAATGCCCAGCATCCGCTCCACACCCATCACATAAGCGTGCTCCGAGTTCATGGCAGCCACGTAATCCATGCGATCGACGTAAGGAATGATCTGGTTAAATGGCAACGACTCTGCGTGTTTTTCAAAGCAGCGGTGCAGATAACCCAAATGCGGCACCACGTCGATCACCACCTCGCCGTCCGTTACCACTTCCAGGCGCAATACGCCGTGCGTCGACGGGTGCTGCGGGCCCATATTGAGCACCATTTCCTCGGTACGAAGGCTTTCGGAGTTATATTTCGTGGGCGCCGATGCAATGAAATGCTCGGGTTTGTATTCGTATTGGATTGCGTTGCTCATACCTTAAAACCGGACTAACTTCTGATCGTGTACTTCCACGCGCAACGGCCCGATCGGGCGGCCTTCATTGTGCAGGCGATCTACCGCTGTAACATAATAGACATATCTTTTACCCGCTTCGGCGGTCATGTCCACAAACTTTTCGCCTTCATAACACATGCCAAGAATGCGGCGCGGGTCGTGTGCGGTGGCTTTTTCCTCCGGCGGGAAACGGTAAATGACGTAATACCAGGCCTTGTCGCCGTCCGCGGCCGCATCGGGTTGCTCCCAGGTAAGCTCGATGCCGCGAGAAAGCAATGTGGCTTTCAGGCTTTTGGGCGACAACGGCGGAATTTTGTCCTTCCAGGGCATTGTCGGGATCAAAGCGGGGTATTTGAAAAGGTCTCTTCTCAATGAATCCACAAAACCCAGACTGTTAGCCCTCAAAGACCTTGAACTGAAAAAAATCGACCCATCCGCCTCGCTATCGCGGAAATAACGAACCTGATTTGGTATCTCGGCGGGATTCGACCAATGCGAATCCTTGTCCTTGTACCCGACGCGGTAAGCGCCCATACCTATATATAAGTGTCGGTCGAAGCGGTTTTCGGTCCACCAATCCACCAGGTTTTTATAGGGCACACGGTTAAAACCTGACGAAAAATAGACTTGCGGGGCAATGTAATCGATCCAGCCCTCTTTAACCCAGCGGCGGCTGTCGGCGAAAAGGTCGTCATAGGAAGCCAGCGCACCGAAAGTTTTCGAGCCTTCGGCATCGCGGTCCTTGTTCCGCCACACGCCGAACGGACTGATACCGAATTTGAGCCGCGGATTCAATGCTTCGAGCGCGTCGTGGATTTGTTTTACCAATAAATCCACATTATGACGGCGCCAGTCGGCCTTGTTGGTATAGCCGTCCGGGTATTTCCTGAACGTCGCGTCGTCCTGGATAACCTGCCCTGGCGCGGCATAAGGATAAAAATAATCGTCGAAATGGATGCCGTCGACGTCATAGTTCCTGGCAACGTTCACGGTCATATCGGTAATAAACTTTCGTACTTCGGGAATGCCGAAATCGAAAAGTTTATAGCCGTCGTAACTCAAAATCCACTCCGGATGAAGCCGGCTGATATTGTCGGCGGAAACGCTTTTGGAGGATTTATGGACCAGGCGGTTAAGGTTCAGCCAGGCGTGGAATTCGAGGCCGCGCTTATGGGCCTCGGTGATCATGAAGTCGAGCGGATCCCACATCGGTTCGGGCTTACGCCCTTGCACGCCCGTGAGCCATTCCGACCATGGCTCGGGGCTTTTGGCATAGAAAGCATCCCCCGCCGCACGTACCTGCACGAACACCGCATTCATCCCTACCCTTTTGTGAAAATCGAGCAGTTCGGAAAACTCTTCCTGTTGCTCTTCGGGAAGAAGATTTTTGCTGCTTGGCCAATCAATATTGTCGACAGTGGCTATCCAAACCGCTCTGAACTCTCTCTTCGGGGGGCAGATTACTCTCTGTTTCCGCGCTCTGAGCCATGCAACTTTCCAGCAAAAATGTGATTATGACGAAGGAAAGCGCAACAATTTTAATTTTTTTCACTATCTGACCAATGCAAAATGTTAATCCAACCAAAGTAACGTATTTTGGAACAAAGTTAGCCGACAACCGTCTTAAATTCGAGCAATAACGGTTTGATTTGGATCGTCGTATGAAAATCGTTGCCACCGGCCTTTTCTTGACTTAGTTATATTTTAGTGCTGGAACGATGTTTTAAACTGCCTTTATGGCCGTGTGGACAAACATTCAGGTATTGTAATTCTGAATTATTTTTCTGCATATTTATTGTGTAATAACAAGGATTTTTGTGACATAACCGGAAGCAGGATCCCCTTAAAAAACACCCTAGTAACGCTTAAAACTGTACCCTAATTGGAACCATTTGTCAAAACCACTAAGAAAAACGTCCTGTTCGAAGTTGCATGGGAGGTTTGTAATCAAGTTGGAGGGATATATACTGTAATAAGGACCAAAGTACCTGCCATGGTTGAGAAATGGGAAGAAAACTATTTCCTGCTGGGCCCTTATTTCGAAAAAAAAGCGTCTTCCGAATTCGAACAGATTCACGACCTCGACGATTCACCCGCCGGCCGGATCGTCAAGCGAATGCGGGAAATGGGTTTTGCTGTGTATTACGGCTACTGGCTCGTGACGGGTAAGCCACGGGTTGTGCTTTTCGATATCGACAGCATCATGGGCCAGCTCGATGCGATCAAATTCAACCTTTGGGAAAGAAACCGCATTCCGACGATTAACGTCGAACATCTTGTAAACCAGACCCTTTGCTTCGGAGAACTCGTACGTATATTCCTGAAAGAATACGCCGAAGAGAATGCGAAACGGGAAGAAATCTTTGCCCAGTTCCACGAATGGATGGCCAGCAGCGGGTTACCGGAACTGAAACGCGAGAATGTCAAGATCGCGATGACTTTTACGACGCACGCCACTATGCTGGGCCGTTACCTGGCGCAGAACGTTTCCGGTTTTTACAACAAGCTCCCCTTCTTCGACTGGGAGCAGGAAGCCAAAAACTACGGGATCGTAGCCCAATGCTCGATCGAGCGGCAGGCCGCACTGAACGCACATGTGCTCACGACCGTGAGCGACGTAACCGCCCGCGAATGCGAAGTGTTTCTCGGGCGCATGCCGGACCTCGTTACGCCGAACGGCTTGAACGTCGTGCGTTTTCAGGCTGTGCACGAGTTTCAGAACCTGCATTTGAAGCATAAGGAGCGCATTCATGAGTTCGTGATGGGGCATTTCTTTCCCAGCTACTCGTTCGATCTGGACAAAACGCTCTACTTCTTTACGTCGGGCCGCTACGAATACAGCAACAAAGGCTATGATCTCACACTGGAAGCATTGGCCCGCCTGAACTGGAAAATGGTGCAGGCAAATATGGATATGACGGTGGTGATGTTTATCGTGACCAAGCAACCTTACACCTCCGTAAACCCCGACGTGCTGCAATCCCGTGCGGTACTGAACGAGTTGCAGGAGACCTGTACCGCCATTGAAAAAGAAGTGGGTGAAAAACTCTTCCTCGCCACCGCCTCGGGCGCCGATCACAAAATGCCCGATTTGAATGAATTTGTGGACGAATACTGGCGGCTACGTTTGAGAAGAACGATCCAAAGCTGGAAAACCGATAGACTTCCGGCATTTGTGACCCACGATTTGAAACAGGAGGATGGCATTACCGATTTCTGCCGGCGTGCAAACCTGGTCAACAACGAGCGCGACCGCGTCAAAATCGTTTATCACCCGGATTTCATCGCATCGACCAACCCGCTTTTTGGCCTGGATTACGGGCAATTTGTTCGTGGCTGCCATTTGGGCGTCTTCCCGAGCTACTATGAGCCCTGGGGTTACACGCCATTGGAATGCGTCGTGCGCGGCGTGCCTACCGTTACCAGCGACCTCTCCGGTTTCGGCGACTACATTATGCAAATCATGCGGGATTACGAAAACCGGGGCATTTACGTGATCAACCGCAAATCGCAAAACTTCTCGCAGGCGGCAGATCAACTAGCCGACATCCTCTTCAAATTCGTGCGCATGCAACGCCGCGACCGCATTATGCAGCGCAATCGGGTTGAGAATATCTCGGATGTTTTTGACTGGATGAATTTGCGGTCGTATTACGACACGGCGCATGATCTGGCGGCGAAGCGGCGGAAGCCGTAAAATGACGACAAGCCCGGCACCATGAAGTTGCAGGGCTTTTTTTGCGTTTAAATTTTATGCTTCGACGATTGAAATAATCTTTTCATAAATCTTGAAGTTTCTGTCTGCGGAAACGACAGGCATTTTTGGGGAATATGCGGTTGCCAGAATAAGTCTGTCGAATGGATCGCGGTGTTCTTCGTGCAGTGAAATAGTGTCGTAGGCATCGATATGTGTCACAGATACAGGAATCAATCCAAAGCCGTCTGCAAGAATGGTCTTTTCGAGCTCAATGATCGAAATGGGTAATTCGGGCAGTTTACCGATCTTTTGTTTTATAACAATTTCCAGCAGGCTTATATGCGAGACAAATATGGAATTAGTCCAGGAGTAGGTTGATAACGTTTGCCGATAGTTTCGATGGTGAAGTGAGCGTCCAGATCAGGACCTGGGTATCGAGCAAACACCGTTTTCGTAGGTTCCCTTCACTGCGGTGTGCATTCTTTTACTGGTTAGGTTTACCCAAATTTAACAATTTTATAGACAAGTAGCCAGGCTCTGGCCAGTCCTTAACCCAATTAATCCCGGTAATTTTAAATTGAATTTTAAAATACCGGGCTTAATCGTCCTGATTCCTGAAAATTTTCAACACATTCACCCTGCAATTTTTACCAATACTATTACATGAATTACATCGAACTGGATTTGAAAGTGGATTCCGAGTTTTCGGAGATATTAATGGCCGAACTTGGCGAGGCAGGCTTTGAGTCGTTTGTGGAGACCGACGAGGGCCTGCTCGCGTACATTCAGGAGAGCGATTTCAACGAGAATATAATCCATAGCCTGACCGCCAAATACCTGGATTTAACGACAATAGCCGCAACCTGGAAATCGTTAGAGAGAAGAAACTGGAACGAGGAGTGGGAAAAAAGCTACGAGCCGATCGAGGTGGGTGACCAGGTGCGCGTGCGGGCAACGTTTCATGAGCCCGATCCCTCTTTTAAATACGATTTGCTGATCCAGCCCAAAATGTCGTTTGGCACGGGACACCACGAAACCACATGGCTGGTCATGAACGAGCAACTCAACCTGCCGCATGAACGTCTTTCGGTTATGGATGTCGGTTGCGGAACGGGAATCCTCGCGATTCTGGCATTTAAATTAGGGGCTTCACACCTGTTGGGTTTCGATATCGACGAATGGGCCGTGGAAAATACACGTGAAAATTTCGCGATGAACAACCTTCCGGCCGATTCCGAGGTTTTTCAGGGCACGATCCAGGACGTACCGGAAACAAGGGTTTTCGGAGGAATTCTGGCAAACATTAACCGGAATATCCTGCTGGCGGAGATTCCGGACTATGTGAAACACCTCGAACCCGGTGGCTGGCTCGTTACCAGCGGTTTTTACGAAGCGGACCAAACGGATATCGAAAAATGTGCCGCTGAAAACGGCCTGAAAAAGCGCAGATCGAATACCCGTAACCAATGGGCAACCGTTGTTTTTGAAAAGATCAAATAGACCATAGCTGAAAGCTAACAGCTGCAAACCATGAAGATATTTCGCCTTGCCATACTGCTTTACCTGCTGACTTTTATCGTAAAAAACGCCAACGCCCAGAACGGCAAACTGGCGGATGACCCGGCGCAATTCATGACGCAACTCCGGAAAATGATGGAAGGCAGCCGGAATCCGCAATTCATCCGCCCCGCAGTTCAATTGGACAGCATCTGGATGTCGGCCATAAACCCGCAGCAGCAGGCGAAATTCATCGGAATTGTGAAAACCCAGGTGGCAAAAGGACAGAAAGCAGGCGCCCTTATGGCACTGCTGATCCGGAATACACAGGCGCTTGCCAAAAAATCGCCGGAAAAACTGGACGGCTTTCTCGATGTCGCAGCCAACGCAGGTGAAAAATACGATGCCAAAACTTTTCAAAAGGTTCTGCAAACTTCGCTGCCGATCACCGAAAGCAACAAGCTGTACGGCAGCAATTACAATTCGCTCTATTTACTGGGCGGTGATTTCACGTACCGGTTCGATGCAAAGGCCGATTCCACGGTAGTGAAAGAGACGGAGACTGCCAACGACGGCTGGAATACGCCGGTAGACTCCAGCCTTGTAATCGCTCCGACCAAGTCCGCGCCACTGCCCATAGTCGCCGGACCGGTGCTGGACCTTCAAAACGCGACTTTTGCCATGGTAGCGGGCGGCGATTCCGTGGTTTTCGGGCCGGCCAACGGCAGTGTGTCATTGCGCGACGGAATGTTCGTGGGGAAAAACGGCAAATTCACCTGGCAAACCGCCGGGGATTCGACTATTTATGCCGATCTGGACGCCTATTCTTTCAATATCAATCATCCCCGGCTGCTTGCCGAAAACAGCACGCTGCATTCGGACAACTACCTGGCGGCACCGGTGAAAGGCACGCTGGAATACCGGGGGGATCAAACGCATCAAAGGTCAGCCGGCACAATACCCGCGCTTCATTTCGAATGATATCGATGCCAAACTGAAAGAAGTCCGCAAGAATATCGATTACAAAGGCGGCTACTCGCTTATCGGCCTCGACCGTTACAGCTCGGCTTTGAACGACAAATATTCGACCATCAAGGTCAGGTATCAGGAAAAACCCGCATTCACGGTTCGCAGCAAGCGTTTTGCATTGAAAGACTCTGTTTTCACCGCCAACTTCGCCTTGTTTTCGATGCCGCTCGGCTCGGATTCGCTCGTGCACCCTGGGGTTACATTTAAATACAACGACGACGAAGGACTGGTAACACTCAGCCGGATGGACAAAACCGACTATGCACCGCTACCCTACAAAGACACCTATCATAAAATGAATATCTGGTCGCAGGCCATGCGCTGGCGCTTCCCGACCGATAAAGTGGAATTCCTGCGTATCAATGGTAAAACGGAAGTACCGGTACGCCTGGAATCGATGGATTATTTCAAAAAGGAGCGTTTCCGTGAAATTGGCAAGGAATATGGCTTCCAGCCGCTGATTATGGCCGCCAATTATGCCCAAACCACTAAAAAAACGTCGTTCCTGCCGGAGGAACTCGCCGCAAAATTCAATCAGAAGCCGATCATCATCCGCAATGCCCTGCAAAGACTGGCGCTGGAAGACTATTTTATTTACAACAAGGAAACCGACGAATACGCATTAAGCAAAAAGGGCGTCATGTACGTACTTGCGAACATGGACAAGGCCGACTACGACAATTTCCAGGTAAGCGGGCAATTCGCGGCAAACGACGAGGTCGCCAATGCGACGATCTATTTGCCCGATACAACGCTCACCGTGCTCGGCGTGTCGCGTTTCGTGGTCAGCGATTCCCTGAAAATTTATGCGGTCCCGGCCGATAAAAAGCTCGTCATCGGCAAAAACAGGAATTTTACCCTGAATGGCCAGATGGTGGCGTCGAATTACCAGTTCCGCGGTCAGAACATCAAATTCGATTACAACCAGTTCTTCGTCAACGTCGCTCCTTCCGATTCGATTACGTTTACGCCGCGTGAGAAGTTTGCCAAAGGGCAGAAAGGCGAAGTGGGCGGTCATGTGAAGTATGAAAAGGGCGGTACCTTCTACCTCAGCGACCCGAAAAACAAATCCGGTATCCAGAAAGGCATTAAAAAATCACCGCGGCTCGTCGTGCCCGACGGTATGATCGTCTATTTCGATCAACCCGAACGAGGCACGGTACTTTATCCGCGGGAGGTATTTTTCAAGATCCCGAAGATCGATATGGATGGCCTCGACCAGCGCGATGTGATCTTTGAAGGTACCTTCAATTCCAATGGCATTATTCCGCCCATCCAGACAGTCCTGAAAAGCATGCCCGACAACTCTCTCGGTTTCGACTACAAACCGCCGGTTACCGACATGAAATTATATGACGGAAAGGCATTGGCAAAATTCACCGACACGCTCACGATGGACAACAGCGGTTTGCATTCGAAGGCCATATTGAAATACCTTTCGGCATCCATGACGGCCAAAAATGTCCTGCTCACGTCCGATTCGCTCATGGCAACCGGCGATGTGGCAACCATTAAAGAGGCCACGATAGGCAAAGGTTATTTCCCCGCCGTTGCCCTGAAAGACTATGCGTTAAAATGGTATCCCAATGCAGACAGCATGTTTATCAGCACCACCGGCAAGTCCTTCACATTCCATCAGGGTACCACGAATCTGGAAGGAAGCCTGCTGCTGCGTTCGACAGGTTTGTATGGAAATGGCAAGCTGAAACGGGCCGACTCCGAGCTTACCTCTCCCGATATCAAATTCAATAAGGATGGGTTCCTTGCCAATAAATCTTCATTTGCGATCAACAGCGGTGATACGAAGTCGACCAAAAAACTGCTTACGGGCAATAATGTCAATATAGATTTCAACTTCAAAACCGGCATTGCCAGCTTCGTGACCGACGAATCCGGTTTTGGTAATGATTCTTCGGGCATGCAAATCCCGACAGCCTCCTACCAGACGCTCATCGGAAGTGCCAAATGGGATATGACGAAGAAGACGATCCTGATGAAAGGCCTGGGCGAAACATCGTCCTACACTTCCACAGACCCCGATCAGGAAGGATTGACCTTCAACGGTTCCGAAGCGATTTACGATATCGAAAAAGTGACCCTGAATATCAAGGGCGTGCCTTACATTCAGACCGCCGATGTGAAGATCATCCCCGACGGCGGCATGGTGGCTGTGGATAGCAAAGGCAAAATCGTTCCGCTGAAAAAAGCACGTATCGAAATCGATACTTTGAACGTATCGCACCACATGCGCGATGCCGATATCCGCATCGACTCACGCAACCACTTCGAGGGCTCGGCCACTTACCAATACATTACGGCCAGGAAAGATACTTTCAATATCAAAATGCAGAATTTCGAGCTTGTGGAAGTGGGGGCGGGCGAGGAAGGCAAGCGCAAATCCAAAGACAACAAGCCCGCGGCGGGCGTGAAATATTACACGACTGCCCGCGCGGATATCAAGGAAACCGAAAACCTCTTTTTGTCGCCCCGCATTCAATACAAAGGCGCGATCAACCTGGTAGCCTACGAGCCGTCGCTGAAACTGGATGGCTTTGTGAAACCGGTGATCAAGTTCCGGAAGGATTTCCAGAGCTCGTGGATTGTGTACCAGGATTCTCCGGGCGAATCGGTTTCGATTAAAATCAATAAAGACCTTAAAAACGAGCACGAGATCCCGCTCTCGGTCGGCTTACATTATAATGAGGCCAAAGGCATGTACATGAGCTTCCTCTCGCCCAAGGATTCGGATGGCGACGAGGATATTTACCTCGCACAGGGTAACCTCAGCTACGACGAAGACGCGAAAGCGTTCCGCGTAAACCCGCCGCCGGGCGCAGACAGCCTGATCGACGAGGGCAATGCATTGACTTTCGACGACAAAACCGGCCTGGCCACATTTGCCGGTCCATTCAAACTCATGCAGGCCAACTGGCTGCAAACTGTCGGCAGCGCAGAAGTGCAGGTGGATAGCTCGAAATTCCGTTTCAACACCATGCTGCTCTTCAACGCACCGGCGTTGACACCGATCGCGCCGACGCTAGCCGCCAAAATCGTTGAAACCAACCTGGCCGAGTCCAACAGCACCGCCGCGGACGACGATGCGGACCAACTGAACCGCAAACTTTCCGCACTAATCGGCCCGAAAGCGACCGATGCCTATATCAAACTGACAGCCGCAGGTTATAAACCTATTTTCGAGGCCTCCCCATTACTGGACATGCCGATGGTGTTATCCAATGTGAACCTGCATTGGTCGCCGGTGCACAATGCGTACTACTCGCAGGGGCCTATCGGCGTGTCGCATTTTGGACGGAACAATATCAATGCGCAAATGAACGGCGTGCTCGAACTACGCCGGGGCGTGGAGGGCGACGAATTTAGCCTCTACCTCGAAGCGTCGCCCGATGTGTGGTATTATTTTGATTATAAACAGGGCGAGCTTGGTGTCGTTTCTTCCCTGCTGGATTTCAATGACGAGATCGTTGCGAAGTCTAAAAATGTGAAATCCAAGGACATGACACTCGTGAGCATTGGAACTGAAGAGAAGGATATGTTTGTTAACCGGTTCGATGATTTCTATCAGCCTGCCTTGAAAAAAGCAAAGCTCGTGAAAACTGCGAAGAAGAAGGCGGCACCTTCCCAGACCGAAGAAAAGAAGAAAAAAGCGGAACCGACAGAAGGATTCTGATGCGACCGGGGGCATTCACAATAGTTTATGCCAGCTTTTGCAAAATCGTATGCAGAACCACAGTTTTCTGGGATATTTGCTTGTAAAATCCTCCAACTATCGTATTTTTGAGAAAAACTTTTTGTAATTTAAATTTATCTTTGAATAGTACAAAATGAGTGTTGCCTTATTAATAGTTGCGATTGTTGCTGCTTATTTGCTGGGTTCTATCCCAAGTTCAGTCTGGTACGGAATCGGATATTTTGGAATAGATGTCAGAAAACACGGCAGCGGTAACGCGGGCGCCACCAACACATTCCGGGTATTGGGCAAACGCGCAGGAACTGTTGTAATGCTCATCGACGTACTGAAAGGCTGGACGGCCACCTGCCTCGCTTCCATGCTTTTTTACATGAACGAAATCGGTGAAACCGAGCTCCTGATGTATAAGATCATCTTCGGTATCATTGCCATTATCGGTCACATCTTCCCCGTTTTTGTGAATTTCAAAGGAGGTAAAGGCATTGCTACGCTGCTCGGAATGGTACTTGCCATTCACCCGGAGCTTGCGTCTGTCTGCATCACGATATTTATTCTGACACTAATTGCATCGCAGTACGTGTCGCTGAGCTCAATTCTCGCGACGCTCGCGTTCCCCGTGCTTTCATGGACTGGCGCTTTCGGGCACCCCGAGCCGTTGCTCGTCGTTTTTGGCTTCGCAATGTTCATCCTGGTGGTGTTTACGCACCAGAAAAACATTGTCCGCCTGCTCAACGGCAATGAGAACCGCGTAAATATTTTCGCAAAGTCGAAAGCCCGGAGCTGAGATTCCTGATCTAACCCTGTTAATCCTAACCCCTGAGGCGCAACCTTAGGGGTTATTTTTTTAACTTGACCGCCGGTTCAGTGAAGACTAAAAACAAACATTCAATGCAAGAATATATTGATAAGAACCGCGACCGGTTTTTGAACGAGCTGCTCGACCTGCTTCGTATTCCGTCGGTAAGTGCCGATTCGAAATTCAAACCCGACATGCTGAGAGCCGCAGAATACGTCCGCGACCGTATCGCCGAAGCGGGAGCCGACCGTGCGGAAATCTATGAAACCGAAGGACATCCGGTGGTGTACGGCGAAAAGATCATCGATCCCGCATTGCCGACCGTACTCATCTACGGCCACTACGACGTCCAGCCGGCCGATCCGTACGAGCTCTGGCACTCTCCGCCGTTCGAGCCGGTGATCAAGAACGATCGCATATACGCGCGCGGGGCGTGCGACGACAAAGGGCAATTTTATATGCACATCAAAGCCCTTGAAATCATGCTCGCAACGGGCACGCTCGCATGCAATGTGAAGGTAATGATTGAGGGCGAAGAAGAAATAGGGTCGTCGAATTTGGGGACATTTGTCCGAAAATATAAGGAAATGTTACAATGCGATACAATCCTTATTTCCGACACGAGTATCATCGCGAACGATGTCCCGTCCATCGAATCCGGGCTACGTGGGCTTACATACGTCGAGGTGGAAGTGACGGGCGCCAACCGCGATCTGCATTCGGGCGTATACGGGGGTGGCGTGGCTAATCCTATCAACGTTCTCTGCGAAATGATTGCCTCTCTGAAAGATGAAAACGGCCACATAACCATTCCCGGCTTTTACGACAAAGTTCAGGAGCTAAGTGCTTCCGAACGCGCCGCATTGAACGCAGCACCATTCGATCTGGAAGAATATAAGAAGGACCTCGATATCGACGATGTAGCCGGCGAAAGAGGCTATACCACCATTGAAAGAACCTCGGTACGCCCGACTTTGGACGTAAACGGTATCTGGGGCGGCTATATAGGCGAAGGCGCCAAAACCGTGCTACCTTCCCGGGCCCATGCGAAAATCTCCATGCGCCTCGTGCCAAACCAGAACGACGACGAGATCTGTGAGCTGTTTACCAGGCATTTCGAGTCCATCGCGCCTGCTTCGGTAAAGGTGAAAGTAGTACCTCACCACGGCGGATTACCATACGTAACGCCGACAGACTCGGTGGAATACCGTGCAGCGGAACTGGCAATGGAAGAGTCGTTTGGAAAAAAACCGATACCCACGCGCGGCGGCGGCAGCATTCCCATTGTGGCACTTTTCGAGCAGGAATTAGGCTGCAAGAGCATTCTGATGGGCTTTGGCCTAGATATCGACGCCCTGCACTCCCCGAATGAGAGTTACGGGCTATTCAATTACTTCAAAGGGATCGAGACAATCCCGCTGTTTTTCAAGCATTATGCGGAATTAAAAAAATAGGATTCTTCCGGTGCGCTGCACATCTACAAATATTGCGGTGCTACGCACCTCCTACGTCACGGTGCAGTGCACCGCAATATTTGCAGAAATTGGCACCGGCCCCCTCGCAAGGTGCAGTGCACCGCAATATTTGTAGGAATTGGCACCAGAAAATCCAACGCAAGGTGCAGCGCACCGTAATATTTGTAGGAATTGGCACCGAAAATCCAACGCAAGGTGCAGCGCACCGTAATATTTGTAGGAATTGGCACCGGAAAATCCAACGCAAGGTGCAGCGCACCGTAATATTGTAGGAATTGGCACCGAAAATCCAACGCAAGGTGCAGCGCACCGTAATATTTGTAGGAATTGGCACCGAAAATCCAACGCAAGGTGCAGCGCACCGTAATATTGTAGGAATTGGCACCGAAAATCCAACGCAAGGTGCAGCGCACCGAAACATTTGTAAAATGATACCGGGCAAACGCTGATAATAGCCTCAATTACCTCCTTCTCCGCTGCTCGCGCTTCATTTTTTTCAAATTTGCGATCGCCGCCTTCGCTTCTTTGTCCTGGCTCGACTTCCTGTCGGCTCGGTCATCGGCCAGTTTGTAATAACGCAGCGCTTCGTCGTAATCCTTTTTATGTTCCGCTATTTTACCTAAGCCAAGCAGCGACGAAACATAATATCCGGCATTCAGTGAATTGGTTTGGGTCGAATATTCGATAGCCTTCTTATAATATTCACTGGCGGCGTCGTAATTGCGGTAGTAGTTCATATTGTAATACGCCAGCACATAGGCGGCATTCCTTCCGCTCACACCTTCATAGCCAGGCATTCCCTGGTTAATTTTCGCGATGATGTTCTTCGCTGCCTCCTCGGCTTCGGCCATTTTGCCTGTTACAAAGGCCGTCCGACAGAAATAACGCTCGAAATAGGGATTATTCGGGAATGTCTGCCACATGTATTTGGCCATTTCATATGCCTTGCTGTACTCGTTTTCCATGCTGTAAATCTGCAACAGGAAATACCGGGCCTCCACACGGGTGTAAAATGCATTGTTACCAACCTTTTCCAGTTGCTGCTCCCCGAGTTTTTTGTTGCCTTTCGGGAAAAGCGCCAGGATCGGTTTCAGAATCGGATATTCTTTCGGTACCCATTCAGCATAATAGTTGTACAGGCCGTCTCCGAAAAGCAATTCAGGCGAGAGGTCGCCGTTACCCTTGCATTGTTCGAAATATTTCAATGACTTTTTGCCGGCAAATGCCGCCTTCGCCCAGCTCTCGCGCTCGGCATAGAGCCTGCCTTTGAACGCGTAGGCGGCAGCAAGAAAAAATGCGGGTTCGATTTTATTTTCCTGATCGTCATACAATTTCTCGGCCAGAGTAATGGTCGAGTCCATATGCGCAAGAAATGTTTTATCGTAGGCCTCATTATCCGTATTAGGCACAATCTTCCACCATTCGGCCAAACCCATCAGAAAATGCGGCATCGGGTGTTTGGGGTACCGGTATTTCAACCAGCGGAACTCCGCGTCCGCTTCGTAAAACTGATAATTGTACAACTTGTTGATCGCCTCGGTCGATTCGATCTGCACGCCCGGGTTTTGGAGGACCATGGCGTAGTTCTTGTCAAGGTCCGCCGACGAATACAATTGGGCCTTGGTGATATGGCTTGTAATTACACTTAAGCAACAGAATATGATACTGTTAACAACCGATCTTCTCATAGCAGGGGGAAATCTGTCCTATTAACGCCGGATTTATATTTTGCGTTTGTCAGCGACCCGGTTTTTAAAAAAAGAGTTAATATTGATCCTCAGAGTATTTGACACGCTCCGCCGGGCGCCTTGTTGCCTTTGGAACCTGATCCGCACTTCAAAATTATGATTAACATTCTGGATAAAACATTTGTCCCCTTCATTTCGCGCGAAACCATCGAAAAACGCATTGGCGAGTTAGCAGCCGGTATCAACTCCGATTATGCGGGCTCCTGTCCGGTCTTCATCATTGTTCTGAATGGCGCATTTCTGTTCGCGGGCGAGCTGGTTAAAAACATTTCGCTGGCTTGCGAGATCAATTTTATCAGGCTCTCCTCCTATTCGCAAACGACTTCGACAGGCTCTGTTCGCGAAATTATCGGGATGGACGCCGATATTGTGGGGCGTGATGTGATTATTATCGAAGATATCGTCGATACCGGGCTTACAATGTCACAATTGATCACAAAGGTGAAATCGATGTCGCCCAAATCGGTTGAAATCGCTACTTTACTGCACAAACCGGAAGCTATGAAAACGCCGGTCGACATGCGCTATATCGGCTTCGAGATTCAAAACAAGTTCGTGGTCGGCTACGGTCTCGATTATGACGGTATCGGGCGCAACCTCGACGCGATTTACGTACTTGCCTGACCCTCTTTTTTCGACAACGTTCTAAATTCTATACCTTTATGCATATCCAGTTCTTTGGCGCCGCCCGCACCGTTACCGGGAGCAAACACCTGATTACCACCGAAAAAGGAACCAAAATATTACTCGACTGCGGACTCTTCCAGGGCATCCAGACCGACGAATTCAACCAGGAGTTCGGTTTCAAACCGGCCGATATCGATTATGTGATACTCTCGCACGCGCATATCGACCATTCGGGCCTGCTTCCCCGTCTCGTACGCAAGGGTTTCAACGGGCCGATATACTGTACGGCCGCCACTGCCGACCTTTGCCGGGTTATGTTGCTCGATAGCGCCCATATCCAGGAAAAAGACCTTGAACGCATCAACAAGCGCCGCAAAAAACAAGGCCGCCCGCTGCTCGAAGAACTGTACAATGCGGAAGACGCCGCACATGCATTGACGCTTTTCAAGACGGTACGTTATGGACAAACATTCTTTTTGGGCGAAAACAACGAAGTATCGGTAATCCTGACCGACGCCGCGCACTTACTGGGCAGCGCCGCCGTGCATTTGAGCATTCCCGATAGCGGCACGTTCAAGCAGGTAACCTTTACCGGTGACATCGGCCGGCCCGACGACCGTATTCTCCGCAAGCCGGAGGAATTCCCGCAGGCCGATTACATCATCTGCGAATCGACCTACGGCGACCGTCTGCATGAAAAAGAAACCGATATGCACGCGCATTTGCTGCGGATTGTACAGGAAACATGCATTCGCCGCCGCGGCAAGCTCATTATCCCGGCCTTCGCAATCGACCGCACCCAGGAACTTATTTATGCCCTCGACCAGCTTTCGAGCTCGGGCAAGCTCCCGCAAATCCCTGTATACATCGACAGCCCGCTCGCGATCCGCGCTACGGCCATTATGAAGGAGCACGACGAATGTTTCAATCCTGAAATCCTCGATTACATCGAAAGGGACGGCGACGCATTCGCATTTCCGTATCTCAATTACATTTCCGACGTACAGGACTCCATCGCCCTGAACGACCGCC
The DNA here is from genome assembly GCF_040448675.1 of Dyadobacter sp. 676. Lineage (NCBI taxonomy): Bacteria > Pseudomonadati > Bacteroidota > Cytophagia > Cytophagales > Spirosomataceae > Dyadobacter > Dyadobacter sp. 676. The sequence goes on along the minus strand of NZ_CP159289.1, from coordinate 3,169,596 downwards.
ATGAGCCCTGCATCATCATTTCCGCCTCCGGAATGGCCGAGGCCGGGCGCATCAAGCACCATATCAAAAACAACATCGGTGACCCGAATTCTACCATCCTGCTCGTAGGCTACGCTTCCGCGAACACACTCGCGGGCGCATTGAAACGCGGCGACAAGCAGGTAAACATTTTCGGCGAACGTTTCGACGTCAAATGTCGCGTCGAGACCATGGATTCATTCTCCGGGCACGGCGATTACAACGAAATGCTGGAATTTTTATCCTGTCAGAAGCCTGAGCGCGTGAAGGAAGTATTCCTGGTTCATGGCGAATACGAGACGCAGGTCGCCTTCAAATTGAAGCTGGAAAAGGCAGGATACCGGAAAATCCACATCCCGGCACTGTACGAGGGTGTAAAAATTTAAAGTTTTTACACTTTTTCCACGCTTCCCTGCCTGAAACGCTTGCAAAGTCCGAAACAAGATTACTATCTTTGCGCACCGAATTTCAAGCCGAAGTGGTGAAACTGGTAGACACGCACGTTTCAGGGGCGTGTGGGGGTTGCCCCATGCGGGTTCGAGTCCCGCCTTCGGCACAAAACGCTGTTTCTGTTATCAGGAACGGCGTTTTTGCTTTTCGGGACAAATAGCGGGACAAAAAAAGTCACACACGTATGGTAAAATAAACCGCTTGAAAATCCTACCTCACGTTTTAAACGCCAGATTCAGCTTTTTGGGAAGTGTTTCATTCCGTACTTGTATTCTTCTCGAAATCTCAGAATATTCGTATTCCTTTTAAACCGTAGGTTCTATGAAAAATATCGGAGTTATTGCTCTGCTATGGTGCGGATGCGGCGAAAGCCCTCCGGATGCTCCTACGGGCATAAGGACACCTTAGGCAGAGCATTTTGTCCGTCCTTTTAACCGTAGTTTTTATCTACACACCTATCACCGACGAATCCCCGGATTTGTCACGCCTGGTACGTTACGGCCAGTTAGTTCAGGATTTGCTTTCTCAAACCAGCCCCGACGAATGGATCGACGACCCTCTGGTCCATTTATAGCGGATACATAGCCTTTGAGAAGGAAGCACGGTATAACCCGAGATGTACGGAGATTTTTATTGAACTTGTCGCGATCTCATGTCAAATCCGCCGCTCCGGACCCTTTTGGTTCGTTGCCCTTGGGTTAACTTTGTGCTCGCAATTCCCCCTCTACACGTTCGCCTGCGCCGATAACTATACCCTTTATTTTAGTCCCGGCCGAAACAATGTAATTCGACAAAACCCATCCTTGACAGCCGTCTTGCGAGTGCGTATTTTGCATATAGTTTAACTTTCCAACCAACCGCCATGGCCGATCACATCGTCAAACTGCTCGCGAAGAAGCCAGTTACGCATAATGTAAATTCCTACACTGTTGAAAAACCGGCGGGTTTCACCTACACACCGGGCCAGGCAACGGATTTCTCGATCCTGAAAGACCGTTGGGCGACAGAAAAACGGCCGTTTACATTCACTTCGCTACCCACTGCCGACACGCTCGAGTTTACGATCAAGTCGTATACCGATCACGACGGCGTCACCAATGCGCTGACGAAGGTACAACCGGGCGACAGTTTCGAGATCAGCGACGCCTGGGGCGCAATCGAATACAAAGGAGAAGGGGTATTTCTGGCCGGAGGTGCGGGCATCACGCCTTTTCTGGCGATTTTCAGGGATTTGTATTCCAAAGGGCAGGTCGGAAACAACCGGCTTTTCTTCTCCAACCGCACTACTGCTGACATTATCCTGAAAGAAGAACTCCAGCAAATGCTCGGCGACCGCTTCTTCAATCTTATTTCCGGGGAAAATGCCGAAGGTTACTATCACGGCCGCATAGACAAGGTTTTCCTGCAAAAGCACATTTCGAATTTCGACCAGCCATTCTACGTCTGCGGCCCCGACGCATTTATGGAATCGATTCTGAAAGCACTCGAAGAACTCGGCGTAAAGGCCGACGCACTGGTGTTCGAGAAATAAGGGTGAAAATGCCGGGCATGCATCAGGCTTAAAGAACTTTCCCTGAAACGAAAAATAAGTCTGATAACTAAATTTTAGTTATACCTTTGGCGTATGGAACCACTCAATCGTTCAGAAGAAAATATCATGCGCATTCTGTGGGAGCTCTGCGAAGGTGTGGTGCATGACATTATCGAAAAACTCCCTGAACCGAAACCTCCTTACACGACCGTTTCGTCCATCGTGCGCCTTCTGGAAAAGAAGGGTTTTATCGATCACAAGGCGTACGGAAAAACGTATGTCTATTTCCCGGCTATCTCCCGCGAACAGTACGCCCGCCAGTCATTCTCGGATCTCATGAAGCATTATTTCCAGGGCTCTCCCCGTAACGTAGTCTCGTTTATGATGGAAGAAAATGCCATGAAACCGGAAGAAATTAATGATTTAAGGCAATTGATCGATTCCTACTACCCCAAATCATGAACCATATGACCGGAATATGCCCGCGTCGTGAACCTACGTTCCTGCTTTTTTCTCCCGCATTCTCTTCACGATCCGTACGGTGGTCATGATCACGATTGCGAAAGCCAACAATCCGAGCACGCCCCACAGCCAGTCGACCGTGTTTTTCAATACCACTAAAAAGACGATCGAGAACAGGAATATCGTCGCGATTTCGTTGAAAAGTCGCAGTTGGAACGACGAAAAACGGAATTTTCCTTCCCGTAATTCGAGCAGGATCTTCCGGGTAAATGAGTGGTAAGCGAGCAATCCGACGACGAAAACGAGTTTCAGCTTCATCCATCCCTGATCGAGCCAGGCGGGGCTCAGGTACAGCATCGCTGTTCCGCAAAGCAATGCGAGCCAGCAGGCGGGCGTCATGATCGCGTTCCAGAGCAGCTTTTCCATTTTGGTAAATTGCGCAAAAAGGATTTCACGCTCGGGACTGGGCTTGTCGTTAGCCTCGGTGTGGTACACAAACAGCCTCGGCATATAAAAAAGCCCCGCAAACCAGCTGACCACGAATATGATATGAAGCGCTTTGAAATGAAGATAGGTCATAAATTACCGGAAATTTGGTTCCGCCGGGATTTGACGCTATCCCGATCTTTCGGCGCTCAAATTTCGTAAATATTATAGGATTACGATGATAAAACTTTATTAGCCCCGTAATCGTTACCGAAAAGTCAATAACCCCCATTGCAATGATGAGAACCACCATCCCGATTTTCACGTTTATATTTTTGTGTTGCATGGCCCTGGTGTCGTGCGCGCAGTCAGACAAAAAACACAAGAGCAAAATGGACAAAGAAACTGCCTCAACCGCACTCGACGAAAGCAATGTTGATACCACGAATACTGAAATCGCAACATTTGGCACAGGGTGTTTCTGGTGTACCGAGGCCGTGATGGAATCACTCGAAGGCGTTAAAAAAGTGGTTTCCGGTTATTCGGGCGGGCATGACCCCAATCCTAATTATAAAGCCGTATGCACCGGCACCACCGGCCATGCCGAATGCGTGGAAGTGACTTACGATCCCAAAGTGATCAGCTACGCCGATCTGCTGGAAGCGTTTTTCCGCAGCCACGATCCCACCACGCTGAACCGCCAGGGAAACGACGTGGGTACACAATACCGTTCGGTCATTTTTTACCACAACGAAGAGCAGAAGCAACTGGCGGAAACGGCCAAGGCCGAACTGGACAAATCGGGCGCGTACGCGAATCCGATTGTAACCGAAATCACCCGATTCCAGAAGTTTTATCCGGCCGAAGACTACCACCAGAATTATTTTGCCAACAATCCCGAGCAGGGCTACTGCGCCTTCGTGATTGCACCAAAACTGGACAAATTCAAAAAGGTGTTTAAGGATAAGCTCCGCAAGCACATCTGAGATAGGATTAAATAAAGATGCCGGAACCACTTACAAAGCGTGATTCTCCGGTTAATAACTATAAATGGCACAAGTTTTGAAGCATTGAAATAAAGGCTTTAATTTGTGCCATTATTATTTAACAATAACTAATCTATTACGATGAAAAAGACTCTATTCATGCTGGTTGTTGCTGCTCTTTTCAGCGCAGTATCCGAAAAGGCGTTCGCCCAATTTGAAAAAGGAGATAAACTATTGAATGCAGGTATCAACCTTGGCGGTACTTACGGCGGCGGTGGCGTCGGTGTGGGTGCTTCATTCGAAGGCGGCGTGCATGACTTCATCAGCGTCGGTGGCCAGGCTGACTTCACAACCTGGAACTATGGCTGGGTTGGTTACAAATGGAGATATAACTTCTTCACTGTTGCAGCCCGCGGCTCTTACCACTACGGAAAGCACTTCCTGAAATTGGATAACCTTGATCTCTATGCAGGTCCGTCCTTAGGATACCGTGTTTCTTCATTCAGCGATCCTGATGGTTGGTCAGGTGTTTACCATGACGATTATGGAAGCGGCGTTTTCTTCGGTGTATTTGCTGGTGCACGTTATTATTTCAAGCCTAACATGGGCGTATTCGCGGAAGTTGGTTACAACGCGTCTCCATTGAAAGCAGGTATCGCATTCAAATTCTAAGAAATTCAGGTCATAAAAAAGCGGGCTCCGATTCATTTGGAGCCCGCTTTTTTATTTCCTATCTATCAGAAATTCAATGCCAATGCCAGGCTTCCCGCCCGCTGCATCGGGTTGAACGAGGGCCTGAAGCTTATCGTCAGGGGCTCGCCGCGGCGGATCAGCTCCCGCCGAATGCGGCTGGCTTTAGAGCCGTTCTTGCCGGCCTTTACGAACCCCACGGTCCCGAATGTAACCGCTCCCGCAAAGCCGCCCAGCATCATATAAGCGCCTTTGCGGGCCCGTAGCTCATCCTGATAACTTTTAAAATTGCCATTATCGTCCATCGCTCCTACCACAATGCCTGTACCTATTCCCGCTACGATGACACCTACCGAAGTTCCGACAATGCCCATAACCATCCCGGTTTTCGAACGCATCTTATAATACCTGTACATACTTCGCAGATGGTCGGGCGATGAATTTCTGACGTCCTCCGCAAATTGCACCGACGGCTTAACGGGGCCATTCGCTACTTTCCCGGCAGGTTTTGACTCCCGGGGCGTAGCGGCAGACGCCGGTTTTCCAGGAGAATAGTAGTTCTGGACTTCGAGCGTAGCCTCAAACGTTTCCTCTTCACCGTTCCCATAGCGGATCGAAGCGATATCTGCCTTTTTAATAGAAAAAAGTGGCCCTTCGGGGTCATTGATTTTCCGGTATTTCACAACCTGATCGTCCACTTCCTGGATGTGAACTTCCAGTTTGGACCCGTCGCGCATGTTGACGACATCCGCCTTGCGCGGTGTCTGTGCGTACGCTTGCGCGATGAACAGTAGCATTAACATGGCTAGCAGCTGGTTTTTCAGCTTCGGTAAAATTACTTTCATGTGGGAAGGACTTGTTGTAACTGATTAATCCTATGAAAGTAATCAAATTACCGCAATCAGAACGACAACCGGAGCCCTAACTGCGCCGACTTATTGAACGGATCGACGCGCGGCATAATACTGAATGTCGTTAGCGGCTGATTCCGGCGCTGCAGTTCGTTCTTGATCTTTTCCGCCTTCTTGCTATGGAGTTTATAGTTTTTGAAACCGATCAATCCAAAAACAACGCCCACCGCGGGCCCGGCAATCGCCAGCGAAGTGCCGATTGTTTTATTATCGGGACTATCGCCGGTGCTGGCGACGATAATGCCGGACACCAATGTTGCCACAGCGAATGAAGTAAACACGATGGCCCCTTGCTTGCCATCCATCGCGCGATTGTGATGGTATTCATATTTATCCCGTAACTGGTCTGAGTTAGCCATTACCACGCTTTTCTCGAACGGATCGGTAGGCAGATTGTTCATATCAGCATATTGACCTACGCTGTCGGGTGGAATGCGGCCCGGAGGGATAGAATCTTTGACATTGATCGTTTTGCCATTTTTTAGCAACACCCGCGCTACCTGGTCAAGGTAAATGTAGGTAGCCGCGCTGTCGGCCGTGCCGAGGTCGCGGTAATTGATTTTCTCATAGCTCATTTGCGTAATGAGCGCCTGGATGCGCGAACTGTCGCGCTTGATGATCACGTCGTTTTTCCGGCCGGTTTGCGCCGCGGCGGTAAGGCTTGCCAATGCAAACAGGAGAAGCATTGGCAAGAATGAGGTAATTCGTAATGTGTGTGCCCGCATAGTTTCAGGTGTTTTGAATGAAAAAAGATGGATAAACGTACACAACTTTTGACATTCAACAAAAACCATGCTATTACAATCCGAACTTATTGAGCTGTTTTACAAGTACTTCGAAGTCCTTGGGATACGGTGCCTCCACACGTATAGGATCTCCGTTCATCAGCCCGAACGAAAGCGACTTGGCATGCAACGCAACCCGCTGAATAAGAGGCTGTTCTTCAGTATCCTTTTTCAAATTAAACTTCCGCTTCAAGCTGGAAAGATAAATCGGCTCACCACCATACTGCGGATCGTTGACGATCGGCGCTTTCAGGCACGACAAGTGTACCCTGATCTGGTGCATCCGCCCTGTAATGGGGATACATTCCACTAAAGTATAACCACGATATACCTGCAGAGTGTTAAAGATCGTTTCTGCTTCCTTGCCATCCGCCCTGTCGATTTTGACGGCGGTCCCATTTTTGAGAGGTAAAATCGGCAGGTAAACGGAAATACCTTCCAGGTCATGGATGCCATTCACTACCGCGTGGTAACGCTTCGTAACCTCGCGATGTTCGAACTGCATGGCCAAATGGCGGTAAGCAGCGGGATTTTTCGCGAATGCCAGCGCGCCGGACGTTTCCTTATCGAGGCGGTGGGCAGCCTGTAAATCGGGATTGTATTCTTTGGCAAGTCTCAGCAGGCTCCCTCCACGGTCGGCGGTGCGCTCATCGAGCGTAGCGAGGTGTGGCGGCTTGTTCACCAGTAAAAAATCCTCGTCTTCGAATATGATAATATCTTTGAAATTGATCTTCATAAAGTTGTCATAAAAATAATCCGGATGATGCGCCTCATCGGGCCACTCATCCGGATCCTCTCGGCCACCGGCCTTTATCCGTTACAAAGATAATTATACTATTTGTTTCTGTAAATTTCTTTGCGGTTCCCTACTTTAACAACCTCTACTGTCAGCTGGCGGTCTTCAATTTCGCAGACAATACGGTATTGCCCTACCCTCAGCCGATAACTGTTTTTGTAATTTTCCAGCTCGACGCCACCTGGCCCGGGGTTCTCCGCTAAGGCGTCTATTACTTTAATCCTGAAACTTTGGGAATCTGCTGAATCTCTTTCAACGCAGCGTTTTTGATCGAGACTTTATACATCGCTCAATCCATCGACAAAAGGTCCTTTCGAGCCACCTCCCAGTCAACCGAAGCCTCATCCTTTCTTGTTTCAATGGCAATAGCGCCCTCGATGTCTTCCAGAACGTCCGCCGGACTTTTACGGTGCTTCAATAAATCCAAATCAATGACGACGGCCTTTTTGTGGCCGACTTCATCTGTCAGATAACTAACTCCTTTCATAGCACGCTCCTTTTTTAAATTTATCCAAGTTAACCAAAATCAGGCTTCAAACCAACGCACTCACCTTGGTGGGATTCGGGTTGATGGTGTCCGATTCTACAAGGCCGTCGCGCAGGCGGACAATGCGGTGCGCGTAGTGCGCGATGTCTTCTTCGTGGGTTACCATCACGATCGTATTGCCCTTGCTGTAGAGCTGATCGAAAAGGTCCATGATTTCGTACGAAGTTTTGGTATCGAGGTTACCGGTGGGCTCGTCGGCGAGGAGAATGCTGGGGTCGTTCACAAGCGCGCGGGCAATCGCAACGCGCTGGCGCTGCCCGCCCGAGAGTTCATTCGGCTTATGCCCTGCCCGGTTTTCCAGGCCTACGTTTTTGAGGGATTGCATGGCCCTCTCCGTTCTTTCGGCCTTGCTCAGCCCAGCGTAAATGAGCGGCAGGGCTACATTATCCAGCGACGACATTCTCGGAAGCAGGTTGAATGTCTGGAACACAAACCCGATTTCTTTGTTCCGGATTTCGGCTAACTCGTTCTCCGTCATGTCGGAGACGTCCTTGTTGTTCAGGATATATTTCCCGGTCGTAGGCGTATCCAGGCATCCGATAATGTTCATCAAAGTTGATTTCCCCGAGCCCGATGGCCCCATAAATGCCACGTATTCCCCTTTATTAACCGAAATTGTAACTGATTTGAGCGCCTGAATAACCTCGCTGCCCATTACATAACGTTTGGCGATCTGGCTGGTTTCTATGATTTTCATGAAGTCAATTTTTCAGTAGGAATATAGCTGTTATGAATCAGGATGCGGACGAAATTTTATGAAAAAACGCCTGTACAAAGAATGACGCCAGGATCACCGGAGGCGGAATATCCTCATTGATCACATTCCCTTCTCTCTTCCAAAACCCGGTTGGCTCAAAACGTGCTTCGGATTCGCCGTTGCCGACAACCCATTTCCCGCGCAGCCATGATTCGAACCGCCAATCGTAATGTGTTCCCTGGTAGGTGATCCGCGCCTTGCTTCGGAACAGGTTGTATTCGATACCGCCCAATACATTTTTCCCTTCGATATCGCGTATTTCGGTGTGCGATTGGAAAAATCCCTTGCTCTTGAATGTAAGCATGTAGCCATCCAGCTCGCCGCGGCCATTGTATTTCCAAAGGGTCGTTTTCAAAATCCCGGCAATGACTTTACCCCGGAAAATCCGGCATTCCGTTTCGGTGAAATTGGATTTCCAGGACAAAGCCGTCATTGGTGAAGTGTAATTTTTGAGATGACTAAAATATCAAATCATCAAAAAGCAGCTCTTTGTTTTTCGATAAGTGCCCTCAGCGGCTGATAGCGCGTCAAAAATCGCTGATAACCGGCTGGCAGTGCATATTGCCGCACCTTCTCCTCACCCTCAGCCGCCTGCCCGAGCAAGCCCTGATCGAGACTTAAAAACGCATATTGCTGCCAGAGTTCGGGCGCGTATTCATTATAACGCAATGCATCCAACACTAGCTGATAAGCCCGCTTCACCTGTTTTTGGCCCCTGTAAAATTCCGACGCTGCCGAAACAATCCGCGCATCGAACGGATTGGCGCGCACAGCCGTTTCGAAATTCCCTGCGGAGGGGGATTTTGAAACAACCGCAAACAGGGAATCGGAAACCGACTTCGGCTTCGTACCCGAGAACAGCGTCTGCTTCAACTGTTCCACTGCGGCGTTTTGCTCCTTTTCCTGAATTTTGTCGAGCAGTACCACCGCCACTTCTTTCTTACCCGACAATGCATTCGCTACCGCCACGCCGATCGTTCCTTCCACTCCTTCTACGTCCGAGAGCGCCTGGGCAGCCTTGTCGTACAACCCAAGCTGCAACAGCCAGTGTCCCAGAATTTTATGGTACAGCTGACTTCTCTCTCCTTCCTCAGACGCCCAGCCGGTGAGTATTTCCAATGCTTTCAGCTTATTGCCGCTATAAAACTCCGAATATAACGCCGCGAGCGACAGGTCCTGGGACAGCATCGGATTTTTCACCGCCAATTTCGGCAATACCGACGCCGGCAGCGTGTCGAATCGTGCCTGATTTGTGGCGTAATTGAGTAAATAGGCAAGAGAGGAAACGCTCAGGAGCGAATCGTTAGGAATGGATTCCCCCTGAAATTGTTCCCTGGAAAAACGCTGTCGCAGGTTCTGGACAGCCAGCCAGTTGGCCTGCCAGGAAAGGTAGTCCTGCTCGTCTGTGCCGGTCGCGAGTGAATCGAGCAAACCGGAATCGGTACTTTTGGCGAGGATTGCGAGCAAATTTGTGGCGGGCACCTCTGGTCGGGTCGCATTGCTCTTCGCCAGATCGAGGTAATAATAGGCCGAGTCGGCGACGTTCGTTTTGGAATAAAGCATTCCCAGGTTGTTCAGCAGCTCGCCGTTGGCCGGAAACCGCCGCAGGCCTTCCTGCAAACTGGAAACGGCGTCGAAGAAAAGGTTTTCCTGCACCAGAATGCCACTCAGGCCCGCATACGCCTGCGCGGAGGGCTTTTTTAACAGCGCCTGCCTGAAATAATATGCCGCCGCATTGCGATCGCCCTGTTTCAGAGCAAGTGAGGCCAGTGCGTAGTTGGACTTATGGTTTTGGAATTCCTGCTGCAATGCAAGTTTGTAATATTGCTCCGCCAGGGTAAATTCCTCCGTTGTTGAATGCAAATCTCCCAATCCATTGAAATAGCCCGCAATCGCCTGATTTACGGGCAGCAGCTTTTGAATGGAAAACAATACCACCACCCCGGCGAAGCCAAAAAGCCGTGTTTGCGTCAGTCCGAATCGAAGCGGTTTATACAAGACCTTGTAAACGGCCAGCTTTTGCCGGAACACTTCATAAAAATTGACCAGTATATAGAAAAGGAAAAGCACGCCCATTGCCAGCTGGCCTTGTACGGTCGCATCTTCCAGTGTTTCGAGTACCGGATCGTTGGCAGTGCCCGCAATCAGTCCTCCGAAACTGGCCGCAATGATGAATAATCCCATATACAGCCAGAAACCGGCGCTGCGAAACGGGATTACGCCCTGTGTCGAATCGGCACGCCTTCTGAAACCCCAGATGCCGAGTATTCCGGCCGCCAGCGCGAGATAAAACGGATTGATCAGAATGACATTCCAATCGATCTGACGGGTATTCTGAAGATATATCAACAACAAAAGCAACAAATACAGCACGCTGATCACGATAAACTGCACAAGTCCCGAACGACCTCTTCCAGCCTGCCCACTCGTGCTGAGCCAAACAAACCCGGCCATTATCTCTGTGGCGGAAACCAGGAGGAAAAGGATAGTAACTGTCAGCCAAAGCGGAAATGAATAAGCCGCGGCCGTCAGCGCCGGCACAGGCGAACCTGAGCCAAACGCAACCAGCACAGCCAATGCCGTCGAAATGCCGGAGATCGCCATAATGCGGGTAGCAATGCCCATATCGGGGCGGAAGGCGTGGAAATAATAGGTAATGCCTCCGTATAAAATAGCCGCAACCAAAAACAAAGTCCGGTTTTCGGCACCGAAGACGCGCAGGGTTTCCAGTCTGGCGAATGCGAGGAATATGATAAACAGAACCATTCCGGCCAGGTACCAGAACCTCGAAACCGTGCTCAGCGCCGCCAGCAGCAGCGAAAGGCCCGCTAATGCCCCTGCCCAAAACAGGTAAACGGTTATCGCATTGGTTTCCATTACCGACGACATAAAGCTCTCGGTGACCAGATGCGTGGGCGTCGAAATGCCGTATTGCCACTGTCCGAGGCGTAGTACATCCACCACGGCAGTCGTTTCCGAAAGTTCGCTGACGACATTCCACCGGACCACATTCCCCAGCGGATCAACGCATTGCCAGATCAGAAAAACAAGCCCCAAAATCAAAACCAGGAAGGCAGCAATCGCCATCCGCCGTTCGGACGGCGACCATACCTTCCAGAAAAGTAAATCGTTCATATTGTTATGTGTAGCGCAATCAGCCTTCTTTTCTGCGCGAAGATTGAGAATTTAGACGGAAATAATATCGAATATCTCCCGTTGTTTGTAATGTATTGTCCGGGAAAATGCATTAAAAAGTTCCCGCTTCATCCTTTCCAAACCCACTTTCCGGGAATATTAAACACAGTTTTCGGAAAAACGGGTGATTTTCTAAAAAATATCCAATAATTCGAGTCGTCTGCTATTGGTACTGACCAAATTATCTCATACTTTTGCGGTCTGAAAAAAACCTCATCCGAGATAATCAAAATTATATAATGGCAAACGCAGCAAACGTAGGAAAAATTACGCAGGTAATTGGCCCGGTTGTAGACGTATCATTTGAGGACAGCGGACGTATCCCTGCGATCCTTGATGCGTTGGAAGTCATCAAACCAAACGGTCAGAAAGTGATCCTTGAGTGCCAGCAGCACCTGGGCGAAGACCGTGTCCGCACTATCGCGATGGACAGTACTGAAGGTATGCAACGCGGCATGGAGGTTACTCCGCTGGGTGCGCCTATCAAAATGCCTATCGGGGAAGGTATCAAAGGACGTCTGTTCAACGTAGTAGGTGAAGCGATCGACGGTCTGACGCCGCTGGATTCTTCAACGGGTATCTCCATTCACCGCGCGGCTCCGAAATTCGAAGAGCTGGCGACCGCTACCGAGGTACTTTTCACAGGTATCAAGGTAATCGACCTTTTGGCTCCTTATGTAAAAGGGGGTAAGATCGGTTTGTTCGGTGGTGCGGGTGTAGGTAAAACCGTATTGATCCAGGAGCTGATCAACAACATCGCGAAAGCATATTCCGGTCTTTCGGTATTCGCCGGTGTGGGTGAGCGCACACGTGAAGGTAATGACCTGATGCGCGAGATGATCGAAGCGGGTATCATCAAATACGGCGAGGATTTCAAGCACAGCATGGAAGAAGGCGGCTGGGATATCTCCAAAGTTGATTACAATACACTGAAAGATTCGCAGGCGACATTCGTGTTCGGCCAGATGAACGAACCTCCTGGCGCACGTGCGCGTGTGGCATTGTCGGGTCTGACAATGGCTGAGTATTTCCGCGACGGAGATGGCGAAGGACAAGGCCGCGATATTCTTTTCTTTATCGATAACATTTTCCGTTTTACACAAGCTGGTTCGGAGGTATCCGCGCTTTTGGGACGTATGCCATCCGCGGTAGGTTACCAGCCTACGCTTGCCACCGAAATGGGTCAGATGCAGGAGCGTATCACATCTACGAAACGCGGTTCGATCACTTCCGTACAGGCGGTTTACGTACCTGCGGATGACTTGACTGACCCCGCTCCCGCAACGACGTTTGCCCACCTGGATGCTACCACGGTATTGAGCCGTAAAGTTTCCGAGAAAGGTATCTACCCTGCGGTAGACCCGCTTGACTCTACGTCGCGCATTCTGAATGCCGAAACCCTGGGTGCAGCACACTACGACTGCGCACAGCGTGTGAAAAACATTCTTCAGCGTTATAAAGAATTGCAGGACATCATCGCGATCCTCGGTATGGAAGAACTTTCAGAGGACGATAAACTGGTGGTGAGCCGTGCACGTCGCGTAGAGCGCTTCCTGTCGCAGCCGTTCTTCGTTGCCGAGCAGTTCACCGGTTTGAAAGGTGTGTTGGTGGATATCAACGACACCATCAAAGGCTTCAACCTGATCATGGACGGTGCTTACGACCACCTTCCAGAAATGGCTTTCAACCTCGTTGGAACCATCGAAGACGCTCAGGCGAAAGGAGAAAAAATGCTGGCGGAAGCAGGCAGATAAGTTATAGAGTTCATGAGTTTATGAGTCCATGAGTATAGTCTCATAAACTCTAAACTCATAGACTCATAAGCTCATAAACTTTCTAATCATGCATTTAGAAATCATTACCCCAGATAAAAAGGTATTTGCCGGCGAAGCGAATGCCGTAACATTACCGGGTACCGAAGGACAATTCCAGGTTCTGAACCGTCATGCACCGCTGGTCAGCACGCTGGGCAAAGGTGATGTGGTAGTCGATACCGGCGCTGCGAAACAAAATTACGTCATCGATGGTGGCGTTGTGGAAGTGCTGAACAACAAGGTATTGGTTCTTGCCGAAGCAGTTCTTTGAGGAATATATTTAATGCAAAAACCCGCGGAAGCTGTGAACAACGGCATCCGCGGGTTTTTATTTTCCGGTAGATAAATCAAAAGCCTCGCCGGTTCATTTTCTGGCCCCTGATTCGACCTGCTTGTTTATGTTGGAAATTTAACACTATCCATAGGCATGACAATCATTTTGAAAAAAGGCCAGGCACTCGAGGAGATCTTCCCGGCTGCAAAGTGGGCGCAACTTTTCCCAGCGTCCAGATCGGCGCCCGCCGGAAAAAGGCTCAATGCCGGCAAGTTCGTGGGTATTATCCAACAAAACTGCGATCCATTAGCCACTCAAAAACAATGCAACATGAGTGGGACTAAAATGCTGCTCGACACCGATATTGTCCTTCGCTTGTTTGAGGGAGATGCCGATCTTGGAACCGCGATTCAGGGTATAGAGCCCTATTTATCCTTTATTACCGAGCTGGAACTACTTGGCAACAAATATATTTCGCGTGAGTATCAGGAACATGCCGAAATGTTCGTCACGGAATGCTATGTAATCGACCTCAATGAAAGCATTAAGGAAATAGCCAGGTATGTCCAGTGGGAGTACAGCTTAAAACTTCCCGATGCCCTCGTCGCCTCAACTGCCATGTGCCTCGGCATACCGTTGCTTTCAGCAGAGCGAGACTTTGAGAAGGTTAAGGAACTGATTTTCGTGCTTTATCAATGACATCCAAAAATGCCTGCAAACGGACAATTGGAATGTTTTTCAAAGGATTCAAGACTCAATAGTCCGGGCTTATCGCCGGTCACGACGTAATCAGCCTGACCATCCTTGGCTAATGGCAGAATAAAATTGTCATTGGGATCGGGACTTGCCTCGACATGCGACTTTTACAACCACGGGCTTTAACCGTCGTTTTAAGGAATCGACAAACTGATCAACCTCCATGATCGTAATGTATTTCCGGAATTTGTCGCGGTAAGCAACTTCGCAAATTCCTTCCAGAAGAGTTATATCAGCTAATATCTGGATGCTTTCGTTAAGCAGAACGCGCTCCAACTTAGCCCTGTGTGTTTTTCCAATGAGGGCGCTTATATAGTCTGTTGTGTCTATGACAACCTTCACTTCTTTACGCCCCTAGCCGCCCGAACTGCCTTTATTTCCGCAAGAATTTCCTCCTCGGTTATGTCGGGATTTGTTTGAGGTAAGCGGCTCGATAGCTCCGCCCACTCGTTTCGAAAGTCAGCAAATGAGCCTTGAGGTTCTGATTTTCAGAAATTTCAGTTTTTTTAACAATTCCAGTACGAAAGCAGCCTTCTTATCAGGGATGTCAATTATTATTTCCATAGTTATGTGTATTTCATCGCTTTACGAATATAGCATGGAATATCAATATTGATTGCCCTATAAAGTCAGTCCGGTCATAACCAGTAAAATAGCCCCGTTCGACAATGCCTCGAATTCCACCACCTCTGCATTGGCTACGGCTAACCCGTCGCGCCGTTCCAGTAGCCGGTTCTGCACCTCGAATGCCCCTTCGATTACAAATATGAATGCGCTGTGATCTGTATTCCAAGTCGTGAAAATACCTTCTGCCCGGCCGTCGTACCTACCAATATACAGTTGCACGGAGCTTCCCATGTAGCCGCGGACCGGATGAAGGACATTATTCTCCCCCAAATCAAAATGAACGATGATCCCGGAAGATGATAGCGGGGTGCTTAAAAAATGACCGTCGTCGATCCTGATTTCCAAATAGTTGATCGCCTCACCGGGGTATGGATTGGTAACCGTGTAATGCTTGTCCGGCGATGCCAAAAGGAACAGCGCTTCGCCGGAATTGATAAACCTGGGTTCCCTACCCTTTTCCTCAATTTCGATTGCCCCTACCATCGGCAGCAATATAACCTGACAAAACTGCCCCACCCGCAACTCATGACTGCATTCGGGCATGAGCGTTTCGTCGTTAAGCACTTCCAGCGTCCCGAAAGGTTCCCGCCCATCAGCGCGGTACTCTTCGAAATTGAATGTCCTGAAACTCCGGAAACCATCCGCCTGGAACTGCCCGCGGAGGCCTTCCAGGTATATTTGGGCATCAGTAGTGAGTGACATGGGGCTTTATATTACTTCGGCTGTCGGCTGTCGGCTGTCGGCTGTCGGCTGTCGGCTGTCGGCTGTCGGCTGTCGGCTGTCGGCTGTCGGCTGTCGGCTGTCGGCTGTCGGCTGTCGGCTGTCGAAACGCAAGCTTGTATAGAATGTATTTCTACTCGCAATTATCAAGAATAAAGCAGAGGGCCAAAGCTCGGAGCTTATCGCAAAAAGCCGACGGCCGAAAGCCGACAGCCGAAGTACATCAAGCACTTACCACAATGGCATGCGTCAGCTCATAACCCGCCGAAACGCTGCCGGTAACGGTGGACATTTCGGTGCTTACGCCGTCGCCAAAGACATTATCGCGCGCATTGGTCGTATCCGCCTGCCCGTGGCTCGCGTACACGCCTTGCGCATATACGACCTTACTGATTTCTTCGGGAAATGCGATTTGCGTCACTAGCAACGATTTCCCGCTCGCGCTGTATATATGTACGTGAATGTGCGGCGCACGGCCTGAGTACCAGCCCGGATAAATGCTGGTAAAAGTCACGAGACCGTTGGCATCGGTTGTTTGGCGGCCACGGAGAAAATGTACGCTCGTGTAATTGGTCGATTGCATACCGGTACCGCCATATTCCGAATAGTTTCCGGCGGCATCGCAATGCCAAATATCCACCAGGGCCCCTTCCAGGCCTTCGCAGCTGTTATTTTTGTTCTGAATGGTGATTTTAATAGTCAGTTTCGTCCCGGGGCGGTCGGAGGTAATGTCATTGGAAATGAGACTGGAGGGTGATTTCGTTGGGAACGGCCCTTCGGTTTCCGAGGCGGTCAGGGTGCAACTTCCCGAGATCGAACCGGACGTGGTTTCAGTGGAGGTATCTACGGGGTCGACGGTGTCGTTCGAGCAGCTGATCACCGGGATGATCGCAGCCAGGCCCAGCGCCGAAAACCCTCTTTTTAAAAATTCTTTGCGTTCCATATTGCAGCAGTTCTGTGAGTTTAAATACATTATCGTATTCCTTTCACGCTTTGTTGCGGAACATCCGGAATGTGTCGGTCAACGACCCTGTTTTACCGGTGAATCGGCCCGGCACGTTTATGTCTGCCGATTTTTCCACTTTTCGATAAAGCCCGCATAACTGTCGCTTACCGGCAGTTCGGCGCCCGACAGAAGCCTGACCTTCCTGTTCTGAATGGATCTGACCTGCGAATCGGGTACGATGTAGCTGCGATGAATCCTGCTGAACGCATTTTCAGGCAAACTTTCAAGAATCCCTTTCAACGACATCAGCGTCATGACCGGATGCCGCGAACTCAGCAAATGGATTTTGATATAATCCTCCATTCCTTCGATGTAGGCGATATCGTTCAGCGCAATCTTAATCGCCTTGTATTCCGAACGGACTACGATGGACTCCTCGTTTTTCGTCTTTTTCAGCTCAAAACGCTCAGCAGCCTTCTGTACAGCCTTTTCAAAACGTTCAATGGTGATAGGTTTCAAAAGGTAATCCACCGCTTCGAGTTCGAACCCTTCGAAAGCAAACTTCTTATGGGCCGTCGTAAAGATGACCATCGGCTTGGTTTCCAGCCGGGCAACCAGTTCCAATCCTGACAAATCGGGCATATTAATGTCGATCAAAAGTAAATCGACTACATTGGCTTTCAGAAATTGCCCGCCTTCGACCGCATCGTCGAACGCCCCGATGAGTTCGAGCACCGGAAATGCACCGATATATTTTTCGAGAATGCCCAGTGCGAGCGGCTCGTCGTCGATGATCACACATTTCATCGCCCCGAAAGTTTTAGATTTACCGTAAAAGTTCCCCCGTCGTTGCGGATGTCGAGGTCGTACGCCCCATTGTAAAGCAAGTCCAGCCGCTTTTGGGTATTCAAAATACCCACACCGGAGCGTTCGTCGCCATTTTGTCGCTCGATGACCCGGTTTTGGCAAAAAAACCGAATATCCCCATCCACCACCTCCACCGCAATACGTATGACCGACTCGCGATGGTTGCTTACACCATATTTGAACGCATTCTCGACGAAAGTCATCAGGATCAACGGTGCAATGCGGATGCCCTCCGGCTGGCCCTTCACATTGAATTCAAGGCTGGTTTTAGCATTCAAACGTAATTTTTGCAAATCCACATAGTTTTCCAGGCAAGCAAGCTCATCTTCCAGCGGAACGTAATTTTCAGTCGCCTCCTCGGTAATGTACCGCATCATTTGCGACAGTTTGAGAATGCTCGGCGCGGTGTGGGTGCTGTTGCCGACAGCCAGCGCATAAATGTTATTGAGGGTATTAAAAAGGAAATGCGGGTTGATCTGCGCTTTGAAAAACGAGAGCTCGGCATGCGCCTTTTCGGCCTCGGACAGGATTGCCCGCCGCTCCGATTGCCGCCATTCACGTGAAATGCGGATTGCCATGGCTACCGCCCAAACGACGATAAAGAGTGTCAGACTCACAAAATCCACAGCCCGTCCGCGCTCGGGAGGTGGCATAGCATGTGGCGCATTGCCAGGAGGCGGGCCCGATGGCCTTTCGCCCGGGAAGTCGCCATGCGGCGGTCCGGGCCGTGCTTCCCTACCCTGCTGCTCCTGCCGGAACTTCGTGAATATCAGTTTCTCAAATGGCTGGGAAATATAAATCAGCGCCAACAACCCGACGAACACCGCGGTATACGCCGCATAATATTGTTTCAGGAATAATTTCGGAATGAGTACCAGCAAATTCCCATAAAACAATGCGGCATAAACGACAAAAAACAGCCAGAACCAGCCCGATTGCAGCACCGTTAGAGGAAAATCGGCGCGGGGCTCGCGCGAGACGATCGTGAGCGGCAGGCTCATGAACAGTACCCAGCCCAGCAAGTGAATGATCCAAAGGTGCTTAGCCTTAAGCATAGCGGCGCGGGAAGATTGACTGTTACATTCGTACCTGACGACGAAGATAGGAGTTACATTCAGAAAAAGTTTCCTATTTTCGAAAAGCACATTTTCACTCCCTCATGCAGCAGCCCCCTACCCGAAACGAACTTTTCAAAATCCTTGGCGTCGGATTCGGCATCGCGGTGACCGTCGGCGGCACCATTGGCACCGGTATCCTCCGTAAACCCGGCCCTATTGCCGCCCAACTGGGCGATCCCGGGCTCATCATGGCATTGTGGGTCGCGGTAAGTCTATATGCATTGCTCGGTACGCTGTGTACCATCGAGCTCGGTACGTCGGTTCCCCGTGCGGGCGCGTGGTATGTGTACGCCCAACGCGCGTTCGGCAACTACGCGGGGTTTGTGGTCGGGATCAACAGCTGGCTGGGTACCTGCTCGGCATTGGGTTTCGGCGTTTACACCATGAGCGAATACCTGGCATTGCTTGTCCCGTCGCTGGTCGGCTACGAGCCATACGTCGCAGCCGGTATGCTCCTCGCGCTCACGGTCATCCACTGGATCGGGCTGGCATTGGCAAGCAGTTTCCAGAATATTATGAGCCTGCTGAAAGGTATAGGGCTTTTTGCGTTCGTGGCGGTTTGCTACTGGTACGGCAGCGAGGTAACCATGCAGGCAACCGGGGCAACTACCAGCAAAATTGTTGAAACAGGTTCGTGGATTGCGCCCGTTATTTTTTCATTACAGGCCATATTTTATACCTACGACGGCTGGCACACTGCCGCCTATTTTTCGGAGGAAGACCGCGACCCGTCCAAAAATCTGCCCAAATCCATGATCGGCGGCGTTTTGGTGATCATTGCAATTTATCTGCTTTGTAACCTTGCCATATTGCACGTGCTGCCGATGAGCCGTCTCGCCCAGTCGAAACTGGCAGCGGCGGATGCCATTACATTGATTTTTGGCGAAGGGTCCGGCAAAATTGTGACGCTATTTCTCATGATTTCGATCCTCGGTATCGTTAACGCGCAGCTGCTGTTCAATCCCCGCGTGCTGTACTCGATGAGCCGCGACGGATTATTTCTGAAATCGGGCGTGACTGTGAATAAGGGCGGTACGCCGGCTGTGGCAATGCTCGTAACTTCCGCCGTTGCCATTACCCTGATCCTCGTAGGGAAGGATGCGACGGAAAAGCTGTCCGACATCGCGACATTCTTCTTCGTGTTGGGTTACACTTCGGGATTTGCCTCGCTGCTGGCATTACGGAAGAAAGAACCGCACCTGCCCAGGCCCTGGAAGGTTCCCGCCTACCCTTTCCTGCCTGTTTTAATGCTGATTTTGTCCATCGCATTTCTGGCGGGAACCGTCGTACAGGACTTGCCGAGCAGCCAATATGCGCTGCTGTTCCTGGTGGTAAGCTATCCTGTTTATTTGCTGGTTAGCAAGTTGAATCAATAGAAGTATCTTGCAAATTTATTTTAAGTAAATTGCATATATAATAAATCTGCCTAACATATGCCGTGGAAAAAGAACTTCGTCAACTATGCATTCATTGCCGCCATTACATTACTTATTACAGCGTTCCAATCGTCAGGAGAAGATTTTATTCAATTCATTTCCAACAAACTGCACCGGTATCGGGAGGTGCTTCCGGTTGAAAAAGCCTACCTGCACCTCGATAAACCATACTACGTCACCGGCGACACGCTCTGGTTCAAAGCATACCTCACGGAAGGCTCGTTGCACCTCGCCGACAGCGCCAGTAACCTCCTGTACGTCGATCTGATCGAGCAGCATAGCGGCCGGAATGCGGCATTGAAGCGCGTGCAAATGACAGGCGGCATCGGTCGCGGCGAATTCGTGCTCAATGATTCCCTACCCCCCGGCGCATACACGATTCGCGCCTACACCAACTGGATGCGCAACGCTTCCGAGGATTTTTTCTTCCGGAAAAATGTGTATGTGTTCAACCATGAGGAAAAGGTTGCCGCCGATACCCCGGCAGGCAAGATCGACCTGCAATTTTTCCCCGAGGGCGGGCAGCTGGTCGCCGACATCAACACACGCGTGGCGTTCAAAGCGGTGAACGAGGCCGGATTCGGGCAGGATGTGACGGGCTTCGTGCTGGCTCAAAGTGGCGATACCGTGGCGTCGTTCAGAAGCGAACACCTGGGAATGGGACGCTTCCAGTTCGAGCCGAAGACAGGGGAGTCGTACCGGGCATTTATAAAGGAAGCCGACGGAAAGGTGACGCCTTTCGCGTTTCCCAAAGTACACGACAACGGCTTTACAATGGTCGTCGACAATCTTTCGAATACTCTCAAAATGAGAGTGATATGCTATGCAAAAATTCCCGGGAAGACTGAAATCCCCGTTCATGTCGTAGGTCACGCGCGGGGCATCGTCGCATTTGTGGCTAATGGGAAAATCGGCAGCCGCGGATTGATGATGCAATTACCGACGGCCGAACTGCCCGATGGCATTACGCACCTGACGCTTTTCGACGACGGCAACCGGCCCGTTTGCCAAAGGCTTGTCTTCATTAATCATTCCAGAAGCCTGAATGTCCATATCAAACCTTCGAAACCGGAATACAAACCCCGGGAGAAAGTGGATGTGGAGGTTACCGTTACCGACTCCGCAGGCAAGCCGGTCGAGGCAAATCTGTCGTTGTCGGTTACAGACGCCGGACAAATCCTGCAACAGCCGTTCGACCAAAATATCGTTTCCTATCTGCTGCTGTCTTCCGATTTAAAAGGATTTACAGAACAACCCGCTTATTATTTCGATCCCGCAAAATCGGAGCGCAAAATCCATCTCGACTATCTGATGATGACGCACGGATGGGCCCGTTTCAAATGGGAAGAGGTACTGGGCGATTCAATTCCGCCCGCCAAACGATATGTAGAACAAGGCATTACGCTCGAAGGCGATGTAAAACGGAATAACAAGAAACTGACGGAAAAGACGGCGCTGTCGCTCTTCCTCAGCAACGACAGCCTGAGTACTTTCATGACCACTGAAACGGACGAAACCGGCCACTTTACGGTCTACAACCTGGCGTTCAGCGATTCCCTGCAGCTCCGGATTCAGGGTATGAACAAAAAAGGGAACCAAAGCCTGTCGTTTACGCTCAACCCGTTCGACGCACCGCGCGCTTCGGTTGTCAAAATCCCTTTCAAACCGGTGACCGTCGATGCCCGACAACTGGCCGATTTTCTCAAAAATGCGGCCCGGGACCAGGAGATTTCTAAAAAAATCCGTGAAAACCGGGAGCGGTTACTACGGGAAGTAACCATTAAAGCCAAAAAGGAAACCCCGCGCGATTCGCGGAAACTGTATAATTCGGCCGATGCGACACTGAAAGTAACACCTCAAATGGCCTCGGGCTACATGACCGTACTCGACATGCTGCAAGGCAGGGTCGCGGGGGTCTCGGTAATGGGTTCGGGGATGAACGCGGTGGTGTCGATACGTGGCAACAGGGGAGAACCGCTTTTCGTGCTGGACGGCATGCCGGTAGACAAGGCGCTGATCACATCGCTTAACGTTTATGATGTAGAGTCTATCGATGTTTTAAAGGGACCTTCGGCAGCGATTTACGGCAGTCGGGGAGGAAATGGGGTAATTTCCGTACTTACCAAGCGTGGAAACGAGAATTACGACTATTCGCAAGACATTGTTCCGGGCGTATTAGTGACCAAAATTGCCGGTTTCCACACCCCGCGGGAGTTTTATTCACCTAAATACACCCCAACCAGCCCGCCCGACCAGAACCCGGATTTCAGGTCGACGATTTTCTGGGCGCCACTGCTTAAAACCGGCCGTGACGGCAAGGCGAGGGTAAGCTATTACCATTCGGATGCAACGGGCCAGGCCGACATCCTCGCGGAGGTGTTAAGCCCTGCCGGACAACCCGGTTTTGGAAAATCGGTCTACCCGGTGCGATAACGCCTGCGAAGGCCGGTCTTCCGGCATAAGATTATATATATTTCGACGTTAGTATACTTATTTGCGTAGAGATTTGGGCGGAGCATACCCGTAAAATTTGGTAACTTTGTTATTTACACTGAAATGGCCGGTCATGTCCCACGATCTGATGGCGCACGATTAATATATGAGGACCGAATATTTGAAAATAACCCTTCTTATTTGCCTGGTTTCGGCCTCCTGGCTCGTAACACCGGCCGATGCGCAACGCCGTAAAGACCGTGACAAGCAAGAGGGCAAGGAGGAAGGTGTCATTACAAGGCTGGAAGGGGAGTCGATGGCCGCCGAAGGTATGAAATTCATGATGAAGGACGAGCCCGACCGTGCATTGCCGGTATTCGAAAAACTCGCCCTGCTCGATCCGCAGGATGCGGCCGCCCATTACCTCGTCGCCACGGCGCTGATCAAGCTTGAAAAATACGACGAGGCTATCAATGCTTCCCGGAAAGCGTACGACCTGAATAAAGAGAATATATTTTACGCCCAGCAACTGGCAGAGCTTTACGCCAAACGGAGAAAATACGGAGAAGCGGCCCAGATTTACGAAACCCTGGTAGCCAAAAATCCGGAAAATATCGAGTACGGCATCGAACTCGCCGCCGTTTATGTCTTCAACGACCAGTTCGACAAGGCGATCGACACCTATAACAAGCTGGAAAAATCGATGGGTGTGACCGAAGAAATCACGCACCAGAAGCAACAGTTGTACCTCCGGCAGAATAACCTCGAAAAAGCGCTGGCAGAAGGCAAAAAACTGATCGAAGCCGAGCCGGGGGAGGTCAGTTACCGGGTCGAACTGGCCGAAATGCTGATCGCCAACGACCGCATCGTGGAAGCCGTGACACCGTTGGAAGAAGCACTGAAAATCAATCCCGACGAAGCGCAGGCGCACGTGCTGCTTGCGGACATTTACCGGCGCAACGGCGATGTCCAGAAATGTAACCAGGAGCTGAAACAGGTTTTTGCGAACCCCAATCTCGACGCCGACCCTAAAATACGCGTACTTTCGGGTTATCTGACCATGCTGAAAACCGAGAATGAAGTGAACGAGGCGGTTTCGCTGGCCCGCCAGCTTTCGGAAACGCACCCGAACGAATCCAAAGCGACCGTTATTTACGCCGATCTGGTGGCCCGCCAACGCAAGTTTGCGGAAGCACGCGATTTGTATCTCAAAGCCGTAGCTTCCGACCCGAATGTTTTTCAGGTATGGACCGCCATTCTGCAGCTCGACGGCCAGCTCAATCAGCCCGACAGCATGCTGGTACATTCCGAAAAAGCGTTGGAGCTTTTCCCGAACCAGGGCATATTCTGGTACTTCAACGGAACGGCCCATTTGATGAAGAAAAATTACAGGGAAGCCACTTCGGCATTGGAAGAAAGCCTGAAAATGCTCGGCGAAAATACCCAGTTGCTGCCATTGATCCACGCTCAGCTCGGCGATGCTTTCAACGGTATCGGCGAACATGAAAAATCGGACGCGGCATACGAGCTCGCTTTGAAGGCAGACCCCAACAACGACCACGTCCTGAACAATTACAGCTATTTCCTCTCCCTGAGAAAGGAAAAACTCGACCTGGCACTCAAAATGTCGGAAAAACTGGTGCAGCAGCATCAGAACAACCCGACTTACCTCGATACCTATGCCTGGGTATTATACATTCGAAAAGACTACAAAAAAGCCAAGGAATACCTCGAAAAGGCCATGCTCGACAGCAGCAGCGTGAGTGGCACAATTGTTGAGCATTACGGGGACGTCCTGTTCAAACTCGGAGAACGGGACAACGCGGTGGCCCAGTGGAAAAAAGCCAAGAGAATGGGCGAGACCACCGAGCTTCTTGACAAAAAAATAGCAACAGGTGCATTACATGAACAGTAAAATAACGATCGGGCTGGTAGCCATGTCGCTGATATGGTTCACGGCTTGTCACAAACCACGTTCTTCCAAAAGTGTTTCACAAAATCCGGAGAAAGATACAACCCTGATTACCAATGGCTCACAGCCCAGAGATACCGTGGCGGCAGACACTGTGGCGGTAGTGCCTGAAACGGGTGAGCCGATGCCATTTGTTAAGGTCAACGAAGTGGATTTTGAATACCTGACCGCCAAATCCAAATTTTCCTTCAAAAGCGCGAAACAGGATTTTGACAATACCAATGTCAATATCCGTATGAAAAAGGACAGCATTATCTGGCTGTCCGTGACCGGCGTGGGCCTGGAAGTGGCGCGGGGCATTATTACCCGGGATTCCATCGTATTTATGGACAAAATCCACCGCGACTACTTCGTTTTCAACTATGACCAGCTGAGCAAACAGTATAATTTCGAACTCGACTTCGACCTTCTGCAATCGGTGATCGTCGGTAATATGCCTTTTGAAATGCAGGAAGGTGGCCGGTTTGTGAAGGAAAACGATTTTTATATTCTCAAACAGCTCGTTGGCCGGCTCGAAGTCGATAATTACATTGCCGAAAGAAACCAGAAACTTTCGCGGTTGAAAGCAACTGAATTGCCCACACAGAATACTTTTACCCTGGATTACGAGGATTTCAGGGAGGTAGGGGGCTTTCTCTTCCCATTTATAAGCCATATCAACCTGAATGTGCTTTCAAAAGAGCAGCAAATAAACGAAACTACGATGCGCCTCAAACACAGCAAAGTGGAATTGGTAAATCGAAGCCCCGGTTTTCCGTTCAATGTTCCGTCGAGCTACAAGCGCAAAAGGTAAAATACAGAAAGTCTGCTTAACTTTGCCCGCCGTGAGATGTATTTTTTGGCCGCAAGAATCAACATTATGCCCCTTCGTACCCCTGGTAGCCGTCGTTTTTGGTTAGTGCTTACATTCGTGCTCTGCGCATGTGCAGGTGCATCCGCACAAAAGACCCGCGAACAACTCGAACGCGAAAAGGCTGAAAACCAGAGCAAAATCAGGGAAATTCAGAGCATTTTGAAGCAGACTTCTTCCCAAAAGAATGTCAACCTCGGTCAGTTGAAAGCCCTCAACCAGCAGATCAATACCTACAAAAAGCAGATCGATCTCCTTACCGACGACCTCGAAATCCTCGACAGGGAATTGAAAGTCCTTGAAAAACGGCGTCAGTCGCTGGACAGCAGCCTTGCGGTGCTGAAAGAAGAATATGGCCACATGATTTATGAGGCCTCGAAGCGGAATGCTTATTTCAATCAGCTTGTTTTCCTGTTTTCGGCCGGGACTTTCAACCAGTTTGTATTGCGATACAAATATCTCAAACAATACACGGAGGCAAGACAGGGCCGCGCTAAGGAGATAGATGCCTTGCAAAAGCAGGTAATGGCTGAACGCCAGCGCATAACGTCCAAGAAAAACCAGCAGAAAAACGTGCTGGATACGCGCGTCACCGAAAACAACAAGCTGGAAGGCCTGAAAGTGAAGCAAAATGAGGTTATTAAGGAGCTTTCGCAGAAAGAGGTAGAACTGAGAAAGCAAATCGCCGAAAACAAGCGCGCAACCGACCTCCTCGAAGCCAGCATCAGACGTATCGCCGAACGCGAACGCCGGGAACGCCTTGAAAGGGAACGTCGCGAGCGCGAAGAGCGGGAGGCACGCCGGAAAGCCGAGCGGGAACGGATCGCAAGGGAGAATGCCGAGCGCGAAAAGAAAGGGGAGGCTGCGGTAGAAGCACCGAAGGAAGAAGAGGAACCTGTGGTTTCCAGTGGTATGAGCGAAGAGGAAACAACACTGGCGTCGTCGTTCACGGCGTCACAAAATCGCCTTCCATGGCCCGTAAAAGGATTTGTTTCCAGCCATTTCGGCCAGCGGCCGCACGCGGTTTTGAAAGGGGTAATGGTTGATAACCTCGGAATCGATATTCAGACGACCGCCGGGGAGCCGGTGAGGTCGGTTTACGACGGCACGGTGCTGGATGTTACCGAGCTGCCGGGAATGGGCAGTGTAGTGGCGATCCAGCATGGCAATTATATGACTATTTACGCCAAAATGACCGGCGTATCGGTCCGCGCGGGGCAAAAAGTAAAAGCAAGGGAGAATATCGGCCGGGTTGCGACCGACAGCGATGGTACATCCGAACTGCAATTCCAGATCTGGAAAAATACATCGCGGCTGAACCCCGAAAACTGGCTGATACACCGGTAGTGCGTCCTGGCCGCAAGTAATGCCTTGGAGAAGGGTCAAGGGTAGTCAGGAGTTGTCATTTGTGGTCAGGAATAGTCGGAGGTTGTCAGAATTGGTCATTGATGCCCCGGGGAATTTGATATATCGTATGCACGAGTTCTCCTCCCAGCAAAAACATGCCTACACTTAACTATTCCTGACCAATCACGACAATTCCTGACCACACATGACAATATCCGACTATACCTGACCATTCATGACAATAAATGACCACACCGGTCACATTAATGAATTTCGATTACCATTACCGATAACCACCATGTCTGTACATACTGCTGATATCAAGCGCATTACAACCCACGTGATTCAGGAAATGAAAAACCGCGGGGAAAAAATAACATGTCTGACCGCCTACGACTATTCGATGGCCGGAATCGTGGATGCCGCCGGTGTCGAACTGATTCTCGTGGGTGATTCCGCTTCCAATGTAATGGCGGGCCACGAAACCACATTACCCATCACGATCGATCAGATGATCTACCACGCGTCGTCGGTAGTACGGGCCGTAAAACGTGCCCTGGTAGTTGTGGATTTGCCGTTTGGGTCTTACCAGGGCAACTCGCGCGAGGCATTGAACTCCGCGATCCGGATCATGAAGGAATCCGGTGCACATGCCGTGAAGCTCGAAGGAGGACTGGAAATAAAGGATTCCATCACCCGGATTTTGAGTGCGGGCGTCCCGGTAATGGGCCATCTGGGGCTCACACCGCAGTCCATTTACAAATTCGGAACATACACTGTTCGGGCAAAGCAGGAGGCCGAAGCACAAAAACTACTCGAAGACGCCAAAATGCTGGAAGAAGTCGGCTGTTTCTCGGTAGTGCTCGAAAAAATTCCGGCTAAATTAACCAAAGAGGTTTCGGAAAGCATTCAGATACCGACGATCGGCATTGGTGCCGGGCCGCACGCCGATGGCCAGGTGCTGGTTATTCACGACCTTCTGGGCATCAATAAGGCATTTAAACCCCGGTTTTTACGCCATTACGCCGATTTGAACAGCATTATGACCGACGCTATAACCAATTACATATCCGACGTAAAAGGAAAATCATTTCCGAACGAAAAGGAATCATATTGACCTTTTAAAAAGTATTAAACTAATAATATGGCTAAAAGACCTTTTCGGGTGGTTTACGAAGATAACCACCTGATCATTGTCAACAAGGAGCCTGGCATCCTCGTTCAGGCCGACGTGACGGGCGACGCCTGCCTGGCTGACCTGGTGAAGGATTATATCAAGGAAACATACAACAAGCCCGGCGCGGTGTTTCTTGGCACAGTCCATCGTCTCGATCGCCCGGTAAGCGGGCTGGTCGTGTTTGCGCGCACGTCCAAGGCGCTGGAGCGCATGAACGAAATCTTTCGCAAGCGCGATGTTCAGAAAACATATTGGGCCGTTGTCAGAAATAAGCCCGCGGAAAAAAAGGGAAAACTCGTGCATTGGCTCACCAAAAACGAGGCACGGAACGTTACCACAGCCCACGACCACGAAGTACCCGGCTCGCAGCGCGCGGAGCTGTCGTACCGCTGGATGGGCGAGATCAACAAGTTCCATTTGCTGGAAGTGATGCCGGTTACCGGAAGGCCCCATCAAATCCGTGTGCAACTGGCATCGATGAACTGTCCCATCCGCGGGGATGTCAAATACGGGTATCCCAAGGGCAATCCCGACGGCAGCATTAATCTGCACGCCCGCAGGCTTTATTTTGAACATCCTGTTAAAAAAGAACCTGTTATATGTCGTGCCGGCGTTCCGAACGACCCTTTTTGGGAAGAATTCTTAACTTTGGATAAAGAGGTGATCAAACCGGAACACCTGAATTTCCTTCACGAATAGAAGCCGATGATCGAAAAACTGAAACAGCGCTGGAACGTCAGGAACGGGTGGGATGTACTTGTTATTCTGGTCGTTTTCGCATGCACCGGTTTTTCAGTCCTCTATGTAAAACGCTGGCTTTTTGAGCTGATCGGCCTCACGCCTGATTCGCCTGGCTGGCTACGCTGGACTGTCAATATCCTGATCATCCTGCCCCTTTACCAGGTCGTCCTCATCGCCTGGGGGTGGGTGTGGGGTAAATTCGCGTTTTTCTGGGAGTTCGAGAAACGGATGTTCAGTCGTATCGGCGGGCTGTTTCGTTCCAAAAAGGCTGAAACCACGCCCGAATAGCTGCTATTTGTTACCCCTTGCAATAAGTTGCCGGTATACATTCCGGGCCTTGTCGTAAGCCGCCGCTGCTGCGCTTTTTTCCTCTGACCGAATATTCGGCTCCTTCATTTTCCAGCATTGTTCCAGCGCCGCAAGGCACCATTCGGCGCTTTGCTTTTCCAAAACAGGCCGATCGTTCAGCTTTACAAACACCGGATTGGAATGTGAGCTGGGATAAACCCGCATAGCCAGCCAGCCCGATCTGGTGATTTTGGGCGAAAATTGCACGTCGTTGATCTTTCCGTCGGCCGGTATTTCAACCGTGTCGACGGGCACACCGTTAAATATCAGCTCTACCCGCACATTCCGCGATTTGCCGATCCGCGACCGCTCGATATCCCAATACGGCTTCTCGGTAACAGGCGTTTTTGCTATTTTCTCGCCCGTACTATCCTGCTTTTCAGGCAAATAAGCAGCCAGTTTTGCGGTTACTTTCACCGTCGCGGCCGATCTCAGCACCAGTTCGCTTTCTCCCGCACCAGCTTCTACGCCATTCACCTTAAAATCCATAATGTGCGATTTCCCATCCGAAACATAGCTCCTCCCGAGACGGAGCGCCTCGACATACCCGTCGTAATCCATTCCATTCCGGGGTTTGAAATAGCTGCGCGCCTGTCCCACGCGTGCGTCGGTAATGCACGGGAAATCCGTTTCACCGCTGAGCCGAGTTTTAAAACCGCAATTCAGCGTGTGGTAATACATATTGAGTTCCCACGGCGCTGGTGTGTCGCCTGCGCTGTAAAAGTCAACCAGGCCATCGGTTACCGTCATAACGTATTCGTTAGCACCGATTCCGTCCATTTTGGGGATAATATAATTGGGAAGTTCCTGAGTTGCCTCCATCGGTTCCAGGCCCCAGCCGGAATGCGCGTAACCGACCACGCCGCCTTGCGACCTGGCCCAGGAAAGCACGGGCGCCGTCCAGCTGGGCCATTGCTCGATGATAGTGGTACCCGGATAATCGTCTTCCTTTATCCGCAATAAAACAATATGTCCCGCGTGCGAGGAAGGAAAACCCGAAACTTCTACATCGTTACGCATTACATTTCCTTTGCGCGACAGCGGATGATCTTTTCCGGAGAAAAAAGTTTTCTGGTGATACCAGCTCGGTCCCCAGGCCAGATTGGCTGCCATATTCAGGTCTTCGCCCAATACCTGCCTGAACATATCCTTCGGGTCAACGCCCTCCGTCGGGCTGTCGTAATGGCTACAACCAGCCGCATGGATATGATGATCGGCGCTGAACCACCCCAGTTTCGACAGTTGTATCCACCTTTTCAACTGAAATGACACTTCGATAGAATCCTTGCCGGCGGGGACAGTAATTTCCTGCATTTGGGGAATGTATTCTGGTCCACGTGTGAAAGAAATCCGATATTTGCCCGGTGGTAACATCACGTGCTCGCCGCTTTTCCGGTAAATCTGGGGCTGAAAAAAGAAGTCGGGGTATTCGTCGAATGCCGCGACGCGGCGGGATGGCAAGGGATAAATGCCTTTGAACTTGCCGGAAGCGTGCTCCTGGCCATCGGTAATGAGAAAGGAGGCCATCGCAGGCGTACCGTCGTCGTCTTTCACGTCCAGTTTGACCTTTACAGCCGGTTTTGCATCGAACAGAATATGGGTAGAATTCCGAAAACCAATATCCTGCGAGCCCTGGCCGGCGTTGTAGGAGATTTCCGCCTCACGTTTACCGGCGTCCCTTGAGTAGATCTGCACCACCGCATATTCCAGTTTCAACCCCGACAAGTTCGCCTGCAATGGTCTTCCGGCATAAATCTGAATATCCAGGAAACGGTTCGCCACCTGCCCTTCGGTCAGTTCGTGTTCTTTTTTTACCCGGTGTTCGAAAGAGGGCGAGTGATATGGTTTTAATGCATTGGGACTTGTGGCTTCAAATTTCGCGGTGATGCCGGCTTCATTATGGATTTTAACCAGAAAGGCCGTCCAGCCGCCCTGCACCAGTTGCGGTTTCGCGGCCCCGCGGTCCACTTTTACCCGGCCTTCCGGATTAATATGCACCACATTAAGGCAATAGGGATCGAGAATCGACTGAATTTCAGCCACCGTCTTTTGCGACAACGGCCCGCGTCCCAGCGCTTTCAGTTTCTCCGCATCGGCTGCGGGAAATGCATTGCCCGAAAAGGAAAGCGCTTCCCGCAAACGCATGGCTTGCGCCAGTAAAGGCTGTGGCTCAACGTCCGTAGTGGTTGTGTGATTAACATGCTGATCGTGCTGCCCGAGCAGCGCTAATGGCAGAAATACTGCGAAAAGGAGTAGGGCAGACGGTCTTTTCATATCAATCCTTGTCTTTTTTACGATATGCTTTCCAGGCGGTAAAGCCGATATACATCATACTGCCGCGCGCACCGCCGCTTTTCATGAGTCCGTTTACATTGCTGAAACCTAAAAAAACAGGCCCAAAATGCCCTGCAAGTCCTATCGACGGCCGGTTATTTCCCTGAATAAACGAAATCGGGAACGAAAGGCCCGAATCCTCGTCTTCAAAGCGCGGCGTAATGATAAAAGTATTCGGCACATACATATCTAATGGCCGCCCGCTCCGGCTTTTGAAGCGGCTGGTTTGAGACAGGTTCAGGAAGAAACCATGAAAAACCTGCACATCCGCTTCCAGGTGAAGCGCCTGCGGCAGCCGGACAGTTTGGGCAAATGCGGTACCCGAATCACCGGGGAAAAGACTCATAAAACCTTCCGGCCCACGGTCGCTGATTGTTTCGAGCTCGGTTTGCCGGATCACGACGTCGTTATGCGAACCTGTTACGACCTTTGAATCGGAAGTCTTGTATTTAACGGACCCGATGTCCGTCAGCGATCCGGCAAGGCGCACGAAGTAATCGGGGCTGTCGTTATAAACCTCCTTACGGTCTTTCCATACAGCCCCCAGTTCATAGGAAAAGCCCAGATCATAAGCCCAGCCGGAGCCATATTTACCCGAATCAAACAAATTCCCGACGCTCATCCTGCGGTTTGGGGTGCTGTAACCGCTTTCGTAAACCAGTCTATCGATTTCCAACTGGCTGATTTCGGGATCGTTACCGACCGGATTAATGCTGTAACGGTCGGCATTGCCCTTCAAATAAGCCACGCGTGCGCCAAAAACCCGCTTGACGGTGGCACCGACGCGGAGCTTGTGGCCTTCGATGTCGAGCAGCTGCCCGCCCCATGAAAAACTGAGGTCGGAAAAACTCTGTTGAACCAGACTGAAATCACCCCAAGACTCATTCGACACCGGCGGCGTGCTTCCGGTATCGAGCCTTTTAATGTAGAGATTATCGATCGCAGCGGGGATATTTCTGCCCTGCACAAATCCCCTCGTGCGGAGTTGTATCGCCACACCATGGTATTTGCCCAATGCAAACGACGCCGACGGCCAGCGGATTTCCCCTGTCAGGAAAATGGGATCTTTGTAAGTCAATGAACCCATCGTACGGGAACGCCCATACAGCTCCTCCGTGGAATGTGCCGCAAGCACCGGGTAGAGAAACGAATTTTCCCCGATGAACCGGAAATAGCGGTATTTGATGCTTCCGCCGAGCGTCAGGATATTCACCTGGAATTTGTGCCTTGGCCCGCCGAGCACGGAAGGATTGTAAGTAGCGCGGTACAAGCCTCCATAGTTACTGAATTGCAATCCGGGAATCTGTTGAGCGACGACATAACGGACGGTCGTCAGCATAAATAATGCTGCGGTAAGTAATGAGGTTTTCAAAGTTGAGTTTTGTTAGTCGGGCTCAGCATTCCGTGTTCGTTGTATTGGATTGCTTCGTCCCGGATTAATGCTTGCAATGTTTTCAGAAACTCGTCGCCGGGTATGTTCTCGAACATCCGGCTGAGTTCCGCGGGCAACATCGGACCCTCACGGCTCAAAAAATCGGTAATCCGGTCGGCCAAAGTGTCGTCACGGATCGTTTCACTCTTTCGGTTCCTGATGCAGATATCGCATACACCGCATTCCTCCGCATCGAATTCATGAAAATATTCCAGCAGAAGCAGCGTCCGGCACCGTTTGGTGTGGGTGGCATAGCGGATCACCGCCTGTGCCTTTCCGAGATCCCGGTCCTTTTTCTTTTGTATTTCAAAAACGTTCAGCGGCAGTAGAGAAGAATCATAGCGCGGTGTCAGAAATGTAAGCTGTGGTTTGTCCTTTCTGGGCTCGTAATCGATAATATTTCGCTCGGAAAGGAATTTCAATTTCCTGAGAACTTCGGGCACGGTGGCGAAATGGATCTGCGCCAGCTCCGCTTCGGAAATGCGCACATATTCTGTAAAAACCTCGCCCCCGTACATTCTCAGGATTAGTTTGATAAACGAATCCAGCTCCTGATAGCGTATTTGAAAGTCGTACAATTCCCGGTTGTCGACCAGGAAATGGATTTTGGAGGCATCGTTGAAATTCTCACTCAGCTGTACAA
This sequence comes from Dyadobacter sp. 676, assembly GCF_040448675.1. Lineage (NCBI taxonomy): Bacteria > Pseudomonadati > Bacteroidota > Cytophagia > Cytophagales > Spirosomataceae > Dyadobacter > Dyadobacter sp. 676. The sequence goes on along the minus strand of NZ_CP159289.1, from coordinate 3,136,207 downwards.
AACCTTCCTCTTCCAGCAATTTCAGCGCATAGTGGGTTTCGTTGACTGCCAACCCGAATGTCCCCGCAAACTCCTGAATATCAAAATCGAAGCCCGATAATTCTCCCGCACCGATCGCTATTTTGTAATAATTTGCCAAAGCCTGGTAAACCCGCCTCAGCATTTCCACCGGCGGATATTTCCGTTCGATGCCGTCTATCAGCTCTTCGAGATCGATTTTGTTGAAAAGCGCTACCGCATAGGCCTTCTTCTCGTCCCTTCCCGCTCGTCCGGCTTCCTGATAATAGGCTTCCAGATTATCGGGCAAATCGAAATGGATTACCGCACGGACATCCGGCTTATCGATTCCCATTCCGAAAGCATTGGTAGCCACAACCATGCGGACGCGGTTCTGAATCCAGGCCGTTTGCCGCTCGGAGCGGTCCTTAAAAGGCAAGCCTGCATGGTAACTCGTAGCCGGGATTCCCTGCCTGTTCAGCCAGTCGGCGAGCTCTTTCGTGCGCTTGCGGGTGCTAACGTATATAATACCCGTTCCCGAAACGTTGCGCAAAATCTGCAATAATTTCCGCTCTTTACTTTCCTCGGCAAAGACGGAATAGGAGAGGTTAGCCCGGGCAAACGACTGCTTGAAAACCCGCGCATTACGCATTTCCAGCTTGTCGAGAATATCGGCCCGTACCTCCTCGGTAGCCGTGGCCGTCAGCGCCATAACCGGCACTTTGGGCAAAAGCCTGCGAAATTCGGCGATAAGCAGGTAGGAGGGCCGGAAATCGTAACCCCAGGCCGAGATGCAATGCGCCTCGTCGATGGCGAGCAGGCATACATTCATCTGCTTCGTACGTGCGATCATAATGTCCGTCCGCAGGCGCTCGGGCGACACGTAGAGGAACTTCGTATTTCCATGAATGCAATTATCGAGCGTAATATCGATCTCCGTCTTGCTCATACCCGAATGGATCGCCGCCGCAGGAATGTGCCTGCGTTTCAGCTGTTCCACCTGATCCTTCATCAGCGCAATGAGCGGCGTTACCACGATGCAAATACCCTCGGAAGCCATTACCGGCACCTGAAAACAGATGGATTTCCCACCGCCGGTCGGAAGCAAAACCAGCGTATCCATGCCATCCAGAACGGCCTTGATGGCATCCTCCTGAAATGGCCTGAAAGTGTCGTAACCCCAATATTGTTTCAGGACAGACCGGATATCAGCCATCAAAACATGCTTTTTAATTGTGGTAAATCAGATTTTACAAAGTAATTGCATTCGTGGCTTTATCGAAAGCGATAAGCCGCTCGTTTGATAAATTTGCCAATACCGCTAAAATATTATCTTTGTTTAAAGTTCATTTTAACCCCTTTCCATGCGCACGCTGCTCTTCTTCATCAGTATTGTCATATTATCGGGCTGTTCCGCCTCCCATTATCTCAAACGTGAAATCGATCGCTCGGTGGTTTTAAGTCAACAACATACCGGCGTTTCGATCGCCCGCATTGGCGAAAAGAAGCCGATCGCGTCGTATCAGGCCAACAGATATTTCGTTCCTGCGTCCAACACCAAACTGTTCAGCTTTTATGCGGGCCTTTCCGCTCTTGGCGATTCCATTCCGGGCCTGGAATACCTCGAATGGGGCGAACTGCTCATTATCCGCGGTACCGGGGACCCTTCGCTACTGCACCCCGACCTGCCGTATAGCAAGGTTTTCGACTTTCTGAAAGGCCGCAAGGACCAGATTTTTTACACCCCCTATCATTTTGAAAACAAACGTTTCGGTCCAGGATGGGCTTGGAGCGATTACAACGATTATTATCAACCGGAGGTGACCGCCATGCCGGTTTACGGCAATATTGTGCGCTTCAAAACCACGCCGGCCGGTGAATACCGGGCCAATCCCCGCTTCTGGCAAAAGTCGCTTGTGCCCGACACCACCGTTTCGGGCATCGAAAGGGAAGAACTGCAAAATGTCTTTCATTACCCTAAACTGTCAGGTAATCAAAGCATTACACGCGACATACCGGTCCATATGAGCGACCTGCTGACCCTGCAATTGTTGAACGATACGCTGAAAAAAGAAATCAAACTGATAGATATTCCCTTGGAAATAGAGCTGCAAACGGTGCACAGCATTCCGTCGGATTCACTTTACACCCGCATGATGCAGGTCAGCGATAATATGCTGGCGGAACAACTGATGCTGCTCTATGCAACCGCCAACAAACTGCCGCTCAACACCGAAAAAGCTATCTCACATGCGATCGAACACCATCTGGCCGACGTGCCGGATAAACCGGTTTGGAAAGATGGCTCGGGGCTCAGCCGCTATAACTTGTTTACGCCCAGGACGATGGTCGCATTATTGCAGAAAATTTACGCGAAAGTCCCGCAGGAAAGGCTATTCAAAATACTGCCGGCAGGAGGAAAAAGCGGTACTTTAAAAAACCTCTTCAAAGGCGAGACGCCGTTTGTTTATGCGAAAACCGGCAGTTTAAGCAATGTTTATAACCTGAGCGGCTATTTGATAACCAGAAAAGGCAAGATACTTGCTTTCAGCTTTATGAATAACAATTTTACCCAACCCACCGCCGATGTGCGCAAGGAAGTAGAACGCATTCTCACACGGATGCGCGACAAGTTCTGATCATTCCTTCTCTTCCCACGTCTTGCCGGTACAGTGAATCGTATTCCGTCCGTTTTTGCGCACGAGCAGGTAAATTTTGTAAATACCAGGTTCGACATTCGCGGTATGAAAACTTGCATTAATCCCTCTGCTGAAATACATGCCGCGCCGCAGCGTCGTTTTCAGCGGCACTGCCGCCTGGTTGGGAGGCGATGCGTAAACATGCCCGGCCGATTTAAGGATCACATAAGCGCCGTCGGAGTAATCTTTTTCGGGTTTGAAAAAATCCCGGTGAAAACCCACGACAATATGATTACCGAGCAGGCCGACCTCGTCCGGCTGATACGCGCTGCCGCAATGTACGGAATCCGCGCGCGGGTTCCAGCCTTCCGAAAGCGGATCGCCGGAGCGGTAGTATGACCGGATCTTTTCATAATGCCGCTGGTCCATCGAAAACATACGCAGGCCAAGCCAGTCGGCATTGTACCGCGCATTGAATTCCTGCGCGATGGCCGCACGACGGTTGTTAACGGCGCCGGCGAAATTGCCGTGAAGCAGCACGAGGTTTACGATAATAGCCGCGCCAAATATCCCCGGGGCGAATCGCCTCCGGACTGTCGGCCGGGCAATCGCGATAAATCCCATATAAAGGGCAATACACCACAAGGTCGAATACATCCGGTAGCGTCCCTTGAACATGCCTTCGAAAGTGTCGGTGGGGATACGTTTATATGTGAGGGCTAGGGCGGTAATGCCCGTAAAAATTGCTATTGCAAGCGCAAAAAGCGCTGTCGGGTTGTCGTAGCGGTCTTTTAACCAGGTCGAGTTCCAGAGCGGGATGTATTGTTTTCGGTATAAAACAAAAAAAGCGGCAATCATCAGCATTCCCATGGCCGCCGCCGCGTATAGGCCGGAAATTGGCGTACCGTATGCTGTTAGTGTCGCCCAGGAGCCTATGAAGCCGAAGAACCCGAAAAAGCCTTCCTTCACCTGTTTTGGATCAGAGAAATCGAGATTTTGGGTGATGGGCGTAAAATCGATGAAATAGATAACGGCGATAACGAGCGCCGTAGCGAAGGTGATCAGGAACTGCCTGCGGTAGCCTCCCAGCAAGGATATCAGGCCTATTACCGGAAAAACCATCAATCCATTGCCGTAAGTGAACGTAGCTGCGACGGCAAACAACAGCGAAATGGCGATCCGCCGGGTTTCGTAAGCCGCAAAATAGAGCGCGCAAAGCACAAAAAGGATCACTCCGAAATTGCAAAGCGAGCTCACGCCCCAGAAGATGTTCTCAAACGACTGGATATTAAACCAGAGCCACATAACCGGCACAAAATACCAGACAGAAACCCTTAAATGCCGGAATGCACGGTAAAAAACCAACGCGCAAAGCGCCCAGCAGCTATTGGCGATAATCATCGGCCACACAAGGTCGACTGTGCCGAAGGTTTTGTGTAAAAGCAGGATTACGGAGCGTGAAAAAACCAGGCGGTGCTCCGGGAAAAGGGTCGTCAGCAACTTCCACTTTGTGGCGAGGTCGGCTTTCGAAAATTCCGGAATAATGCCCAGGATCAGGATGTCGTCGAATGCTACATAGTTGACATTCAATGCAATGACCTTAAATACCCAAATATAAATCAGAACGGGTATCAGGCACAATAACCATGCAAGCCAGCCTTTTTCTCTGACAAAACGGAGGAAAAATGAAAACATGCACGCTAATTAAGCAGGTGACTCGTGATTTTCAACCATCCGCCAGCTAATTTTCGGTTTCCTCCTCTTCAGCGGATGCGCGGGGGTCTTTAGTGTAATCGTAAAGCAGCTTACCTTTTTCGTCCCATTCGCGCAGAATAAATGGCTCGAAATCATCGTCCCAGGCGGTTTTGGGATATTGGATTTCTTTCTTGCGCTGGCGGCGGAACTGGTAATATTCGACCCAACGGCCCACTTTTTTGCCGGAATCATACTTGCCGTCCACCGCGAGCTGTCCTTCCTTATAAAACTGCAGGTATTCGCCTTCCACTTCTCCGAAGGCGATCGGCACTACTTCCTTGATCTGCGTGTGCGCTGAGTCATAATAAGTTATGCGCGATTCGGCAGGGAACCCACGGTGCCACATAGCCTTGTCGATGAGGTTGTACTTGGTATCATATTTTACCCAACGGCCGTCTTTGACACCCATGTAATAATATCCTTCCTCGATCAGGTTTTCGCCACTATACTTTTTATATGATCCATGCAATGGAAGGGCCTGCGCCTTGTCTTTCACGACGGAAGAGCTCAGCTTCCGGCTTTTTTTGTCGTACCACCTCGTTTCCGTCGCGCGCACGTATGGGTCAATGGGCTTATATTCTTTCAATACGTGGAAATTCTCGACCGTGGCGCGGTCGCCGCTGCCGTACTTGACCGACATACTCTGCATCGGAATGCCCTCGTATTGCACTTTTGCAAGGCGGGCCCTTTCTTTTCGCGCCTTCCGGTCTTTCTTCTGGTTTTTGTATTCTTTTACGCGAAGCCCGAGGTCGGGGATCGTCTCGCCGAACAACGTCGAAAGGTTTGTGGATTTGCCCTTCCCGCCGGGTGCCGATGCTCCTACTACGGGATCCAGCCCCGAAACGAACGATTTCAGGTCGTTGGAACGCGTAGCCGTATCCTTTTTCACCTGCTCTTTGGGAAGCCAGGACGGGGCTGGGGTGTCCTTCCGACCTTCCTGACCCTGAGCGGAAACCGAGAGACAGATTGTAAAAAAGCCGCAAAACAGTGCTACTCTTTGCATGAATATAGGATTTTTCTTCTGGGCAAGATTGTTACTTTTGTAACGAATTGGTTTTTTCTATATTGATTTCCAATACAAATTTAAAAAAACACCGTGGAAAAAAGCGCTAAAATTTATATTGCCGGGCACCGGGGAATGGTTGGTTCCGCCATTCTAAGAAAACTGGAAAAAGAAGGATTCGACAATATCATCACCAGAACCTCGTCCGAGCTCGATCTTCGTAATCAGGCCGACGTGCGGGCATTTTTTGAAGCGGAACGCCCTGAATACATCTTTCTCGCCGCCGCCAAGGTGGGAGGCATTATGGCGAACAATATTTACCGCGCTGAATTTCTGAACGATAACTTGCTGATACAGAATAACGTCATCGACAGCGCATACCGCACGGGCGCTAAAAAGCTGATGTTCCTGGGATCCAGCTGCATTTATCCGAAACTGGCGCCGCAGCCCTTACAGGAAGATTCGCTGCTTACCGGCCTGCTCGAACCTACCAACGAACCCTACGCCATCGCGAAAATTGCAGGTATCAAGATGTGCGAAGCCTACCGAGCGCAATACGGCTGCAATTTCATTTCGGTAATGCCCACCAATTTATATGGACCGAACGACAATTACGATCTCAACAATTCGCACGTCCTGCCGGCCATGATCCGCAAGTTCCATGAGGCGAAAGAAGAAGGCAAGCCGTTTGTGGAGCTTTGGGGTACGGGTTCGCCGCTCCGCGAATTCCTTCACGCCGACGACCTGGCGGCCGCCTGCTATTTTCTGATGCAGAACTACAACGAGGCAGGCTTCCTGAACGTCGGAGTAGGTGCGGATGTGGCCATTAAGGATTTGGCCGAAATGATCCGGAAAGTGGTCGGTTATGAGGGAGAAATCAAGTGGAATACCGACAAGCCTGACGGTACACCAAGAAAACTGATGGACGTCAGCAAGCTGCATGCATTGGGCTGGAAACACACGATCGAACTGGAAGAGGGCATTACCCGGACTTACCAGGATTTCCTGGAAAAAATAGAAACTTATGCCGTGTAACCACAGCGAGGACAACAGGTTACATTTGAAATAGCCTAATATTTCAATACTAAAATCATATTTTACCTACGATAATTCTTTTTTTGGACAAATTTTCAGTATAATATTACAAGAATCTTCGGGAAACTAATTAGTTTTGCAGCGCCTCGGAATGGGGGCGTCATATAAACCTTAGTCATAGAGAAATGTCGGCCATTATTAAGTTAGATCAGATAGACCGCAAAGTACTGGAGATTTTACAAACCAACGCGAAGATAACCAACGCCCAATTATCCAAAGAAATAGGCCTTTCACCGGCCCCGACGCTGGAGCGCGTGAAAAAATTGGAACAATCGGGAATCATCAAAAGCTACCATGCGCAACTGGAACCTGAAAAAGTAGGATTGGGCGTGAGCACTTTTGTCCAGATTTCACTGGTTGGCCACCGCAAGGCGGTAACTGAGTCATTTGTAGAGAAAATTCACGCCATCCCGGAAGTCATTGAATGCCATCACATTACAGGGACAGGTGATTTCCTTTTACGTGTGATTTCCAAAGACATCAGCACCTACCAAAAGCTGATGCTCGAAAAAATCAACGAAATCGAAGAGGTTGCCAGCACCCAAACGATGGTGATCCTCTCGACATTCAAAGAAAGCAAAGTGTTACCGATACCTTGATGCTTAAGAGTTGATGAGTCGAGAGTTGACTTAAACTTTAAACTCTGAACTTTAAACTCTGAACTTTAAACTCTGAACTTTAAACTCTGAACTTTAAACTCTAGACCCATAAACTTGAATAAAAAATGGTCGGAAGCGCTTCCGACCATTTTTTATTTGGTATCGCTGCAAATGCTATTGATGCTGCTCGCGGAGCAGGTCGTTCACCGTTTTTACAGGATTGAAGGTGATCAGCGGCACTTCTACGAACAGGGTATTCCAGTCGGCCATGGAACCATTCCACAAACCGGGCAATTCCTGCGCCTTCAGCTCCTTACCGTCCTTGGATTTGCCTGTAATGAAGCCCGTCTGCGGGTCCCGGAACTTCTTCAGATCATAGAGTTCGCCCTTTCTATTCTTCACCGCACACACCAGATCGACGGGATTAAAGTGTGTCGAGTTCTTGAAAATACTGTTTTGATCCGCATTATCGACATCCACCTGAGCCGATTCTACAATTTGCAGCGATGACGATCCATCGGCATTCTCCGCCCAGAAAGGCCCGCCCCCTGGCTCACCCTGGTTTTTCACCATTCCGCACGCACGCAACGGCCGATCCAGCTTCCTGATGAAATATTCCTTCTTTTGCCCATCGCTCCATGATTCGAAACCGACTGGCGGGATCACGCAAAGTTCTTTACGGAAAAAGTTATCAAGTTCTGTAAGCAATGCGGCGTCGGGATTTCCGGCGAGTTTATCGAGGTAAGCGAAGATTTTTTTCTGGTATCTTAATACAATGCCCGCCAATGCCTTTTTATAGGTAATGGTCTCGCCCTTAATGCGGTCGGGAACAACATTATCGATGTTTTTGATAAAAATAATGTCCGCGTCCAGCTGTCCGAGATTTTCGAGCAATGCGCCGTGGCCTGCCGGGCGGAACAACAGCGAGTTGTCCTTTTCGCGGAATGGTGTATTGTCGAGGTTAACGGCGATGGTGTCGGTCGAGCTTTTTTGTTCTGAGAAAGACACGATATAGCGAACACCGTATTGCGTCTGGTAACCGGGAAGTACTTCTACCACCAGTTTTTCGAATTTATCGCGATGCTCCGGCGATACCGTAAAATGGATTTGTACATTGCTTCCCGCATTCGCATACTTCGCGCCTTCCACCAGATGCTCTTCCAGCGGCGTGCGGGAGCGGTCGGGATAATTATGGAATTTCAAAAGCCCTTTTGGCAGCTCGCCATATCCCAACCCTTTGCTGGTCAGGAAGTAGGAAGCAATCGTTTTCTCGTCAGCCGCCTCGATATCGTACCCGTCGGCGGCCAGGCATACTTTCAGATCCTCATAAAATGCGAAATCTTTCAGCCTCGTGAAAAATTCTTCAACCGACTTGTCCTTTTTATCTTCCTGCAAAAAACTGAACAGCGACTTGAACATACGGGTAGCCGCACCGGAAGCCGGTACAAATTTCAAAAGTGCAATTTCGCCGTCCGCAGCACTTTTGTCGTACTCACTGATTAGCCGGGCAATCTCATCGTCCGTCAACCTGATAATGCCGTCGCCCACCGTGGCCGCCTTCGACAGTTGCAAAAACGGAAAGCCTTTTTCAAAATAGCGGACTTGCTCTTCTATGACGCTCAGATCGCTCCCTCTTTCCTTTATTTGTTGAATATCTTTTTCAATAAACATAATGTATGGTTTTAATCAGTGAAGTTTAGGGTAAGATTTATTACAAAAAAAGCTTGGAATTAACATACTTTCACCATTCTCCTGCATTTATTTCAGTACCCGCAGTTTTGCGAAACTCAGCAGCAGCGTCTTTTCTCCTACCAGGTCAAATTTGACCGTCGCCTTTCTGTCCGTACCATTGACGTCCATCTTGGTCACCACCCCGAAACCGAATTTCAAATGCTCGACCTTGTCTCCTTCGGCGAGGTCAAACGTGTCGGTGGGTACAAAATCGGGCGACGGGACATGGCTTGTAGCAGCCGTTGCTGCCGGCCTGGCTTCTGTTTTTCTTTGAATAAGGTTGCGTGCAAAAGTCGTGACCGGCGGCGTAGTATCACGGTCCAGGGCGCTTTGCACCATTTTATTGACATTCAGATACCGCTGATCGACTTCGAGCAGGAAGCGGCTCGGCTCGCACATTTTCAGCCGGCCCCATTGATAACGGCTCTCGGCATAGGAGAACGACAATTTTTTCTCGGCGCGCGTGATCGCCACGTAGAAAAGCCTTCTTTCTTCTTCGAGGTCCTGCCGGCTTTCCAGCATCATCTGGCTTGGAAAAAGATCTTCTTCCAGTCCCACAATGAACACATTCCTGAATTCCAGGCCCTTGGCCGAGTGAATCGTCATCATCGTCACACGGTCGTGGTCGTTGTTGTCGTCGGGCTCGTCGGCATTGGTTAATAGTGAAACAGATTGAAGGAATGCGCTGAGCGTCTTGTCCTCATTCTCCTCACTGTCGACGAACTCTTTGATCCCGTTCAGCAATTCCTGCACGTTTTCGTAGCGCGAAAGGCCTTCTACGGTCTTATCTTCATACAATTCACGCAATATGCCCGACGCTTTGGCGATGTGGGAAGCAATTTCATAAGCATCCTTACCTTCTTCGACCAGGATTTTAAAACTTTTGATTAGCGTGGCGAACCCTTCGATAGGTGTGATGGAGCGTCCCGAGCCAAATTGATTGATATTAGCCACCACATCCCAGATCGCAACATTATTTTCCGAGGCAGTCACCGCGATTTTAGCTACCGTCGTATCGCCAATTCCTCTTTTGGGTAAATTAATGATCCGTTTGAAAGCTTCTTCATCCCGCTGGTTCACTGTAAACCGCAGGTAGGCCAGCAAATCCTTGATTTCTTTCCTCTGGTAAAAAGACTGGCCGCCCACTATCCGGTATTTGATCCCCAATTTTCGCAGGGCTTCCTCAAATGAGCGCGACTGTGCATTGGTCCGGTACAAAATCGCGAAATGCTCGTTCCGCAGCGATTTCTGCATTTTTTCTTCAAAAATCGCCGTCGCCACCAGCCGGCCTTCTTCATTATCGGAGCTAGCCTTGATCACGTCGATCAGTGCGCCTTCCTCGTTGGAAGTAAATGTATGTTTTTCAAGCTGCGCCTTGTTGCGCGCGATCACCGAGTTGGCGGCATTCACGATATTGCTCGTCGAGCGATAGTTCTGTTCCAGCTTGATCACCCGCACATCGGGGAAGTCCTTTTCGAAATTGAGGATATTCTCGATGTTGGCGCCGCGGAATGCGTAAATGCTCTGTGCATCGTCACCCACGACGACTATGTTGCGGTGTACGGCCGACAATTTCCTGGTAATCAGGTATTGCGAAACGTTCGTATCCTGAAACTCGTCCACCATCACATGCTGAAACTTGTGCTGGTACTTATATAACACGTCGGGGAAATCGCGGAAAAGAATATTGGTGTTGAACAGCAGGTCGTCGAAATCCATCGCATTGGCCTGGAAGCAGCGCGTTACATAAGTTTTATACAACCTGCCGATCTCCTTCATTTTCGCCGCATCGTCGTCGGCCTGGATCACTGCATTATTAATGTAGTCGTCCGCCGAAATGAGCCGGTTCTTCGCGCCCGAGATCCGGTTAAAGACCACATTGGCCTTGTAAACCTTATCGTCGAGGTTGTACTCCTTGATGATGCTTCTTAACAACGACTTCGAGTCGTCGGTATCATAGATCGAGAAATCACTGGTATAACCCAGGTAGCGGGCCTCGATACGGAGGATTTTGGCAAAAACAGAGTGGAAAGTCCCCATCCAGATATTCCGCGCCTCGGTACCTACGGCACCTTCGATCCGGCTGCGCATTTCGCCGGCGGCTTTATTGGTAAATGTGAGGGACAAAATGCGGAATGGGTCGACACCCGTCTCGATAAGCCGCGCAATGCGGTAGGTAAGTACCCTGGTTTTCCCCGAACCCGCGCCCGCAATGATCATCAAAGGGCCATTTCCGTGCAGCACAGCCTCCCGTTGGGGCTCATTCAAGGTCGATAGATAATCGTTGTGGTTCAAAGTTGTATGCTTTTCCAATTACTTATAATATATAGCAAAAGCCAAAGTTAGGAAAAACCGTTAAAAGCATTCTGTAATCTCCGGTCCTGTAAG